>NZ_DLMP01000018.1:0-195042 GCF_002479335.1 Exiguobacterium sp. UBA7533 | reverse complement strand
TCTGCAGATTGCAGGTCGGTTTTTTTGTGTGTAGTCCCAAAAGAAATAGAAAAACTGACAAGTGAACGTCAATCCGTCATCAAGTCAGTTTTAAGACAAGCATCTAGATTAAAAAGAAGGTGTTGTGTCAAGAGGGCGAGACTTGATTTGACGTAATAGCGCTGCAGCACGCGCTTCAAGAGGTGCTGGTAATTGATTTAAGGAGAAATATTGTAAGTCGAGACTCTCTCCATCTGTCATTTGTAATGTACCGGATACGTCTTTTGCTTGAAAGAGATGAATCACACTGTAGGTTTGGTCACCATTTGGATAACGGAAGAAGTAATCAGGACCAGAAAAGACGTCTAGCAGTTGAACGCTTTGTGCTTGAAGTCCGGTTTCTTCCTGCAACTCACGCATCGCGACTTCTTCAAGTGTCTCACCCGGTTCCATTGAACCACCGGGGAACCCCCAACTGTGCGTATCCGAACGATATTGAAATAGCAGTTCAAATTGTGGATTCATGACGAGTACGGTCGCGCCTACGCTGATCAACGGTCGATTTCCTACGATTTTTCGTAAATCTAATAAGTATCCCATCTGTTCACTCCTTTCGTATCAGTATAGAAGAATATTCATTATGACAGTTAGTAAAAAGAAATGAGGCAAAAAGACTTGCCAATTTAAAAGACACATGTTATATTAATATCTGTCGAAACGTTATATCATCGCGGGGTGGAGCAGTCTGGTAGCTCGTTGGGCTCATAACCCAAAGGTCGTCGGTTCAAATCCGGCCCCCGCAACCAATTTTTAAATAATCAAATCCGAAACGTTTATCGTCGCGGGGTGGAGCAGTCTGGTAGCTCGTTGGGCTCATAACCCAAAGGTCGTCGGTTCAAATCCGGCCCCCGCAACCAATTTTAAACTTAACTTCAACTTTACTACGAAACGTTCAGCGTTTCGTATTTTTTTTTGCCTTTTTCGTCCGGTACAATAGAGAAGGACGAACAGTACGTATTAAAGGAGGAGACATCGTATGATAGAACTGGAAATGAATAGCTTGGAAGAAACGACTGCCTTAGCTCTTGAACTCGGACGACGTGCTGAAGCAGGGATGGTCATTACGCTTGACGGAGATTTAGGTGCTGGGAAAACGACCTTTACTCAAAGCTTTGCGAAAGGATTAGGTGTGACGCGTCATGTCAATAGCCCTACCTTTACGATCATGAAAGTCTATACGGGACGTCTCCCTCTCTATCATATGGATGTTTATCGCCTGGAAGGTTCCGGTGATGATATCGGACTTGAAGAATATTTGAATGGTGAAGGCGTCGCCGTCGTCGAGTGGTCTGAATTAATTGCGGACAGCCTTCCACCGGAACGGTTGGCAATCACGATTACACGAACGGGTGACGATAGCCGCCGTTTTGAGCTAACACCGATCGGAGAACGATACATTACATTATGTGAGGGATTGAGATCATGAAAATCGTAGCTATTGATACATCGACGAAACAATTATCGGTCGCTCTTTCAGACGGAAAACAGATCGTAGCAGAAGCTTCTTACGTCACGTCTTTGAATCATGCGACAAAACTCATGCCGTTACTTGAGCGTTTGATGGCGGAAGCGAAGTGGACACCATCCCAACTGACACGCGTCGTCGTTGCTGACGGTCCTGGTTCTTATACAGGATTACGGATTGGTGCGACAACAGCGAAGACGCTTGCCTATACACTCGGTATCGAACTGGTTGCGGTCTCGACACTTGAGTTGATGGCGGCTTCGACAGGTCATACGGGACGTGTTGCAGCGATTCAAGATGCACGACGCGGATCAGGTTTTGTCGGAGTATACGACGCCGGGGAACGAATCGGTGAAGAACAACATGTCGAAATCGCCTCTTTTGTGAGGACGTTAACGTCAGATACGCTCGTCACAGGAGACGTCGATACGTTTGAAGAACTTCTTCAACCATTTGAAAAGGCGGCTCCTGCGTTTCGGACGCCGCGTGCCGGAGTGCTCGCCTTACTCGGTGCAACACGCGAGACAGTCGAAGCGCATGCGTTTGAGCCACGTTATCTGCGTCTGGCTGAAGCAGAAGCGAAATGGATCGAGGCACAGCGTCATGAGTAAGGGGATTCGTCGCATGACCGTAAACGATGCTGCAGGTGTTCACGCCGTCGAACTCGAATCGTTTGCGACACCGTGGACACTGGATGCCTTCGAAGCAGAAATGACACAAAATCCGAATGCCTATTATGTCGTTGCCGATCAAGAGGGTATCGTCGGGTTTGCTGGTCTGTGGCATATTGCGGATGAAGGACATATTACGAATATTGCCGTCAAGCAGTCGCACCGCGGACAAGGACTTGGGGAAGACTTGCTAACGGCATTGATCGCGGTCGGTCATGCACTCGATTTACGAGCGATGACACTTGAAGTACGTGTCTCGAACACACCGGCGCGAACCTTATATGAAAAACTCGGATTTCACTATGTTGGTATCCGAAAACGATATTATCAGGACAACAATGAAGATGCTGCCATCTATTGGCTAGAGCTGGAGGGAGAAGACTTATGACACAACCATTGATTCTAGCAATCGAATCGAGTTGCGACGAAACGGCGGCTGCCGTCGTTCGTGGAGGAACCAACGTCTTATCGAATGTCGTCTCGTCTCAAATTGAAAGTCATAAACGATTCGGTGGAGTCGTGCCTGAAGTGGCATCACGACATCATGTCGAACGGATCACATACGTCATCGATGATGCCTTGACGGAAGCAAACGTCACGATCGACGATATCGATGCGATTGCCGTTACCGAAGGACCAGGACTTGTCGGGGCATTACTCGTTGGTGTCAGTGCGGCAAAGACACTTGCTTTTGCACATAATAAGCCTTTGATCGGTGTTCATCATATCGCAGGTCATATCTACGCGAATCGTCTCGTACAAGAGTTAACGTTCCCGCTCGTCTGTTTGATTGCATCAGGTGGGCATACGGAACTGATTTACATGCCAGAAGACGGTGTATATGAAGTCATCGGTGAAACACGAGATGATGCAGCAGGGGAAGCCTATGATAAAGTCGCTCGAACATTGAAGTTACCGTATCCAGGTGGTCCACGGATCGACCAGTTGGCACAGACGGGGCAGGATACGTTCCATTTTCCACGCGTCTGGCTCGAGAAGGACTCGTATGACTTTAGCTTCAGCGGTTTGAAGTCAGCGGTCATCAATGCCGTGCATAACGCTGAGCAACGGGGAGAAGTGATCATCCCGGAAGATTTAGCTGCGAGTTTCCAAGCGAGCGTCGTCGAAGTCCTCGTGACGAAGGCGATCCGTGCCGTGAAGGATAAAGGGGGACGCCAATTGCTGCTTGCTGGTGGCGTCGCCGCTAATAAAGGATTGCGTAACGGTCTCGAAGCAGCATGTGCGAAGGAAGGAATCGATCTCGTCATTCCGCCGATGCACCTCTGTGGAGACAATGCAGCGATGATTGGAGCGGCTGCGATCCATCCATATCGCGCGTTACGCTATTCGACACTTGCCATGAATGCAGAACCTGGGCTAGATTTAAAGTAAGGAATCCGAACAACTTGGGGGAAATGGAATGAAAAAAGTCATCATCGCATTGTTAGCGGTACTGGTCATCGTCGCGATCGGGCTTCAGGTCCGAGAAATCGTCAACGCATACCAAGTCGCCTATAAGGAAGAACTCGTACCCGATAAGAAAGCGGTCGAGACGAACACGAAACAACGTCCACTTTACGAAATCGGACGAGCAGAAGGGGAAAAAACCCGGATTCAAAAGTTATATGCTTTTGATCAGACAATCAATGGGAAGCTCAGTAACGTCGTCATCGTCGATCGGAAGTATGGTTTAACGAACAAGGCGAGTGATGATTATTTCATGGTTGCTCCCGGAACACCAGTGACGAATCAAGAGAAGAAGTCATTCGAACCGATGATTCAAAAGATGGATGCGGAACAAGTCCAAGCAGAAGTGATCTCGAAGCACGAGGTGACAGCTGTTGAAAACAATAAAAAACGGACTGTGACGTTATTTAAGGTCTTTTATAAAGATACGGATCAAAACGAGTACCTCTTCTTCATCGAAAAAGAGGGCGGGCTGAAACTCGATCTATTCAAGAAGGGCTACTCACGTCTTTCCAATTACTAATCCATTAAAACAGCGGATTCCTAAAAAGGAATCCGCTGTTGTTCGTTCATTGCCATTCAGTGATACCGGTCAAGTCATCATAGATGCGATCCGGATCAAGATTTAATTCTTCGACCGGAAGTCCGTTTCGATTGATCCATGCCGTTTTGAAGCCGAAACTCTTTGCCCCGGTGATGTCCCAACCGTTCGAGGACATGAAGAGGATCTCCTCGCGTTTTAAACCGAGTGTGTTCAACGCATGCATATAAGAAGCAGGTGCTGGTTTATAGTGTTTGATGTCATCAACACTGACGAGATGTTCGAACCGATCGGCTAAACCTGACTGTTCGATCAACGGATCGAGCATATCATGGGAACCATTCGAGAAGACGACCAAACGCTTATGCGCCATCGTCTCGAGAACAGAGCTAACTTCTGGGTACACATCAAGTGTCAGGTACGTCTCCATTAAAGTCGTGATTTGTTCCTCGGTCACATGGAGCTTCAGTTCGAGTAACGTATAACGGAGGGCATCTTGTGTCACTTGGCTGAACGGCACATATTGTCCGTTCAATTGTCGCAAGAAGGAGTACTCCAGTTGTTTCTCTCGCCAGCGTTTACTGATCGCTTCTCCGTGTCCCGGATACAGCTCCTCTGCTTGCTCTTTGACGGAATGGACATCGAATAATGTACCGTAGACGTCAAAGACGAGTGCTTGAATCGTCATAAAAACATTCATCTCACTTTCATAGAGTCTGTTTTAAGAATTCCCTTACATGACGGATTCAAACGATACTTATGAATGCACCTGCTGCAAAAAGCGATGAAACGTCTGTGCGAACGCGCGACAAGCGGCTTGTTTCTCCGGTGTGTTCGGATCAAACTCAATCTTCAAGCCATCCGTGACGATGGTCGCCCCAGCTTCTTTTAATGCGTCTTCAATCAAATCAACGGCTGCGCAGTACTTCGGATAATCAAGATCACCCGAGCCAAAAGCAGCAGCCGGCATCCCGTCTAAAAATTGTTCCCGTAGCTCCTCGACGAAATCTTCTGCTTCATACGGTAAATCACCGTCTCCCCATGTATATGAGCCGAGTAATAGACCATCAAAACGTGATAGATCCTCCCCGACGAATTGATCCAGTTCTGTAATCGTCACGTTGACATCGTGTTGCTCGAGCTCACGTTGAATGATTGAGACGATATCTTCCGTATTACCGGACATGCTGACGAATCCAATTGCAATCTGCATGCATGTTCCTCCTTTCGCTGTACTTCCTTACTTTAATTGATAATGATTATCAATGTCAAAAGATCATATAAAAAAACACCTTCCGAAGAAGATGCTTTTTCATACATTAGTCTTGTAGTTCGGCCCATTCCTCAATGGAACGAATGACCGGTTCGAGTTGACGCCCTTTGTCGGTCAAACTGTATTGAATCTTAATCGGACGATCGGGAATGACAGTCCGGATGACGATGCCTTCCGCTTCGAGCTCCTTCATACGTTCCGTGAGCATGCGACCTGATAATTCGGGGATGGCATCTTGAATCTCATTGAAACGACATGTCTTCGTCAACAAGTGACGTAAAATCAGACCTGTCCATTTCTTACCTAAGATTTCAAAGGCATGTTCGACTTTGGGACAAAGAGCCGTTTGGATTGCGACTTCTTCCATCAGCACTCATCCTTTCTATAATTGTAGTATACCCGCTTCTGCTAAAAAAATCGAATCATTTTACTTAATGTAACAAAAAGAACTAAAACAAATCTATTTACTTTTAGTAAGTGATAAGATATAGTCTGTTTATCGAGTTACTTAAAGTAACTTAAAAACATTAGGTAAAAGGAGAAGAGAGAAATGATGGATACAGGACTTTTAATCATTCGTTTAATCATCGGTTTAACATTTGCTGCACACGGTACACAAAAATTATTTGGTTGGTTTGGTGGACACGGCATCGCTGGAACAGGCGGTTGGTTCGAATCAATTGGCATGAAGCCAGGGAAGGCACTCGCAATTACAGCGGGTCTTGCTGAATTAATCGGTGGACTATTGTTTGCAGGCGGGGTATTCCTCTGGATCGCTGCAATCCTCATCATCGGTTCGATGCTTATCGCGATCGTTAAAGTACACGGTGCGAATGGTTACTGGGTGACGCAGAACGGGTACGAATACAACATGGCATTGATCGTTATCGCCCTTGGAGTGGCGATGATCGGTGCTGGAGACTATTCACTCGCTGCACTCATCGGGTGAGGAAAAAGGTGGGTCATTCATGAAGTTCGAGGCATCAACGCTTAGCGCAAAAGACAATTATAAATTACTGATCGGAAGCATCATTCCGCGTCCGATTGCCTTCGTGACGACGCTAGGGGAAGACGGGACGGTCAACGCCGCCCCCTTTTCCTTCTTTACGGTCGCATCAAGTAGTCCGCCACAACTGGTGATTGCCGTACAACGGACGGATCAGGGACAAAAGGATACGGCACGTAATATCCTAGCAAAACAAAGCTATGTCATCCATATCGTCAGCGAAGAAATCGTCGACGCTGTCAATGAGACGGCTGCGCCACTCGCTTACGGTGAAAGTGAACTCGAACGGACGGATTTAACGCTCGTCGATAGCGACGCAATCGACGTGCCCGGAATCGCGGAAGCGAAAATCCGGTTCGAGATGCGCTTGACGCAGCATGTCGAGCTAGAAGGTGCCGATCTTTTGATCGGGGAAGTACTGCGCTATCACGTCGCGGATGAACTCGTAGAGTCGTTCCGGATCGATGCGGCAGGATTGAAGGCTGTCGCTCGTTTAGCGGGAAATGATTATGCGACGATCGGGAAGACGTTTACGATTGCTCGACCGACAAAATGATAGAAGTGTGAATGCTTGATTCACTGTACGATCCATGTTGACGACGAACGTTTCGATTCAAATAAAAAGGAGTGGAGAGACCGGTCTAGCTACCGGAATCTCCACTCCTTTTTTCATATCGCGCATCTAGTTCATCAATCGGACTTCAAGGTTGTGAATCGATTTCGTTCGAAGAACCTTCGAGACCGTGACGTTTACTATACTGATAACCATCGAGCAAATAAAAGACGATTGCGAGTGCCCAAATGCCGACACAGCTGATCAAGAAAGCGGTGAGCGGTGAGACACTACCGTAATACGATAGGATCAACGGGTCAGTGAGTTCGACGAATAGTTGTGTCGTCAGGAGCGTACAGCATAATCCCGAGAGTAAACTGACGAAAAGACCGCTCCATGTCTGGATGACGAGACCAATCATACAAGAAATCAGGAGAAACAAAGGAAGCGCAGCATTAAAGGCATCCGGCCGGATGAAGGTCGACACGTAGTCCGCATACATCGGTACGAAATAAAGGATGCCGGATAGCAGTCCTTGAATCAAGTTAATGAAAAAGCTTTTCGTCCGCATCAGTGTTGGTTCTCCCATCGTTCCATCAATTCGAGTAGATCGACATCGATCTGGTCCCGTTCCGCAGATAACGCTGTCGCTTTTGGAATATCATTAAAGACTTCCGGTTCGCAAAGCAACTGTTCGATTTCCGCTGAACGCTGTTCGAGCCGTTCAATATCTTGTTCGAGTTGTTCGATTTGCTGACGGCGTTTTTTTTCTTCTTTCTGTGCTTCTTTGTCGATCGTCTTCGATGCCGTGACTTTTGCAGCTTTTGCCTCTTCGGCTTCAAGGCGAGCGATTTCTTCTTGTTCGGCCTTCTTCTCTGTGTAGTACGAATAATCGCCGAGGTATTCTGTCACACCAGCTTCACTCATCTCGATGACGCGTGTCGCGATCCGATCGATGAAGTAGCGGTCATGGGAGACGAAGAGTAGCGTACCTTCATAGTCGACGAGAGCGTTCTCAAGGACCATCTTCGAATCCAGATCCAAGTGGTTCGTTGGCTCGTCAAGGATGAGGACGTTCGTCTTCCGGAGTTTCAGTTTTGCGAGCGCGAGACGTCCGCGTTCGCCACCAGACAATTCATGAACGATTTTGAAGACATCGTCGCCGCTGAACAGGAATTGTCCGAGCACAGAACGGACTTCTTGTTCGCGCATCAGTGGCCATTCGTTCCAAATCTCATCGATGACACGGTTCCGGTCATTGAGTTCCGCTTGCTCTTGATCGTAATACCCGATCGAGACGCCGGTGCCGAAACGGAAATCACCGAAGAGAGGACGTAAACGACCGACGAGGACTTTTAAGAGCGTCGACTTCCCGATTCCGTTCGGTCCGACGAGTGCCAGTGATTCGCCGCGTTGCAAGCGGAACGTGATGTCTTTTGAGACAGCTTCTTCGTAACCGATCGCCAGTTGATTGACTTGAAGAACGTCATTCCCGCTCTGTTTTTCGATTGGGAAGGAGAGGACCGTACTGCGTTCATCTCCATCTGGTCGATCGAGCCGGTCGACCTTCTCGAGCCGTTTTCGAACGCTTTGAGCACGCTTTGTCGTCGTCGCCCGAGCGATGTTTCGTTGAATGAAGTCCTGCATCTTTGCGATTTCTTCTTGCTGCTGTTCGAACTGTTTCATTTCTTGATCGTACAATGCCGCTTTTTGCTCCAGGTACTTCGTATAGTTCCCCGTGAACTTACGACAGACATTACGTGAGAGCTCATAGACGACATTGACGACTTGATCGAGGAAGTACCGATCGTGCGAGACGATCAGAACGGCACCACGATAACCACCGAGGTAACTTTCAAGCCAAGCGAGCGTATCGATATCCAGGTGGTTCGTCGGCTCATCGAGAATGAGAAGCTCTGGTGCTTGCAGGAGCATCTTCGCTAAGGCGAGCCGTGTCCGTTGACCCCCGGACAATGTCTGGATCCGGCGTGAGTAATCGTCTGGATAAAAGCGCATGCCGTGCAGGACGGAGCGAATATTCGCTTCAAACTGATAACCACCTGCTTCTGAGAAGTCATGTTGCGCTTGATCGTACGTCTTCAGAAGTCGATCGTAAGCGACCGGGTCGTTCAAGATGTGCTCCATGCCCATCTCGATTTCCATTCGGCGCAGTGTCCGTTCTTGTTCTTGCAGATGTTCAAAGACGGTCAGCATCTCGTTCCAGATCGTCTCATTCGATTCGAGACCACTGTCTTGCGCGAGATAGCCGATTTTGACATCTTTACCTTTCATGATATCGCCCGAGTCATGACTGAGTTCACCAGCGATGATTTTGAGCAAGGTTGATTTACCGGCACCATTTCGACCGACGAGCGCAATTCGGTCGCGCTCCTGTACTTCTAGTTTGATATTTTCTAAAATCGGCTCGACGCCGAATGATTTCGAGAGTTGGTTGACTTGTAAGAGTATCATTTCCATCCATCCTTCCACCCTTTAGTCTATCACGAACAAAAGCGCGAGGTCCTGCGGAATATATTATTTGTGACTCTATGTGAAGTGGTTTACAATCAAGGAGAGTAGAAAGCTTTTTGCAAAGATTTGGGTGCCACGATGGATGTGGCCGAAGGGGGAACTGCAGGATGAATGGACCAGACACAAAAATTCCACAAGCGACAGCAAAACGGTTGCCGCTATATTATCGTTTCATCCAAAGTTTATACAATTCAGGTAAGCTCCGCGTCTCTTCTGCTGAGTTAAGCGAGGCGGTGAAGGTTGATTCAGCAACGATTCGTCGCGATTTTTCCTACTTTGGGGCGCTAGGGAAGAAGGGGTATGGATATAACGTTCAACATCTCTTAACGTTTTTCCGGAAAACCTTGAATCAAGATGAGGTGACGAATGTCGCCTTGATCGGGGTCGGTCATCTCGGAACAGCGTTTGCAAATTATAACTTTTTAAAGAATAATAGTACTCGGATAGTCGTTGCGTTTGATGCGGACGAAGAGAAGGTCGGAACAACGACGCATGACGTTCCAATCTATCATGTTTCGGACATGAAAGAACAAATCGAAGCGAATCAGGTCGATGTCGCCATCTTGACGGTTCCATCCCAGTTCGCACAGTCAGTAGCGGATGAGTTAGTCGAGTATGGTGTGACAGGCATTCTGAACTTCACGCCTGCACGGTTGAACGTGCCAGCGAGCGTTCGGGTTCATCACATCGATTTATCGATCGAGTTGCAGTCGTTAGTTTATTTCATGAAGCATTATTCGCAATCAGCTGAAGGAGTGAAATCATAATGGAAAACCTTATCCCGCTCACGTTAGGTATCGGACCTGCGAGTATCGGATTAATTGCTGTCGTCGCGTTGATCATCTTCGGACCGAAGAAGTTACCGGAATTCGGTCGTGCTGCCGGTCAAACATTGAAAGAGTTCAAGAATGCCACGAACGGCATCATGGACGACGATAAAAAGGACGAACCGAAAGAGAAGTGATTGAATCATGACGGTTGATCAAGAACAAAGCATGACGTCGCACCTAGACGAACTGCGTAAGCGGATTGTCTGGTCGCTCCTCATCGTCGTCGTCCTGTTCGCTGTCGCATTTCCGCTCGTCCGACCGCTCGTCCGTTTTCTGCAAGCGGACTTAAAAGAGCTCGGTATCGGATTAAATGCCTTCAACGTCGCCGATCCTTTAATGTTGTATTTGAATCTTGCGTTCATCATCGCGCTGATTTTAGCGTCACCGTTCTGGATGTATCAACTGTGGGCATTCGTCCGACCAGGGCTTTATGAAAAGGAACAAAAAGCAACACTGACATATATTCCAGTCATCTTCTTTCTATTTTTGGCTGGTGTAGCCTTCTCGTATTTCTGGTTGCTTCCTTTCTTGCTCGAAGTCTCAACGGATCTCGGGAAAGAATTGGGGATCGAGCAAGTCATCGGGGTCGAAAACTACTTCAGTTTCTTGATCCGGTTGACGATGCCGTTTGGTCTTCTCTTCCAATTGCCGGTCGTGACGATGTTCCTGACACGTCTTGGTCTTGTGACGCCATATTTCATGCGAAAGAATCGGAAATATGCGTATTTCGCGCTGTTCGTCGTTGCGGCATTGATCGCACCGCCGGACGTGACGTCACACTTGATGATCTCAGTGCCGTTGTTCGTTCTCTATGAAATCAGTATCTTGATTTCTGCGCGGACGTATAAAAAGGTCTTGATCCTCGAGCAACAGGCAGAGCTTGAACGACAGGCGGATTTGATGCGTGAATTGAATAAATGAATCGTGAATTCCTTCCAGCAATTTCGGGAGGAATTCTTTTTTATGAAAGCGTTATGTTTATATTGATAAAGCAGTTAGCGATGCGTATACTAAAGATAATTCATGGGGGCTTAGCTCAGCTGGGAGAGCGTTTGGCTGGCAGCCAAAAGGTCGTCGGTTCGATCCCGATAGTCTCCACCAAGTGCATACGTTCAACTCCTCGAGTGCTCGAGGAGTTTTTTTATGTTCCCAGTTAAATTCCTTCCAAATATAAAATGTCACCAAAAAGAAATAAATTAAAAAAATAGACAAATATAAATTGTTTATTTCCATTAACTTCATTAAACTAAAAATACAGAATTTTCTTTAAACTGTTTTATTAGTATTACTACTATGGTTTTACAGAAAAGGGGAAACGAACGCATGAAGAAGAAGATTGCACTTATGGCAGCCGTCTTAATGACGTCTTCCAATCTAGTCAGTGCGCAAGGTGCACTGTCCTCGCAAGACAAAGAGACGGGTCAAAAACCGCAGGCGCTCTCACTGAAGAAATCGGGGCAAGAAAAGAACTACAAACAATCGGATAAAGTCCGAGTCGTCATTGAGATGGAACAAAAACCGGCGATTCAAATCGCCCAAGCTCAAAACAAGCGGTATAGCACATTGAGTAATGCCGAAAAGGAATCGATCAAGGATCGACTCGTCAGCGTCCAAAAATCAGTCAAGTCAGCTATCGCTAAAAAGGCGATTCCTGTTACATATAAAGAAAGCTTCACAACCGTCATCAACGGATTCAGTGGTGAAGTGAAGTTCGGTGACATCGAAGATATCAAACAACTCGACGGAGTCAAAAGTGTACATATCGCGCACGAATATGCGCGCCCAACCGTCGATAAAGGTGCCAAGCCAGACATGCTGTACAGCAAGGACATGGTCAATGCGAAGGAAACGTGGCAGGACTATGGCTTCAAAGGGGAAGGAACCGTCGTCGCGGTCATCGATACGGGGATTGATCCATCGCACAAGGACATGGTCTTGAGTCCAGAGACAAAGGTGGATTTAACCTCTTCGAAGGTCGAGAGTGCGAAAGAAACAAAAGGCTTAAAAGGAAAGTACTTCACGGAAAAAGTACCGTACGGCTATAACTATGCCGATCACGACAGCGAAATCCGTGACTTAGGTGCGGGGGCATCGATGCACGGGATGCACGTCGCAGGTACGGTCGGAGCAAACGGGGATGAAGCGAACGGCGGCATTAAAGGGGTCGCTCCAGAAACACAGCTCCTTGCGATGAAGGTCTTCGGTAACGATCCAGGGATGCCATCGACATTTAGTGATATCTACATCAAAGCAATCGATGATGCCATCGCACTTGGAGCGGACGTCATCAACATGAGCCTGGGTTCGACGGCATCGTTCGTCAATGCAGATGATCCGGAGCAACGCGCGATCGTCAACGCGATGAACAACGGTATCTTGTGTGCGATCTCTGCTGGTAACTCGGCGTTTGCAGGTCATGGTGCGGGTAATCCATATACAGCAAACCCGGATATCGGTGTCGTTGGTGCACCAGGATTGACGAGCCAGGCGCTCCAAGTCGCGTCACTCGAAAATACGAAATTGACGCTTGAAGGCATGGCGCTGACGATCGACGGTCAGGATGCCGGTTATTTGGCATACCAAAAACAAGATTCGCCGAATCCGATTGCCGTCTTCGATAAAGAGAAGAAGGATGTCGTGTATGTCGGTGACGGTCAAGCTTCGAACTATGAAGGTAAAGACGTCAAAGGGAAAGTCGTCTTCGTCGTGCGGACAGGTGATTTTAACTACAGCATGATTCAAGCAGAAGCTGAGAAGCAAGGCGCAGCAGGTGTCATCGTCCGTGGTAAAGTCGATCATGGGGATTACGTCAGCATGGCGCTCAACAATCCGACGATTCCACTCGTGACGCTTAGCATCGCGGACGGGAATGATCTCGAAGCAAAAGCAAAAGAAGGCAAGGCAATCGCAGTGACATTTGACGGAAAAGCGGTCTCAACCGATAACCCGGTCGCAGGACAAATGTCTGACTTCACGTCATGGGGTGTCACGCCAAGCCTTGACTTCAAGCCGGAAATCACGGCACCAGGTGGGAAAATCTATTCGACGCTTAATGATAACGAGTATGGCGTCATGAGCGGTACATCGATGGCAGCACCACACGTCGCTGGTGGAACAGCACTCGTCATGCAACGGATTGCGAAGGACTTCAAAGTCACTGGTGCAACACGCGTTAAACTCGCCAAAAACATCTTGATGAATACATCGCGTCCGCAACTCGATCAAGGAAAATACAACGCACAATTGAAAACAGGCAACTTCTACTCCCCACGTCGTGAGGGAGCTGGACTGATGGATCTTCGTGCTGCGATGAAGACACCAGTCGTCATCACAGAGACAAAGTCAGGTGAAGGCAAGGCATCCTTGAAGGAAGTCGGCGAGAAGTTCACATTCACGCTTGATTTAAAAAACTACAGCAATGAAAAAGTGACGTATAAGCTAGCGGGAACGGTTCAATCAGATCTCGGTGCAAAAGGATCGAACTTCCTTGAAGCAAATGGAATCTTCAAAAAAGGAACGATCGGTACGGTAGATGCCAACACAGGCACATACCCGATCTCATTTGCAGTCGGCTCGAAGAAAGCGAGTTCAGTCTCGATTAATCCGAAGAGCTCAACGAAAGTCAGCGTGTCAGTCGATTTGAAGAACACAACTGACTGGGCGAACGAGCTTCCGCTTGAACAAGTCTTTAAAAACGGCTACTTCGTCGAAGGATTCGTCCGTCTGATCGATACGAAGAGCAAAAATCCAGAACTGACAGTTCCTTATGTTGGATTCAAAGGAAAATGGGATCAAGCTCCGATTTTAGATGCACCATTGTACGATAAAAACAACACGTTCTACGGATTGACAGGTCTAGCGACTGAAGTGAAGGATGATTTCGAATTCCTTGGTACGAATGCCGCTGGAAAAGTTGTCGCGAACAAAGTCTCGTTCTCACCGAACAACGACGGTAGCGCAGATGAAGCTTTCCCGATCATCTCATTCCTTCGCAATGCGAAAAAAGTCGAGTATTCGATTCTTGACCGGAATAAAACAACACTTCAGAAGCTTGATATGCAAACGGACGTCGTCAAGAACTACTATGATAGCGGTTCAGAGGACGGCTACACACCAGTCACAAGCGCTGCTTGGGACGGAACGATCAACGGGAAACCGGTCAAAGATGGTCTTTACTACTACAAAGTCAAATCGGTGATCGATTATCCGAACGCAAAATGGCAGACGAATCTCTTCCCAGTCTATGTCGATACGAAAAAGCCAGCAGCTACTGTGAAATGGGATGCTGCGAAATCAACACTTTCATGGACAGCAGGCGACCAAGGAACAGGAGTTGCGTCATACGATATCCTCGTCAATGGCAAAAGTGTCTTAAAGCAACCACTTGCCGCAACAGAAAAAGCGTACACGTTGACGGATCTGCCGGAGCGCGCGAAGATTGCCTTCGTCGTCAAAGACTATGCTGGAAACAGTGTGAAAAAAGACGTCAACACGACAGGCGTCGATAAAGCCGTACCAAATGTTCAAATCGATACACCGGTCGCTCTTGGTCTTGCAACATCAAAAGTCATCAACATTGCGGGTCATGTCTCTGATGAGTCAGGTATCAAATCGTTTAAGATCAACGGCAAAGCCGTTAAACTACGTTTTGATGCTGCCCAACAAAACTATGCGTTCAGCCATGACGTGACGTACACGACGGATGGCGTCAAGTTATTCAAGGTCGAAGCATACGATGGAAAAGGGAATCGTGTGGCGTTCAACCGTCAAGTCATCATCGACACAGAATTACCAACGATTCGCGTCACAGCACCAAAAACCGTCTCAAGTAAAACAAAAACAGCTGAGATGAAGATCGTACTTCGCGATAACTACAGCGAATTACGCTTCGACTTCAATGGTAGCGCGGAATACCGCCGGACGTTCAAAGAACCGTACGTCATGAAAGCCTTCAAAAAGACGATCACGAAAAAAGTGACGCTCAAAAAAGGAAAAAACACGTACAACTTGAAACTGAAGGATCTGGGTGGACACGTCGTTACGAAAACAGTCGTCATCACGAAAAAATAAGTTAACAATGAATAAGCCAGGCGGAAATCCGTCTGGCTTTTCGTTGTGTGTCGAAGCGCCTTGAAGGGTTTATGAGACGAGTGGAGGGGGAAATTTAAGAGCAGAAACAATTAGAGGGGGAACGACCATGAATCCGTTTACGACATTAATCGCCTTCATCGTGGGGTGTCTCGTCTTATATCTCGGTATCCGTGACAAAAATGGCTGGCTAATCGGTGTCGCGTTGATACCGCTCGCGATCGTTGCTTATAGTGTCATCTATCTGATCATCCAGGTCAGTGCATAGTCTCTAATGAAAGATGTCTTGTCCGAAGCGACAAGACATCTTTTTTTTGAAAAATCGCACTACAGGTGAAACCGATACAGTAAAATGTAAGTATATGACAGTATAGAGAGGTGGGAGATCATGGAACACGTACATACACAAACGGAAGCATTAGCGACGTTATACGAAGAGATGCACCAAAAGACAAAGACCGGCATGTGGGTCATGCTTGCGGCATTCTTAGCACTCAGTAACACACTTGAGATGCCAGTTTATGCGATGATCGTCCCATTATTGTATTTTGGCTATGACATGCTCGTACAACGCAAGCGGTTCGCGCTTGTCGCGGAATATACATCAAAGGCATCAGCAAAACGGCTCTATCAGGTGCATGTCTTGATCGGGATCTTACAATACGGAGCGCTTGCCGGTTTGATTGTCTGGGCAGCCGATCGCCCGCACATGTCCTTCTTGATCGGACTCGTCATCGTCGTCATCCCGTTCTACTGGATTTGTCGAAAAACGCTAGAGTTCGTCTCACGAAAGATCGATCCAACGTATGTGACGGAAAAAGAAATTCATCAAGCTCGCTAAAGGAGAAGGTACTATGCAAACGGCTCGTGAAGAACGCCTACAAAAACTTGCCCTCGCGTACCGGGACGTCGAATGGCTCGGTACACGCTGGTATTGGAACATGTTTCTATTCATAACAGTCGGTATCTTAATTGAATGGACGGATCTCCCGCTGTTGATTTTGACGATTCCAGCCGTTTTTCTCGCCTCCGATTTTCGCTACCAACTAAAAAAACGAAAAATTTTAGACGGCTACATCTCAAAAGCGCAGGTCCGTCGCCAATTTTTACTCCGCATTGGTAGTCACGTCCTGCTGTACGCCGTCTTGACGGTCGTCATCACCCAGACGATCGAGAGACCGTTCTGGCAGATGCTTCTAGCAATTTTTGCGATTTTAACACCACTTTATTTCATCAGCGAATGGATCATCCGACGTGACGGAGCGCGCGATCCCGATTATATCAGTGACGTTGAGGTAGCCCGCTTCGTCAGACAGAAAGGAACATCGCAATGGAACACCTATTCGAGCGACAAGCACGTCTGAACCTATTGGTACGTCCTGTGCGTTCCGTCGCCTATTTCTTTTTGGTCCCTGGATTGATTTTTGCGGTACCTGCTTGGTTTATGCCGACAATTACATCCGTCTTTCTTCAGATCATGCTCTTTTGTCTTTGCGCGACAGCAGTCTCTCGAGAAATTGTCCGTCTACGGCTCATGAAGTCATATTTAACACCAACTATGTATCAACAAACCGTTCAAAAGGTCGCTCGTCTGACAATCATCGGGTATGTCGTTGCATGGCTGATCGCCGTCGTCATGCTGTCGATTCCAAGTGCTCCTGGTTATTTATTCGTCGTCTTCCTCATTTGGATTGGTGGGTTTAGTCTTGGTGTCACTCGAATGAATCGGTTAGCCAAACAAATCGATCCAGCCTACGTCTCGATGGGGGAAATCGAACGTGCGTGGTGGAAACGGTAAAGCAAAAAATCCGCATCAATCAGCGAAAGACGCTGTTTGATGCGGATTTTTGATTATTTCTTCAACAAGAGATAGATAAAATAAGGTGCTCCGATCAAGGCGACGACGATCCCAGCTGGCACGCCGTCCGGTCCCGCAATGTTGCGTCCGATCGTATCAGCGAATGCAAGCAACCATCCGCCGAGCAAGAGGGCAATCGGCAAGAAGAACTGATGCCGTGGTCCAACGAGCGCGCGGGCGATATGTGGCGCCATCAGACCGATGAAGGAAATCCCACCCGTGACGGAGACGGCAGCAGCGGCAAGTGCGACGGCTGTCAACAAGAGTTGGATCCGTTCTTTTTCAAGCGCGACGCCAACACCGATTGCGACTGGTTCATTCAAGGCAAGGAGATTGAGTTTATTCGCCTTATAGAACGTTAGCGGAATCAAGACGAGTAACCACGGTAAGAGTGAGTAGACGAAGATCCAGTCCGTCCCCCAGATGTTACCAGCGAGCCACTTAGCGATGAAGTCGACCTTTTCACGACGCGTCGACGAAATCAGAATGACCATGATTCCGGAGAGCGCCATCGAGAAGCCAACACCAGTCAAAATCAAGCGAATCGGTTGCAGTCCTTGCACACGGTCGTATGAGAATAGATAAATCGCCGTCGCGGTCACGAGTGCACCGAGAAAGGCAGCGATCGGTAACAGATAAATGAATGATCCGACATCGACCGGGAAGTACAGGAAAAACAAGGCGACGGCGACACCAGCTCCGGTATTGATGCCGATGATACCAGGATCAGCGAGTTCATTGCGCGTGATCCCTTGGAGGATCGAACCGGATAAAGCGAGTGCCATTCCTGCCATGACGGTGATGAGCAGTCGTGGTAAGCGGAGCGAATAGAGGACGAACTCCTCTTTGAACGAGCCGTTTCCAAGTAACGTCGGCAACAAACGATCATAGGATAGGGAAGCAGGTCCGAGACCGATGCTGACGACGAGTGTTGCGATCAATAGTGCCAGTAACGTCCAAAACGTCAGTTGCTGGCGACGACGTAAACGAGATTCCATCATGAGAAAGCACGCCCTCCTTTCCGAACGATCAAGAGGAAGAATGGTAGTCCGAGCATTGAGACGATCGCGATGACCGGAGTCTCGTAGGGAGCATACAATGTCCGACCGATTGTATCGGCAAGTAACATGAACGTCGCACCAAAGATCGCGGTCATTGGCAGGATGAACCGATAGTCCGTCCCGACGATCGCGCGGACGATATGTGGAATCATCAGCCCGATGAACGCCATGTTACCGACGAGTGCAACAGCAGCACCTGCAAGCAGAATGACGACAACATAAAGTACTGCTTTGATCCGCTGGATGTTTTGCCCGAGTCCGAGCGCGACTTCTTCCGATAGACTGAGAATCGTCAATTGTCGGGAGAAGATGAAGGCAATCACAATCCCGATCGCGATGACCGGAGTGATGACTTGCAGTTGTCCCCATGTCGACCCGACGAGTCCACCGGACGTCCATTGTGAGACATCTTGAGCGATCTTGAAGTAGATGCCGATGCCTTCCGCAATCGCATACAGAAAGGCTGAGATTGCAGAACCGGCAAGGACGATCCGGAGTGGCGAAAAACCACCTTTTTTCGAAGCACCGATTCCAAAGACAAGTGCTGCCCCAAGTGCTGCTCCGAAGAAACAAGCAATCATGATACCGAAGTACTCAATTTTCGGGAACAGGACGATGACGAGTGCAAGTGCTGCGTTCGCACCCGCCGTCAGACCGAGCAGACCAGGATCGGCGAGGGGATTGCGTGTCATCGCCTGCATGATGGCACCAGAGACACCGAGTGCCGCTCCGACGAGGATTGCTGCTAATTCCCGTGGCAGGCGGATTTCCTGGACAATTTTTGCTTTTTCATTCAACGGTCCGAACGTCAAGGCGTTCCAGACTTCGCGGATCGTCGTATCGGCAGCGCCGAACGTCATCGCGATCCAGAACATCCCGAAAAAGAGGACAAGACCGAGTGTGATTTTTATGCCGAACGGAATTCGACCAGCTGACATGAATGTCGCCTCCATTTCTGATTCAGGGAGTGAGCCGCAAAAAAAGGAAGGGATCCCGCAGGTTCCCTCCCTTTTTTATTATGCACCAAGGAAACTTTTCTTGAAGAACTCGAGTTGACGTTCGAGTGTGAGAGGATCATTGAAGTAGAACTCCTTCGAATCGACTTCGAAGACATGATCGTTTTTGACGGCTGGAATGTTTTTAAACGTATCCGTTTTCGTGAATGAGTTGTCCGCTTCTGCGCTCTTGCTGAAGACGAGGTAGTCGCCTGCATATTCAGGGAGGACTTCTGGTGACAACGCATAGTAACCATCTTTTAATGCCATCTTCGTGACTTTATCCGGCATTTTTAATTTCATTTCTTGATAGAGAATCTCTGTTCCACGACCCCAGTTGTTGCCGAAGACGTAGAGTTGTTTATCGAAACTTTCGATGACAGAAACAGTAGCATCTTCACCGATTTTTGCTTTGATGTCTTTACCGGCAGCAGCGGCACGTGTTTTGAAGTCTTTGACCCAATCGCGTGCTTCCTGTTCTTTGTTGAGCAATTTACCGATTTCGATATGTTGCGTCAAGTAGTCGACTTTTCCGTATGTGTACGTGACCGTCGGAGCGATTTTTTTGATTTTGTCGAGGTTTTTCGTTGTCGAGTAGCCGATGATCAAGTCAGGATCGAGTTCGATGATTTTTTCAACGTTCTCTTCCGAAACTTCCGTGACATCTTTTAGTTTATCGAACTTCGGATTCGCTTTTGACCACGAATCAACACCAACGACAGGAACGCCGAGTGCCATGACGTTGCCGGCAAAACCAGCGAGGACCACGACTCGTTTTGGATGAGCTGGAACTTTAATGTTTCCATTTTCTGATTTATATGTGATCGTTTCGTTTTTCGAACCAGATGTTGCGTCGTCTTTTTTCTCTGTATTGCCACACGCTGCGATGACGAGCGTGAGAATGAGTAGAACCGGTACAAGTAGTTTCTTCATGATTTAATCTCCCTTGATTAAGTTGTAGGTGATACACATCGGCTTGTTCGTCCGCGGATCGCGTCCGATTTCAGCATCGATATGGAATACTTCTTGTAAGACATCTTTTGCGATGACTTCCTCACACGTTCCGGCTTTGACGACTTCGCCGTTTTTCATGGCGATAATATAGTCGGCGAAGCGTGCCGCTTGATTCAAGTCATGCAGGACCATGACGATCGTCCGTCCTTCGGTCCGGTTGAGATATTCGAGCAGTTCGAGCACCTCGAGTTGGTGGGCGAGATCAAGATAAGTCGTCGGTTCATCGAGAAAGATGATATCTGTCTCTTGAGCGAGTGCCATCGCAATCCAGACCCGTTGACGTTGACCACCGGACAGCGCATCGACCGGACGATGTTTGAACGCCATCGTGTCCGTTGCTTCGAGTGCCCAATCGATGATCTCATAATCGTGTTTCGTCAAGCGTCCGAATCCTTTTTGATAAGGAAAACGACCGTATGAGACGAGCTCTGCGACCGTTAGACCGCTTGCACTTTCCGGAGTTTGTGGCAGGATAGCCATCTTCCGAGCAAGCAGCTTCGTGCTTTCCTTCGCGATATCAAGACCATCGAGCAACGCACGTCCCGATTGATGGGGAATGATCCGTGTCATCGCTTTCAGCAAAGTTGATTTGCCGCATCCGTTCGCGCCAATGATCGTTGTGATTTGACGATCGGGAATTTGGACGGACAAGTCTTTGACGATGGGACGATCACCGTAGCCGATATTGATTTCTTCTGTTGCTAGACGTACCATACGCGACGACTCCTTCGTTGTTCTCTCCATTTTTCAATGATAATGATTATCACTATCGTCTCATTAACCATACCAGTCTCATAAAAACGCTGTCAACATTTTTTCTTGTGTTCAAGAGATGTTCACGTTATCATGAGAGAGTGAGAATGATAATCAATAACAATCAAGGATGAGGAGTGAGTGAGATGAGGGAACAGGAGTTGTTCGACGTAACGATCATCGGTGGAGGACCAGCAGGGTTATATTCGACGTTCTATAGTGGTCTTCGAGGCATGAAGACGAAATTGATCGAGTATCAAGCAGAACTCGGAGGAAAACTGCACGTCTATCCGGAAAAGATGATCTGGGACGTCGGTGGACAGCCGCCGATCACTGGTGAAAAACTCATGGCTCAACTCGTCGAACAAGGACTGACATTTCAACCGACTGTTCAATTGAATGAAAAGATCATCTCGATCGCAAAAGACGTCTTCGGTAACTTCGTCTTAGAAGCGGAATCGGGGCAGATTCATTATTCGAAGACGGTCATCGTCGCGGTCGGCGGTGGCATCCTCAATCCACAAAAATTAAAAGTCGAAGGCGCGGAACGTTTCGAAGTGTCAAACTTGAACTATACGGTTAAATCGATTGAACGCTTTAAAGGAAAGACCGTCATCGTCTCAGGTGGTGGGAACTCGGCGATCGATTGGGCAAACGAACTCGAACCGGTCGCGAAAAAGGTCTACGTCACGTATCGGCGAGATTGTTTTTCAGGGCACGAGGCGCAAGTTGATCAACTCGTCAAAAGTTCGGCGGTCTGCCTCCTCAATACGACGATTCACAAATTAATCGCCAGTCCCGATCACCAACGGATCGCGTCGGTTGAATTGATCGACTGTCAAACAGATGAGGTCGTCGAGATTCCAATTGATGAAGTCATCATTAATCATGGGTATGAACAAGATGCGGCGCTACTTGACGCGTGTGACCTCGATATTGCACGGGTCGATGACTTCTACATCGCCGGGAATGCCGCGAGTGAATCGAGTGTACCGGGACTATATGCAGCAGGAGATATTCTTTCGCACGACGGGAAGGTCCATTTGATCTCGGGTGCGTTCCAAGATGCGGCAAACGCCGTCAACCGGGCGAAACGCTTCATTGAGCCGGAAGCGCCAAAAGTGGCGATGGTGTCGTCACACAATGAGGTCTTCAAAAAACGCAATCGTGCGTTGATTGAGGAACGCGTTAATCAACAATCTTAAAAATTATGAAAACGTCCAAAATGCTTGGAAACAAGCGGATTTTGGACGTTTTTTCGTACAGAATTCGGTTTTGTACTATAACAGATGGATTTGACAATGTGCTGTATTTAGGACAAAATTCTATTTATGTTCCACTACATGTAGGATACAAGTAAGACGGATGTATAAGGAGGAAGCGTATGACAACTACGAAACGTAAGCCCATTGGCCTTGCCTGGCAGATTTTAATCGGCTTGATTCTCGGGATCACAGTCGGTGGTGTATTTTATGGGAATCCCCATGTCGCGGAGTGGCTCAAGCCAATCGGTGATATCTTTATCCGGATGATGAAAATGATCGTCGTCCCAATCGTCTTTACGACGATCGTCCTCGGTGTCTCATCGGTCGGTAGTCCGAAGAGTCTCGGACGTCTCGGCGTCAAAACACTGGGTTACTTCACGATCGTGACGATGATCGCCATCTTCACGGGGCTATTTGCAGCCAATCTGATTGAACCAGGTGCTGGCATTAATATGTCGACATTGGATAAAACGGATATCTCATCATATGTCGCAACGGAAGAGACGACAAAAGACGAAGGACTCGTCGAAAAAATCGTCAATATCGTACCGACGAACATTCTCGATGCGATGGTTCGCGGTGATATGCTCGCTATTATTTTCTTCTCAGTCTTATTCGGACTCGGTGTCGGTTTTGCAGGAGAGAAGGGTCAACCGGTCATTCGTTTCTTCGAAGGTGTCGCAGCAGCAATGTTCAATCTCGTCAACATCGTCATGAAGTTCGCACCAATCGGTGTCTTCGCCTTGATTGGTGTGACGGTCTCGACGTTCGGGATTGACTCGCTTGGTTCGTTATTCAAGCTCATCGCGACATTGTATGTCACAGCGCTTCTCTTCATGATCATCGTCTTCGGCGGCATCATGAAGTGGGTTGGTGTTCGGGTCTCAGACTTCGTCCGCGTCTTCAAGGATGAATTGCTCTTGACGTATTCGACAGCCTCTTCAGAAACGGTTCTTCCACGGATCATGGAAAAACTCGAGAAGATGGGCGTGCCGAAATCAATCGTCAGCTTCGTCGTACCGACGGGTTATTCGTTTAACCTCGATGGATCAGCACTCTATCAAGCACTTGCTGCCTTGTTCATCGCACAGATGTACGGGATCGACCTCTCGATCGGGACACAGATTACACTCGTCTTCGTCTTGATGCTGACATCAAAAGGAATGGCTGCCGTTCCAGGCGTTTCCTTCGTTGTATTGCTCGCAACACTTGGTACGGTCGGTATCCCGGCAGAAGGACTTGCCTTCATCGCGGGGATTGACCGAATCATGGATATGATGCGTTCCGTCGTCAACGTTACAGGAAACACGCTCGCTTCACTCGTCATCGCGAAGTGGGAAGGTGTTCTTGATGAAGACCAACTCGATACGTTCATGTCGACAGAAAATAAGAAAGACGACATCCGCAGTGCGTGATTGTCGTAAGTATGGGGAAGGACTGAATCGTCAGTCCTTTCTTTTTTTGTCTCTGAAAATAGATTAAACTCGATTGTTTTTAAAGAAAACCTCTTATTTTTGATTATAGTTAAAATTATATTGAATATTATTTATTTTATAGTTAATATTATTTATATAATCACAGGGGAGAGGCGATAGGATGGAAACGGTAGGAATCGTCATTGGTATTGTCACAGTCTGTATCGTACAATTTTACTTAGCGCGGCGCAGAAGAGTCTTTAGTTTCATCATTCCAGCGATCATTATTGGTCTCGGAATTTACTGGTATTTCGGAACAGGACCACACACGTCGGATCGTGAGTCATTGATCCGAATCGGTACATGTGTTGGATTGTCTATGATGATCTCAATGGCTGAGATGGGTGTCGACTCGCGCCGTAAGCAATTGCAGCGTGAAAAAGAGCGGATGGAGATTCAAGATTTGTAAGAGAAAAGTGAGGGAATACGATGGAACGACAAGACGTGCCCGCTTGGGTACTGGCACTCGAACAGGAGCATCTCGAGTTCATCCGGAAGTTCGTCTTGAGCTCCGGTTCGTTGAAGGATATGGCAGCTGCCTATCAAGTATCCTATCCGACTGTCCGGGCGAAGTTGAACCAGTTGATTGAGCGGATTGATTCGGTGCAACAGGAAGATGTCGAATTCATCAATATGATCAAGAACTTGGTCTTAGATGAACGGTTGAGTCTTGATGTGGCGAAAACTATCATCGATTCTTACCGCAAGGGTCAAGCGAAAGAATAAGCCAAAAAACGAGATTCCCGCCTGACGGAAATCTCGTTTTTTTATTGTTTATCGTTCTTTTTATCCTGTTCCTTCTTGATCATCTTCTTTGCTGCTGAGCGGAAGCGGAAGATCAAGTAAAGACGATAGAAGTCGATTGCGGCGAACAAGGTCAGGAGGATCGTCCAGAAGTTGAAGACCGTTCCTGCCTCGACTGAGTTGTTGTAGGCAAGAAACATGAAAAGAACACCAAAGATGGCATAGAACAATGCCATGAAGTTCGAGCTTTGACGCATGAAAACACGACCTTTCGTAAATTAAGACATCGCGTAGATGGCGAGTACGACGATTCCGTTGTTAAAGACATGAATGGCGATCGGAGCAAGAATCCGGCGCGTCTTGACGAAGACGAGTGAGAAGACGAAACTCATCGCGACATAGATTAAAAATTTGTTGTCTTGGTGGATCAGGGCAAATAAGCCACCCGTCAGGATGAAGCTAAAGAAGAAACCGAGCTTCGATGAGAGATTGCCGAACATGATGTGCCGGAACAAGAACTCTTCCATGATCGGTCCAAGCAAGACGACCATGACTTGCAGGAGCGGGATGACTTGAATCGCTTGAATGATTTGATCCGTATTTTGCGATTTCGCGACATTTTCGATCCCGCCTGCCATCCAGGCATCGATCAAATTGACGCTGATCAAGAGTGCATACAAAAGCGCAATCCCGATCCCGATCCATTTTAGTGTATCCATCGGATCGGTTTGACGTCCTTCTGCCTTCCATTTCTGCCAATCAGGACGCAGACAGTAGTAGGAGACGATGACGGCGACCGTGAAGCCGATCGCGAGCCACCAACCGGCGACGTCAGCAATGACGTTCTTCGGAAGGAAATACTGGAACGAACCCGGAACCAATTGGACGATCAGATAGATGATGATCGGGATGACGTGACGCTTTTGCCACTTCTCCGCCATCAGAAAAGGCAGACTGATTGGATTTTTCATCGTACAGGACACAACTCCTTTGTAATGAAGGTACTGTCCCGATTGTAACAAACAAACGGTCTTGGCGCACGATTGACGATGATTCAAAGGTGTCGATTTCGGGAAAACGGATAAAGGTTCAGGCTTGAATTCAGGAGAGAAAGCGTATAAGATAAAAATATGTTAGCACTCAACGAAAGTGAGTGCTAAAAACAATCATTTTCAAGGAGGATGTTTCGCATGTTAAAACCACTTGGTGATCGCATCGTGATCGAAGTCGTTAAAAAAGAAGAAACAACACTCGGAGGAATCGTTCTTCCTGGGTCAGCGAAAGAAAAACCACAAGAGGGTAAAGTCGTCGCTGTCGGTACTGGCCGTGTAACAGAGCAAGGCGTACGTGTACCACTTGAAGTGAGTGTCGGAGATCACGTCATCTATGCACAATATGCCGGTTCGGAAGTCAAAGTCGACGGCAATGAATACTTAATTTTACGCGAAAGCGATATTTTGGCAGTAGCCGAGTAATTCAGTCAATCATCTATAAGGGGGATTTCAGTCATGGCAAAAGAGATTTTATTCAGTGAAGAAGCACGTCGGGCAATGCTCCGCGGGGTCGACGCATTAGCGGATGCAGTTAAAGTCACGATCGGACCAAAAGGACGCAACGTCGTCCTCGAGCGAAAGTTCGGTTCACCACTCATCACGAATGATGGCGTGACGATCGCGAAAGAAATCGAACTCGAAGATCACTTCGAGAACATGGGTGCAAAACTCGTCGCAGAAGTTGCCTCAAAAACGAATGAAATCGCAGGGGATGGTACGACAACAGCGACAGTCCTCGCACAAGCGATGATTCGTGAAGGTCTTAAAAACGTCACAGCGGGCGCAAACCCGATGGTCATCCGTAAAGGAATCGAAAAAGCAGTCCGTCGTGCTGTCGAAGAGTTGCACACGATTGCAAAACCAATTGAAGGTAAAGAAGCGATCGCCCAAGTCGCAGCGATCTCAGCAGCGGACGAAGAAGTTGGTCAATTGATCGCAGAAGCAATGGAACGTGTCGGTCAAGATGGTGTCATCACGATCGAAGAATCACGTGGCTTCACGACAGAACTCGACGTCGTTGAAGGAATGCAGTTCGACCGTGGTTACGCGTCACCATACATGATCACGGATTCAGACAAGATGGAAGCGGTCCTTGAGAACCCGTACATCCTTGTCACGGACAAAAAAATCTCGAACATCCAAGAGATTCTTCCAGTCCTCGAGCAAGTCGTTCAACAAAACAAACCACTCCTCATCATCGCAGAAGACGTCGAAGGCGAAGCACTTGCGACACTCGTCGTCAATAAACTCCGTGGTACGTTCAACGCGGTAGCAGTCAAAGCACCAGGCTTTGGTGATCGCCGGAAAGCGATGCTTGAGGACATCTCGATCGTCACAGGCGCAGAATTGATTACAGAAGACCTCGGTCTTGATCTGAAAGAAACACAAATCACGCAACTCGGTCGTGCGTCGAAAGTCGTCGTCTCAAAAGACAACACGACGATCGTCGAAGGTCACGGACACGGCGATTCAATCGAAGCACGTGTCGGGACGATCCGTGCACAAATCGAAGAGACGACAAGCGACTTCGATCGTGAGAAATTACAAGAGCGTCTGGCGAAACTCGCAGGTGGCGTAGCAGTCGTCAAAGTCGGAGCAGCAACCGAGACTGAGCTCAAAGAACGTAAGCTCCGGATCGAAGATGCACTCAACGCGACACGCGCAGCAGTCGAAGAAGGCATCGTAGCAGGTGGGGGAACAGCTCTCATTCACGTCACGAAAGCTGTCGAATCGATTCTGTCGGTCTCAACAGGCGACGAAGCAACAGGTGTCAACATCGTTCTTCGTGCACTTGAAGCACCACTTCGTCAAATTGCGGAAAACGCAGGTCAAGAAGGCTCAGTCATCGTCGAGCGTCTCAAGCATGAAGCACCAGGAATGGGCTATAATGCGGCAACGGACGAATATGTCGACATGATCGAGACAGGAATCGTCGACCCAGCGAAAGTAACGCGTTCAGCACTTCAAAACGCGGCATCCGTTTCAGCGATGTTCTTGACGACGGAAGCTGTCATCGCCGATAAACCAGAACCAGCTGGATCTGCTCCTGCAATGCCTGATATGGGCGGCATGGGTGGAATGGGCGGAATGATGTAAGACATTTCATCTAAAAGTACCGAATCCTAGTAAATAGGGTTCGGTACTTTTTGTTTGCGATAGTATACTTAATAGTTGAAAGAATTACATAAGCACCACTCATCAGTTTAGAAATACAGATAATGAAAGAGGAGACGTCAAGTGAATGAAATTTTAAAAGGTATAGTAACATCGGGTACACTCATCGTCGCAATCGGCGCTCAAAATGCGTTCGTCCTTAAACAAGGTTTACTTAAAAACAATATTTTCTGGGTGGCGCTAGTATGTTTTTTATGCGATGTGTTACTGATGTGCACGGGCGTATTAGGGGTCGGTACTGTTATTAAAAACAATACGTTTGCGAATGTTGGTCTTGCGATTGTCGGAGGACTATTTCTGCTATTATACGGATTCAAATCTTTTCGAAGTGCGTTTTCATCGTCAAGTGCAATCGATATTTCAACCGATGTTAAAATCATTCCCATTCATAAAACAATTTTAGTTACATTAGCAATTACACTTTTAAATCCACATGTATACCTAGATACGGTCGTTGTCATCGGTGGTATAGCTGGGACTTTGACATTTGATCAAAAAGTCAATTTCTTAATTGGAGCCTTAGTTGCCTCGTTTGTCTGGTTTTTTGGCTTAGGGTATGGATCGAGATGGCTCATTCCTGTATTTAAACAACCAAAAGCGTGGAAAGTATTAGATTTTGGAATAGGATGCTTAATGTTCTGGCTATCGTATCAATTGATTCAGTTTGCTTTAGAAAAAAGTTAAAAAGATCTTTAAAAGACTAAGGAGCAACTGCAAAATATGAAGGACGATGAGATTTTATATTTAGTTGAGCAGATGTCTGAGGAAAAGTACTTCTATCAGGAAGAATCGAAGTGCTATACGAACGAAGGCTCACCATCAGACACCGCTTATGAAAAAGTTCGTCATTTTAGGGACGCGAATATGCTTCCGAGATTGAACACGTTACTCGACAAAGTGAAACAAGCAGAACAAAAACAACATCTTTATTTTATGATTGGAACGATTGGTGAGAATTCGGGAGATGTTCGTGCAGGGATGTTATTGCTTGAGAAACTGGAGTAAGAAACAAAGCCGAGTCTTCTCGAAAGTATCTTAGAAGAAATAGGAAAACAACGATGCATTCATAATACAGAACGAATCGTAAAATACATAGACGATTCTCGGTCGTCTGTTCGAGAGGCTGCGATTCAAGCATTGCGAGTCTGTCGAGATGAGATAGCAGAGGATGCGCTAATTCGTTTGATTACGACATCAAATAACTCTTTTGATATCATGAGTGCTAATTTTGTTTTAGCCACGATTGGAACAGAGCGAGCCGTTCCTTATTTGACTCCTTTATTGGATCATTCGCGAGGAGATGTGAGACATTCGGCTTTAGTTGCACTAAGTAACCTTGGTGATAAATCACATCTCCCGATTTTTGTGAACGGATTAGAAGATAGATCCGGCAATGTTAAGGAATATGCATTAGTCGCAATCGAGCGACATGGTGATGAAGTAGCGATTGAACCGGTAATCAAACGTTTACAAATATTATTGAAGCGAAAGCGACAGATACAGACAGATGAAGTCATAATCGCTCTTCGATTTTTATATCGATACCAGCATTCCTCTCAGGCGATTCCTAAACTATTTCATTGGATCATTCAAACAAAAAAAGAACTTTTGTTTGACGAAGAATGGCAATGGCTCGAAGACCATTTTACTTTCTACTGATGGGCTCGAGGGTAGGTGGAGATAACGATCAATAAACAAGCCTGACTTCTCACTAGACGTGAAGAAGGTCAGGCTTGTTTATTTTAAGAAAATTAGATGCCCTTTGATTACTCCAGTTCATTCTCCTCAATAATCTTATCCGACAGCTTTAACTGCTTACTCACATCCTTCACTTGATTTCGACAGAACTTCATCTCGACCTTTTTCTCAGTCGATACGTCATAGCAGGTGCCTTCGCCTGATGCTTTCGTCAAATCCGCTTCATAGTAATAGTCTTTATAGCGGAACGAACCATCACGGAAGCCCGTCAGATTCGGTTTGTCGTCGATGAGGGATTGCCCCATCATATAGGACGTTTTGAGGTTTAATAGATCAATGATCGTTGGTGCGATATCGATCTGTCCGCCGTTTTCTTTCATGACCCGACCGGTTTGTTGGTCGGGTTTTTTGATGAAGAGCGGGATGCGGCGCTCGAGTTCGAAAGCTGCAACCGGAGACGAAACATCCGCTTTTTTGCGCATCTCGCTGCCTTCATTGACGAGTCCGCTATCGTGATCGCCATAAAAGATGACGAGGGACTGGTCCCAAAGATTGCGTTGTTTCAACTCATCAATCATCTTTCCGACACCGGTGTCGACGTAATGGACGGTCTGATAATACCGTTTCAACATTGGATCCTCATATCCGGACAGATCAAGCGTCTGATCTTCCTTGTCGATCTCATACGGTGTATGACTCGTCAACGCGACTAAAAACGAGAAGAACGGTTCTTGCAACGTCTCCATGTGATCAATCGATTCGAGGAAGAACTGTTGATCGTTCAGTGCCATGCCGATCTTTTTTTCTTTTGAATAATCCTTTTGGCTGAAGAAGTGCTTAAAACCGATGTTCTTGTAGACATCGTCACGGTTCCAGAAGCCTTTCTCGTAAGCATGCATCGCTGCCGTATCGTATCCATTTTTCTCAAGTAATGCAGGGAGCGGCTCGAATTCATTCGTCGGATATTGCGTATAAACGGAACCTGATTTCAACGGGTAAAGCGATGTGTTCGTGATGAACTCAGCGTCCGAAGTTCGTCCTTCATGTGTCTGGTGGTAAAACGACGAGAAATAGAGCGATTCCTTCTTCAACTGATTCAGGTTCGGCGTCACTTCTTCGCCATTAATGGTCTGGTCGATGACAGAAGCCTGGAACGACTCGAGTTGCACCAAAATGATGTTCGGTGTCTTTTTCGCACCGGTCGGATTCGTCTGCTCCTTTTGGTTGATGCGCTGTTGCTCCTGAGCCGTTAGTCCGTCGCTCGGTCGCCCGGTCACACCTTTGAAAGCGTCCCACCCGTGATAACCCCAAAAGCCGAACAGATAGTAGTCACGCATATCGGAGATCGCTGCGGTCGGTTGACGCTCTTCCGTTAGCGTCCGGTACGTCAGCAGTGAAGCAGACAAAATAATGCCACTGACTGCAAGGAGTCCAGCTGTCCGGCGTCGTGTTTGCGTCGTCGTCACTTCCGGTCGTTTGCGGAAAACGAAGAGCAGTACCATGAAAATCAAACTATCAGCGAACAAGAGGAAGTCTTGCGGTACGATCAAGGCAGTGAAGCCGCTACTGACGTCACTCATCTGCGTCATCTGTGAGAGGAGCGAGACGGAGAGGAAGTCCTCGAAGTAACGGTAGTACCACATGTCGGAAGCCAGCAGAAAACTGTGCGCCAGCAGTAGACCGAGCCAGACCCAGCGGCGTTTATTCCACGGAATCAGTAACGTCCAGCTCGATAGGATCAGCATGCCAGCAAGATTCATCAGTGTTAAATGAAGCGAAAGGTCGGTTTTTGTAAAATAACTAAATAGCATGAACTTCAGCATGCCAAGTAACAGATAAAGGGTGTAGCGAATCGCCATGGTCAGTACTCCTTACGTGTGTCGTCAATCGGTCTTTACCCTAAACGGCAAATCGAGGAACGCATAGATGTGGGAAGTATACAATCTGAAGGTGAAATGGCGATTGTTTCTGAATCAGGCAAAAATAGAACTATTACCAAGACAGGAAGTCATGTTCGCTCGTTTCATGAATTAATCGAGGAATTGGTTTGAATTTCCTCTTGAATTCAAACAATTGACGTTAATTTGCGCGGAAAGCGGGAATAGAAAGCGTGTACGTCCATCGTCCGTCACTGTCTTTTAAAAAAGGAGCGAAGTCATGTCAAACGTGAAACTAGCGGTCATCTATTACAGCGCAACCGGAACGAACCATCAACTTGCCTCATGGGCAAAAGAAGCGGGAGAAGCAGCAGGGGCGGAAGTCCGTCTTGCGAAAATCAAGGAGACAGCCCCAGCAGAAGCGATTGCTTCGAACCCATTGTGGCAAAAGCATGCGGAAGCCACACGTGATATCGAAGAAGCGACACCGGATCTACTCGACTGGGCAGATGCGATTATCTTTAGCGTCCCGACACGTTACGGTCATGTCCCAGGACAATTCCAACAGTTCCTCGACACGACAGGCGGACTGTGGGCACAAGGCAAACTCGTCAATAAAGTCGTCAGTGCGATGTCGTCGGCACAGAATCCGCATGGCGGTCAGGAAGCGACTGTTCTCGCAGTTTATACGACGATGTTCCACTGGGGTGCAATCGTTGCGGCACCAGGTTATTCGGATCCTGTCTTGTTCGCAGCGGGCGGAAATCCATATGGTACATCGGTCACTGTCGACCAAGACGGTAACATGGTTGAATCAGTCGAACCAGCCGTGCGCCATCAAGCGAAACGGACGGTTGAAGTGGCAAGCCGTCTTAACTCATAACATTACCTAATTCAAAAAGCGCCGGAATGCTGATTCGCATTCTGGCGCTTTTTCGTATGCATCATGTGTTTTGTGTTAACGGAAGTTCGACTGTGAACGTCGAGCCTTGTCCTTCGATCGACTCGACATGGATTTCTCCATCATGTCCACGCGCAATTTCGCGACAGATCGAGAGCCCAAGACCAGTACCGCCGATTTGACGGGTGTCCGAATTGTCAACACGATAGAATTTTTGGAACAGGTTACTCATCGCAGAAGCTGGGATCCCGATACCCTCATCTTGAATCGCGACCGTGACCCGTGACGCGTGTCGCGTCAGTTGAACATCGATCGTTCCACCAGCTGGTGAGTATTTGATCGCATTATTGATCAGGTTACTGAATAATTGGCGAATCTTCTTCGCATCCCCTTCGACGATCAATGGTTCGACGTTTCGGAATATTTCAATCGCGTGGGAAGAAGACGACAGACTATGCAACTGCTTCAAATCCCGAATCATCGCGACGATATCGAACGGTGCCATCTCATATTCCTGACGGTTTGCTTCCATCCGTTGCAAGTCGAGGAAGTCATTGATCAACAGCGAGAGACGTTCTGTTTCCGAATGGACCGCTTCGAGATACTTCTTCTGTCGTTTCGGTGGTAGGTCACGCTGAATCATCAGCTCAGTAAAGCCATAGATCGACGAGAGTGGTGTCCGTAGTTCGTGTGAGATCGTCGAGACGAGTTCGTTTTTGATCCGGTCAATCTCGACTTCATTCGTCACGTCACGTAAGACGAGTAGAATCCCGCGGAACTGTCCACCATAATGAATGCTCTCGGAGTACGTCTTGATGAAGCGTCGCTCTTGATCGATCGAGAAGGTGGTTCCTTCACCGATTTCTCGTTTCACGAACGTCTTTTTCAAGTAACGTTCGAATTCCGGTAGTTGGTCGACGCGATGCTTGAGTTGAACGACAGATGGAGTGATGTTCATCAGCCCATTCTCATCGAGACTGTCATCAACCGGATGGTCAAACAGATCGAGCAATGGTCGGTTGATTAACTGAATGTCGCCGTCGGGCTCGATATACACGATCGATTCACGGATCGAGTTCAACAGTCGCGCTGTTTTTTCCCGTTCGCGTTCAATCTCGTCGAACGTCCGCATCCGTAGGAGTGACAACGCTAGCTGACGCGCGAAGGCAGCGAGTTCTTCCTGCTCGTAACGATCAAACCGATCCTGATTACGGGACAAGAAGATATAGGCGATGATCTCATTTTGACTCGGATCAAGAACCGGGGTGACAGCGCGCGCGACTTCATCTTCGAACTGCGTATGCGGTCGTTTGTCTTGTCGCGACTCACGTAATAACGGCTCAATCGTTGGCATCCAATCTTCGACTGTGAGCGGTGTCTGCGGATAAAAGACGATATCGATCACTTTCGTACCATCTTTGAAAATCAAGGCACCTTGCGTCGCATTCGTGATTTCAACCATCTTTTGAATGACGGCAGGATAGGCACTGATGCTATCACGCGACGCAAGTGTCTCCGTCAATTGATTACGTAGCCGTAAATGGGACTCGTTCCGTTGCGTCAATTTCAACGCATCTTCGAGATTAACGTTCGTCGACATCAATTGGTGTTTGTTTTCAATCAAGGCTGTCGCCATCTGATGGAACGATTTACTCAATTCACCGATCTCGTCAGCACGGTTCAGCGGAATCAACGGTAACGTATGCTCACCACTTGCAAGGAGCTTGCTCTCCTTGCTGAGAAGGTGGATTTGTCGCGTCGTCCGTTCGATGAACGGGCGGACGATCAGCAAGATGACGAGGAACAACACGATCAGGTTGACGAGCCAAATCCACTCAGCGTACTTCGTCTGCGTGACAAGCTGTTCTTTTGCACCGAGTTCTTTCGCGCGGAGACTACTCCGGTAGTTCGTGAACGTACTCTCCATCGTGTTGACACTTTTACGCATCGTTTCACTGTTCGAGGCATTCATCTTGAACTTCCGATTCGGGTCCCGAGGTACTTGTGGCATCATCGCTTTTAGACTCGGCATCTGCAGGAAACGCTCGTCAATCGTGCCCGATTGCTTTGCTTGGACGTATTTAATCAAGCTGGGCATGACGAAATTTGTATAAGAATTATAGAGCGACCGGATATCAGACGCATAGATTTGATCCGCTTTATATAAGCGATTCTTTTCAAACCAAGCCGTCTGTTGTTCGAGTGATGCCTTCTTTTCATCAATCACGTCGAGCACGGCGTCATCTCCGAAGACGATATAGCCCCGCATCTCGTATTGAAGGGACTGCCAATCGTCCCAGAGTTTCGTCGCCCGATCTTCGCGCATGCTGATCGCATCGAGCTCTTGTTTGGCATCCATGACTTGGTGGTTCGTATAAAAATAAGCAGCCAAAGAGGAGACGGATAAGGTAATAAGAATGAGATAAAATGACGACATGATCTGTCGACTGATCTTTTGATTGAACCATTTTCGCATATGGATTATGGATGCTCCTTTGTATATGTGAGTCGAGGGTCGATTAGATGTATTACATTGGAATATTTGTTACCGTAATCGTACATTTTTTAGACGGATAAATATAGTCATAATGTATAAAATATCTTCAAAATAAGAGATTCACGTTCACAAGAAAATAAAGAACGACAAAAAAGCAGGACGAGAGCCTAGTCTCATCCTGCTTCGATACCTATTAATGATGTTCAACGACAATCTTTCCAATCGTTTTTCCACTTTCGACGAGACGGTGTGCTTCTTTTAGATTGTCGGCGTTCATGCCGATCAATGTCTGTGTCACCGTCGTCTCGAGCGTATGCTCTTCGATCCATGCTGCGACTTGCGTCAGAATCTCATGTTGGCGAATCATATCATCTGTCGCAAACAGTGGGCGCGTGAACATGAATTCCCAGACGAACGTCGCACTCTTTTGTTGGAGCGCACTTAAATCGAGTTTTTGATTCGTCTCGACGATGCTACAGATTTTCCCTTGCGGTGCGATCACATCGACCATCGTCTCGAAATGTTGGTCCGTCGCATTGAGACAGAAGATATAGTCAACGTATTTGTAACCGAGGGCTTCGAGCTGAGGACGGAATGCGTCGTGGTGATTGATCGTATGATGCGCACCGTGTTCCTTCGCCCAATCAATCGTCTCGTCGCGTGACGCGGTACCGATGACCGTCAATCCAGCGTGATTCGCAAGTTGTGTCGCAATCGAACCGACACCGCCAGCGGCTCCGATGATGAGGATTGTCTTCTTAAGATTCGACTTAGCATCAAACGTCAATCCGAGACGATCGGTCAATGCTTCATAGGCTGTCAGCGTCGTCAACGGGAGAGCAGCCGCTTCACTGAACGTCAACCGTTCCGGTTTTTTAGCGACAATTCGTTCATCGACGAGTTGGAAGTCGCTGTTTGATCCAGGGCGCTGAATTGCACCAGCGTAATACACTTCATCACCGACTTGGAAGAGGGAGGCATCATCGCCGACTTCAACGACGACTCCCGCTGCATCATAACCGATGACCTTCGGGGCGTCTTCGTCTTTCCCGTGGGCACGGACTTTCGTATCGACCGGGTTGACGGAGACAGCTTTGATCTCAACTAAGAGATCGTGTCCTGTTGCTTCTGGTCGTGGTAGTTCCAGATCAATCAGACTATCTTGTTCCGTTAAAGGTAAGTGTCGGTGGAAACCGACAGCGGACATATTCGACATCAACAATCATCCTTTCCAGATAGGAATCGTTTCTCTCCATCTGTTCCACGCCCGCTCGGTCTTAAAACCAGTTGCGAAACTTTGAAAACGGATTCCCCTTCTGTCATCAACGGAAGAATGCTGGATAGATATGGTAGCATATGAGAGTAGCTATCCATTTTCGAGAAGGAGCGATTTTGTATGTATGACGTCATCTCTCTACCGGCAGGAACGACTCAAGTCACGATTGAACGTTACCTCGTTCATGCTCATCCGCACCCCCGTCCGTATCGACCCGCGCGTTTGATTGCCTTACGTCAAAGTGGTGGCGTCATGCATCGACTGTATCGCACGGAGCGGGAAATCGTGCTCTCTCCGCACGAGGCACTCGCCCCACAAGTCCAGCGGCTCTCGTTCTCGCAACAGGAGCGTGTCCTTGCGTATATCGAAGAACGTCGCGCAAGCTTTGGTTTTGATGAAGGGGAGGAATACAAATTTTACTTACTCGAAGTAGCATATGAACTTCGTCACTTACCACGAACGGATCGACCGATTCGGGCACATACGTACTATCAACTGGATGAGCTGTTGTCGGGTCGACCGCTCGTCTTGCGAGCTAGAAGTTAAGAACGCTCCACATGAGATAAAAAAACAGTCCGCCTTTCCTTACGTTCATCGCGAGGAGGGCGGACTGTTTATTAAAGTGCTGGCGTTGGCGTCGGTGTGACACCGGTCTTCGCATAAGTTTGATCGATTGCAGTCCGAATTTCCTTGACGGAGCTACCTTTTTGATAAGCGACGATCGACTGTGCCGCGATATCGAGACACGTACCACACGTAATGCCGTGCGTCGTCCAGGTCGTTGACGTAGCGTTCTGTTCTTCGATGAAGCAGTCATAGTTGCTCGTATGACCCGCAGATTCACCACAACCGCAATAACATGGCATCTTCTTCAATAAATCGGGATGTTTAGCGACGGAGCGATAGATTGTTTGAATCGATTGATCCTGCTCATCGAGAAAAGCAGGTAACGTGTCCGGTCCCGCGGTCTTCTCGAGTTGATCACCAACACCGTGGCTGGCATGATCCGCATGATCTCCGTGATTCGTCTGTTCTGTTTTTGGAGCATCCGTTTGATCAGCTGTTCCGCATGCAGCGAGCAACAGGCTGATACTAAGGGGAAAGGCGTAACGATATAGTCCTGTTTGCATAATGTGCCTCTCTTTCATCGTCTTGCCTTCATTATAAGGAAAGCAAAACGATGAAAGCATGACGATTTGTTGACGCTTACTTGGCGAGTGCTTCCGTGATCGTCTCGATGTTTGCTTGCATCATGCTGTAGTAGGTGTCGCCATCCTTACCCGGTGCACCGAGTGAGTCAGTGAAGAGAGTACCACCGATCGGAACATCAGTCTCCCTTGAGACGGTTTCCATGCTCCGCCGATCGACGCTCGTTTCGACGAACAGAACAGGGATGTCTTGCTCCTTGATCGTATCGACGATCCGGCGGACTTGTGCCGGCGTTCCTTGATTATCTGAGTTGATCTCCCAAATATAATCCGCTTTGACGTCATAGGCAGTTCCGAAGTATTTGAAGGCTCCTTCGCTCGTGACGAGATGACGTTCTGCTTTCGGAATAGCGGCAAACTGCTGTTTCGCTTCCTGATCAAGCGTCTGCAATTTTTTGATATAGGCATCGGCATTTTTTTCGTAGTCGGCTTTGTGCTTCGGATCTTCCTTGATTAATGCCTGCTTGACGTTTTCGACGTAGCGAATCCCATTGCTTATATCGAGCCACGCATGCGGATCAGTCTCCGATTCTTTGCCCTTCGTCGTCAGGTATTTCGGTTCGACGCCTTTGCTTAAACGATAGACTGGCGCGTCAGACGCGTCTTTGCCAGTCGTTGCCCGGAGTTTATCGAACCACGCACCGCCGGCTTCCAGGTTCAACCCGTTGTAGAAGACGACGTCAGCATCTGCCATCGCTTGTACGTCTGCCGGAAGTGGATCATACTCATGCGGATTTGCCCCGATCTTAACCATGCTGTGAACATCAACGTGTTCACGACCAACTTCGCGGGCGAGATCAGCGAGGATTGAATACGTCGCAACGACCTTTAGCTTTCCGTTATCTTCTGCTGGTGTCGAACAAGCAGCAAGCAAGACCGTGCTGAGGAGGACGAACAGAATGAGTTTTAATTTCATACAGTAGACTCCTTTCGTTTCCGGTGACGCATCAGACCGTGACGTGGTGAAAAGATGAAGACGAGTGCGAACAGCGTCGTCGCGACGAGGACGATCGATGCACCGGAAGATAGATTATAGGTGAAGCTGAAATACAGTCCAACGATGGCGGACAGCGTACCGAAGCCTGCTGCTAGGAACAGCATCCGCGAGAGACGGTTCGTCAGTAAATACGCTGTCGCAGCTGGTGTGATCAGCATCGCAACGACGAGGATGATGCCGACCGTCTGAAGGGAAGCGACGGTGACGAGTGTCAGCAATGTCATCAATCCATAGTGAATCCAGCGTGTCGATAGTCCATAGGCTTGCGCCATTGTCGGGTCAAAGGAACTGATCAGCAACTCTTTGTAGAACAAGAAGATTCCCCCGAGGACGATCAATCCGATGATGACGGTCATCCACATATCGCTCGGACGGACCGCGAGGACGTTGCCGAACAAAATGTGATAGAGATCGCTACTGCTGCGCAAGAACGAAATCAAGATGATCCCGAGGGCGAAGGCGGACGTGAAGAGGATGCCGATCGCTGTGTCGTTCTTGATGCGACTGTTTTGGCTGACGAAGCCGATTCCAAGTGCCGTCACGAGACCTGTGACGATGGCACCGATCAAGAAGTTGATCCCGAGTAGATAAGAAATCGCGACACCAGGTAAAACGGCGTGCGAGATTGCATCCCCCATCAACGACATCCCGCGAAGGATGATGAAACAGCCGATCACGCCGCAGATGATGCCGACCATGACGGCGGTGATCATCGCTTTTTGTAAGAACTCATATTGAAGTAATGCCTCGATGAACGTCATCCTTGTCCCTCCTTGCGTCGTTCGAATAGGGGTAAGCCATACGCTGGTTCGAGCCACTCCGGCGTCAAGATATCAGACGGAGGACCGACAGCGATTAGTCGTTTGTTCAACAGCATCAACGTGTCGAAGTAGTCCTCTGCTTTATGCAGATCATGGTGGACGACGACAATCGTCCGCCCTTCGGCTCGGAGTGTCCGTAAGAGTTCGATGATCATCTGCTCACTGGCGACATCGATACCGACGAACGGTTCGTCCAGCAACAGTAGTTCTGCTTCTTGGGCAAGGGCACGCGCCAGAAAGACCCGTTGTTGTTGTCCGCCTGACAGTTCACCGATTTGCCGTTCGGCATGATCGGACATACCGACGCGTTCGAGACATTCCATGGCGAACGCTTTTTGTGCTTTCGATGGTCGTTTGAATAAGCCGAGCTTCGGATAACAGCCCATCAACACGACATCCTGCACACGAACCGGGAAGTCCCAATCAATTGCACTTCGTTGCGGGACGTATGCGACACGTGACCGGACAGCTTCGAGTGGTTGATCGAGTACGCGTAACTGCTCGATCCGAGCGGGAATCAGACCGAGGATGGCTTTTAAGAAAGTGGATTTACCGGCACCATTCGGTCCGATGATACCAATCAGCGAAGCGACCGGAAGACGGACGGATACATCGGCGAGTGCATGTGTATCAAAATAGGAGACCGTGAGTCGGTTAACATCAAGGGCGTACATGAATGCTCACTCCTTTAGTTTTATGGTATAGAGAAGGAAAGTTTCCTTAGGGCAAAAAGTAGATTAAAAATTTTTGATGATTCATTACTAGAGAAAGATTCGGTCTACTAATAATGTTTCCTTAAGGCAAACTTTAAAGCCGTGAGAAACAGTTGTCAACTGTTTTTCGATATCGATCGCGAATCAACTCGTGCTAAGATGAAAAGGCAGAATCGTATGGGGGTGAGGAGATTGCGTCAGACAGCAGAACAACAATGGAAGTGGCTATTGCTCGATGCGCTTGCGAAGGAAAAGCGAGAGCAAGCACAGCAAGTCATCGAAGAAGTCTATCCGTATGACATCGCGCAAGTGTATGAAGAATTAGGAGAAGACGATCAAGCACGACTCCTCGATTATCTCGATCACGAACGATTGGCAGATGTGCTTGAGGAGCTCGAAGGAGAGCAACGTCTTGCCGTCTTGCGTCGTTTAGACGTCGAGCGCGCCGGGCATGTCCTCGATTTAATGGAAAACGATGATGTCGCGGATTTACTGGAGGAACTGGGACCAGAAGAAACTGACCGTTTGCTTGGTAGCATGCGGACAGACGAGGCACTGATCGTCCGCAATCTCTTGACGTATCCACCGGAGACGGCAGGGCGTTTGATGACGAACCGGTTCATCTGGGTGGGAGAGGATTTCACGGTCGGTGAGACGGTCGAGAAGATGCGTGACTACATCGAATACTCGGAGACGATCAATTACGTGTACGTCGTCAATCAACTCAGTGAACTCGTCGGTGTCATCTCATACCGGGACGTCATCTTAGCTGAAAATACGGAACGAATCAGCGATGTCATGGAGACGAAGGTGATTCGGGTCGCAGCAGAGACCGATCAGGAAGAGGTCGCGCAATTGTTCGAACGCTACGATCTCGTTTCGCTACCGGTCGTCGAAGGCGATGTTCTCGTCGGATTGATCACGGTCGATGATGCACTCGATGTCTTACGGGAAGAAGCGAATGAAGACATCGAGAAACTCTCAGCATCCGGTAAATCAATTGATTTCGAGACGAAGCCGTGGATTGCTGCAACCCGGCGCTTGCCATGGCTCGTCTTGTTACTGTTCATCGGGCTCGTCTCCGGATCGATCATCAGTCAGTTCGAAGAGACGCTTTCAAAAGTTGTCGCGCTCGCCTTTTTCATGCCAATGATTGCTGGGATGACCGGAAATACCGGTACCCAATCGCTCGCGGTCGTCGTCCGTGGATTGATCACGCGTGAAGTCGATAAGCGGGTCGCGACGCGATTAATCCTACGAGAACTTTGGGTTGGTTTGATCATTGGTGTCATTTGTGGCGTCTTGATTGCTATCATTGCGTACGTCTGGCAAGGAAGTGCCGTCTTAGGTCTTGTCGTCGGCAGCTCACTCGTCATCACGCTGATTTTTGGAACACTGGCTGGAACGATCATTCCGCTCATCTTACATCGCTTAAAGATCGACCCGGCGATTGCGTCCGGACCGCTAATCACGACGTTGAACGATATCTTGTCGCTCCTCGTCTACTTCGGGATCGCGACCGCGTTCATCAGTCGCTTGATGTAAAAAAAACCGAACCGATTCGCCTTCTCTTCAAGAGAAAGGGAATTGGTTCGGTTTTTTTCATGCATTCTCATGCGTCGTGCGAATCCAGACCGCCAGTGGACCAACGTCGTCAAAGCCTGCTTCGAGCGCCGTGATCAGGTGATCACCGTATTCGTATCCGACGAGCGGTTGACCGGGGAAGTGTGCGGAGCACAAGCGTGCGATATCATCCCATAAGCGTTCATCAAGATAGTCGGAACTAACGTACATCAATCCGGTCGTCGTTTGGTTCGAGTAGGCGATGCAACTTGCCTGTTGTGCTTCGCAATAGAAAAAGCGGACGTCCGGATGTTGCCATAACGATTCCGGTAACTCCGGTGTCGCTTGGATTGCTTGGAAGCGAGTAAACTGCGTGGCATCCGTGACGACAGACCAATTGACGGGAAGAGGGCGACGATCGAGTATGGCGGGACGGGTCATCCATTCCGCTGTGAACAGGTGACTGAGACCAGCGCTTGAGAAATCATAGCTCGCCGTACAGTCCTTGATGCTGTACACGTCTGTCGCATTAATTCGCTGATGAGGAAGGCGAACCATCAGTTCCGGATAATAACTTGGAACGCTTCCTTTAGCGAGCCAGGTCGATTCGGTTTCTGTCACCTGGCATCCGACTTGTTCACAAACAAGGCGACACCAATCGAAATTGTTTTGGATGGCAGATTGACGCATATTTGATTCCCCCTTAATCCTCTTCCGGTTGTTTAATCAAAACGTATGACAAGGTAGCAATTAACGTCAAGAACAACCCGCAGCCGATCGTGATATACGCCATCGTGAAGACCTTACCGAGCGTCGTCGTCGGGATGAATGTCGGATGCCCGACCGTACTCAGTGTCGTGATGCAAAAGTAAAGCGCATCGATGACCGAAAGGTTTTCTTCCGTACTGTAGAAGATCGTCCCAGAGACGAGTGTCAACAAACAAAGAATCAGTAGTCCGCGGAAGTAAGACAAGTGAAAGGCGCGGCGCAATCCCTTGAATAGGCGTGAAAAAATCGTCAGTACAGATATCATCGAATCTCTCCTTTAAGATCGGTGCGTCGAGTCCATCGTATCATGAATGAGATAATCATTCTTTCCGGCATGTTTGACACCATCTATCACCTGATCAACCTGTAAGTTCAAGCGAAGAGGCATTTTTCTTGAATGGAGGAAGAACATCCCATAAGTAAGCGAACGTGAATAAGCTGAGCAGTTAGTGTTGCGGATGTGATGGAGTGCGTAAAAATATATCAATCGACATATAGAACATGATGAAGGTCGGAATCAGATAGACGATCGTAAAAAGAAACAAGGATGGCATGCGTTCCGCTCTTCGAGATGATTTTTAGATAGATAGTCTCAGTATAGTGGGCGCAGATTGCTTAGGCGGATTGAAATTTTAAAAAAGGGGAATCAATCGAGATTCAATGTCAGCCGTCGTATTTTAGCGACACCTTCGAGTCCTGACGGATCATGATGCGTCTTATGGGCGACGAAATGTTCATCGGCTTCCGTCGTCCGGATTCGTAACGGACGTTCGTCACGGTGGACGACCTCGAAGATCACCTCAGCCAGAGCTTCTGCCGATTGGCGGTCGGCATGCCGCGTTCGGTACGTCTGCAAATAAGCCGTGATGATCGGTTTGAAGTCGTCTTCGTGTAAGCCACCCGTCCGTTCAAGTTGATCGAGAACATTTGCGGTAAAGTTCGTCTCGACGGCGGCCGGTTCAATCAGGGTGACGTCGATATTGAAGTACGGTTTATAGTAGGTCGCAAGACTTTCGAACAGCCCTTCGATCGCAAACTTACTGGCACAATACAATTCATTCATCGGTTGACCGACGAGACCACTGACGCTTGAAGTCGCGAGTAAGTGACTACCTTCCGGTGCTTGTTTGAGTAAGGGGAGGCAGGCTTCAATCGTTCGGATGACACCGAAGACATTCGTTTCGAAGAGTTGCTTGATTTCATAACTTGTCGCTTGACCGAGTGCGCGCAGTAAACCATGACCGGCGTTGCAGAATACAACGTCCAGGTGATCGACCTCTTGTTCGATTTTCCGGATGGCTGCCTTCACGCTTGTTTCATCTGTGACATCGAGCGACAAGAAGGTGAGCGTCGGTAACGACACAGTCATCTCACCCGGACTCCGAACACCAGCGTAGACAGACCAGCCGGTTTCCGCAAACCGCTGCGCCGTCGCCAGACCGATACCGGAAGAAGCACCCGTGATCAATATCGTTTGCATATCAATTCCTCCGTTCTGAAAGTAGTTGTCTTCTATTATTTACCCGAATTATCATCGAATTATTTGCAATAAAATTGCATATAGTAATGAAAAAACTTAATATAAAGAAAAAAGGAGGTAGGAATCGATGGGGCAAATCGAACGGCTGCAACAGATGCGGGAATGGATCAAGACGAGTCCTGAAATTTCGCTGGATCAACTGATGCAGGAGTATCAGATTTCACGAGATACCGCACGTCGTGACGTCATCGTCCTCGAACAAGAAGGGGAGATCATTCGTGTTAAGAATGGATTAGTCCGTGCTGGTGGGACGCTTGCATATGAACAGCGGACAGAGAAACCGGAAAAACGGCGGATCGGACAGCGCGCGGCGCGTCACGTCCAAGCGAATGATCGCTTATTGCTCGACGCTGCAACGACGGTATCTGAGATGGCACGGGCACTTCCACCGTATTCACTACAGGTCATCACGAACTCACTCGATATCGCCGATCACGTCGGAGCGCGGAGGGATATTGAGCTGTACGTCACGGGAGGGCGTTTCGACCGGCATGCACGGAGCTTGAGTGGGATCAAGACGGCAGACGACATCCTGAATTATCAAGTCGATTGTGTTTTTCTTGGAGCATGTGGGTTGACGGAAGAAGGACTTTTTGCGGAACAACTCGAAGAAGCGGTCGTAAAGAAAGCGATGATTCGAAGTGCGACCCGTGTCATCGTCCTCGCGGATCATACGAAATTCAATAAGCGCTTTTTGCATAAAGTCTGTGATTGGGGACAAATCGATATGCTCGTCACCGATCAAGTACCAGACGCAACGTGGCAAGAACGATTAGATCATTATCATGTCGATCTCGACGTGACAGAGGAGGAAACAACATGAACCCGATTCAAACGACGCTCGTCGGATTTGGTTTTTCAGCGGTGACGTTTCACGTTCCGTTCTTACAGGCATTACCGGCATTTGAAGTGACGCAAGTCGTCTCGAGTCGACCGGAGCAGGTGGCACAACATTTCAGTGAGGCGACAGTCGTCGCGACACTCGCTGAAGCTTTGCAAGATGAGAATACGGAACTTGTCGTCATCACGACACCAACGGCACTGCATTTCGAAATGGCAAAACAAGCGATCGAAGCAAAAAAGCACGTCTTACTCGAAAAGCCGGCCGTCGTGACGATCGAAGAAGCACTGGCGCTGCAAACGTTAGCAAAACAACACGGGGTTCAAATCGCCGTCTATCAAAACCGTCGCTTTGACGGGGACTTCCTGACACTTGAACAATTGATGGAGATGAACGAAATTGGGGACTGGCAAGTCATTGAGTCACGCTTTGATCGCTATCGCCCGGTTGTTCGGGAGCGCTGGCGGGAACAAGCGGGTGATGGTGCCGGCATCCTGTTTGATCTCGGCTCACACTTACTCGATCAAGCACTTGCCTTGTTTGGAGAACCGGACGCTCTGACGGGCGATGTTTACCTGCAACGTGACGGTGCTGTTGTCGATGACGGTTTCCATGTCACGCTACATTACGGTACGCGGCGTGTCATTCTTCGCTCGGCATCCTTCATCCAAGGACCGACACCGCGTTTTGAGTTCCATGCGACACGCGGCAGTTATATCAAATACGGAATGGATCCACAAGAAGGACGGCTTGCGAAAGATCATGCTGTCGATGGACAGCTCGGCGAAGATGAAGTGGACTCCTATGGCTATCTCCAGATCGCCGATCAGCCAGTCGAGCGCCTCGCGACACTTCCAGGCAGTTATGCGACGTTTTACGAACAGTTGGCGGAAGGACTTCGCGGTGGACGGGTACCTGTCGATTTACGCGACGCTGAAAAAACAATGCGCTTGATTGAAGCAGTGCGCATCAGCAGTGATGAAGGACGACGCCTCTTACGAAAGGAATGGGATGCATGGAAGATTTGAAAGTGCTGCTTGCGGAAGAGGAAGAGCTCGTCCTGACGTCACTGACGAATACGGAAGCGATCGGGATGGGACATGAGTTGATCGGACGGGCGATGAAGAAAAACTTGTCGATTGCCGTTGAAATCAAACGGAATGGGCAGCGTTTATATTACGCGGCGCTCGATGGTACGGCACCGGATCAAGAAGAGTGGATCCGCCGGAAATCGAACGTCGTCTTGCGGCATGGCTATAGCTCGCTGTACATGCGTCGGTATAATGAGAGCAAACATCGTTCGTATCATACGATGTATGCTGTTTCTCCAGCCGATTATGTCGATGCCGGTGGGTCGTTCCCAATCCGGATCGAAGGAGTCGGTGTCGTTGGTACGATCACCGTTTCCGGTTTATCGCAGGAAGCGGATCATCGTCTTGCGACGGAAGCGTTGCGCTTACTTAAGAGACAACAGCTGGAGCAATAAGGTATTTATAAAACACAAGTGTTGATTCTCGTGCAAGACTTCGCTTTCCACGGGCGGAAGGCGAGCCTCCTCGCCGCATTCGCGCCTACGGGGTCTCACCCATTCCGCTTTTCCCGCAGGAGTCTTCGTCTTGCACGTTCATCAACGGATCGTTCGACACGAAAAAACCGAAATGCTGAAGTGAATATACTTCAGCATTTCGGTTTTTTATGTTCTATTTTGATAGATCATGAGAAACAGCAGGACTCACGTTGTTCACGCGACTCCTACAGGAAAAAGCGCAAGATCTTGCGCTGTCAGAGACAAACAAGACCCGTGTCGGCTGTCTGTGACAGTCGAGACTGGCTTGTGTCTCGCCTGAGGAAAGCGCGTGAACGAATCGTGAGGACAATCGTCACGATGCCATCGAATCAGATGAAGCCGATACGTCTTTGCGTGTGTTCCCGCGATAGACGAAGTAAAGCGCAGCTAACATCGCAAGCAAACCGAGCAGACGTTTTCCGTCGAGTGGGACGACGACGCCACCGAACGCACCGATGTGGTCGATGACCATACCTGCTGCGAGTTGACCGATGACGGTCGCGATACTAGCTGCCGTGACACCGATTTGCGGGACAGCAAGAATCGTCAGGAATAGATAACTGACGCCGAACAGGACAGCACTTAGTTGCCAACGAGGTGCTTCGAGCAAAAGCAAGACGTTTCCTTGTCCGAAGAAGAGGATGGCTAAAGCGAGAATCAGCATCCCCGTGAAGAAGGTCAGAAACGTACTTTCAAGGGCACCAGCCTTTTGACTGAAGGCACCATTGATAGACGACTGTGCGCTCAGCATGACGCCACCGAGTAATGTAAAACCGAGTAATAGAATATTCACGAGCGAACCTCCTTAAAAGATAAGAAATAGGGCGACGAGCATCAGAGCAGAAGCCATTAGCTTGTCGCGATTGATCGGACGTTTCGGACTACCAAGCCAACCGTTATGTTCGATGACCATACTAGCGACCATTTGACCGAGAATGACACTGATCATGGCGAGACCGACACCGACGAGCGGGATGCTGATGATCAGGATCGTCAAGTAGATGCTACCGAGTAGACCACCGAGCAAGGTCCATTTCGGTGCGCGGAATGTATAGCCGAGTGAACCCCTTCCGAAGAAGAGGACGATCAATCCGATGATGATCGTACCGGCGAAGAAATTATAAAAGCTACTTTCGAGTTTTCCGACGAAGTTCCCGAGCTCACCATAGATTGCTCCTTCGACACTTAAAGCGATACCCGCAAGTAACGCGAGTGCGTAATACACGATTTTCAACAGAATTCATCCTTTCAAGAATCTAAATATCGAGAAATGTCGATATGTAAGGCGAGGAGAACGGATCAAAGTTCTCCTTTGAGGTACGCTGCAAGCTCCTGGATTTTTTCTTCATTTCGCCGGTAATACGTCCATTTGCCGTGACGTTCGGATTCGAGCAATCCGACTTTTTGCAACATCGTAAGATATTGGGAGACGGTCGATTGAGATAAGTTCGCCTTCTCTTGGATATCTCCGACGCAAATGCCTCCCTTGTCCGACAGATTCGTCGCGAGATGGGCCGTCGGCTTATTGAAATGAGTCTCGGGATCCTTGAGCCAGCGTAAGATATCAAGACGTACCTCGTTCGATAATGCCTTGAATAGATCCACTTGATTTGTCATACGCTTAAACTAATCGATGATTCTCGATATGTCAATCCAAGACACTTAAGGTTGGTCGAATGCATGGTTTAAAAGTCGATGTGTCACTTTGGTTGCCGTATACGGCTCAAAACCGAATCGTTCATAAAACGTACTGGCATCATTCGTATAGAGCCAGAGCTCGGAATACGTCAACAGCGCTTCCGGTATGATTTTCTCAAGCAGTTGCGTACCGACACCGTGATGTCGCATTTCTGGCAAGACATAGACATGACGAATCCGACCGACGTCGTTCGTGCCGGTTTGTTTCATATACCCCCCGCACGCGATGACGTGTCCGGAAAGAGATAAAGCGACAAAAAATGCCTCACCATCCTCTTGGAACGTTTCATTTCGCCGTTCGCGTAGCATCCGTTCAATGAAGGGATAGCCTTCCTGTGTACTCTTTGATAAAATTGGTAGCCAGTTGAAGGCATCAAAATCGTTGACCCGTTCGATTGTCATCTCCATCTGTCATTCCTCCTTCTTCTCTCTTGGATATTCCTTTTTCGGGAGCGGGAAAAACACGAATCGAGAATCAATTCGAGCTTTTTTTAAATAGAGACTGGATTTTTAAAAGCCATTTTGCGTATAATGAGAAGTAATGGATTGAACGCAAATGAAAGGAAGTGGCCGTCACAATGAGCCTCAGCCGTTTAAGTAAAGAAGAGATTACTGATCTTTCGCTGATCGAATTCGTCAATGAAATGTTGCAAGAAGCTGGCGAACAGCCAATCACGTTCGATGACATCACGTCAGAAATCGAAAAGTACCATACGTTTACAGATGAAGAAGACAAGTTCGAGAAACTTGCTCAACTCTATACAGACATGAACATCGATGGAAACTTCGTTAACGTCGGAGCGAACCGTTGGTCACTCCGCGCTTGGTATCCGTTTGATAAGTCGGATGAGGATCTCGTCATCGAAGCGCGTCAACGTGGAGAACTCGATGAGTTTGAAGAAGAGTTCAACTATGATGCAGAAGAAGATGAGTTCGAGACGATCGAAGACGATCTCGATACATTCGCGAAGACAGCAGACTATGATTCAGCTGACGACAGCGAAGACGATGATACGTTCAAAAAAGTCGCAGCCATCGATGATCTCGATGACGATCTCGACGAAGAAGACTTAGAAGACTTCGAAGAAGAAGAGGAAGTCTGAGCACGATCAACCACAACTGTACAGCTGCTATTTCCCTATAGAAATGGCAGTTTTTTCGTTGACGGCTGACGAACGAGCACGAAAATTTTTCTCTGAAAAATTAGGCTTGACGAAGTTTTCCGAATGACGTAAGTTAGTCATGGGCTTCTTTAAGCAACGTGCTTATTTCAGCAAAAGTGTCTCCTATTATGGGGGCACTTTTGCTTTTTTGTTTTTACCACCTCTGTTTTGTTGAGATGTGAATTAGAGAAGGGAGCAATATTTAACATGACAAAGTATATTTTCGTAACAGGTGGCGTCGTATCGTCACTCGGTAAAGGGATCACCGCTGCATCGCTCGCTCGTCTCTTGAAAAACCGTGGCCTTAACGTCACGATCCAAAAATTTGACCCGTACATCAACATCGACCCGGGTACAATGAGCCCGTACCAACACGGGGAAGTTTTCGTCACAGATGATGGCGCAGAGACGGACCTTGACCTTGGTCACTACGAGCGCTTCATCGACATCAACTTGAGCCAGAACGCGAACGTCACGTCTGGTCGTATTTACTCGACGATCCTCAAGAAGGAACGCCGTGGAGACTACAACGGTGGAACAGTCCAAGTCATTCCGCACATCACGAACGAAATCAAAGACCGTGTCTTCCGTGCTGGAAAAGAAACGGGCGCAGACGTCGTCATCACGGAGATTGGTGGAACAGTAGGGGATATTGAGTCGCTTCCGTTCATCGAAGCCATTCGCCAAGTGAAAAACGATATCGGAAAAGAAAACGTCATGTACGTCCACTGTACGCTTGTTCCGTATCTTGCAGCAGCAGGTGAGCTCAAGACGAAACCGACACAACACAGTGTCAAAGAACTCCGTAGCTATGGTATCCAGCCAGACATCATCGTCTTACGTGCAGAGCACCCAGTCCCACAAGAGATGAAAGATAAAATCGCTCTCTTCTGTGACACACGTCCGGAAGCAGTCATCGAAGCACAAGATGCATCGACGCTCTACGAAGTACCGCTCAACTTGCAACGTCAAGGCATGGACCAACTCGTCTGTGACTACTTCAAGTTCGACACACCAGTTGCTGACATGACGGCTTGGAAACAACTCGTCCACACAGTGACGCACCTCGAGAAGACGACGAAGATCGCACTCGTCGGGAAATACGTCGAATTGCGTGATGCGTACATCTCAGTTGCAGAAGCACTGAAACACGCTGGATTCGCCTTCAACAGTGATATCGAAATCGACTGGATCAACGCAGAAGACGTGACGCGCGAAAACGTCAACGAATTGCTCGGTTCAGCAGACGGAATCCTCGTTCCTGGTGGATTTGGAGAACGCGGAATCGAAGGGAAAATCGAAGCGACACGTTTTGCACGTGAAAACAACGTACCATTCTTCGGTATCTGTCTCGGTATGCAACTCGCGACAGTTGAATTCGCACGTAACGTCCTCAATCTTGAAGGCGCACACTCAGCGGAAATCGACCCAGCGACACCATACCCGATCATCGACTTGTTGCCAGAACAAAAAGACATCGAGGATCTCGGTGGTACACTCCGTCTCGGACTTTACCCATGTAAACTCGAAGATGGAACGAAAGCACGTGCCGCGTATTCAAGCGAGCTCGTCTACGAACGTCACCGTCACCGTTATGAGTTCGGTAACGAATTCCGTGAGCAGTTCGAAGCGAACGGCATGGTCTTCTCAGGTACGAGCCCAGACGGTCGTCTCGTTGAGATCATCGAAATTCCAGAACACAAATGGTTCGTCGCGTGTCAGTTCCACCCAGAATTGATCTCGCGTCCAGAACGTCCACAAGCACTCTTCCATGACTTCATCCAAGCTTCACTTGGTGAATGAAAGGAAAGATAATCAAAGACGCGATAACCTTCAGCATCTTGAAGATTACCGCGTCTTTTTTGATTGGTTATATTCAGAACTACATATTATAGAAGAAAAGTGTTAATCCCACTCTTCCGTCATCTCTTGTAGTTGCGTCAAGATATGTGTCAAGAGGAACGCACAAAGGGCAAGACTCGGCAGTCCGTGACGTGAACCGTCCTCTGCCGGAAGCAATCCTTTATTAAACTTCAAGGCGAGCGGTGCAATCGAACGCTCGAGCGTTTCTGTCACGTCACTGAGTGTGACGATCGCATAAGGCGTATGCCATGCGTCATAGCGGGCAAGAGAAGCGAGAAGGTCGGAGCGTTCCGTATCTGGCGTAAAGATTAAGACGCGATCGACAGCGTGCAGTGTCTTTCGATCCTTGATTTTCGTAACCCGTTTCATCTGATCCGGACCTTCTGAGAGCATTGGATAGAGTCCTTCGCATTCACCGTAAGCGTCGACGTAGACCGTGCCTTCCCCGACGAGTGCCTGTGCGAGCAGACGGACGACATCGAATAGTTCGTCTTCCTGTTTTGCGAGCGTTTGCAATTTTCCGTTGAATTGTGTAGCTAAGATTTTCATCATTTTTCTTCATCCTTTCTATGTTTCTCTCAAGGACAGTATAAAGCAAGTTTTGCTTTAGTGTAGAATGGAAATAACTAGAGGGGGAGTGGCAGAGATGAAAGGCAGATTGTTGATCGTCGAGGATGAACCGGGAATCCGGAATTTGCTTGCACAGTTGTTCCGGGCAGAAGGGTATGAAACGGACGTCGCCGTCGATGGAGAGGAAGCGATCGTTTACTTACAAGAAGCGGCATATGATTTGCTGTTGATGGATGTCAACATGCCGGGGCGGACCGGGATCGAGGTTTTACGTCATCAGGACCGGATCGGACGACGTGTCCGGACGATTTTAATGACGGCACTCGGTGAAAAAGAAGCGATGGAAGAAGCGAAACGATTAGGGGTCGTCGCCTTCTTCGGAAAGCCATTTGACATCTTCGAATTAAAAAAAGAAGTGACTGTGCAAATTTCTCACGATGTAAGCGGTTAATCCTTCACGTCGCCGTCACAAACCAAAAAACCGAGCGAAATGCTGTACGTTCCGATGAATCAGTATGTTATAATCAGTCTGAAATTGCACGAGTTCGTGTAAGCAGCGATCAAAACAGAGGAGGATGTCATTATGCCATTAGTATCTATGACAGACATGTTAAACAAAGCTCTCGAAGGTAAGTATGCAGTAGGTCAATTCAACATCAACAACCTCGAGTGGACACAAGCGATTCTCGGTGCGGCTCAAGAAGAGCAGTCACCAGTTATCCTTGGAGTATCTGAAGGTGCAGCACGCCACATGGGCGGATTCTACACTGTCGTGAAAATGGTTGAAGGTCTCGTACACGACATGAAAATCACAGTTCCAGTCGCAATCCACCTCGACCACGGTTCGAGCGTTGAAAAATGTAAAGAAGCGATCGACGCTGGATTTACATCTGTCATGATCGATGATTCGCACAGCCCGATCGACACAAACATCGAAACAACAAAAGCAGTCGTTGAATACGCACACGCTAAAGGCGTTTCAGTTGAAGCGGAAGTTGGTACAGTTGGCGGACAAGAAGACGACGTCATCGGTGATGTCATGTACGCGAAACTTGACGAGTGTGTACGCATCGTCAAAGAAACAGGAATCGACACGCTTGCTCCTGCACTCGGTTCTGTTCACGGACCATACAAAGGTGAACCAAACCTCGGATTCAAAGAGATGGAAGAAATTCGTGACGCTACAAACCTCCCACTCGTTCTTCACGGTGGAACTGGAATTCCGACACACGATATCGAAAAAGCGATCTCACTCGGAACTTCAAAAATCAACGTTAACACAGAGAACCAAATCTCATTCGCGAAAGTCGTTCGTGAAGTGTTGGCTGAGAAACCAGAAGCATATGACCCACGCGTATTCATCGCACCAGGTCGTGAAGCAATCAAACAAACTGTCATCGGTAAGATGCGTGAGTTCGGTTCAAGCAACAAAGCTTAATCGACTCCTCTTTAAAGTGCGGTAGACTTCGGTCTACCGTGCTTTTTTCATATCATATGAACGTGTATTCGATGGAAAACAGTAGGACTTCTCGTGAAAAAAACCTATAATAGAGTCGTAAGCGATTTCAAGGGATGAAAGGGGAACGAGAAAGATGAGATTTTTCATTGACACAGCAAACGTAGAGGACATCAAGAAAGCACATAAAATGGGGATTTTAGATGGTGTCACGACGAATCCATCGCTCGTCGCTAAGGAGGGCGTCGATTTCCATACAAGACTTCGTGAAATCTGTGAAATCGTCGGAGATGTCTCTGTCAGCGCTGAAGTCATCGCGCTTGATGCAGAAGGAATGATTCGCGAAGGGAAGGAACTTGCCCAGATCGCACCGAACATTACGGTTAAGGTTCCAATGACTCCGGCCGGACTCGAAGCGGTCGCAGCACTTTCAAAAGAGAAGATCACGACGAACGTCACATTGATCTTCAATCCGAACCAAGCATTACTCGCAGCCCGTGCTGGTGCGACATACGTATCACCATTCCTCGGTCGTCTAGATGACATCGGTCAAGATGGAATGGGCCTCGTCGAGACGATTGCTCAAATTTTCGTCGTACATGATATTCCGACACAAATCATTGCGGCATCGGTCCGGAACCCGGTTCACGTGACGAACGCTGCTCTTGCGGGCGCAGACATCGCGACGATTCCATTCTCGGTCATCGAGTCACTCACACACCACCCACTCACGACGCAAGGAATTGAAAAGTTCCTCGCGGACTGGGAAAAAACGCAGCAATAATCGTAGCGAAGAGAAAGGTTGATGGAACGTGGACATTTTGCATATCGTAGGGCAACAACGCCTAGAAGGAACCGTATCAATCAGTGGTTCGAAGCAAAGCGCCATTCCGTGTCTTGCTGCAGCTCTACTGACGGATCAGACGGTCGTTCTAGAAGGCGTGCCGGAAATTGGCGACGTCGCGACAATGATCGAGATTTTAGAGACGCTCGGCACGGTCGTGACACGTCAAGGCGATATGGTGACGATTGATCCAAGTCGGGTTGAATCGATGCCGTTAACTGGTGCGGAGACGCGCAAGTTACGCGGATCGATCTACCTTATGAGCGTTCTGGCGGCCAGATTCAAACAAGGAGTCGTCGGTCTGCCTGGAGGTTATGCCATCGGACCACGACCGATTGATTTACACATCAAAGCACTGGAGCGTCTCGGTGTTTCCGTACGTAACGAGCAGGGCGTCCATTACATGCGCGTCGACCGTCTCGTCGGAAACCGAATCTATCTCGATCTTCCGTCATTCGGAGCGACGATCAGTGCTTTACTCGTCGCGGTCTTCGCTGAAGGAACGACTGTCATCGAAAACGCCGCCTATGATCCAGAAGTCATCGACGTCAGTACGATGCTGACGAACATGGGGGCAAGTGTCAAAGGGGCAGGAACGGATGAGATTCGAATCAAAGGCGTCTCACGCCTGAGTGGTTGCCGGCATACCTTGATTCCAGACCGGATGGAAGCAGGAACGTTTTTGACGATGGGCGCGGCACTTGGGCGCGTCACCGTCGATAACGTCATTCCGCTTCATCTCGAGAGCGTTATCCAAAAACTCGAGCGGTATGGTGCGTTGATCGAAGTGACAGATGATTCCGTCACGGCGACATTCCAGGAGGCGAAGCCGGTCGATATTCGTGTCTTCCACTACGGTGGATTCCCAAGCGATCTACAACCTGTCATCTCGGCAGCGTTGTTGCAAGCGAAAGGAGCGAGTATCGTTGTCGATAAGTTGTACCCGCAACGTTTCCGACATGTACAGGAGTTGCGGCGCTTAAACGCCCGAATCACGCATGAAGACGCTTCGATCATCATTCGTGGTGGCGAATCCTTACTTGGTACGGAAATCGAGGCACCAGATCCACGCGGTGGCGCAGCACTTGTCTTGGCGGGACTTCTCGCTTCAGGGGAGACGACATTGCACCACGCAGAAGTGCTTGACCAGAGTTACGAACGATTTGATCAGAAGTTGAAGGAACTAGGCGCCCTCGTATGGCGTGAAACGATTTGACCGATTTGTAACAAGGGAGAGGGGACATACACATGGAGAGAAGTCTATCAATGGAACTTGTACGCGTCACGGAGGCGGCAGCACTTGCCTCTGCACGCTGGATGGGAAAAGGATTGAAGAATGAAGCAGATGATGCGGCAACAAGCGCGATGCGTGATGTCTTCGATACGATTCCGATGAAAGGAACCGTCGTCATCGGGGAAGGCGAGATGGATGAAGCACCGATGCTTTACATTGGAGAAAAGCTAGGAAATGGGTATGGACCACGACTTGACGTCGCTGTCGATCCGCTCGAAGGAACGAATATCGTCGCAAAAGGAACATGGGGCGCACTTGCTGTCCTCGCTGTTGCCGATGCGGGAGATTTACTCCATGCACCGGACATGTACATGGATAAGATTGCAGTTGGTCCGGAAGCAGCAGGACACATCAGTCTGGATGCGACGATTGAAGAAAACATCGCAGCAGTCGCAAAGGCGAAGAACAAGGAAATCGAAGACGTCGTCGTCTCGATCCTTGATCGCGAACGTCATGAAGAAATCATTCAACGGATTCGGGCAACAGGGGCACGGATTCGCTTGATTGGTGACGGTGACGTTGCTGGTGCGATCAACACGGCGTTCCCGCATACAGGGATTGATATCTTGCTCGGTTCAGGTGGCGCACCGGAAGGCGTTCTTGCTGCCGTTGCCTTGAAATGTCTCGGTGGAGAGCTCCAAGGGCGCTTGTTACCAGCAGACGATGCTGAGATCGAACGTTGTAAGAAGATGGGCATCGAAGATCCATCGAAGATTCTCATGATGGACGATCTCGTCGCAGGAGACGACTGTATCTTTGCTGCGACAGGGGTCACGGACAGTGAGTTGATGAAAGGTGTCCAGTTCACGGCACAAGGCGGTCAGACACACTCTGTCGTCATGCGTGCGAAATCCGGAACGGTTCGCTTCGTTGAAGGCATTCACTCGTTTAAGAAAAAACCGAAGCTTGTCATTAAGTAAAAGAGACGGACTCATACGTGAGGACTTGATCGATAAAAAAGAGTTGGTGTTTCGGATAATTTCCGAAACACCAACTCTTTTTGCTATGTTTCTAGGAATCAAGACGTTCATCCTCAACTCCTAGAGGAAAAGGAAACGTGCTAACGTTTTCCGCTTCGTTAAATCGTATGGGAAGATTGCAGTGCCTCCAAATCGCTCGACATGAAATTTCGTTTTGAAGAGCATTGTCTCACGTTTGACGAGCAGGACGTGATTTCATTATCGTACAGATAGGCGAATTCACGACTAAGACCTCTTGAAGCACCTGTGATGAAGACATGCATCCTATTTCCTTCTTATGAATTGAATGAGATGAAAAAAAGCGATCGAGCCAATGCTCAACCGCTTTGAGATGATGAATTAAAGGTAAGATCCTGCGCCGACAAGGCGTGAACCCCAGTACCCTGATTTGAAGCTTGAGTATTTAACGCCACCTGTTTCTGAGTTAACCATGCTTGACTTGCTTGTTGCGATCCCGACGTGTTGAATGCCGCTACCGTGTGAGAAGAAGACAAGATCTCCTGGTTGTACGCTTGAAACGCTGACTTTCTTAGAAGAAGAATATTGTGAAGAAGACGTACGTGGCAATGTTTTACCAGCCGCTTTCTTGTAAACGTAGCTTGTGAAACCAGAGCAGTCGAATCCACGAGTCGTTGTTCCGCCCCATACGTATGGTGTACCTTTATGTTTTGCTGCTTCGTTCAGGATTTTCGTCCGTTTAGAAGATGTGCTTGTTGATTTTTTAGCGCTTGAAGATGATTTGTATGTCTTTGTGTATTGTGAGAAGACATAACGTGTTTTACCGCCGTATGAGATTTTTGTCCAGCTGCCTGATTTGCCTTTGTATGTAAAGACTTGACCAGCGTTGACTTTCCCGACGATGCTTGCTTTCGTAGAAGGAGCTGTCCGAACACGAAGACCGTTGTCCGTGATCTTGACTTTCGTGACTGTTGCTGCTTCAACTTTACCTGTACCCACTGATGTAAAACCTGAAACCACTAAGGCTGCTGTCGCGATCGATGCTAGAAAACGTTTCATGTTAAGAATTCCTCCGTTTTAATGTAGTGTGTTGCGTCCGTAAGTTATATGATGAAATCATTAAGTGTGTGATTAAGCAGTGAACCTTACAACTGTGTAAGAATTTTGTCTGCAGGAATATCTTAGCATGCGCGCCCTTAAAAACGTTTTTTCAGTTAGAAGACAAAATAGATGCTTTTGTAACATAACTGAAATAATATCCTTGAATATTACAAAGTAAGAAACGCAAAGGATTGTTGACGACGAATTTAAAAAAATATGATACCTTTAGTTCACGAAAGAAATTACATACCTCCTGATGTATGTATGGAAGTATGCTGAATGCAGTTGAATTTATAAAGAATAGGTGAAAAACATGCCAACAACTGATAAAAAAGATAAACCTGAACGTTCCTATACTTTGGCTCAATTGAGCCAGCTGACATTAAAAGAATTATATGAAATCGCAAAGACGAAGAATGTCCCGCAATATCGGGAAGCCCGTAAGCGTGAGTTGATGTTCAAGATTCTAAAAGCACAGGCGGAATCAACAGGTCTTTATTTCCTCGAAGGGGTACTTGAAGTCATCCCTGGTAATCCACAAATGCAAAACGATGGTGGCTTCGGCTTCCTTCGCCCTATCAATTATTCCCAATCCTCTGAAGATATCTATATCGCCGCTTCTCAAATCCGACGCTTCAATCTACGTAATGGTGATGTCGTCACAGGTAAAGTACGCCCACCGAAGGAAAACGAACGTTTCCAAGGATTACTTAGTGTGGAAGCCGTCAACGGCGAAGCACCGGATACAGCGCGTAACCGTTTGTTCTTCCCGGCGCTGACACCGATCTATCCGGATCGTTTAATGCGTCTTGAGACAGAGCCGCGTCATTTATCGGTTCGTGTCATGGATATGATTGCACCGGTTGGGTTTGGACAACGCGGTTTGATCGTCGCACCACCAAAAGCAGGGAAGACGTCACTCCTCAAAGAAATCGCGAACTCGATTCAAGAGAATCATCCGGATGTCGAGCTGATCATTCTATTGATCGATGAGCGACCAGAGGAAGTAACGGACATCGAGCGTTCGGTTCCGGGAGCAGATGTCGTCAGTTCAACGTTCGACGAAACACCGGACAACCATGTCCGGATTTCTGAACTTGTCCTTGAACGGGCGATGCGACTTGTCGAACATAAAAAAGATGTCGTCATCTTGATGGATTCGATCACGCGTTTGACTCGTGCGTATAACTTAACAGTGCCGCAAAGCGGACGGACGCTTTCAGGGGGGATTGACCCAGCAGCGTTCCACAAACCAAAACGGTTCTTTGGTGCGGCGCGAAACATCGAACATGGTGGCAGTTTGACGATTCTTGCGACGGCACTCGTCGAGACGGGATCCCGCATGGATGACGTCATCTATGAGGAATTCAAAGGAACAGGAAACATGGAGCTACATCTCGATCGTAAGCTGTCGGAACGCCGAATCTTCCCGGCAATCGACATTCGCAAATCAGGTACGCGGAAGGAAGAACTCTTGCTTCCAAAAGAGCAACTCGATGCGCTCTGGACGATTCGTCGGACGATGAACGAGTCGAACGAGTTCGTCGATACGTTCCTGCGTAAGATTCGCGACACGAAAAATAATGAAGAATTTTTTGCTGAACTTGAGAAAGAAAAGAAGAAGACGGTCCGACGTGCACCTGCTAAACCGCGTACCGTCAAGAAGGAAACGACGACGGAAAAATAACTATTGCGACGCGTAAAAAAATCGTTTAGTATAGGAAGGTAACTTACTCTGGCTCAGCAAATGGACCAGGGCGGAAGGAGAGAAATCAACCATGAAACAAGGAATTCACCCTAACTACAACAAAGTAGTATTTATGGATTCAACGACTGAGTACAAATTCTTAAGCGGTTCTACTCGTTCTTCGAACGAAACGATCACTTGGGAAGATGGTAACGAGTACCCACTCATCCGTGTGGATGTGTCTTCAGACTCGCACCCATTCTACACAGGTCGTCAAAAGTTCAACGCGGCAGATGGTCGTGTCGATCGCTTCAACAAAAAATACGGCCGCAAGTAATTACTTGCCGGTTCTTAAAAAACAGCCTGCCTCCATTACGGAAGCAGGCTGTTTTTGTATAGGCTGAATTGCGAACGGTACGTAAGGTACGTCTTTAAGACGAACGAGAAAGCAATCCCGCCGACGATCCCGATCAAGTACGGCATAGCATCTGGATGTGCCAAGATGTAGTCGACGACTTTATGGAACGAGATATGACGACCAACAAAGTAGCCGGCGCCCAAGAACACACTGACCCAAATCAAAGCACCTGTATACGCGTAACTCGCAAAAATGCGAAACGGCATTTTTGAAACACCTGCAAAAAAGGCAGAGAGTTGGCGAAGACCAGGTATGTAGTAACCGATGATCAAGACCGATTTGCCGTAACGACGAAATCCGGCTTCAGCGGAGAGAATGTGTTTTTCTGAGATGCGCATCTTTGGTCCGACGCGATGCAACAGGGGCATGCCGAGTTTTAAGCCCAGCACGTAGCTAATCGTCATTCCAATGCAACTGCCAGCGTAAGCGGCAAGAATCGTACCGAACAGCGGTAGATTGCCTTGATGCATCCAAAAACCGGACAGGACGAGCAAGGTCTCATCAGGAACCGGCAATCCCACGATACCACCTGCGAGAAGGACGGAAAGACCAAGGGCGCCATATTGGTGCAGAATGTCATGTAAGAGATGATGAATCGGGGACACCTTCTTTCGCGAGAATCTTCTTCTTTAGTGTACAGGAAATGGATGAAGGTTGGAATGAAAGGACAAAAATTCTAGGTAAAGAAAAAATGAATTTTGATTTCCGGAAGTCAACCCTTTTTCTCAATACCGTTTCGAGCTATACTCGTTAAAGTGACTATTTTTAGAGGACGGTGTCGGACGATGATGCATGTAATAAATCAGTACGGCTGGATCGAAGTAATTTGTGGCAGTATGTTTTCCGGGAAATCGGAAGAGTTGATTCGTCGTGTCAGACGGGCACAGTACGGCAAACTGCCCGTTCAAGTATTCAAGCCGGCAATCGATGACCGGTACCATGAAGAGCATGTCGTCTCTCACATCGGAAATTCCGTCGTGGCGATTCCAATGGCGACGAGTCGTGATCTCTATGCAGCAGTAGCGGAAGAAACACAAATTGTCGGAATTGATGAAGTTCAATTCTTTGATGATGAGATCGTTCAAGTCATCGAAGCACTTGCGCAAGACGGAAAACGCGTCATTTGTGCAGGACTCGATCAGGATTTCCGGGCAGAGCCATTTGGCAAGATGCCAGAATTACTGGCGCGCGCAGAATTTGTGACGAAACTTCAGGCGATCTGTCTCTCATGTGGCGATCCGGCTTCCCGGACACAACGTTTGATTGATGGAAAACCAGCGAACTATGATGATCCGATCATTTTAGTCGGCGCTTCAGAATCGTATGAGCCACGGTGCCGCCACTGCCATGAAGTGCCAGGAAAGCCGAAGCCGCTCCAAACGATGCAGCACCAAAAAGGATAAACAAAAAAGACGAACCGATGATGGTCGTCCTTTGATGTAACAGCTGTTCGCTTCTAAGTGAAGACGAATAGCTGTTTTTTTTATTATCCCGTTTCCTGTGAGAAACGACTCGAGCGTTCGATGAAACGAATCGTCTCACGCACGATCAAATCCTGATCATGATCGAGGGTCGCGACGTGGTACGAGTTAAGGAGACAGTAGATTCGTTTATCATTCGTCCCGATATGCTGATGCAGGTAATCCGAGCTCGACGGCGGAACGACGTGATCGGTCGCCGAGTAAAGAATCAATGTCGGTAGAAGGATCGATCCAAGGCGTCCTTTCGTCTCATCCATCAAGCGGACGAGTTCGAATGCACAACGACTCGGAACGAGGTCATAGATGATTTCGAAAGCAGACCGTTTGATATCCGGTGCCCCTTCAGGTAGGTATTGTGGACCATCTTCAAACGACAGTGCTTCATAAGACGGAACGGAGAGAGCGGCATTGATCGTAATGATGCCTGAAAATGGAATCCCGTCAGCGGCGAGCGATAGTGCGAGCGTCGCGCCCATCGATTGACCGATGACGAAGACTTGATCGCATGTTTCTTGTAAACGTGCATAGCCGTCTTGCAGGCTCTGCTTCCAACATCGAGCAGTCGATTGTTCGAACTCACGGACGTTCGTCCCGTGACCACGCAAACGTGGAGCATAGACAGTGAATCCTTTAGCAGCAAATGCCTCACCGACGTCCCGAACACTTTGCGGGGTCGCATTAAAACCATGACAGATTAAAATGCCGATCGGTCCACCTTGAAGATAAAATGCTTCAGCACCAGTCAATACAGGATAGTTCATCATTACTATTTTTCCTCCATTCGTGAAAAAAACTCGTCAACGTCACTGCTTGGACGCCCACGAGTTTTTCACCGTATCATCCAAAGCCGCGCTTTGCTGGTCGGAGCACCTTACAGATTGCAGGTTGCCGTGAAGTCATAGAGCCAGGTCTCTCGTTCACTCTTGATAAATATCATATTGGAATTGTCGGATTAATCATTGAAACGATGGTAGCACGACCGAAAATGCCTTGTCAAATCGTTCTGGACGAATCGTGATTTGTTCTTTCAGCTAACTCATAACTTATGACTCAATCGATATGCGACAAATGGATTATTTTTGCAAAGTTGGTTGACTTTTAAAGGTTCGACCCGTAATGTAAAAATTAGTTTTACGACATAAGCAACAACGCAACAACACACATACGAATTTCATACCGCAATACTTATCCAGAGAGGTGGAGGGACTGGCCCTACGAAACCTCGGCAACAGACTCATTGTGAGCACTGTGCCAATTCCATCAGACAGATGTCTGAGAGATGAGTGGAGTGGATTCTGCCACTGCGCGGATCCAGGTCTCTTCTTGTTTCTCAAGAAGGGACCTTTTTTGTTGAATGAAGGGGGAAAGCGGAATGATTGCATTTCATCAAGTCAAAAAAACGTACGTCACGAAGGATCAGACGATCGCAGCACTCGACGGTGTCGACCTGACGATCGAGAAAGGCGAAATCTTCGGTGTCATCGGCTTTAGCGGTGCCGGAAAAAGTTCATTGCTCCGCTGCGTCAACCTGTTAGAACGACCGACGTCAGGAACAGTGACGGTCGACGGGGAAGATTTAACACAACTATCACCCAAAAAATTACGTCAAGCGAAACAGCGGATCGGGATGATCTTTCAACACTTCAATCTATTGAATGCGAACACGGTCTTTACGAACGTTGCGAAACCACTCGTTCTCGCAGGTGTCAAGAAAGACGAGATTCGTCGCCGGGTGACGGAATTGCTCGAATTCGTCGATCTCGCAGACAAGGCGGATCATTATCCGGATCAATTATCCGGCGGACAAAAGCAACGTGTCGGCATCGCCCGGGCACTAGCGACGCAACCATCCGTCCTCTTATGTGACGAAGCGACGTCAGCACTCGATCCTCAGACGACACATCATATCCTCCAGTTATTAAAACGCATCAATGCGGAATACGGGATTACGATTCTCTTGATCACCCATGAGATGGGTGTCATCCGGGAGATTTGTGACCGGGTCGCCGTCATCGAAGCTGGGAAGCTGATCGAGTCAGGAACAGTCTTTGATGTCTTTTCAAATCCGCAGACCGAGACAGCGAAAAACTTCGTCCGCTCCGTCATGCATGATGAAATTCCAGCATCAATTCGTCAGTTGATCGAGTCACGGAATGCGCATCCGATCTATAAGATTCATTTTCTCGGACACCACACCGGACAACCACTCTTGTCGCAAGTCGCAAAACGCTTCGACGTCGATGTCAACATCCTGCACGGTAGCATCACGGAGTTGCAGGAAACACCGTTCGGTACATTACTTGTTGAACTGATCGGTGAGACGGCTGAAGTGAAACGAGCCTTACAGTACATCGATCAGGCACAGGTGACCGTCGAGGAGGTGCTTGCTGATGCTAGTTAACTACAGTGATATCTGGACGGCATTCCTGCAGACGATGACGATGGTATCCGTCTCACTCTTATTCTCGACCTTGATCGGCTTACCACTCGGCATTCTACTCGTCGTCACCCGGAAAGGGGCATTGCTCGAGAACGTCCCGCTGTTCACATTTTTCAACAGTATAGTCAATATCTTCCGTTCAATTCCGTTCATCATCTTACTTGTTGCGATCATCCCGTTGACACGGTTGATCGTCCAGACGTCGATCGGAACAGAAGCCGCCATCGTTCCACTCGTCTTTTATGCCGCCCCGTATATGGCACGGCTGATCGAGAGTTCCTTACTTGAAGTCGACAAAGGTGTCCTTGAGGCAGCAGAAGCGATGGGGGCGACGCCATTCCAAACGATTTTCCGCTTCCTTCTGCCGGAAGCACTCGGTTCCCTAATCCTTAATTTAACGATTGCAACAGTCGGCTTGATCGGGGCATCAGCGATGGCAGGTGCTATCGGTGGCGGTGGACTGGGTGACTTAGCAATTACGTACGGTTATCAACGGTTCGACACGAAAGTCATGATCATCACGGTCGGGATTCTCGTTATCTTAGTCCAAGGCTTACAGACGACAGGCAACATCGTCGCACGAAAAATCAGAAGACATTAATCAAGGGAGCGATTCAGCCATGAAAAAAGCAGTAGCGATTGGAGCAACATTAACGACGATTTTATTTGCCGGGTGCTCAGCATCAGGAGAAGAAGAAAAGACGATCAAGCTCGGGGTCAGCGGTTCAGACACTCAAGTGTGGGATTACGTCGCGAAAAAAGCGGAAAAGGAAGGCATCAAAATCGAGCTCGTCAAGTTCTCCGATTATGTCCAGCCGAACATGGCACTGGCTGAGGGTGAGATCGACGCCAATGCTTTCCAGACGATTTCCTACTTCAACGCCTTCAAGAAGGAACATAAGTTGAAGCTGTCGCCGATTGCGACGACCGTCATTGCACCAATGGGGATCTACTCGGATAAATATAAGGACGTCAAAGATATTCCAGTCGGTGGCAAAATTGCTGTTCCGAACGAAGCGACGAACATGGGACGTGCCCTCTTATTACTACAAGAAGCAGGTTTGATCAAATTACCGGACGACTTCGACGGCAATGGATCGGTCGATAAGATCGTTGAAAATCCGAAGAAACTGAAAATCGTTCCGATCGTCGCGGGACAAACGCCACGCGTCTTACCGGACGTCGCTGCATCGATCATCAATAACGGTATTGCTGTTGACGCAGGACTAAATCCGATCAAGGACTCGATCGTCCATGAGAACGAGACAGCAAAACCATACATCAATATCATCGCGACACGGACGGAAGACAAGAACAAAAAAGAACTGAAAAAGATCGCGTCGCTTTACCAACAAAAAGATGTCGCGGCTTTCATCAAAAAAGAATATAAAGGTAGCTCGATCCCGACGTTCGTTCCACTAAGCGACATCGGCGAATAAATTCTAAAGGAGAGTGGATAGCATGACGACACCAGTACGCACGACATGGGTAGAGACGATTGAGCAGGACATCGAACAAAAAAGGGAATCGTATCTTGAGACGAGCCACCGGATTCATGCGACGCCGGAAATCGGTAACGAGGAATTCTTTGCTTCGCGACTACATGCAGAGCGTTTGACGGCAGAAGGCTTTACAGTAGAACTCGGCGTCGCAGGGCACGAGACCGCATTCTTCGCGAAGAAGTCAAGCGACCGACCTGGCGCGACAATTGCCTTTCTCGCTGAGTACGATGCGTTGCCGGGCATCGGACACGCATGCGGTCATAATATCATCGGAACGACGAGTGTCGCAGCGGCGATCGCGCTTAGCAAAGTGCTTGATGAAATCGGTGGGAGTGTCGTCGTGCTTGGAACGCCAGCCGAAGAAGGTGGGCCGAACGGAAGTGCGAAAGGCAGTTTCGTCAAACACCAGTTGCTTGAAGGAATCGATGCGGCCTTGATGGTCCATCCGTCCGGACAAACGCGGATCACGGGATCCTCGCTTGCGGTTGATCCGCTCGATTTTGCCTTTACGGGTCGTCCCGCGCACGCAGCGGCGACACCGGAAGAAGGCATCAACGCTCTCGACGCTGTCATTCAGCTCTTCAATGGGATCAACGCTTTACGTCAGCAGTTACCGGATGATGTCCGGATCCACGGGATCATCACGCATGGTGGCGATGCGCCGAACATCATTCCGGAATACGCAAAAGCACGTTTCTTCATTCGGGCGACGACACGGGAACGGCTGAATGCCGTCACGGAGAAAGTCAAAGCGGTCGCGCAAGGTGCGGCACTTGCGACCGGGGCGACGCTTGACGTCATCGCTTTCCAAAATGAAGTCGACAATCTCGTCTTCAATCGGACGTTTGATCGTCTCTTCCAAGAAGAAGCAGAGGCGCTTGGGCAAATCGTGCACCTCGACGAACGACCGGGTCTTGGATCGACGGACGCGGGTAACATCAGTCAAGTCATCCCGACAATCCATCCGTATATCAAGATCGGACCAGACGATCTCGTCGCCCATACAGAAGCATTCAAAGAAGCAGCCCGTTCGGAAGCGGGGGATGAAGCGTTGATCGCAGGCGCTAAAATCCTCGCACGGACAGGACTTCGCGTCCTCGCTGATGAACGGACACGCGGAGCGATTGCCCAAGAATTCCACGATCGGAAGAACGGGTATTTGTAACCGGAACACAATGACTGGACGCACTGATATCAGGTGCTCCAGTCATTTTTAGTATCCAGTAGATCACGAATTGGGGAGGGGTAACAGAAGTGGAACGAAATCATAAAAGAGCTAAGACCGAAGCATTTGCGCTTTGTTTTCTTGAAAAAGATATGCTAGGCTAAAGTTGTATAACTCAATAATCCAGTTCTTCGGGGTAGGGTGAAAATCCCAACCGGCGGTGATGCGATCAATCGATCGACGAGCCCGCGACCCGTGATGTACGCATCATGGCTGACTTGGTGAGATTCCAGGGCCGACGGTAAAGTCCGGATGGGAGAAGAACGAAACGACGCGATTCAAGCTGTTTTCTGAAAAAATGTTTTCAGGAGATGGTCTCTTTCTGCATGCGAAAAAGCAGAAGGCGAACCGTGTATTTCGTGAACCCTTCTATACAGACGCCCCTTTTTCAAGGGGCGTCTTTTTTATTTGAAAGGAGTGAACGCGATGTCACAGATGATGAGTTATGCCATGCAATTAGCACATATGTTAAACGGACAAACAAGTCCGAATCCAAGTGTCGGCTGTGTCATCGTCAAACAAGGACGCATCATCGGTTTTGGTGCGCACCGGTTTGCCGGTGGTCCGCACGCGGAAGTCGAAGCCTTGCGAATGGCAGGAGAGGCCGCCCGTGGTGCTGATCTCTACGTGACGCTTGAGCCATGCAACCATCATGGTAAGACACCACCATGTACGGAAGCGATTCTACAAGCCGGGATCAAACGGGTTTTCGTCGCAACGAAAGACAAACATGCGATTGTCGCTGGTTCAGGGATCAAACGGCTTCAAGACGAGGGAATCGAAGTCGAAGTCGGCTTGTTACGGCATGAAGCGGAAGTCCTCTACGAGACGTTTTGGAAAACGATCGAACGGAAACGTCCGACCGTGACCGTCAAAATCGCTCAGACGATGAACGGGATTGCGGCAACGGGGGAACAGCGCTGGATCACGTCAGAAGAAGCACGCGCGAATGGTCGCGCCCTGCGGGGGTGCCATGATGCGATCCTCGTCGGAAGTGAGACGGTGCTCGTCGATGATCCAGCACTGACTTTACGCGCAGTGTCAGGCATCGAGCCGATTCGAGTAATCGTCGATCGCCGTGGTCGGGTGCCAGAGACCGCGCAAGTCTTTTGCGATGGAAAAAATCCAACGTACTGGCTGACGAGTGTTCCTCGGATAAGTCACGATCAAGTGACGGTGCTCGTCGGTGGATATGAGACGCCGGAAGCGATTCTTAAACGCTTATACGAACAAGACATCCGCAGCGTTTTGATTGAAGGTGGACCGACGATTCAAGCCGCATTCTTTGAAGCAGATCTCGTCGACCAGATTGAAGTCTACCAAGCTCCGTCGATTTTTGAAGGGACTGCCTGGAACGGACGACATGATATCGAAGAACGTTTTCAAATCGATCAGATGGAAACGGTCGGACCGGATCTCCATCTGACGTACATCCGAAAGGAGGAGACGATATGTTCACCGGATTGATTGAAGAAGTCGGGACCTTAAAACGAAAGATTCCGCGACCGAATGGATTAGCACTTGAAATTGAAGCGCACCGGGTGCTCGAAGGAACGAAGATTGGTGACAGCATCGCCGTCGACGGGATTTGTTTGACGGTCACGTCAATGAGCCCAACCGGTTTTACGGCGGATGCTGTCCATGACACGATTCGTTCGACAGCACTCGACACGTACCGGGTCGGAAACCCGTTGCAACTCGAACGGGCGATGCCGGCAGACGGTCGGTTCGGTGGACATTTCGTCAGTGGGCACATCGACGGGACGGCACGACTAATCAGTCGGCGACCGGACGGAGAAGCGATGGTGTATACGTTTGATGTCGGATCGTGGCAAAAGTATTGCATTCCAAAAGGATCAATCGCGATCAACGGCACGAGCCTGACCTTGCAACGCGTCACCTCGGAAACGATCTCGATTTCATTGATTCCGCATTCCCGTCAAGTGACGACGTTTGATCGATTGGCAAGCGGTGCAGTCGTCAATATCGAGTGTGACATGATGGCGAAACATCTCTATCATTTCACGCAACATGAGAAACAGACGGACTGGGCAGCATTCTTAGGAGGCGACATGTAATGAATGGATTCGACTTGATTGAAGACGCGATAGAAGATTTGAAGAACGGACGACCGATCATCGTCTGTGATGACGAGGATCGTGAGAATGAGGGCGATCTCGTCATGCTCGCAGAACACGCGACACCAGAAAACATCAACTTCATGATTACGTATGGAAAAGGACTCGTCTGTGTTCCGGTTAGTCCACATGTGGCAGAGCGATTACATCTCTCGCCGATGACGGACAATAATACGGACCCGCACGGTACGGCATTCACGCTCAGCATTGATCATGAAGAAGCGAAGACCGGCATCAGTGCCGAAGAGCGTTCGCTGACGATCCAGCGGATGCTGACAGATGGACCGGAGCGCTTCAAACGACCGGGTCACATCTTCCCGTTGATCGCAAAAGAGGGCGGTGTCCGGGAACGACGCGGACATACGGAAGCAGGTGTTGACCTTGCCCGTCTTGCCGGTAGCGATGAGATTGCCGTCATTTGTGAAATCATCAAGGAAGATGGCACGATGGCACGGGTGGATGATTTGCTTCTCTATAAGGAAGAACACGACTTAAAACTGATCACGATCGAGGCACTCGTCGCGTATCTCGAGCGTCCATTGACGCGGGAAGCGGAAGTGTTGCTTCCGACGACATTCGGAGCTTTCCGGATGGTCGGCTATACGACGCAAGATAAGAAAGAACATGTCGCCGTCTTATCCGGTGAAGCGCACGATGGGATGCTCGTCCGTCTGCACTCGGAATGTCTGACAGGGGATGTCTTCGGTTCGAAACGTTGCGATTGTGGTTCACAACTCGATGCGGCACTTGAGCGAATCGAACGAGAAGGTGGAGCCGTCTTGTATCTACGTCAGGAAGGACGCGGCATCGGTCTGATGGCGAAGTTAAAAGCGTACGAGTTGCAGGAACAAGGACTCGATACAGTCGAAGCGAACCATGCACTCGGTTATCCGACAGACATGCGTGATTATACGGTCGCGGCCAACATGTTGCGTGATCTTGGCGTGACGAAGATTCGCTTGATGACGAACAATCCAGACAAACAACGGGTGCTCGAGCAAGAGGGGATTGAAGTCATCGAACGTGTTCCCCATCAAGTACCCGTTGAACCGGAAAATCAGCGTTATCTGAAAACAAAACAAACGAAACTCGGGCACTGGCTCGATATCCAAGGAGGACACACATCATGATTTACGAAGGTTTCTTAACAGGAGAAGGACTACGCGTCGCAATCGTCGCAGCACGTTTTAATGAATTGATCACATCAAAACTCGTCGGAGGAGCGAACGACGCGTTCCGTCGTCACGGTGTTGCGGCGGATGCTGTGGATACAGCATGGGTTCCTGGAGCATTTGAAATTCCACTCGTTGCGGAAAAGTTAGCGAAAAGCGGTAAGTATGATGCGGTCATCACACTGGGTGCCGTCATCCGCGGAGCAACATCACACTATGACTATGTCTGTAACGAAGTCGCGAAAGGTGTCGCGAGTGCGTCGCGTGATACAGGCGTACCCATCATCTTCGGTGTCCTGACGACGGATTCGATCGAGCAAGCGGTCGAACGTGCCGGTACGAAAGCTGGAAATAAAGGCTACGAAGCTGCCGTTTCCGCGATTGAGATGGCGAATCTTTTACGCACGATCTAACGAAATAAGGATAGGGTGACGGAAGTTTCCGTCATCCTATTTTTTTGTGGACATTTTGCAGGTGATAAATCAAATTTCAAAAAAAGAATAGTAGATTTGAAATATGAGGATTTGTTTTGAAGAAGAACGGTAATGAGGTAATAAAGAAACTTTGAAACATTTTCCAATGTTTTTCGTAAATCAGGGTAACGCGTATAAAGGAGGAAATGAATATGAAGAAAACAAGGTGGGTAGCAGCTGGGATCGTCGCAGCATCGATTGGACTAGCTGGATGTCAAGATGGGCAGACAGATTCGGGTAGTGGCAGTGGGTCTGGTTCGACGAAGTCGGGGGAACTCTCGAATACGGAATTACTGAATAAAGCGACAGCCGCTCAAAAAGATATTAAATCGTTCCACATGGAGGGGACAGTCAATTCAAAAGCAGGTGAGATGGCAGTAGATCAGAAGGTATCAGCCGATATCATCCAGAAGCCGCTTACGATGCATCAGACGATGACGATGAAAAATCCACAGGACGGTAAGGACATGTCGATCGAGAGCTATATCGTCGACGATAAGATGTATCTATCGCAAAACGGACAATGGCTCGTTCAAGATGTCTCGGAGCTAGGTGATATGGTTGAGGCGATGGAGTCATCGGCATCGACGGATCAAAATCTCAAGCTACTGAAAAAGTACAAAGACAACTGGACCGCCAAAAAAGAGGGTGACGTTTATCAAATCGACGTCAAACTAAAAGGGGACGACCTCAAAGCATTCATGAAGGATTCGCTCGAGCAGACAGGACAGATGGCACAGATGAAAGATGCGATGGACAGCATCGATTACAAAAAAATGAATTACACGATGACGTATGATGCGAAAACATTCTATCCGAAATCACTCGATATGGACATGGTGTTTGCGATTGAAAAAGATACCGAGTTCAATATGAAGAACGAGTCGACGTTCTCAAAATTCAATGAGATCAGCGAAATCAAATTACCTGCGGAAGCAAAAGATGCACAACCGCTCACAGGTGCAGCACAATAAACATCGAAGTCCCCTCTCTTCCATGAAGATAAGGGGACTTTTTTGAGACTTGGAACTGACGAAGAACTTCTTTTAGTGCTTCCGTCTGTTTTTGACTGACGGAAATCTGTTCGTGCATATCGCGGAATGCTTGAGCGTCATTCTAGTATTGAATCGAGATAGCTTCGAATAAATCATTGTCATTGACGACTTTCGTATCGATGAAGGACAGCACCCCACCGGACGCGGCATTCAAATGTTCGATCGTCTTGAGTGGCAAGTTCGTAGGTTTTGCCTGCAGTTGGCGAAGAGGACCGAAGATCGATTATAAAATCAAGATAATAAAGATTACACTGAACACTCCAATGACAACGATCGTAGTGAACAGGAGGATGTGTGCTGTGTTAACGGTATCCGTGATCGTTGCTCCGTTATTCTTAGCCTATTGATTATTAAATTTCACGATTTCGTCAGTTGTTCCGAGACGGTGAAGTATGAATCACAACTATTTGCATATTATTGAAATGAAGAAGTATCAAAATAGTTTCATAAAAAAATAGTTTGACAATTATCAGTAAATTCTGAAAAAATGGTAAAGAACTACATATTTCATAAAGGGAGGTAACACGAATGGGAAATTCATTTAGTGACTGGATCAGTACGGTGTCCAATCTTGTTTGGGGACCACCGTTACTTATTCTGTTGGTCGGTACGGGGGTTTACTTGACGATTCGCTTAGGATTCATTCAAATTACCAAACTACCGTATGCGCTGAAGCTTGCGTTTTCGAAGCATCAGGACGATAAGTCGGAAGGCGACATCAGTCACTTTCAAGCATTGATGACGGCACTGGCTGCGACCGTTGGTACGGGGAATATCGTTGGTGTCGCAACCGCCGTCGTCCTCGGCGGACCGGGTGCGATCGTTTGGATGTGGTTGTCCGGTCTATTCGGGATGGCGACGAAGTATGCGGAAGCCATCCTTGCCGTCAAGTACCGTGTCGTTGATGAAAATGGACAGATGGCTGGGGGACCAATGTATTATCTCGAGCGTGGGCTGAAGCAGAAATGGCTGGGTGTCTTGTTTGCCGCATTCGCTTCAATCGCTGCGTTCGGGATCGGGAACGGGGTCCAGACGAACTCGGTCGCCCTCGCGATGAAATCAACGTTCGATGTGCCACTTTACGTGACGGGGATCGTATTGATGGTACTGACAGGCGTCGTCATTCTTGGTGGGGTCAAATCAATCGGAAAAGTTGTCAGTTTGTTTGTTCCGTTTATGATTTTCTTCTATGTTGGAAGTGGATTACTGATTCTCGTCATGAACTATGACTTGATTCCAGGTGCGATTTCGACGATCTTCAGCAGCACGTTCTCAAGCGAAGCAATTACGGGTGGCGCGATCGGGGCAGCGATTCGTTATGGTGTCGCGCGTGGTGTCTTCTCAAATGAAGCGGGTCTTGGTTCAGCACCGATTGCAGCCGCTGCAGCGAAAACGGACTTCCCAGGACGTCAAGCGCTCGTTTCGATGACGCAGGTGTTTTTAGATACATTGGTCGTCTGTTCGATCACAGGTTTGACGCTCGTCATGGGAGGACAACTTGATACGAAGTTACAAGGTGTTGAATTGACGACAGCAAGCTTCGAGGTCTTCCTCGGTCCTGCCGGAAAATACATCGTCACGATCGGACTCGTCATGTTTGCTTATTCGACTGTTCTTGGCTGGTCGTACTACGGTGAAAAATCGATCTATTATCTGTTCGGTCAAAAATCAATCCTACCGTACCGCATCCTGTTCGTCTTAGTCGCCGGAGCGGGTGCAATGACGACGAACTTGAACATGGTCTGGGCGATTTCTGATGTCTTCAACGGATTGATGGCGATTCCGAACTTAATCGGTTTGATTGGACTGTCCGGCGTCGTCATTGCCGAGACACGACTGTTCCGCGAACAGTTGAGACGAGAAGAAGCGAATCGGAAAGTTTCGTAGAACATGCGAAAATGAAAGACTCGGAAGGAACTAGTGCTTAAAAATCATTTTTGAAAACAAATGACTCTGCCATCCTCGCTTTCCCTGACAAAAGCATGTACCATGCTTTCTTTTCCTGTAGGAGTCGAGGAATAGGCATTCACATTCTATATCTATTCAACAAAAGAGAAGATTGGTTTCTAGGGTATCCCTTGGAAACCAATCTTCTCTTTTTTGCATGTGCTCCGTCTCATTCAATCACTTTTTACGATAAAGCATCAGTGATTCATAAGGTCGTAACGTTAAAGTGTACCCCTCTGTCTGCATCTGCTGATAATTATGAAGCAACACCGTATAGTCCGATCCGTCACGAGGTAACGTGAACGTCGTCTCTGTTCCGTAGAAGTTCGAAACGACAAGCAACTCTTCCTCGCTTGTGGCACGTTCGTACGCCCAGAGTGACGAATCGTCTGGTGTCAACAGACGGTATGAACCGTCCGTCAGCACGTCATACTGTTTGCGGAGCTGAATCAACCGCTTGTAATGATGATAGACCGAATCAGGGTCTGCGACAGCAGCCTCGACATTGATTTGATCATACGTCGGCGAGACCGGGATCCACGGTTCCTCTGTACTAAAGCCACCGTTACGTGCAGTCGACCACGGCATCGGCGTCCGCGCATTATCACGTGATTTTTGACGAATCGCAGCGAGAATCTCTTCTTCCGGAACTCCTTTTTCTCGAGCTTCTTGATAGGCGTTCAACGTTTCGACATCACGATAGTCAGACAGATCCGTGAAATCCGGATTTGGCATTCCGATCTCTTCTCCTTGGTAAATATACGGTGTACCTTGCAAGCCATGAAGCGTCGTCGCGAGCATCTTCGCACTCTCGACGCGATACGTAACGTCGTCACCAAACCGGCTGACGACGCGTGGCTGGTCATGGTTGCACCAAAAGATTGCGTTCCAGGCTTGTCCGTTCATGCCGGATTGCCAGTCGGAGAAAATCTGTTTCAGTTGCTTGAAGTCAAACGGTGCAGCTGTCCATTTCTCACCGTTCGGATAATCGACCTTCAAATGATGAAAGTTGAACGTCATCTTCAGTTCTTGTTCATCAAGCGATGAATAACGAAGGCAGTGTTCAAGTGACGTCGACGACATCTCACCGACCGTCAAGAGATCGTGTCCGGCAAAAACGGCTGCGTTCATCTCTTGCAAGTAGTCATGAATGTTTGGTCCGTCCGTATAATACGCACGTCCGTCTCCCTCGGAATCATTGGGAAGCCCTGGCGTCTTCGAGATCAAGTTGATGACGTCGAGTCGGAAGCCACTGACCCCTTTATCGCGCCAAAAGCGCATCATCGCGTAAACGTCTTCCCGGAGTCGGGGATTTTCCCAGTTCAGGTCCGCTTGCGTCTTGTCGAACAGGTGCAAGTAATACTTACCAGCTACCTCATCAAATGACCAAGCAGGACCGCCGAACTTCGATATCCAGTCGTTCGGTGTCTCGCGCCAAATGAAGTAGTCATGATAGGGACTGTCCGGATGACGTCCTTCTTCGAACCAAGCGTGTGACGTCGAGCAGTGATTGACGACGATATCCATCATGACCGACAGACCACGTCGTTTTGTTTCTGCGAGTAACGTCTCGAAATCATCCATCGTTCCATACGAGGGATCGATCGCATAATAGTCACTGACATCATATCCATTATCGTTTTGCGGTGAGGCATAGACCGGCGTCAACCACAGGTAATCGACACCAAGATCCGCCAGATAATCGAGTTTGGCCGTGACCCCGCGCAACGTACCGGTCGCTTTGCCCTCCGGACTATAAAAACTCTTCGGATAGATTTGATAAACGGCGGATTTGCGCCAATCGGTTGTCGTGATCATCAGATACACACCTTTCTGAAATTACGCCGCTTTGTTCAGTGCGGCTTTTTTTGCGCGTTTCGTTGAGACATAGTGGAACAGGAACGTACAGGCAATAGGAACGATAATTGCGATTACCATGCCGACAATGAACGACAAAATCGACCCGGGTACGATCGAGATGAAAGCAGGTAAGCCACCGACACCGATTGCAGGAGCAAGGACACCGCTGACTGCGATGAAGGCAGACGCGATGGCTGACCCGACGAGTGCCGCATAAAACGGATATTTGAATCGAAGATTAACCCCGAACATCGCTGGTTCCGTGATCCCAAAGTAAGCGGATAGGGCCGACGTCGACGCCATGTTCTTATCGTTGACGTTTTTCGCGAGGAAAAGCATCGCAAGCGTTGCTGAACCTTGGGCGATATTCGAGATCGCGATCATCGGCCAGATAAACGTCGTTCCGCTTTGTCCGATCAACTGTAAGTCGACGGCGATGAACATGTGATGCATGCCGGTGATGACGAGCGGTGCGTAGAGTGCACCGAATAATAAGGCACCGAGTAATGGAACAGCTTCGAACGTATTGACGACACCAATCGTGATCCAGTCACCAACTTGACGTGTGACCGGTCCGATGACGGCAAGGGCGAGGAAGCCGGTTAACGTGATCGTCGTAATCGGTACGACGAGTAATTGGATTGCGTTCGGTACGCGTTTTTTGAGCCAGCGTTCAATCGTACTAAGGACATAAGCGGCTGCGAGCACCGGGAGAATTTGTCCTTGATAGCCGACTTTTTCGATTTCAAACAGACCGAGGATGTTGAACGTCGGAATTTCACCTTTTAAAGCGCTCTGTCCGTAATTCCAAGCGTTTAAGAGATCAGGGTGAACAAGCATCAGACCCATGACGATCCCGAGGATCTCACTTCCACCGAAGCGTTTCGTTGCCGACCAGCCGACGAGTGCCGGGAGGAAGACGAAAGCGGTATTTGCCATCATATTGATCAGGTCCCATAATCCTTGTAGATTCGGATAACGATCAATCATCGTCTTGCCACCGAATTCGATACCGAACAGGTTATTGATCCCCATTAAGAGACCAGCGACGATGATCGCCGGGATGATGGGCATGAAGACGTCGGAAAAGACTTTGATCAACTTTTGGAACGGGTTCATTTTCGCCGCTCCTGACGATTTAACGTCCGCAATCGTTGTCGCCTGCAAACCAGTCAGTTGAATGAATTCAGCATAGACCCGGTCGACATCACCGGCACCAATGACGATTTGATAGACGCCTGCGTTCAAGAACGCGCCTTTGACGAGCGGAACTTCAAGTAAGGCTTCTTGGTCGACAAGCTCTTGATTTTTAAGCGTTAAGCGAAGACGGGTGACGCAGTGAGCTGCCTGCTCAACGTTCTCCTTGCCTCCGATTTTCTCAATGATTTGCTCTGCAATCTGACGATAGTTTGGTTTCATCTCGATGCTCCTTTTTGGAAGTGACGTACTCGACCACTTTTGAAATGAAAACGTTTTCTTATCTGCGCACATTTATCTTAACTTATCTATATAAGTTGGTCAAGAACTTATATAGATAAGTTAAGATGTTAAAAAAAGAGAGAACCCGTCATGTACGGATTCCCTCATGGATCACCATCTATTCAACGCCGTGCGATATCGGTAAATTGAAATTTATCGAGGCGGTGACGTGATTCCGTTCGCTCGAAATGTTGGCCTTCATAGAAGTACGTATCGTTCGTGACGACGATGACGTGTGTCATGTCGTGAAGATCAAGTCGTTCTTGGTCTTCACGTGTCGCAGGGCGCGCTTCAATCTTTCGTTTCGCATAGCTGATCTGCCGGCCGAGTGTCTCTTCAATGTAATGATAGATGGACCCTTTAGCAATGTCAGCGGTTAGGCCGGGCACAAGTGCGGTCACGAAATGATTAATGTCACGGATGACGCGTTCGCCATCAATCTGACGAATCCGCTCAATACGGGTCACGTCTGTTCCTTGTGCCACATGCAATAACGAAGCGAGCTCAGGAGAGGCGGAGAGCACTTCGCACGATAGCACATCCGTCTCGACAGCATGTCGACCCATCCGGCGATGCGCTTCCGAAAAGCTGACGATTCCGTTGAACTGAAACTCAATCGCTTCTTGCGACAAAACGAAGACACCCTTTCCTTGGTGTTTGCGAACGAAGCCTTTCTCTTGCAGCGCATCGATCGCTTTTCGGACCGTTCCACGACTCGCCTCGAATTCATGCATCAATTCTGTCTCAGAAGGTAATTTCATGTCAGCTGGAAGCGTTCCTTCTTGAATCCGTTGTGCGAGTTGATGATAAATGGTTAAGTATTTCGGCATACAATCCGTCCTTTGCACTCAAATAGTGCTTTTAGTGTAGCATGGAACGAATACAGGCATCAAAATAGCTCCACCTATGGTCCGGGTACAACCGGAAAACAGATGGAGCGCAAAAGTGTGAAGGGTAGTTAACGAAGGGATGTCGAATACGTCGTACCCTTTTGGAGGACCGCTTGTTTTTCATCGAGTACGTCACTCGTCAAGAGTTCGATTGATGTGACCGGGCGTTCCAAGATGAATCCAAAGTTACCACTATGAGTTTCAGACGGAGCATATGTCTTTGCCAGGGATTCGAGATAGACATCGTCTTCAAGTGTCTTTTCCGCTTCGTCATCCAGTTTGAAATGAGCAACGGGATTAAAGGTGACGGGTGCGTCACTCGTGTTTGTGATCGTGACACGTATCTTCATCAGATCAAAGGACTCATCGTGCGTATAACCATGGAAGAAATCGATCATGCCGTAGCTTGGACGGGCGTGAAAGACTTTGATTTCTTCGATCGTCATCTTGATTGGACCAATCTTCCGCGTTTCATTCACTGGTTTGAACTGTTTTAACGTCAGGTCGCCTTTGTCGTCCGTCACGGTTTGATCGATTATCGTCAGCTGACGATCATCTGGAAGTTGTGGGTTCGGGACATAGGCGCTTGTTTTTTCAAGCAGTACCGGCTGCTCTTGTTTCGCAGACGATGGTTCTTTCGGTGTGTCTTGTGATGCGGAAGTGCTACAACCAGCGAGCACTGTCCCAAGCATCAAAGTAGCAAGGATCTGTTTCATGAGACGTCTCCTTATTTCTTCGCCTTCAACAGATCGAAGATGATTTTGGCGTGATCCGTGTTATCGACTTGACCAGCGAATCGGTCTTTCGCAGGACCGAACGCGTAGACGGGTACGTCTTCACCCGTATGACCACCTGTCGTCCAGCCCGTATGCGAGCGTTCGTTGAAGATCTCTTCGATGGCATTATCGATGTCGAGTAATGTTTTCGATTCAGCAGCGCGAGAGATGCTGTCGATTTCTTGATCCGTCAAGGCGAGTTTGTCTTGGTCGATGTACTTCATTAACGTTTTCCGTACGTCCGCGCCTTCGACGATTTGCTGCGCCATGAAGTCAGGTGTCTTCTTCGCTGCTTTGATCGGTTCGGCGAACCAGTTGTAGATGCCATCCGCACCAATCGAGTAACCACCAGTCGAGTGGTCGGCTGTTGCGACGACGAGTGTATGCTTATCCTTCTTCGCGAAAGCGATCGCAGCTTTGAAGGCACGTTCGAAATCTTCCATTTCACTCATTGCACCAACGATATCATTGTCGTGTCCAGCCCAGTCGATTTGACTGCCTTCGACCATTAGGAAGAAGCCCTTTTTATTCGAGTCGAGACGTTTGATCGCAGCGTTCGTCATTTGAGCAAGTGACGGGACTGAGTTTTCGCGATCGATTCGTTTAGGTAATCCACCGTCTGCGAACAATCCGAGCACTTGTTTATTTTTATCCGCTTGCAGCTGATTGAGGTCAGTGACATAGCTATAGCCATCTTTCTTGAACGCTTTCGTCAAATCGACGTCTGGACGGACGAAGTTCGATTTCCCACCCCCGAGCATGACATCAATCTTATGTTTGCCGTTCACACGTTCTTTGAAATAGTCATCTGCAATCGCATTCATGTTTTTACGACTTTCGTCATGCGCACCGAATGAGGCAGGTGTTGCATGCGTGATTTCCGATGTCGCGACGAGTCCCGTTGACTTGCCACGTTCTTTGGCTGCTTCAAGGACGGTCTTGACTTCCGATTTATCATTATCGACCGCAATTGCTGCATTGTACGTCTTCACACCAGAGGACATCGCTGTCGCGGCAGAGGCGGAATCGGTGATATTCTCCTTCGCATCTTCCGGATACGTCATCTGTTGACCGACGAGATAGGGATCAAAGGCTGTTTTTTCAGCCGTCGTCGTCGAAGGATCGTTCTTTAAGTAACGGTGTGCAGACGTGTATGAAACACCCATGCCGTCACCAATCAGGAAGATGACGTTCCGGATTTCGGGTGAGTGAGTATGTTTGGCTTTCGCTTCGGCTTCCGGCATCGAAATCATCGTACTCAGGGAAAGGGTCGATAAGGCAAAAATCGGGATCAGACGTTTTAGTTTCATAGGGATTCCTCCTTGAAAGGTAATGGGTTATGGTGCTACGACCTACAAACACAACCTTACGCAGAAAATATGAAATCCATATGGACCGTCTGTAAAGGTTTGTGAAGAAACGATGACAAACGAATAGCCCTTCTGAAAAACCATCTCAGAAGGGCTACATGTGTATAGATTAGCGACTCCACCCGATCATCCGACGGTAGGAACTGAACGTCGGCCATGCGAGAATGACGATCGCGAGCCAGTACAGGAACTGGTTCTCGGACGAAATCAGACCAATGATTCCTGCGAGCAGGATCGTCGTGTAGATCGAGAACGTGATGATCAGTGTGGGGTGTAGTTTTGGGAAAATGGTGAACCGACCGAGTCGTTCGTTCGCTCCGCGGATATATAGACGGCTACCAAAGAAGAGTAAGGCAATCGTCAAAGCTAAACAGAACAAGACGGGATACGTTAGATTCAGATCGACATTACTTTCGAAAAGGAGTGCGAAGGGTGTCGTGATCGTCATCAGGAAACTTGTTGGCTTGTCTAACTCCTCGTAGGTCACACCAAAACCGAGCAGGGCGACGGCGTAGATGCTGAAATACGTGAAGTAGTTTAAGAACAAGAAGAACGTGCCGAGCAACAGTTGTCCGATGATATCACCAGCGATCGTTCCGGCGAATAAGAAGATCGTCAAAATCGTCACATCAAATAGAAGGAAAAGACCAAAATCTCGGAAGAGTGACGACCACGTGACGTAATCAAACGGATTGATACCGCCGAACGCTTGCAGCAACAACCAGCTGACGAAGAAGCCGATGATCGGAAACACGATCAGTGTTACGACGCCGATCGCCCATTTGATCCAGAACAACCAGACCTTCGGAAACGGTAACGCGTGCAAAATCAGGCTGCGACCACTCCCGCGCTCAGAACCGAGCATCAGGATCGCGAAGACAGCAATGAGAATCGCTGCGAATCCGGCGAAAAAGGGACTGACGAGTACGGCGTTGAGTAGAACAGGTTGCTGAGAGGCTTCGTATTTCTCGAACTCATTGATGACGCTATAACTGCCGAACCCATAGCTGAAGATCGCAAGCAGAATGAAACAAGCGAGCGGCCAGATGCCTTGTTTGATATGATAACGGATCAATTGCTTAACCATGTCGTTTCCCTCCAAATGTCCCTAAGAAGTAATCTTCCATCTGCACTGGCAAAGCATCTTTTAACAAGGGGTTCGTCGTTTCAAGATACTGCGCGCCTGCATCGGATAAGACGAGCAATGTCACGACCCGACCTGTTTGGGATAAGACGTGAAGATCAGCATGTGACAATTCCGGAACGTCCTCATAGACGACTTGCCATTTCTGCATGCTGGCTTTGGCGTCGTCGAGTGCTTTGGGTTCACGGACGAGATGCTTTTCGATCGTCATGACACGGTCAGCGAGTGAATCAAGCTCTTCGAGTTGGTGTGAGGCGATCAAGACGGCAGTTTGGCGCTCCGCAAGTAACGAGACAAGCTGCTTTAAGTAATCTCGTTTGTTGATTCGATCGAGTCCGTCTGTTGGTTCATCCAGTAAGAGGACCGGAGCATTCGTCGCGAACGCAAGTTGAAGAAGGAACAACTGAGCTTGTCCTTTGGATAATGACGTCACACGACGTCCGCGATCGAGGTTTGACGAACGACAATAGTTTTCGATGTACGTTTTCTCGAAGTTCGGATAGAACGCATTGTAGAAGTTGATCAGTTCACCGAGTGTCATCTGGCGATAGACGGAAACAGAATCCGGAACGAGGAAAAGGTGCTCGCGTGTCTTCGGGACGTGGTGGATCGACTCGCCATTCCATTCAACTTTTCCGCGCGTTGGCTCAAGAGCACCGACAAGTGTTTTCAGTAATGTCGTTTTTCCGGCACCATTACGCCCGATCAACGCAGTAATCGTTCCTGCTGGTAGAGTAAAGGATGCATTTTCATAAATCATGGTACGGTCAATTTGTTTCGTTAGATGAGAAACGGTCAACATGAGGAATCCTCCCTAATGTGTAAGATGAGTTGATAGAGTTCTTCGTTTGAAATGGAGAGTTCGTCGGCGACGGAACAAAGACGAATGAGTGGATCTTGAATGGCGGCTTTCTTGACTTCATGAAGTGGAATATCTGAGATGAAGGAGCCTTTGCCGCGCATCGTGACGATGAAGTTGCGGCTCTCGAGTTCCTGATAGGCGCGGGAGACAGTGTTCGGATTGACAAGGAGTGTACCAGCAAGTTCACGGACGGATGGCATCTGTTCGCCAGAGCGGAGTAGACCACGGGCAATCGAGCGGATGATTTGAGCGACCAGTTGTTCATAGATCGGTAACGGACTTTTTGGATCGACGGTGAACATTTCTTCACCTCCTTAAGTGTACTAGTTCAATTAATACACCAATTATAGGAATTCAAAACCTGTCTGTCAATGCCTCTTTTCAAGAAGACGATGACGCCATCGATCGCAATATTTGCTATACTGACGTCAGAAGAATCGCAGGAAGGATGACCCGAGATGTTGGATCGATTGAGTGCCTTAGAGGACCGTTATGAAAAACTGAATGATATGTTGGCTGATCCAGCCATCATTAATGATACGAATCAATTGCGCGAGGTCTCAAAAGAGCAGTCGCAACTTGCACCGACCGTCGAGACCTATCGCGTCTACCGCGAGAAGATGGAAGCCTATCAAGAGGCACGCCAAATGTTGACGGATCCGGAGATGCGCGACCTTGCGAAGGAAGAAGTCACGATGCTTGAGCCGGAGATCAAAGAGCTCGAAGCGAAACTGAAAGCCTTACTGCTACCGAAGGACCCGAATGACGACAAGAACGTCATCGTCGAAATCCGCGGCGCAGCGGGAGGAGACGAGGCAGCCTTATTTGCTGGTGATCTCTTTAAGATGTACTCGAAGTTTGCTGAGAAACAGAACTGGAAGATCGAAATCATCGACGCGAGCTATACGGAACTTGGCGGTTATAAGGAAATTATCTTCATCGTTAAAGGAACGGGTGCCTACTCGAAGTTAAAATACGAGAACGGAGCACATCGTGTCCAACGTGTTCCGTCCACAGAATCCGGCGGACGGATCCATACATCGACCGCAACGGTCGCCGTGTTACCGGAAGCAGAAGACGTTGAAGTCGAAATCCACGATAAGGATGTCAGGGTTGATACGTTCACATCGAGTGGACCGGGCGGGCAGTCCGTCAATACGACACAGTCCGCTGTCCGTGTCACACACGTGCCGACGGGAATCGTCGCCAGTTGTCAGGACGAGAAGTCGCAGATCAAGAACAAGGAAAAAGCGATGAAGGTCTTGCGCGCACGTGTCTACGATAAGATTCAACGCGAGCAGCAGGCGGAGTATGATGAAAAACGGAAGTCGGCTGTCGGTACAGGTGACCGTTCAGAACGGATCCGGACGTATAATTTCGCACAAAACCGAGTGACGGACCACCGAATCGGTTTGACGATCCAGAAGCTCGACCGGATCCTCCAAGGAGAGATGGATGAGGTCATCGATACGCTCGTCATGGAGTATCAAGCACGGGCATCGGAGGCGGCAAACTGATGCGGATCGCAAAACGTCTAAATGAAGCAAAAACGATGATGGAACAAGCAGGACGCGAGGGTTCGAGTGCCGAATGGTTACTCATGCACGTCTTAGAAGTCGACCGGACGGGACTCCTCGTCCGTCTGTCAGATGAATTGACACCGGAGCAAGATTTACGATTCAGTGAATACTTGCTTGCTCATGTTCACGGCGTGCCCGTTCAGCATTTAATCGGCTATCAGCCGTTTTACGGACGGGATTTCCGTGTCACACCGGATGTCTTGATCCCACGACCGGAAACGGAGGAGTTGATCGTCTTCGTGACGGAACGTCTCAAACGTGAGTCGTTCACCGCGGGACAGATCGTCGACATCGGTACCGGTAGTGGAGCGATCGGAATCACGCTCGCCCTCGAACTCGAGCAACCGGTCACGACCATCGATATTTCACCGGCCGCGATTGCGGTCGCGAAGCAAAATCAAGCAACGCTTGGTGGAGACGTGACGTTCCTTGAAGGAGATCTACTAGCACCACTTGCGGATGATTCCGTCCGGGTGCTCGTCTCAAATCCTCCTTATATCGAGGAAGAAGAATTACTCAGTGAGGTCGTATTCGATCATGAACCGCATCTCGCCCTGTTCGGCGGAAAAGACGGTCTCGTCTTTTACCGACGACTCGTCGAGGAGAGCGGACGGGTCCTACGCGACGATTTCCGACTGATTGCGTTTGAAATTGGACACAATCAAGGACCAGAAGTGCAAATGATGTTAAAAGAACGTTATCCAAATGCGGAAACGGGTATTTTAAAAGATATAAACGGTAAAGACCGTATCGTGTATGCGGAACGAAAGGATTGTACAGCGTGAAAACGGAAATGATTGACTTACAGACAATGGATGAAGCAGTTCGGTTATTGCAGGAAGGAGAGGTCGTGGCGATGCCGACCGAGACCGTCTATGGTCTCGCAGGGGACGCAACGAACGAAGCGGCTGTTCGGCGAATCTTCGCCGCGAAGGGTCGACCTTCCGACAATCCACTGATTGTCCATGTCGCATCCGTAGAACAGGCACATCAGTTCGTCACGCACATTCCCGATGTTGCAACACGTTTGATGGAGGCGTTTTGGCCAGGAGCCTTGACGATCATCCTCGAATCGAACGGCACCGCATCCACACTCGTCACAGCAGGACTAGATACGATCGGATTACGGATGCCAGATCATCCGCTCGCGCTTCAATTGATTGAAGCGACAGGGCTGGGTCTCGCAGCGCCGAGTGCCAACCGTTCTGGAAAACCTTCACCGACGTCATCTGCACATGTCGCACATGACCTCTCGGGACGCATCGCTGCGATCGTCGATGGAGGGGAGACGGGCATCGGGGTCGAATCGACTGTCATCGATTGTACGATGACGCCACCGGCGATTTTACGACCGGGCGGCGTGACACGCGAACAAATCGAGTCGGTCATCGGTCCTGTCACACTCGATCCTGCCTTATCGATGAAAGATGTTACACCGAAGGCACCCGGGATGAAATATACCCACTACGCACCGGAAGCAACACTTTCCGTAGTTGAGGGAGATCTTTCATTCTTACAGCAACTCATCGATGATGCACGACAAACCGGACACAAGACGGGCGTTCTCCTGTTTGATGGGGAGGATGTCGACGCAGATGTTCGCTGCTCCCTTGGTAACTCGATGGAGACGGCGGCACAACGTCTTTACGATTGTTTACGGCGATTTGATCAGACGACGGTGGATCAGATTTTTGTACGAGACCTATCAGAAGAAGGGGTGGGGCTTGCGGTCCGCAACCGCCTCCATAAAGCAGCAGGTGGTCGGGTCATTCGCCCTTGAAGAAGGAGGATACGGAGATGAGCACACGTCGCGTTTTATTCATCTGTACAGGAAATACATGCCGTAGCCCGATGGCGATGGCGTTACTACGCTCTAAGGTCGCTGATCAGGAATTCGATGTCCGTTCAGCAGGACTACGTTCGATGCAAGGATTCGATGCGTCCGAGAACGCACTACAAGTGTTACGCGAACGCGGCATCGAACTCGAGCACTATACGCAAGTCTTTGATGATGTACTCGGACGCTGGTCTGACATCATCTTGACGATGACGCGTCAGCACAAGCAGGAAGTCGGTGAACGCTATCCGGAACTGAAGGAACGGACGTTCACCTTGTACGAATATGTGACTGGGCTTGAACGGGATATCAACGATCCGTACGGCGGATCGATGAACGTCTATCGCCAAGTACGTAATGAACTCGAACCCCTCGTCAATCGTCTTGTGTTAAAATTAACGCAGAACGGAAACGGAAGAAAAACTCCGGACACACGGAAGCTTCCGAAAAAACAACCTAAACAAACGGGGGAATAGTAAAGATGAAAGTAGCAATCGGCGCGGATCATGGCGGTTTTAAGTTAAAGGCAGAAATCAACGATCTCCTACAAGAGCTCGGCATCGACTATACGGACTTCGGTACGCATTCGTCCGACTCGATCGATTATCCGGATGTCGCGATTCCAGTCGCGGAGGCAGTCGCGAACGGAGAGTTTGACCGTGGCATCTTGATTTGTGGCACAGGCATTGGGATCGGTATCGCAGCGAACAAGGTCAAGGGCATCCGAGCAGCGCTCGTCCATGATACGTTCAGCGCGAAAGCGACGCGGCAGCACAACAACTCGAACATCTTGACGATGGGCGAACGCGTTATCGGTCCAGGACTGGCTCGTGAGATCGCACAGCTTTGGCTTGAGACGGAATTCGAAGGTGGACGTCATGAGAACCGCGTTTGCAAAATCTCGGATTATGAGGTGAAGTAATGGACGTGACACGCATCCAGCACGATTTAGAAGAAACACTGAACGCTCTGGATGAACGATTTTCCTTAAAAGGAAAATTGCTCGTGATCGGCTGTTCGACGAGTGAAGTGATTGGCAAACAAATCGGCAAGGCAGGTTCACCAGAAGTGGCGGACGCCTTGTTCGATGTCTTCGATGCCTTTCGTCGATCGCATCAAGTCGATCTCGCCTTCCAAGGCTGTGAGCATATCAACCGAGCGCTGACACTTGAGCGGCAAACGGCCGAACGTCTCGGGCTTGATCCGGTGACGGTCGTTCCCGTTCCAGAAGCGGGTGGATCGATGGCGAGTGCTGCGTACCAGCGCTTCTCGGCACCTGTCGTCGTCGAAGCGATTCAGGCTGATGCCGGAATCGATATCGGTGATACATTCATCGGGATGCACTTGAAAGCTGTTGCGATTCCAGTGCGCTTGCCGCATAAGGAAATTGGTGAGGCACACGTGACGGCAGCCGTGACACGACCAAAATTAATCGGTGGGGCACGTGCTAAATACGAATAATTCATGCAAGGGGTTGCGCACCCCTTGCTTTTTTGATGTTGTTTTGGGGGATGCCGGGAACGAAACATTCGTGTTAAGATAGGTTTATCGAAATGAAATGGGGGAATTCAGATGGAACAAACACCGCTTACGTATCTGAAACAACAAGATGAGGCACTCTTTTCGGCAATGCGCCAGGAACTAGGTCGTCAACGGGATAACATCGAATTGATCGCATCCGAGAACTTCGTCTCGCAAGCTGTCATGGAAGCACAAGGCAGCGTCTTAACGAACAAGTACGCAGAAGGTTACCCGGGTCGTCGTTATTATGGTGGCTGTGAGTATGTCGATCTCGCTGAGAATCTCGCACGCGACCGCGCGAAGGAAATCTTCGGGGCAGAGCACGCGAACGTGCAGCCGCACTCCGGTGCACAAGCGAACATGGCGGTCTACTTCACGATTCTCGAACAGGGCGATACGGTCCTCGGGATGAACCTATCGCACGGTGGCCATCTGACGCACGGTAGTCCCGTCAATTTCTCCGGTGTCCAGTACAACTTCGTGGAATACGGTGTCGATCAAGAGACAGAGATGATTGATTACGACGTCGTCGCGAAATTAGCAGAAGAGCACAAACCAAAATTAATCGTAGCGGGCGCATCGGCGTATCCGCGCGTCATCGACTTCAAGCGGTTCCGTGAAATCGCAGACAGCGTCGGTGCTTACTTGATGGTCGACATGGCACACATCGCTGGACTCGTCGCAGCAGGTCAACATCCGAACCCAGTCGAGCATGCACACTTCGTCACGACGACGACGCATAAGACGTTGCGTGGTCCACGTGGTGGGATGATTCTCTGTAAAGAAGAGCATGCGAAAGCGATTGATAAAGCAATCTTCCCAGGGATCCAAGGTGGTCCACTCATGCATGTCATCGCCGCGAAAGCTGTTGCATTTGGTGAAGCCCTTGCACCAGAGTTCAAGGACTACATCGGTCAAGTCGTCACGAACGCCAAAGTACTCGGTGAGGAATTGACGAATCGTGGACTCCGGATCGTTTCAGGCGGAACAGACAATCACTTGCTCCTCGTTGACTTGCAACCACTCGGTATCACAGGTAAACTCGCCGAGCATGCGCTTGACGAAGCTGGCATTACGGTCAACAAGAACACGATTCCGTTCGACCCAGCGAGCCCGTTCGTCACGAGCGGTATCCGGATCGGAACGGCAGCGATGACATCTCGCGGATTCAAGGAAGCTGAGATGAAAGAAATCGCAGAGTTGATCGAACTCGTGTTGAACCACCCAGAAGAAGCAGACGTTCTCGCACAAGCACGTGAGCGTGTCGTTGCTTTGACAGGTCGTTTCCCACTCTACCCAGAGCGCGGATGATCGTCATCCCCTTCATCCTTTTCATTTTGAGAAGGGGGAAGGGGATTTTTTTGTTTGTCTAAAAAAGGAGGAGTACGATGTATATTCTAGTCGCAGAAGATGATCCTCATATCCAAGCCCTTGTCGTGTCAACGTTACAAGCCGACGGGCATTCCATCCGAGCGACAGCAGACGGAAACGAAGCGCTCGCTTGGATCGAGAAGGTGACGTTCGAAGCAGCCGTACTTGATGTCCTGCTCCCCGGACAGACCGGTCTCGTCTTATGCGAGCGATTACGGCAACACGGGGACATCCCGATCTTGATGCTGACGGCACTCGGGGAGCTGACAGATAAACGGGACGGTTTCGCAGCAGGTGCCGATGATTACATCACAAAACCGTTTGATCCGGAAGAATTAGTATTTCGCCTCCACGCTGTGGCTCGGCGCTATCAAAAAGCGGCGCAACCTGTTTTGCATCTTGGAGATGTCACGATCGATAAACGTAGTCAGCTCGTGACGATTCAGTCGACCGAGTGGACACTCCCGCGACGTGAATTTGAATTGTTGCATCAGTTGGCGAGTTTCCCGGGACGGGTCTTCAGCCGCGAGGAATTGATCGAACACGTCTGGGGACTCGATTTCATGGGGGATGACCGGACGATTGATGTTCACATTAAACGCCTCCGTGGACGCTTAAAGGAAACGAATCAGGTGAAGATTGAGACGGTCCGCGGACTCGGATACCGGTTGGAGGTCGACGCATGAGATCCCTCTATACGAAAATCGTCGGACTTGTCTGCGTTGTCTTACTCGTGTCGGCACTACTGGCGCTCCTGATTAGTAATATTGCCTATTATTCCTTTTGGCAGGACAGCTACAGCCAAAAAGTCGAGGAAGCGGTCGAGACGGCGATCGATTATTATGAAACGCACGGGGACGGCAAGACGGAGTCGTTTTACCGGATGTTACAAGCGACCGGCTTTCAACTTTATGTGCGCACGGACGACGCAATCGAGCGTTACGGAAACCCGTTTCGTGATGAAGCGCTCTCGAATCGGGTCGTCGAGCAAGTGAAGAGTGGTCAACCGTATTACGGAATGCGTGAATATCCGTTCCATCTCTTCTTGCTCGGTCTGTTCGATAACGAAGTCATCAATACGTACGGCACGTCGGTCAAGACGGTGCAAGGCACGGACGCGATCTTCGTCCGACCGGACTTGAGTCGTCAGATCCGTGAGTTGCATCTGTTCGTCGGTCTGTTCCTTGGACTGCTTGTCGTGATCAGTTTCCTTTTGCTTGTCTTTTCAATCCGCTATCTCGTTCGTCCGATCCGGCGCCTGACAAAAGCGACGGAACAGATGGCAGACGGTGACTACGGAATCCGCGTCGGAACGAAGGCACGCGATGAAATTGGTGAGCTGTCCCGGCGGTTTGACGAAATGGCAACGGCAGTCGAAGCGTCTGATACGGAACGGCGCCGATTCGTTGCGAACGTCTCGCATGAATTCCAGTCGCCGCTGACGACGATTGCTGGTTACGCGGGACAACTCGATGTGACGGGAGAAGACGTCAGGAAACGGACGGTCATCCGTCAAGAGGCGGAGCGAATGTCGGAGCTGACGCGTCAACTGTTGATCTTAGCGAAGCTCGATGAAGGACGACGCTTCAAACGACAAGCACTTAATCTGCGGACGAATCTTGAGGCGACACTCACGACACTTGCCTTCCAGCTGGATGAGCAAGGAATCGCTGTCGCACTCGATGTTCCGACGGTGATACAAATACAAGCGGATGTCAGTGCGTTGGAACATGTCTTCCAAAATGTCATCCGAAACGCTGTCTCGGTCTCAAAAGACGGAGCGACGATCCAGATTCAAGCAGAGGAACAAGCGGATCAGATCATCATCCGAATCAAGGATGAAGGACCAGGCATGACTGATGAACAGATGAAACATGCCTTCGAACGCTTTTATCAAGGCGATGCATCCCGGACGACGCGCGGAACGGGTCTTGGTCTAGCGATTGTCAAAGAGACGATGCGTCAACTCGGCGGGGATGCGAGCTTGTCGTCCGCTTCATCGGGTCTAACCGTAATGTTAACTTTTTTACGCGCGTGACACCTGCGTTCATGTTCCGTTCATATTGCGGCTGTATCATCAATCCTGTAGCGAACATACAGGAGGGATCATACAATGAAACTAGGATGGAAAGAACTCGTCCGGATGAAAGGGCGATTCAGTTGGATGACGATTGTGACGATGTTGATCGTCTTATTGATCTTGATGATCACCGGTCTTGCAGATGGACTAGCTTATGACAATGGGGCAGCCGTCCGTAATCTGCCGGTCGAACAGTTTGCGCTAAGTAAAGATGCAGAAGGGCAGCTGACCCGTTCATTCTTACAGGCGGATGAGACACCAAAGGACGCGGAAGCACTCGGTGTCCAGAACATGGTGCTTGAGAAGAAGAATAAAACGAAGGACGACGTAACGGTCTTTGCGTTACCACAGACTACGAAATATGGTCCCAAACAGCTGCAATCGTTGCAAAAAGGGGAGGTACTTGTTGATGCTGAGTATGCGGAGCAACGCGGAACGCGCGTCGGCGATACGATCACAGATTTTCGAACGAAGGAGACGTTCCAGATTGCCGGTACAGTAACGGACGGTCGTTATAGTCATGCACCCGTTCTCTGGATGACGGATGAATCGTGGCAAGCGTGGCAATCGAAAATGGGCACGTCATACGTATCAGCGTACATCGGTCAGTCGTTGCAAACGGATCAAGCGCTCTTTTCGAAACAAGCGGTGGTCGAGAACGTTCCGGGTTATGCGGCAGAACAAAACTCCTTTCAGATGATGCGGGTCGCGCTCGTCGTCATCGGAGCATTGATCCTGACAGCCTTCTTCTATATTTTAACGATGCAGAAGATGAAACAGCTTGGTGTCTTAAAGGCAATCGGTATCCGGACACGGACGATGGGTGCGAGTCTGCTCGTTCAAGTCGTCATACTGACGAGTCTTGCCTTTGGTGTCAGCGTCGCCATCACCTATCTGACGAGTCTTTTCCTACCGACGGATCTTCCCTTTCGATTTGAATGGTCGACGAGTCTGATGTACGGCGGCATTCTACTCGCAACGGCGATTCTCGGTGCGCTCGTTCCGTTACGGATGGTCAAGAAACTCGAAGCGGCAGATGCGATGGGAGGAATGAACGGATGATTCGATTAGAACAGATTGAGCAAAGTTATGGTGAGATGACGGTGCTGCATGACATTAACTTACAAGCAGAAGCGGGTGAGTTGATTGCTCTCGTCGGACCGAGCGGTAGTGGGAAAAGTACACTGCTCCAGTTGCTTGGATTGTTACAGACACCAACGAATGGTGCCGTCTACTTTGATCATACGTGTGTCAGTGAAGCAGTGGACGAAGAACGCCGTCGCTTACGTCTCGAAGAAGTCGGATTCATCTTTCAGGAATCGCATCTCGTGCCGTTTTTGACGGCAGGTGAGCAACTGGAGCTAGTCGCGAAGGAAGCCGGTCGATCGGTTGACGCGACGGCGGCACTCGCTGTGTTCGGACTCGAGCACCGGAAAGACCATTTGCCGCACGCCTTATCGGGTGGGGAACGTCAACGTGTCGCAATTGCCCGGGCTTTCGTCAATGACCCACGACTTGTACTCGCGGATGAACCGACGGCGAGTCTCGATTACCCAAATGGACGCCGGGTAATGGAGTTATTGCAACAGCAAGCGCATGATGCGAACAAGACCGTCATTGTCATCACCCATGACGAACGGATGCTAGATGTCTGTGACCGGATTTGGCGGATCGAAGACGGACGGATTACGGAAGCGACAGCATCCCGGTCCTATTCTCATAGTTGAACGAGTTACCCTTTTGTTTTCGTGCCTCAGTGCATGTGAAAACAAAAGGGTTTTTTGCTGATTCGTCACGAAGATAGGGGAAACGGACCATTTGCGGAAGCGTTATCTTTGATATACTTAACCGTAGTAAAAAAAGATAAGGGTGGAAATAAATGTGAATTTAACAACCTTGATCCAAAGCGAATTACAAGCCATTCAGACTGAACGACTAACGGAATGGTTTACACATAAAAGCCACGAGCGCCGGGAATATCAACGGATGCTCGAAGATTTCAAAGCAATCGTCATCATGCAACAGGCCGGATTTTATGAACAAGCGGATGCTCGGTTTGAACAGTGGAAGACGTTACCGATGCCGGCAGAGGTTTATCGTTACCGCCTAGCGATCGCAGGAAAAGCAGGCGGGAAACGTCTTGTTCAGAAACGGCTAGCATCGTTTCCTATGACCGTTCAGAATCATCCACAGCTGAAAAACTGGAAGCGACTCGGAAAACTAAATCCGTGGTGGCTCGGTGGAGCTGTAGCTGTCGTTTGTCTCGGTCTGATCTGGACACAGTTGGACGATGAACCGGCAATACCTGTCGCGACGAAACAGACAGAGGTCGAGCAACAACTCGCAGCGCTGCAAACAGAAGTCGAACAGTTAAAAGAAAAAAACGAACAATTGGCAAGTGAGCAAGAGAGAGAGAAAGCAATCAAGCCAGAGAAGAAGAAAACGAAAACGGAAACGCAGAAGCCGAAAGTGTCTGCGAAAGAATCGCTCGAGCAAGGGGTCGCTGCCGTTCAGGCGAAGGACTACAAACGAGCAGACAGTGTCTTGAACGGATCCGTCTTGACGAACAAAGAGACAGCAGGCATGGCACGCTTTTATAAGTTAATTGCTGCTGGAAAGTTGAAGAACACGACACAAGCGGATTACATCGCCTATCGGGAAGATTTTCCGAAGTCCGGTTACATAAGTGATGTCCTCTGGATGCAAGCCGTTTATGAACAAAAATATAAAAAAGGCGACTATCGAGCGACCTTACAAGAACTCGCGAAACAACCGGAAAATGAATGGTCTTATGCGGCAAAAGCGATTCTATCGGGTAAGAGTACGCTCGGGAACTGACGAAAAAACAGTTCCCAAGCAGTACGCTTATAGAGTACAATGCGAAAAGAGAATGGAGAGGAGATGCAAACAATGAGTAAAGTACATGTATTTGATCACCCATTGATTCAGCACAAGATGACGATCATGCGTAAAGTCGAAACAGGAACGAAACAATTCCGGGAACTTGTCGACGAGGTGGCTTCATTGATGGCATATGAAATCACACGTGACCTTCCACTCACAGATGTCGCGATCGAGACACCGGTCACGAAGACGACGCAGAAGATGATCGAAGGCAAGAAACTCGGGATCGTCCCGATTCTCCGCGCCGGTCTCGGTATGGTCGACGGCATGCTCCGCATGATGCCGAACGTCAAAGTCGGTCACATCGGTTTGTACCGTGATCCGGAGACACTCGAGCCAACGGAATACTACCTCAAGCTCCCAACAGACGTCGCAGAACGTGATTTCGTCGTCGTTGACCCGATGCTTGCGACAGGTGGTTCGGCGGCAGACGCCATCTCCTCCTTAAAGAAACAAGGGGCGAAGAGCATCAAGCTCGCATGTCTCTGTGCAGCACCTGAAGGCGTTAAACGCGTTCAAGAAGAACACCCAGACGTCGACATCTATCTCGCGGCACTCGACGAGAAGTTGAACGACCATGGATACATCGTCCCAGGACTCGGTGATGCAGGAGACCGTCTCTTCGGAACGAAGTAAAAAGACAGCAAGATATACGAAAAGACCGCAGACGATGATCTGCGGTCTTTTCGTTGCTATTTCGTAAACTGCGCAAGATTGCTGAAATATGCTTTAATGAAAAAAGGAAAAAAGGAGGAAGTCACCATGCCGATTACAGTCATGCCGATTTTCGGGACACGACCGGAAGCCATCAAGATGGCACCGCTCGTCAACGCCCTGAAGCAACACCCTGCTTTTGATGTTCATGTTACGATCACTGCTCAACACCGCGAGATGCTCGATCAAGTACTCGAACTGTTCGAGATCGAACCGGATCATGATTTGAATATCATGAAGCAACGTCAAACACTCGTCGACATTACGACGCGTGGTCTTGAAGGACTTGATGCCATCATGAAGGACATCAAACCGGATCTCGTCCTCGTCCATGGGGATACGACGACGACGTTCGTCGGAAGCCTGGCTGCCTATTACAATCAGATCGCGGTCGGTCACGTCGAGGCGGGACTGCGGACCTATAATAAGTACTCTCCGTTCCCGGAAGAGGTCAATCGTCAGTTGACGTCGACGCTCGCGGACTTGCATTTCGCTCCGACAGCGCAAGCGGCAGCGAATCTCGCATCCGAAAATCGTCACGCCGGTGTTTACATTACAGGAAACACGGCGATCGATGCCCTGCAAACGACCGTCCAATCGGATTACGTCCACCCGATGCTCGAGACGGTCGGGGACAGGAAGTTGATCTTGATGACAGCGCACCGTCGTGAGAACCAAGGCGAGAAAATGCACCAAATGTTCCGGGCGATTCGTCGCCTCGTCGATGCGTTCCCGGAGACGCACGTCGTCTATCCGGTCCACCTCAATCCAGTCGTTCAAGAAGCAGCGAAGAAGGTTTTTGAAGGGCATGATCGGATTTCGCTGATTGCTCCACTCGACGTCTTCGATTTTCATAACTTCGCGAGCCGTGCCCATTTGATCTTAACTGACTCGGGTGGTGTACAAGAAGAAGCACCATCACTCGGTGTTCCTGTTCTTGTCTTACGCGATACGACGGAACGTCCGGAAGGGATTACTGCCGGAACGTTGAAGCTTGCCGGAACGGAAGAAGAGACGATCTATCAGATGGCAACAGAACTCTTGACGAACAAAACACTTTATCAGGAGATGGCACATGCCTCAAACCCGTATGGAGACGGTCACGCGTCCGAACGCATCGTCCAAGCGATTCTGCATCACTTCGGTCAAGGAGAAGCACCGGCACCGTTACTCACGCAATAAAAAACGATCATCCTCGAATCGCTTGCATTCACTTGCTTTCCTCAGGCGAGACGTGAGCCGCGCCTCCTTCGTCTTTAGACGAGGAGTCGGATCTCACTTGTCTCTGACAGCACGAAAACTCGTGCTTTTTCCTGTAGGAGTCGCGTGATGTGAGCGATTCTTTGTTATGTCTTGAATTTCGTGTAATCGCAATAGTTGATTTAGGAGGATAATATCTTTAAATCTTACCATTTTCACTAAAATCAGCCCATTTGTTTAGAAAATGTAAAACCAGATGACCTTGAAACTGGAAGGGAAGCGATGACGATTCAAGCTGTGACGTAGCGCACGATTAAAAAAATGGAAATCGCTGAAATGTATTGTTACAAACAGATGTCAGAGCTGTTTTTATGTCCTGATTCGGAAGCGTTTTCAATTGTGAACGAAAAATGCTTTTTCACAAAATCGACACAAATCAATTTTAGAGGTCTTGTTTCGGTTTAACGGGTACGATATAACGTTACTGTTCAACGGTTTTGTTCACCATATGAACAATCTCTTTAACCGTTGATAGCACTACATATTTTCTTCACATCTTCGTGAAATGACTTGCATGTAAGACATCTGTGAAAACCTTATCAATCGTTGATATGTATAGGTTTTTCGGCTCTGTTTTTATTGTGAATTCATTTGACTATGAAAGCTGCTTCATTGTATTCTTGACTAGTATGAAAATCCGCAAATTGTGGGAAAGAAAAAGAACTCACAATTGGGAAAAAAGGGGGTCGTCTCTAGTGCGCCAAAGTGGGCTCGCAAAGAGTATGGTCATGGCCTCGCAAATTTCGACGGCACTGGCTGCACCGATCGTCATTGGCTTTTTGGTTGGGAACTATGGGGAACAACAACAATGGTGGGAAAAAATGGGTGCGACGTTCGCCGTGTTCATCGGGATTTTCATCGGCATTCTTTGCATGATCGCCATGATCAGGCACTTGTTAGGGGAGAAGACATGAACATCATCCTTCAAGATGCGTTGTATCGTGCGTACTTACGATGGTTTGGACTCTTTTACGGGATCCTGGCTGTCCTGCTGCTCATTGGACGCCCGAGTGAACCGGTCATTTATGGACTGGCGCTTGGTGGAACTGGCAGCTTTCTGATCTTGACGCTTCAACGACTCAGCGTCGATCGGATGTATCGTGTAATCGAGACGGGGCGTAAGCCGATGTCTCGTGGGACCGTTTCACGCATGGCGGTCGCGGTACTTTGTGTGATGATCGGTTTGAAATATCAAACTGAATTGTCATTAACTGCGGTGGTAATAGGCCTTCTCGCCGGCCACGTCATACAATTTTGTGAGTTCTTGACTCACGAACTCAAGCGGGAAAAGAGGTGAATAGTCAAATGAACCACGAAATGCCACTTTACGAAATCCCACTCTGGGGTGACTTCGTTCTGTACGGTAGCTGGACGAACTTGATCACAGTATTGATTGCTGCTGCTCTCGTCTTCTTGATTGCCGTGGCCGGTACGCGACGTCTTGTGATGAAGCCAACCGGTGCTCAAAACGTGATGGAGATGTTCCTCGAATTCGTTCGCGGTATCATCAGCAGCACGATGGACTGGAAAACAGGGGGTCGCTTCCTTACGTTCGGAATGACATTATTCCTGTTCATCCTTGTATCCAACATCATGGGTCTCCCATTCAACGTCGTGACGGGACACTACATTTGGTTCAACTCACCAACTGCAGATCCTTACGTGACACTGGCACTTTCATCTATGGTAGTGGTCATGAGCCATTACTACGGTGTGAAGATGCGAGGCTTCGGCTCTTATGCGAAAACATTCATGACGCCGATGTTTATCATTACCATCATCGAGGAGTTTGCAAACACGTTGACACTCGGTCTTCGTCTTTACGGAAACATCTTCGCTGGTGAGATCATGATCGGAATCATCCTTTCGATCGGTATCGTCTCTGGTACGAACGATTTCCAATTCGCCGGACCACTAGGCGCGATCATCTCGGGTATCCCGATGTTGATCTGGCAAGGATTCTCACTCTTCATCGGTGGTATCCAAGCGTACATCTTCCTTATCCTGACGATGGTTTACATCGGACATAAGGCAGCGCACGACCATTAATTCGAAGGTAAAGCATCCGCTTTTCCGATAACAGCACGACCAAATCAATGAACACACTCTAGGGAGGCAATTTATCATGAATCTTATTGCAACAGCGATCATCATCGGACTCGGCGCACTCGGCGCAGGTATCGGTAACGGTCTTATCGTAAACGGTACAGTATTAGGTCAAGCACGTCAGCCAGAACTCAAAAACGAACTTCGTCAAACAATGTTCATCGGTATCGGTCTCGTCGAGGCACTTCCAATCATCGGTGTAGCGGTCGGTTTCCTTCTTCTCAACTCTTAATCCACGATTAACGAGAACGGACTACATAGGGCGCTATTCGTTCAACGTTTGAGTGAACCGTCACGGGAGCTTAGGCTCCCTTATGTAGATATTGAAGTTGAACCAACCACGAGGGGAGTGTAATCGAATGAATCTAGCGTATCTTGCTGCTGAAAAAACAGAGACTGCAAACACGCATGAACTCTTGATCGGCAATATGATCGTCACGATCGTCGTTTTCCTCTTGCTCCTCATCCTCTTGAAGAAATTCGCATGGGGCCCGCTCGTCAACATGATGAAAGCGCGGGAAGAGCATGTGGCTAGCGAGATCAACTCGGCTGAAAAGAGCCGTAAAGACGCTGAAGTCTACGTAGAACAACAACGCGAAGAATTAAACAAGGCGCGTACGGAAGCACGCGACCTTTTAGAAGCATCACGCCGTCAGGCAGAAGCAGAGCAAGCACGTGCGATGGAGCAGGCACGTCTTGAATCCGAAATGAGTAAGGAAGAAGCTCGCCGTGCGATCGAACGTGAACGCGCTGAAGCACAAGCTGCTTTGAAGAACGATGTCGCTCTTCAAGCAATCGCTGCAGCACGCCACGTCATGAAAACACAGCTTGCGACGGACGAAGCCGCTCAAAAGGCACTCGTCGATCAATTCCTTGCTGATACTAAGGGCACGAACTAATGCGTGATCACGTAGCGGGACGCTACGCAAAAGCGCTCTTCGATCTTGCGCTTGAGCACCATGTGCTCGAGCAAGCAGAAGCTGATGTGCGGACGCTCGGCGAAGTGCTCCACGCAACACCAGAGCTCGCTTCGGTTTTAGATAACCCATCGATTTCTGCTGAAGAGCTCAAGCAAGTTCTTCAAACAAGCTTCACTGGCTTCAACTCGATCGTTTTGAACACGTTGCTCGTCATGGTCGAAAACGACCGGGCAGCAGAAATCGTCACGTTACCGGAACACTTCATTGCATTGTTGAATGAACACCGCAATGTCGCGACGGCAATCGTCACGAGTGCATACAAATTGTCAGACGAGGAACTCACGAAAGTGAAAGAGACGTTTGGCCAAAAATCAGGTAAAACGCTTGAAGTCGAGAACGTCGTCGACACGAGTGTCATCGGAGGACTTCGCGTTCAAATCGGTTACACGACATATGACGGTACGATCGAAACTAAACTAACGCGCCTTGAGCGTGAGCTGTTAAAAGCGTAAGAAAATAGGGGTGAAACGCATGAGCATTAGAGCTGAAGAAATCAGCGCCCTGCTTAAAGCGCGTATCGCGCAGTACGGTTCTACGATGGAAGTGAACGAGACAGGTACGGTCATCCAAATCGGTGATGGTATCGCTCGTGCACACGGACTCGACAACGTCATGTCGGGAGAGCTCGTAGAATTCGCTAACGGCACAATGGGCTTGGCGCAAAACTTAGAAGAAGGCAACGTCGGTATCATCATCCTCGGTGACTACCTTGAAATCAAAGAAGGCGACTCTGTTCGCCGTACGGGCCGCATCATGGAAGTACCAACTGGAGATGCACTCCTCGGACGTGTCGTCAACCCACTCGGTATGCCAATCGATGGTCTTGGTCCAATCGAAACAGAACACTACAACCCGATCGAGCGTAAGGCGTCTGGCGTCATGGCGCGTAAATCGGTACACGAACCACTTCAGACAGGAATCAAGGCAATCGATGCCCTCGTTCCAATCGGTCGTGGACAGCGTGAGTTGATCATCGGTGACCGTCAGACGGGTAAGACGTCGATCGCAATCGATACGATCATCAACCAAAAAGAAGAAAACATGATCTGTATCTACGTCGCAATCGGACAAAAAGAATCAACAGTCCGTGGCGTCGTCGAGACGCTCCGTAAAAACGGTGCCCTCGATTACACGATCGTCGTTTCGGCAGCGGCTTCACAGCCGGCTCCACTTCTTTACCTCGCACCATTCGCAGGTGTCGCGATGGGTGAACACTTCATGGACCAAGGCAAACACGTTCTTGTCATCTATGATGATCTTTCAAAACAAGCAGCTGCTTACCGTGAGCTTTCACTTCTCTTGAAACGCCCACCAGGCCGCGAAGCTTACCCAGGGGATGTCTTCTACCTCCACTCACGCCTTCTTGAGCGTGCGGCGAAGTTGAACGACGAGCTTGGCGCAGGTAGCTTGACTGCCCTTCCGTTCATCGAGACACAAGCGTCGGATATCTCAGCTTATATCCCGACGAACGTTATTTCGATCACGGATGGTCAAATCTTCCTTCAATCGGATCTCTTCTTCTCAGGTGTCCGTCCCGCGATCAACCCGGGTCTCTCGGTATCGCGTGTAGGTGGTTCGGCTCAAGTAAAAGCGATGAAGAAGGTAGCGGGTACGCTCCGTCTTGACCTCGCATCTTACCGTGAGCTTGAAGCATTCGCACAGTTCGGATCTGACCTTGATAAAGCGACTCAGTCGAAGCTTAACCGTGGTGAGCGGACAGTTGAAGTCTTGAAACAAGACTTGAACCAACCACTTACTGTTGATAAGCAAGTCATCATCATCTATGCCTTGACTCGTGGTCACCTTGATGATGTTGCTGTAACGGATATTCGTCGTTTTGAAAAGGAACTCAACCTCTGGCTCGATCAAAACCGCAAACAACTTTGCGATGAGATCCGTAAGACAGGTAACCTTCCAGCAGACGAAGAGATCGTAGCAGCAATCTCAGAATTTAAGAAAACGTTCCAAGCGACGGTTTAATCCGGCGGAACGCTCTTGATACTAACAAGGTGGTGAATCGAAATGGCATCGTTGCGCGAGATACAAACGCGGATCAACTCGACGAAAAGTACGAAACAGATCACGAAAGCGATGAACATGGTTTCGGCGTCGAAACTGAACCGCGCTCAAGCACATAGCGCGAAGTTCCAACCTTACATGCTGAAAATGCAAGAGGTACTCGGAACCATTGCGAATGGCACGACAGGTGCGAGCCATCCGATGCTCGAGAAACGTCCCGTCAAAAAGACAGGATATATCGTCATCACATCGGATCGCGGCTTAGCTGGTGCATATAACGCCAACGTGCTGCGTGAAGTCTACCGGGAAATCAAAGAAAAGCATACTACGGACAGTTACGTTCTCTTCGTGGTCGGTAAAGTCGGTGTCCAGTTCTTCCGTTCGCGCGGAATCACGGTCACGGATGCGATCACAGGTTTGAACGATTCTCCTTCGTATGTCGACGTCGCTGAGATCGTGAAGCGCACAGTGAGTGCGTTCACGGTCGGCGAAATCGACGAGCTCAAGCTGTGCTACAACCACTTCCTATCTGTCATCAGCCAGGAAGTGAAAGTCGAAACCCTTCTCCCACTCGGAGAAATCGAAGCTTCATCTTCGACGACTTATGAGTACGAGCCAAGCGAGGAACAAATCCTTGCGGAACTCCTCCCGCGTTATGCGGAGAGCTTGATCTTCGGTGCGCTTCTTGACGCGAAAGTAGCAGAACATGCGTCACGTATGACAGCAATGCAAAGTGCGACAGATAACGCAGATGACTTGATCGGTCGATTGACTCTCGTCTACAACCGAGCTCGACAAGCTGCGATCACGCAAGAAATCACAGAGATCGTCAGTGGGGCTGCTGCGCAGCAGTAATCCCGACTGGCGTAACGATAGGTAGGAGGAAACACGATGAACGAACTCGGTTTAAAAGGCCGCGTCGTCGCGGTCATGGGACCTGTCATCGACGTTAAGTTCGAAGGACACTTACCGAACATCTACAACGCGCTCCGTATTCAATATACGCCGCAAACTGTAGAAGAAGTGGCTATCGACTTGACGCTTGAGGTCGCCCTGCACCTTGGTGACGACGTCGTCCGTACCATTGCGATGGACTCTACGGATGGAGTACGCCGTGGAATGGAAGTACTCGATACGAATGCTCCAATCTCGGTACCCGTCGGAGAAGCGACACTTGGTCGCGTCTTCAACGTACTCGGTAACCCAATTGATGAAAAAGAAATCGCTGCTGACGTGGAACGTCTTCCGATCCACAAAAAAGCACCGACTTTCGATAACCTTTCAACGAAAGTTGAAATCCTCGAAACTGGAATCAAAGTCGTCGACTTGCTCGCTCCTTACATCAAGGGTGGTAAGATCGGTCTCTTCGGTGGTGCCGGTGTAGGTAAGACCGTCCTCATCCAGGAATTGATCAACAACATCGCGCAAGAGCACAGCGGTATCTCGGTATTCGCAGGTGTTGGTGAGCGGACGCGTGAAGGAAATGACTTGTTCCACGAGATGACGGATTCAGGCGTTATCAAACAAACAGCGATGGTCTTCGGTCAGATGAACGAACCACCGGGTGCACGTCTTCGTGTTGCCTTGACTGGTTTGACGATGGCGGAATACTTCCGTGATGAGCAAGGACAAGACGTTCTTCTCTTCGTTGATAACATCTTCCGTTACACACAAGCGGGTTCTGAGGTATCGGCCCTTCTCGGTCGTATGCCATCTGCCGTTGGTTACCAGCCGACACTCGCAACAGAGATGGGTATGCTCCAAGAGCGAATCACATCAACAAACAAAGGTTCGGTTACATCGATCCAAGCGGTTTATGTACCAGCCGATGACTATACTGACCCGGCTCCTGCAACGACGTTTGCTCACTTAGATGCAACGACGAACCTTGAGCGTCGTCTCTCTGAGATGGGGATCTATCCTGCCGTGGATCCACTTGCATCGACATCACGTGCCCTTTCACCGGAAATCGTCGGCGAAGAGCACTACGGTGTTGCACGTCAAGTTCAGGAAACACTTCAGCGTTATAAAGAACTTCAAGATATCATCGCGATCCTCGGTATGGACGAGTTGTCAGAAGACGACAAATTGACTGTACACCGTGCGCGTCGTATCCAGTTCTTCTTGTCGCAGAACTTCCACGTAGCTGAGCAGTTCACAGGACAAAAAGGATCGTACGTCCCAGTTAAGGACACGATCCGCGGCTTCAAAGAAATCCTCGAAGGTAAACACGATGATCTAACGGAAGAAGCATTCCGTCTCGTCGGTCCGATCGAAGATGCGATTGAAAAAGCGAAGGCGCTTGTCTAAGTGACAAAGCATAAGGGGGACTTGAGATGAACACACTTCATGTCAATATCGTCACCCCGGATGGCGAAGTGTATGATGGCGATATCCGTATGGTCGTTGCGAAGACGATTTCTGGTGAGATCGGGGTTCTCCCGCACCACGTCCCACTCGTGACACCACTCGATATCAGCATCTTGAAGTTGCGCCACGAAGATGGCGGACGCACGTTGATCGCTATCAGCGGTGGCTTTATGGAAGTGCGCCAGGATACTGTAACGGTTCTTGCGGAAACTGCGGAGCAAGCAGACAAGGTCGACTATGACCGTGCTGCAGCTGCCAAGGTTCGTGCAGAACGTCGTCTCCAGGACACGAAATTATCAGAACTCGAATTCAAGCGTGCTGAACTTTCACTGAAACGAGCAGTTAACCGTCTCAGCTTGAAAGACTACGGTCGCGATTGATTCGACCAAAGACCCGAATTCCTTTGCGGAATCGGGTCTTTTTTTGTACGATACGTCAATGATTTTTCTAAAGACAAACGTTTTCGCAAGAGGGGGAACGATACAGGTTTAAAACGCCGTAAAAATGTAAAAGTACATTATATGCCTCGTCTTCACAATTTCTTCAACATTTTTTCTTTGGAAGACTAAATTTATCTTCAATAAATATATTTTATACGCTAAAATTAATTCAGCGTGTTCTTTTTTGTTTGCGCAATCATTCATTTTATGAAATCATAGTAAAGTTGGAGAAACTATGAAGAAGAGGTGCAACGAAAGTGACATCTATTGGTGTGAGTGCGTTAGTTAGTATGCTGGTCTACATCGTAGCGATTCTACTCGCTTGGTGGTCCTTATTACCAGTCAAATGGGAGAAAATCCTGCAACATCCTAAAGGACCGCATGCGGTAGCCTTGCGAACGATTCTAGCCATTGCACTCGGATCGATCGTCGCTCGCTTTTTATTGGATTATGCCGGTTTTGCACAGCGTCTTCAGTTTTTAATTGGGTGAACTTGTAACTGCATTGTAAACCCTGAAATGGTAATTTGTTTTAACATGGAACAGGACACTGCTCTTTCAATGAAGGAACACAGTCATTTAGCAATCATCTAACATTACAATCGAAACGTCGTATTGGCTTTGGAGTAAGAGATCAACTATAGGGAAGTTTCTTTTCTAACATTCGTTGAATTCCAACTATGATCCTCACCAATCACGAATTGAACATACTAGAACAGAAACGAAGCAGAGGAGTAGGGAGAATGGAAAAAATCGTTGTCCGTGGCGGACGTAAATTAGCTGGAACAGTCAAAGTAGAAGGTGCAAAGAACGCGGTCTTAAAAACACTCGTCGCGACATTGCTTGCATCAGAGGGCCAATCGGTTCTTCAAAACGTACCACGTCTAGCAGACGTCTATACAATCAATAACGTCTTACGCAACTTGAATGCGGAAGTCGAGTTCGACGCTGAAGCAAACACGGTGACGGTCAATGCCGAACCGAATCTTAAAGATGAAGCGCCACTCGAATACGTCCGTAAGATGCGGGCTTCGATCCTCGTCATGGGTCCATTACTTGCACGTCTCGGTCGCGCACGTGTTGCGATGCCAGGTGGCTGTGCGATTGGTTCACGTCCAATCGATCTTCACTTAAAAGGTTTCGAAGCGATGGGTGCGAAGACGATCATCGGAAATGGATTCGTTGAGGCACATGTCGACGGTCGTCTCAAAGGTGCGAAAATCTACCTCGACTTCCCATCAGTCGGTGCGACAGAAAACATCATGATGGCTGCGACACTCGCAGAAGGAACGACAGTGATTGAGAACGTCGCAAAAGAACCAGAAATCGTTGATCTTGCGAACTTCTTGAACGCAATGGGCGCAAAAGTCCGCGGTGCAGGTACAGAAACGATCCGCATCGAAGGCGTCGAGAAGTTACATGGTGCAACACACTACGTCATTCCGGACCGGATTGAAGCAGGTACGTTCATGATCGCAGCAGCAATCACAGAAGGTGACGTCGAAGTCATCGGTGCAGAGCGCGAACACCTTCGTCCACTCATCTCGAAGATGGAAGAGATGGGCGTTAAGATCACGGATACAGAAGAAGGTCTCCGTGTCGTTGGTCCAGCGAAACTCGAAGCTGTCGACGTCAAGACGATGCCACACCCAGGGTTCCCGACAGATGTTCAAGCACAAATGATGGCACTTGTTCTCAAAGCAGGCGGCACATCGGTCATCACGGAAACAGTTTTCGAGAACCGTTTCATGCACGTTGAAGAATTCCGTCGTATGAACGCGGATATCAAAATCGAAGGTCGTTCATCGATCATCAATGGTGGCGTGCAATTACAAGGTGCAGAAGTGCTCTCAACAGACCTTCGCTCAGGTGCGGCACTCGTCACAGCAGGATTGATCGCTGAAGGCGAAACGCGCGTTGGCGCACTTCACCACATCGACCGTGGATACGTCGACTTCCACTTGAAGTTACAAGCACTTGGTGCAGACGTAGAACGTGTGACAGAAGAAGCAGCAGTCGTTGAAGAAACAGCTGCAACAAAACTTTAAGCACTCATTCAAGAGCATTCTCTCGTTTCCGGGAGGATGCTCTTTTTGTCGTCTTTTCAAAAAGATGACAATGAAATCAGAAAAGCCGAAAAAGAAAGTCGTTTCACGATGGGGCATATGCTAGAATTGAAAGGTATGTATACATAAATGGGTTAGACGTCCAAACGACGTTCTATATTTTGGAAGAATAGCCAGTGGGTAAAGGAGAGCACACGAGATGTTTTCAAGAGATATCGGAATCGACTTAGGGACGGCGAATGTCGTCATTCATGTAAAAGGTAGAGGTATTGTCCTCGATGAGCCATCGGTCGTCGCGATCGATAAGGCGACAGGCAAGATTCATGCGGTAGGGACAGAAGCACACTTGATGGTGGGCCGGACACCGGGAAACATTGTGGCCATTCGACCGCTTCAAGACGGCGTCATTGCTGATTTCGAAATGACAGAAGCGATGCTACGCCATTTCATCGATAAGATTGAGGTCCGTAAGATGTTCGGTGGAGTCCGCATGTTGATTTGTACACCAGCAAGCATCACAACGGTCGAAGCAAAAGCGATTCGCCAAGCTGGTGAAAAATCAGGCGCGAAGACGGTCTTCCTCGAAGTCGAGCCGAAGGTCGCAGCAGTCGGTGCCGGTATGGACATTTGGATGCCAGCAGGGCACATGGTCATTGATATCGGTGGCGGAACGACGGATGTTGCCGTACTTTCAATGGGTGATATCGTTTGTGGTGAAACGATCAAAGTCGCAGGTGACCGGTTTGATCACGACATCATCCGCTCGATCAAGGATACGCATAAGTTGATCATCGGGGAACGAACAGCGCAAGCTGTCAAGACGACGGTCGCGACGGTCTCAGAAGACGGACGTCGGGAACAGATGGATATTCGCGGACGTAATCTCGTGACAGGCTTACCGCACAACATTACGGTGACATCAGAAGAGATGCATGATGCACTTGCAGAAGCAGCGATGGAGATCGTCGAAGCAACGAAGCGCGTGCTCGAGAAGACACCACCAGAGCTTGCTGCGGACATCATCGACCGTGGTATCATCCTGACGGGTGGGGGCGCACTTCTTGACGGAATCGACCAGTTACTTGCAAAAGAACTCGGCCTACCGGTTCTGATTGCAGAAGATCCAATGTTATGTGTCGCACGCGGTACAGGAATCATGCTCGACAATCTTGGGAAGTAAGAGCGTGTCAGTGTAAAGGATATGATTTTTCGTAAAAATTCATTCCTATAACGACCGTCTTGTCCTTCTCGCTTTCCACAGGCGGGAGGTAAGCCGCGACAGCGCGCATTTCATGCGAGTTGTCGGGTCTTACCTATCCCTGACGAAAGTGCTGCTTGCACTTTCTTTTCCTGCAGGAGTCGAGAATGGACAAGTTCGTTCGATATGAATCAAACCAATAGGGAGTCCGGTTTCCGAAGTACGTATCGGAAACTGGACTCCCCTTGTTTTAAACATAATGCTTAGTCCATAATGTCATGGTACTAAATGATTGTGTGCCTCCTTGTGCTTCATCCGACTCCTACAGGAAAAAGTGCAAATTTTTGCGCTGTCAGAGACAAACAAGACCCAGGTTCACTGTTATACGAACAGTGAAGACTGGCTTGTGTCTCGCCTGAGGAAAGCGGATGAAAAGCAAAGGGGCATAAAGATGACTTACTGCGTACTACGCATGAAAGTCTGGTAGGCTTCAAAATCATGATAGACAATGGCACTTGGTGGCAACGAACTTGCCATCGTCTGATTAACGAGCTGATTTAGCTGCGTCCGTGTTTTGCCGTAGAACGTAATGTCTGGTGTTTCCGGAAGCTCCGTGAATTCGATAGCATACGATAAACGATATCCGTTACTCGCCGCATACAATGCATCCGTCATCGTGATGGCGCCAAGTCCGTTGCCGCCACCGTAAACGGTCCGGTAACTCATCAATGTGACTTCGTCAGCGAGATCCATCGCCCATTCGCTGATGGAACGCCCACCTGCATCCTGTACGGTATGGAACCAGAACGGGAGGAACAGCTGAAGCGGTAATCCTTCAGCAGATGCTTTTTCGCGGAAGGCGAGTAAGATGCGTTCGTAGGAGGCGATGACTCCTGGCTGGTCCGTCTCCCATTCCGGTAAGGCGTACGGTTCGAGATCGACACTGATGCCGTCCGGATGACTGATCGTCTCCTGCTGATAGGTCGAGATCCAGGCTAACGGATCCTCGACGTTCGGTCGAGCTGTCGTTCCTTCGTTTGTAATCCAGCGCGGCTGTCCGAACAGAAAGTAGACTTCGATTCCGACAGCATGCGCTTTTTCAACGAACGTTCGGTAGAGAGTACGGTCACCCTCGACAGCGACATGCAGATAGACACGTTTCATCTGTCTGTTTGCCAGCTGATTGATCTTCGTTGAAATGGAGTTGGCCTCTGGGATGGACCAGATGACCGTGTGACGAGTGACGGAAACGGCAGCTGAACTCTTGAGTGGTAGTCCGAATTGAAGCAACGATAGGCAGACTACGCTAATCAAAAAGCGTTTCATTTCAATTTCACTCCTTCGTGTGGATTACCTTACTATCGGTCGTTGCGCATTCACTTATATGCATCAAAGGTCCTGTTCTACACTTTGACAGTTCAAATCCTAGACATTTCACATTGTGAAGTGTATATTGAAAGTTGTTATATTGAAACGAATTGTCAAATAAAAGGAAGTGATGCCACAATGCCATTGTGGAAAAGAAATTTAGTAGTCGTCTGGTTCGGTAGTTTTTTGACTGCCGCCGCTCTTAGTCTCGTGTTACCGTTTTTGCCCTTATTCATTGAAGAGCTCGGTGTCGACGGCCGACAAGATATTACGACGTGGTCCGGGATCGCCTTTGGTGCTACCTTCCTCGTCGCTGCGATCGTCTCACCGATTTGGGGACGTCTCGCCGATCGAAAAGGGCGTAAGCTCATGCTACTCCGAGCAAGCCTTGGTATGTCGATCGTCATGTTCTTGATCAGTTTCGTCCAAGATGTGTATCAACTTGTGTTCTTACGTCTTGTCATGGGAGCCGTCTCCGGATTCATCTCAGCCGGAATTACAATGGTTGCTTCCCAAACCCCAAAAGAGAAAAGTGGCTGGGCGCTCGGCACCCTGTCGACCGGTGGGATTGCCGGTGGATTGCTAGGACCTCTCATTGGAGGATTCCTCGCCGACGTTGTTGGGCTTCGACCCGTTTTTCTCTTTACGAGCGTTCCGCTCTTCATCACCTTCCTCGTGACCTACTTCTTCGTCAAAGAAGAATTTGTCCCACTGGAAGTCAAAAAGATGGCGTCTGCGAAAGAAATCATCCAGTCACTTCGCCATCCGGAACTCATTTTAAGCCTTTTCTTGACGACGTTCCTGATTCAGTTCGCGGCACAATCGATTAGTCCGATTCTGTCGCTGTATGTTCGGGAACTCAGTCCCGGTACAGAACGTCTTGCGTTACTATCCGGTATTGTCGCGTCAGCACCTGGGATTGCAGCCTTGATTGCGGCGCAACGACTCGGTCGTCTATCCGATAAGATTGGCGCTGAGCGTGTCTTATTCTTTGCGTTACTCGTCTTTGCAGCTTTCTTGATTCCGCAAGCATTCGTCACGGATACAAGTCAATTGATCGTCTTACGGATGGGAATCGGTTTTGCGACAGCAGCACTACTGCCATCTGTCCAAACCTTGTTACGGAAGAATACGCCAGCGAACGCATCGGGGCGGATCTTTGGGTATAACCAGTCCGCGCAGTTCATGGGGAACTTCCTCGGACCACTCGCAGGTGGACAGATTGCCGGTCACTTTGGTTTTGAAGCGCTGTTCCTCTTTACTGGCTTGATCGTCATCACGAATGCGGTGCTAGAGCGAACACAAACGGCTGTTTTAAAGAAAAATCCGAATAACTAATGAGAAGCTTCCATTTCCTAGACTGTGTTTGGGGAACGGAAGCTTTTTTTCATAGGATTAACCTTAAGTATCTTTAAATTATTATCTAAAGTATAACAAAATTTGTCAATTTTCAATATGTAAACTATGGAAAAGCGAATTATGGAATTGAGGTAGGTCTTTCGATGCATCTCTGCTGGATATTACCGTTTTGTTCAAAAAAGCTCATAATTCCTCTTCGGTCGACCGATATACTGAAAGGAAAGAATTGAACATGAAGTCAATGAGGAGATGGAACGCATGCTACGAGGAATGTATACGGCGTCGAATGCGATGCAGGCATTACAACGTCAACAGGAAATGCTCAGTAACAACTTGGCGAATGCGCGGACGCCGGGCTTCCGCGCTGATCAAGCGTCACTCCGGACGTTTCCAGAGATGCTGATCCAGCAAACAGCAAACAATGAACGGACGGGTGTGCGAGGAGTCGCGACGGTCGGGAAACTCGCGACCGGTGTCTTCATGCAGGCAGCGACCCCGAACTTCACGCAAGGTTCGATCACGGAGACAGGCAATGCGACCGATCTACAAATCAGTTCACTTGAAGGAGCACCGCTGTTCACGATTCGTCACCGGGATCCGTTGACAGAAGAGGAAGAGACGCTTTATACGACGAACGGACAGTTTGCCGTCGGACAAGACGGGTTACTCCGGACGACAGAAAATGATCTCGTTCTTAATACGAACGGACAACCACTCGACGTCGTCAATGAGGACTTCAAAGTCGATGCGGACGGAGCCGTCACGGATGGAAATGGTCAAGCGATCGGCAATCTCGGTCTCGTTGTAACGGATCAACCGGAGACGCTCGAACGGACAGGAAATGGTCTATTCCGGTCAGCCAATCCATTGAATGCCGGAAACGTTCGAGTCGATCAAGGTGTACTCGAACTCGGAAATGTCGAGATCGAACAGACGATGGCGGAGATGAATGCTGGTCTACGTCAGTTCGAAGCCAATCAAAAAGTCATTCAAGCGTACGACCGGACAGCAGAAAAAGCTGTTTCCGAAATCGGACGCGTTCGCTAATAGGAGGATATGATGCAATCAATCTATACATCCGCAAGTACGATGGGACAACTGCAAAAACAGCTTGATACGACCGGGCAAAACCTTGCCAATGTGGATACGAACGGCTATAAACGGCGGGATGCTCAGTTCAATGAACTGCTCGTCCGTAACATCAATAACCAAGCGACAGGCTTCACACCAGGTCCCTTGACGACGCCAGAGGGTCTTCGACTCGGCGTTGGTGGTTATGTCGCGAACGAAGCGACACGTTTTGGCGTCGGAACATTCCGGACGACGGATCGAAAACTCGATGCGGCACTCGGAAACCCGCACCATTTCTTCGGTGTCATCGATACGGATGGCGTGACGAAGTTTACGCGGGACGGAAACTTCCAGTTGTCGCCGCAAGCGAACGGACAAGTTCTGTTGACGGACGATGCCGGGCGCTCCGTCATCAACCAGGCGAATGATCCAATCGTCTTACCTGCGAACGCGACCGAGATTGAACTGAACAAGGACGGCAACATCACCGGCATCTTAAACGGGGATCGTCGTGTCCTCGCTCGAGTGGGTGTCGCGGACATCCCGAACTACGGAGAGCTGACGGAAGTCGGGGGTGGCTTGTTCACAGCAACCGGACAATACCAGAATGCGACAGGGAATCCGTTGACGGTCGGTCGGCTTGAGACATCGAACGTCGATATGGCGCTTGAGATGACGAACTTGACGCAACTCCAGCGGGCGTATCAGTTTAACTCGAAAGCGTTGATGACGAGTGATCAGATGATGGGGATCGTCACGTCACTGAAATAAAACATCACAAAAGGGTGATGCTTCTCGCAAGAGAGGTATCACCCTTTTCATTATTTTTCCTGTAACGCAAGATAGATCGCAGCCATGTCCGCGTCGCCGTAAGCGGGTTTCGCATCAGTGTAGCTAGCGTCCGTTGCTTGCGCAAGGGGTAGCTCAAGCTGTTGGCGTCTCGCTTCTGCCGTAATCAGTCCAAGATCCTTTGCCATCAGACGGAGCGGGAAAGCAGACGGGAAGTCGTTCTTCCGGTACATGTCACGTTTACCGCTGAAGAGGGGAGTGTTCATCCCGGAAGCACTGATCATCTGGATTAGCTTCTCTTTTTCGAGCCCGGCACCTTCTCCGAGCAGTAATGTCTCCGCGACCCCTTGACCGACGACAGCGAGCAATAAATTGATGGCGAGCTTCGCCGCACTGCCTGAGCCATGTGGTCCAAAATGAATCGTTTCCTTGCCAAGTAGCTCAAGATACGGCTGACAAGTCGCGACGACGTTCGCGTCACCACCGGCAAGCAGGACGAGCTGACCGTTTTCTGCGACCGGAACGGAGCCCGAGACAGGCGATTCCAGATACGTGCCGTCATTCTTTTCGACGAGACGAGCCATCTCCTTCGTTTCTTCTGGGGAGATTGTACTTAAGTTAACGATTGTCTTACCTGTGAGGTTCTCTTGGATACTTTCGAGAACGGACGCGACGGCAGGTCCGTCCGCTAACATGACGAAGAGAATGTCGCTCTGACGTACCACGTCCTGTATTTCTTTGACAGCTGTTGCTCCTAATTCTGTCAACGGAGCAGTCTTTTCATACGTCCGGTTATAGACGAGCAAATCATGACCGCCATCAATTAAACGTTTTGCCATCGGTACACCCATATGTCCTAAGCCAATCCATCCGAGTTGCATGTCGATTCCTCCTTATCATGATGCGCTTTTGACTATACCCCGCACTTCGCCAAATCTAACGAAAAAAGACCGTCCACATGATGTGAACGGTCGCGTGATTAATCTTCATACGTGAGGATGGTCGAGATGACGGCGATCGGGAAACGAATCGTAAAGGTCGATCCGACACCAACGACAGATTCGACATCAATCGTTCCGTTGTGGTGCTTGACGATCTCCTTACAGATCGACAGACCAAGACCGGTTCCGCCAATTTTGCGTGTCTCGGAGTTATCGACACGATAGAACTTATCGAACAATTTTGGAAGGGCGTCTTGCGGAATCCCGATGCCTTCATCTTGGATACGGATTTGAGCGAAACCAAGTTCATTTGTAATCCGTATCAAGACTGTACCACCGCTCGGCGAGTACTTGACGGCGTTGCTGAGCAGGTTGTTCAGCAACTGTTTCATCTTTTCCGCATCCCCGTCAATCATGATCGGTCCACGGGCCTCAAAATCAATCGTATGCGTCTCATGCGAGACATCATAGAACTCGATCAAGTCCTGAGCAAGTTCGACGACATCAAACGTCGTCATCTCATACCGGTGTTCACTCGACTCCATGCGCTGGACGTCGAGGAAGTCGTTGACGAGTGTCGTCAGGCGACCGGTCTCGGAGTGGATCGTTTGGAGGTACTTCCGTTGCCGTTCCTCCTCGAACCGTTTGTTGAGCATCAGCTCCGTGAAGCCATAGATCGAAGAGAGCGGTGTCCGTAACTCATGCGAGACGGTCGAGACGAACTCTTCCTTCATCCGCTCGGCTTCCGTTTCTTTCGTCACGTCGCGGAGAACGAGCATCGTACCGACCCACATACCGTCTACCTCGATCTTCTCCGCGTAGATTTGGATGTAAGTACTATGCTTGCGGATCGAGACGATCAAGCTGTCTTTCGGTAAATCGAGTTCGATGATCTGTTCAATGTAACGTTCGAACGCTGCCGGTTCGTCAATGATGTCAGCGAGTGCCTGCATCGCTTGCTCGAAGGCAGAACGTTCTTCGTCTTCGAACGTTGTCGGGACTTCCGGAAACAACGTCATGAGGGGTTCGTTGACGAGCAACTCATCCGTCTCATGTTCGATGTAGACGACAGCTTCCCGAATCGAGTTCAACAGTTGCGTCGTCTTGTTCTTCTCGCGGATCATTTCCTCATAGATCCCCATCCGTAGGAGGGAGAGTGACAATTGATGCGAGAACGACAAGATGTCGCTCATCTGCTCCGTCGTGAAGGCATCACGATAACGAACGAGATAGATGCAGGCGATCATATGCTCTTTTGACGGATCAAGGACCGGAACCGCGACTTCATACATATAGTACGGGTACGGAAGCGGGCTTTCGTGCGCTACCTGTTTCGATGAGTGCACAGGACGCTTCAGAAGACGTGCCCGGTGCAGGAGTGACTGATCATCAGAGACGAGACGACCGACCATCTCTTCTGTCATCCCGTAATCGATCGTCGAGCGGACTTCCTGTTGATCGAGGAACAAGAGGGCGCCGATTTCAGAATGCGTGATGGAGACGAGTTTCTCGATGATTTCCGGATAAGCCGTCAACGTCTCACGAGAAGCAAGCGTCTCAGTCAGTTCGTTACGATACTTGAGGTGTTGTTCACTCCGAAGCGTGATATCAAGTGCTTCTTCGAGTTCTTCCTGCTGCGCTTGCAATTCTTCTTGCTGCGCGACGAGTTCTTCCTGTTGCGCTTGGAGTTCTTCGTTCTTCGCGAGCATATGGACTTTATTGTCCGCGATCGAAGCCGCCATCTGATTGAACGATGCCGTTAGCGTATGCAGTTCGTCCTTGCGTTTCGGTAACGGGATTGTTTGGATGTCTTCCCCTGATGCAAGTAGAGCACTGTCGTGGGATAGCGTATTGACCTGTTTCGTGACGCGACTGATGAACGGACGCACGAGAGATAAGAGGACGAGAATCAAGACGACGAGATTCGACAGCCAGATGAACTGCGCGACACGCATCTCGCTTAAGAGATCGTTTTTCGCGTCCACTTCCTTCTTTTCGATCAATGTCAGATAATCTGAAAGCAACGTATCAATCCGTGTCATGTCGACGTCTGCTTCTGATAAGCTGACCGAGCCACGTAACGTCCCATTTTTGGTGAACAAGTCTTTCCCGTTGGAAAGAGCAGCGAGCGTGTCAGGAGTCACAAAGTCTTCATTGATCTTCCCGTCCTTTTTTCCTTCGACGTATTCGTTGAGAAGTGGAAGCGATGTGCCGAAATAATCGTCATAAATGCGACGAGTCGCTGTCGCATATTCTTTCCCTTGCTCATAAATTGCATACTTTTCGAACCACGTCGTCAGACGATTGATTTCCTGCTGATTCGTCTTCACCTGATCAAGTGTTTCCTGTGAACCAGTCAATAAGTAAGATTTGACGTTACTTTGCGCGACGGTCCATTCGTTCGCGAGTGCATTCGCATTCGTCCGCCGTTCACGTAAATCATCAAATGTTGCATTGGCTTGATCGATCTTCTGTTCCGTATAGAAATAGACGATCGCAGACGTGATGCTAAGAGCGACGAACACCATATAGAAGGCGAACATCAATTGACGACCGATGGTACGATTAATCCATTTCACTGGGGTATCCTCCGTATTCTGTTTTACATGTATGAAAAAGATTGCTTAAATGCCGAATATATTCATCTTACGTAGTTTTAAAGGTCTCGGCAAATTTGAATCTGCAAAAACCACTAAAACAAATATATCATATATTTGTTAATTGATATTAAATGATACATTTTTTAAGAATAAGGATTAAGAAGCAATGTTTTAAGGAAAAACCATAGAAGATATTGAACTTCATCATTTTAAGTAGGGGAAGTGGTCAGATGCAAAAAATGTTTGAAAATAAATGGTATCGATTCGCATGGTGGGTCATGACATTGCTCATCATCGTCTGGATTGGCGATCATGTTACGTTCCTGTTCCGACCGATCGCAATTCTGCTTCAAATGGTCGTACCACCCCTTGCAATCGCCGGGATTCTCTATTACGTCCTGTTGCCAATCGTCGAGTTGCTCGAGAAAAAGATGAAGCGGCGACCTGCTGTCTTAATTGTGCTCGTCGGTTTAATCGGTATTTTAACGACACTCGGCTTCATCTTTGGTCCGATGTTGTCGGAGCAGGTCACGCAGTTCGTCAATTCGATACCGACGCTTGCGACACAGTTCCAGCGCCAATTGATTGACGTCCGGGACCAACTCGAAAACAGTGCAGCCTTTTCACGCTTCCTATCAGGACCAGATAACTTGTTCAATAAGTTCTCAGGGAACATCTCGGAATATGCATCGACGTTCCTGAAGAACATCGGTACGGGTGTCGGTGGGTTCGTCAGTGTCCTGACGACAGCGGTCGTGACGATCATCATCATTCCGATCATGTTGATCTATATGCTGCTTGACGGCGATAAGCTTAAAGGCAATCTCGTTAAGCTGATGCCGTATGAGTACCATAAGGAAACGCAAAAAATCCTCGGGGACGTCCACGTGACGATCATGAGCTACATCCGCGGGCAAGTCATCGTCAGTATCGGTGTCGGGGTCATCGCCTATATCGGATATCTCATCATCGGAATTGATTATGCGTTGTTACTCGCCTTGTTTGCGACACTGACGAACATCATTCCGTTTCTCGGTCCGGTTCTCGGTGTCATTCCAGCACTGATCGTCGGGTTCATCCAGGATCCGATCCTTGCGATTTATGCAATCATCGTCATGACGGTCGCGCAACAGATCGATTCGCACATCATGTCACCACTTGTACAAGGGAAGACACTCGATGTCCACCCGTTGACGATCATCATCGTCTTGCTTGTCGCGGGGAACATCGCCGGTTTCTTCGGAGTCTTGCTCGGTGTACCGTTCTACGCTGTCATGAAGGTCGTCATTCTAAACATCCGTCGTCTCTATCACCTCCGATCGCAGAAGAAGATGGTCATTACGGAGGAAGAAAAGACGTTCGATACGATCATCACGGAGCGCGATTGAGTTTTGAAATTCATGTAAAAGTGCGTCATACTGAAAAGGTAGCTAAGAGAAGGGGGCAAGAATCAGATGGATTCACGTCATACCGAAGAACAAGCCGATCTACTGGCGTTGCAAAAATTTCAACACAACTTCGAGAACAGTTTGAAGTCGAGCATCATTTATCTCTTGCGTGATGGAGCGTTGACGATCGGGGAACTCGAGCAACGGATTGATCAGTCGCACGGGCAAATCCTCGAGCAACTGCAGGAGCTGATTGAAGACGGACTCGTCATCCAGCAGATGTCTGAGAAAGTGCACGGACTGGCCTATTATTTGACGGCACCGGCAGAAGACCTTGTCCGACAATTCACGGAATCGATCCGGTGGAGTAAACAGCACATCCGATATTAAACAGCAGGATTCTAGACCTCCGAGCAGCTGCTCAGAGGTCTTTTTTTACGTTTTTTGAAGCGATACTCCTATAAAAATGACATACGAGTAAAGAACCAGATCAAAACAAGGCGATGCATGTCTTCTTCAATGCTTCTGAACGAGCGAACGAACTTGAAGAGTAGTAGATAAAAGTAAAGCAGGAACCAAATCATCCGTTGGTTCCTGCTCTGCTATCATTTTTGGACGGCGCTGAACGCATCCTCTGATTCGATTCCGGCTTTACTGACTGCCGTGATGACGAAACGACCTGTTGCATCTTTAGGGAGCGGGAATGCTTTACGCTCGATTGATTCCGTTGTACCGAGTTTTTTGCGTTTTCCGTCCTTCTCTTGATAGATGTTGTATTTGACGACATCCTCATCTGTTGAGGCATACCAGTTGATGAATCCACCGCTAACCCGAATATTCGTCGCTGGTTTTGGTGGTGTCTTGACGGGATCTGATGCCTTTTCGTCTAATTCCGTGAAAACGACGAGGCGGTTATCATACGTTCCTTGATTCTGATCGTATGTTCCGATACACGTGATTAAGTTCAAATTCCGGGTGTCGGCTGGACCGAAGATTTTTTTCAGCGGTGCTTTTAAGTGATCGTACTGGACGAGCTCTTTGACACGAAAGACGAGCTTACGTCCGGAAGCATCCGTCACTTCGACCGGATCACCCTTTTTTAGTTCATGCAGTTTATAGAAGATGGCAGGACCGGTCTTCGTATCGGTATGTCCGTCAATGACGGCGTTCCCGACATCACCCGGACGCGGACCGAACTTATACCAACCGGCTTGTTGTTCATTTTTAGGCGTTGCCATCGCGCCATCTTGATCGAGTCCGACTTGTTCGACCTTCGTCTTGATGTCGTGTTTCGGAATGAAGAGTTGTTTTGGGAGCTCGACCTCTGTCGTCGAGAGATCCTTGAACTCCTTCTTAAAGATTTCTGACGGCTTGAGCGGATCTTCCTTCGTCTCGGAAGAGGCCGCGGATTCTGTTTTAGCATCACCTTGCGTGATGTTCGATGTGTCCGGCTTTGGTTGACCGAACAAAAGGAACAACAATGTTCCGACCGATGCGATCATCAAAAGAATGCTCGCCGGTAATAACCAACGGTTCATGTGCGCGTAGCTCCTTTCCGAGAGAAGGTGTTCCCTCTATGTAAAAAAACAGGATAGCGGATCGCTATCCTGTTATGGAGTATACCCAATTTCTTAGGCGTTTTGACGTTTACGTGCGAGGACAAGACCAACTGCTCCGAGTGCAAGACCGAATACTGCGATTGCACCAGTTGTTGCAGCTGTGTTGTTGCTATCGCTCATACCACCGTTACCTGTGTTCGGCATTGATCCTGGAGTACCATCCATGAATTTCTCTGGTGATTGTTTGACGATGGCATCACCGAGGTTAGCTCCTACGCCGTACATGTAAGCGTAAGACTCACGGAATGTGTCGACAGAACCTTTGTAGTCGCCTTCCACATACTGCATGAATGTGTCTTGGACGTACGTCTCGTGACCGGATACGGCTTCTTGTGCTGCTTTTGTTGGAAGGTTTTCTTCTGTAGCCGCACCAAGGAATGCACCGAAGTCGTTCGAGAACATTTTGAGCATGTCTTGCGCGTCACCCATCAATTTCTTATCGTCATTGACAGCTGCTGTGACAAGGTTCGCTTGGGCTTCGATGTGGTTTTTCGTCCAAACTTGTTCGAATTGATCGGCACCGGCTTGACCGTAGATTGATTTGATGGCTGCTTTGAAGTCAGCTGTGTGCATGTCTTCAGCCCAGTTTGCTGCATCGTAGTCTTTCGCTTGGTCAACGCCAGCTGTCATGCTGAGGTTTGCAAGTGCGACGTGTTCAGCGGCGAGACTGTTGAGTGTTGAACGAAGATCGGCTGCTTTTGAGTCAGCTTTCGTGTTGTCGAATTTCTCAGGCATCTGTGTTGTGATCGCAACAGAGAGTGCTTTTGAGATGTCATACATACGGCTGTATCCTTCGCGGAACGTGTTGTACGATCCTTCGTAGTCACCCGCTGCATATTGTTGGAAAGTCTTGTAGACGTCTGCCTCATGAGCACGAAGGACTTCTTCAGCTGCTGCTTTCGGGAGTTTACCTTCCGTTGCTGTATCGAGGAAGCTTGAGAGATCTTGTACGAACTCTTCTGTTTCTTTCTTCGAAGCGTTGATACCGTCTTGGTCGTCCGCTTTTACGGCTTTGACGAGGTCTGTCGTATATTTGTTGTGAGCAACGAAGATTTTCTCGAATTGTTTCGCGCCTTCATCACCATAGACAGAAGCAATCGCTGGTGTCATGTCGAGTGCGTTTTGTTTAAGTGCTGCTTCGTAGTACTGTGCGTCTTTTGAACCGTCATATTGTTTCTTCATGTCCATGACGGCAAGAACGAAGTGCTCAGAGAGTAATTGATCGAGTGTGGCACGAAGGTCAGCGGCTTTCGTTTTGACCGTGACGTTTTTCGGTGCATCTTGTTTCATGTCTTCTCCGCCACCGGAAGCGAATGCTGCCGTTCCTGGTAGTACGAGTGCTGCTGCCATTGCTGATGCTGCGAATTTTTTCGTGTGTTTCATCTGAAATCATTCCTCTCATTTTTTGGTTTATTTGGTAGGTGTTTCTTGCCTGTTCTGAATAGCTTACGCATCACTGGTCGATTTGGATTGCATGAAGTTTTATTTTTTTCAAAAGACTGTTGAAGTGATGTTTCATGCCATCTGGTGGACCGTTGCTGCGTCGTTCTGGAAAGCTTACGCCGAGCAGTTCATTTTGGATTTAAAAAAATCGTAAAAACCCGCAGATTGTGGGAAACTGTTTTTCTGCTTCCTTATATACACAAACTAAAATTTTTTAGAGAAATTGCCTGTCTGGTCGTGTTACACTAATTGCGGAACACGTTTTGTAGCGAATTTGGAACTATTTAATACCAGGTACTAATATGCTATACTGTTCTCAGACTGAATCAATGAAAGGTGATCAAGATGGTACAAAACCAAACAGGCACGGATCAGCCAACGCGTGAACGCCTGAAGAAGCAACAGCCTTCGAACCAGGAAACCGGCAATCCGGAGCACAAATCAGAGCGACGTTTTCGTGCGTACTCGACACGCCGAGTTCCGATCATCGTACGCGTACTGATCGTTCTCATTCTCATCGTCGTAGCACTGATCGTCGGTGCAATGGTGGGTTATGCGACGTTTGGTGGTGGCGAGGCAATGGATGTGTTAAAGCTCGACACATGGACCCGCATCACCGATTTTTGGATGAAATCTTAATTTTAATCAGTGATGGGAGCTGTCGAATATGTATACAATCGAACAAATCAAGGAAGTCATTCCGCACCGGTATCCGTTTTTACTCGTTGACCGCATTTTAGAAGTCGAAGAGGGAAAACGTGCCGTTGGAATCAAGAACGTGACGGCGAACGAAGAATTCTTCAATGGCCATTTCCCAGAATACAATGTCATGCCTGGCGTCTTGATCGTCGAAGCACTCGCACAAGTCGGTGCTTTCGCTGTGCTGAAGATGGAAGAAAACCAAGGAAAGCTTGCCTTCTTCGCAGGAATTGAAGGATGTCGCTTCAAACGTCAAGTCGTTCCCGGGGATCAGCTCCGCCTCGAAGTCGAATTGACGAAGGTCCGTGGACCAATCGGTAAAGGTCGTGCCACAGCCACAGTCGATGGGGAAGTCGCCTGTGTCGCTGAACTGACGTTTGCTATGAAGTGAAGCCAACATGAAACGCTGGCTGATCCCTCTTGCGATTTCCTTACTTGTCATTCCGGGTTGTCAGCGCGCGGAACAAGCGAAGACCGCTTCCCCGACGGTCATCGTAGATCCCGTTAAGCGTGCGGGGCAGACCGAGAACATTTCCGCACAGGTCACGCTGACGGAAAATGACCGGATGCGTCTCGTCATCCGGACAGCAAATGACATTCGGCTCGATGACCAACAGGTCGATATCCGCCTCGATGTCGCCAATCAATCGATTCCGTTTCCGTTCGTCTCCTTCCAAGCAAAGAAGATGGGGGAAATCCGGACCTATACGTCCGATACGACGATTGAAAAAGAAGTCTTCGATGACCAGCGTCTTCCGGTCCTCATCATTGATGCAGGAGCAGGGCGTGGGATCGAGATTCCGCTTGAGATCGTTAAATAAGACAGCAGGGTGAGCATTTTGCTCCAAATGCTGTCTTATTTTTGTTTTGTTTCAAGTCATCAGGGTAATCAAAACCTATACAAAGGAGGAATCAATATGGATCACGCAGTACAGCAACGACTGACGGATTGTATTCTCGCCTGTAATCATTGTTTTGATGCTTGCCTGAACGAGGAACATGTCGGACATATGTCAGATTGTATTCGACTCGACCGCGATTGTGCCGATATCTGTAGCTTATTGCTGCAAGCGATCGCTCGAAACAGCGCAAATGTCGCGGTCCTTGCAAAGGCATGCCAAGAAATCTGTGAAGCATGTGCGACTGAATGTAGCAAACACGATCATGACCACTGCCAAGCTTGTGCGCAAGCATGTACGGAATGTGCAGAAGCGTGTCGCCAGCTTATCTAAAACCTTGTCCTTGGACGAGGTTTTTTTATTATAAAAAAATAGCAGGAATTCAAGAATTCTTCTGGTTATTTTTGGCGGATTTGTTTACTATTTAGGGAGGTAATATTAAATCACGATAGGAGCATACATACACTTATGAAAAAACTTAGCTTACTTTTGATGGCACTCGTTGTTGCATTTGGTCTGAAGTTACCGGTCTATGCGGAAACAGTCGAGTGGGACGTCACAGGAACGGGCACAGGTCCGTATACGTTGACGTTTGAAGGCACAGGCATCGTCGATATCACGTCGGAGACGGCACTTGTCTTTGAAAAGGGCGTGACAGGAAAAGACGTCAACATCGAAGAGACACCGGTCGTGACGTTCACGGCAGAGACGGCACCTGTCGTCAAGGTCGTCTCAGCAGATGGACAGCGGACGGTTCTCGTCCAGTTCAGTAAAGTCGTTACACCAGATGAGCCGACGACAGACGAACCAACGACAGACGAACCGACGACAGAGACACCAAAGACGGATGAGCCAGTCACAGAAGATCCAGCGACAGACGAACCCGTCAAGGAAGAACCAACACCGGAAGAGCCTGTGAAAGAAGACCCGGTCAAGGAAGAGCTGACATCGGAAGAACCAACGACCGAAAAACCAGAGACAGGTGATGACGCGACACCGACACCAGTCGAAACACCGACGACGGCAACGATCGAAGGAACGATCTGGTTCGATGAGAACGAGGACGGGATCCGTCAAGAGAAGGAAACACGTCTCGATGATATCCTCGTCTCTTTGATGAATCGGAACGAAGATGTCATCGATGAAGCCTACACGAAGAACGGCACATACAGCTTCAAGAATTTGAAGCCAGGAACGTATGAAGTGGAAGTCGACGGATATGATATGGGTTACTACTTCTATTCCGAGCAAAACGTCGGTGACGACCGGACGATCGATTCCGATGTCGACGAAGACATGGGAACGAAAAAAGTCCGTCTCGTCGCAGGACAAACGGAAGTGATCGACGCTGGTCTCTACGGCGACGAAGAGCTTGACGGTATGTTCGAGCATTGGTTAGCTGTCGTCAACTTCTTTGATGCGAACGGCAACCAAAAGCCAGATTATGACGAAGGAACAGTTCCTGCGACATATACGGTGACGGATGCAATCACAGGAAAAGACGTCTATCAAGAGAAGATTTCGAAAGATGATCTAATGATGATCCAGCTCGATCCAGGAACATACACAGTCAAGACGGAAGTCGCAGAAGGCTACACGGTCAAAGCGATGCACCATCTTGACATGGATGACTTAATGATGGATATGGACGAAGAAATGTATGAAGATTATGAGTCATTCGCTCAGCAAGCAAAAGCGATGAAATTGATGGCGAACGATGAAGAAGCCTTGACGCCAGAAGAACAAGAAATGGTTGATGAGTTGTTGAAGTACTTTGAGCGGAAATCACCGGAAGCGGGTGTGACGATCGAAGAAGGTAGCTTCGGTACGATCTTGCTCGCAGAAATTGCGAAAGTAGAACCGGTCGCGAAGCCGACGCCAAAACCAACACCAACGTCAACAAAAACGCCAGTCAAAGCAGTCGATGCTGCGACAAAACAGTCGACGACAACAGCAACGGGAACATTACCACAAGCTGGGGAAGACAAGCCATTCCCATATGCAGCAACAGGAGCAGGTCTTGCTGTCGTGGGTCTTTGGTTACTCGTTCGTCGTGGAGCTTAATCATTACAGGGGGACCTTCTACAAGGAGGTCTCTTTTTTGATGTGTGTATTCTTTGACACACACGCACACATGTGTGTATAGTGAAGGTATTACTAAAAGGAAAGAGGGATGACGATGTTAACGACAAAACAGATTAGTGAATTGTTACGCGTCTCAGAAGAAACGGTCCGTCGCTGGATCCGGACAGGTGAATTACATGCTGAACAGGACGGAAAAGGGTACCTCGTCGATGAGTTGGCACTGAAACGTCTCGTTGATCAGAAGTCGCAAATTCCAGGTACAGCGATGAATAAGATTCTCCCGCTCATCCAAGACATGTTCGGACCGGAAGCAGCGCAGTTCGCAAAATCGAACCTGTTCGATCCACTCCGTCAATCGATGGAACAGGCACCACCGAAACCGGAAGCGTCGACAGAGTCACTCGCAGAAGAACTCGATCGCCTGAAACGGAAAAAACGTCGTCTTGAACTCGAGCATGAACTGAAGTTACTAGAGATTGAAGAAAAAATTGCGGCGGTTGAACGGAAAGTTCAATCGTAAAGACAAAAAGCGATGTTCCCGATATAGGAGACATCGCTTTTTTCGTTTCGCTACAAGAAAAACCCACTTCACGAGGCGGAAGGGGTTTTGTCGTTTGTTTGTTTCTTTTTTCGTTGCCAGTACCAGTAAGCAAGTCCCAGTCCAATCGGGATTGCAGCCAGATACGGATTGGCTTCGATGAAGCCGATCATCTCAAAGAGCGCGAACCATCCACTGAGTAAACCGAGGATGAGTAAAATCGTCCGTAGTGCTTCGGGAAGCTTGCGGATCCGATACGCAATGAGACAGACGAGGCAAAAGATAATGATAGCCACGAGCATTCCTCCCATTCCCGTAATCCAGTATAGCGTATTCGGAAAGCTTTTTCGATGTTGAATGATGTGAAATGATTCGGATCAGTTTCGAACAATCGAACCATTTGACCTGTCATGATAAGTGAGACCCACGCGGACTCACCTATTTTTTTGATGAAAAGGAGCAGACGAATGGTCATTGATTATTTCGCAGTCTTACCGAGTGGTAAAAAAGGAGCGCTAGAGCCGCACTGTCTGACGCAAGGTACCTGGTATCAGCGTATCAATGAGGAGTTGTTCCGGGCGATTCATTACGGAGCGGGCATCATCCGGATACGAGATAAGGGAGCGGAGCTACGGATTCCGATTGAGTTTGGATTCGGTTATGTCCTCCAGTACTTGCGCCAGTTTACGGAAGCGGAGCGACAGGACGGACGAAAGCGTCATGTCTTGCAACGTCAACTTGATTGGATTGGTCGTGGATTACCGATTGAACTCAAACGACGTGGATCAAAAATCGAGATGTGGGCCGATGATGTGCATCGGCTACATCGTGAATCATTTCTTCGAGCGATCGAAAAAGCGGATCATTTCATTTCATGAAACCAAACTTTATTTTAGTAAAACGAAAACAAGACAGAAATTTAATATAATGTAAGCGTTTTCTTTAAAGGGGTAAATCCAAAAATTAATTTCCATGCACAGCCCATATAAATATATTTTATCTTACTACTATTCCCCTATTTTTTACAAAAAATCTATTGTGGCGTCTTTTCTAGTTTTGTATATTTGACGTGTAGCATTCTTACCGATTCTCAAAAACGAAACGGTGGTGTGCACGAATCTACAATAAAAATGGCTTTTTGAAGCGGTTTTGGCAGTGTCTTTAGTTCATCCCAATCGGATACATATGAATCACGGATAGATCGTCTTGATGATAGACGAATGATCGCACGTGAAACAGAACGTATTCCTCCTAAGACGACTAAAGAATTTTTTGACTGCTCTAAAGTAAAATATTTCTATATTTTACTTATATTGTAGATTTAAAATTGGGGTTTTCGCTTTTGATTTGTTAGAAAAGAGGAGGAATAGTAAACATGGGTTATTCGAAGAAAACGAACAAATTGTACGCTGCTGCAGCTGCGCTTGCAGTCACGGCGTCTGTCGTAGCTCCGGTTGCTGCTGATGCAGCATCGAAGGTCTCGGTTAAATACATCTCTCCAATCTTGATGAAACATGCAGGTGGTTCGAAATACGCAGTCAAGAAATTGACGCTTCCGACGAAAGTCAAAGTCAAACTTTCAAACGGCAAGTATGAGATGCGCTCAGTCAAGTGGAGCGGTTCTGTCAAATTCGAAAAGAAATACATCAACAAATACCAAGTTCTCTACGGTAAGGTAGCCGGTACGACGAAGAAAGCAGTTCTTAAAGTCGAACTTCAAAACTATGTCGTAGATATCATCGAACCAGTCCTCGAACCGGTTGCTGTTGGCGGAAAAGTTCAACTGCCAAGCACAATCAACGTTCAATACAAATCAGGTATCATCGTCAAGCGCCCAATTAGCAAGTTCAACCTCAAAACTCCATCGACTTCAAAAGCAGGAAAATATAAATTAGCTTACACGTACAAAGGTGCTAACTCTGTCGTAACAGGTTACATCAACTACGAAGTTAAGGCAGCAAACATCTCGAACGTCATGGGAAGCGTTGATGATCAGAAGCTTTCAGTCAAAGCAGACGTCATGTACCCAGCAGTGGGCGCGAAAGCAGAACTCTTGATCTACCCAGGCAAAGACATGTCAGCTACACCAATCGTAGCGAAAGGAACGCTCTCGAAAGGGAAGTTCATGGCATCGCAAGGTGGTATTCCAGAAGGAACACACAGCTATGTCGTCAAAGTCGGCGCTGTCAAATCAGCTCCGATGGACTTCACGATTGCAAAAACAGTCCTCGCTTCAGCAAAAGCAATCGGCAAAGAGAGAGTCGAAGTTTCATTCTCGCGTGCCGTTGACTCTGTCACAGCAGACAACTTCAAAATCGCAGGTGCGACAGTTAAATCCGCGACACTTAGCCCAGACAAGAAATCAGCAGTTCTTGAAGTGGAAGGACTCGAGTATGGCAAAGACTACTCAGTTGACGCGAAAGGGATCATGGTCGGTGGCGTCGCGAAGGATCTCGGTTCGCTTAGCTTCATGACACAAAGTGTTGAAGATATTTGGATGCTAGAAGTATCACCAAAAGCTTCGACAATCGTTGCGAACGGAGCAGATAACACGGAAGTGACATTCGCTCTTAAAAACAAATCGACTGGTGAAGTCGATAAAAATGCAGATGATATCGTCTTGAAATTGTCGACATCATTCGGTGCTCTCGCGAAAGATCGTGTCACGATCCAGGACGGTAAAGCGACGGTTCTGTTGACGTCTGAATTCAGTAACACAGATATCGAAGCAATCATCAAAGCAGAAATCATTGAAACGGCAGCTGGTGACTACAAAAACCTAATCGGTAAGATTGCTGGAGAAACGAAAGTCAAATTCAGCACGATCGCTGTGACGCCTGCTCCAATTGAGATGATCAATGTTCTTGCAGCTGAGTCGAACCAAGCAGATCGCGTAACGATCTTCCTTGATAAAGCCGTCTCACGTGAACTTCTGCTTAAATCATTTGGACTCGATAAAGTCATGCAAGGTCTTCATGAAGAAGATTACCTCGCAAACGATAACATCCAAATCGAACAATTCGAGGGAACAAAACGTGTCATCGGTGTCAAAGCAGTTCCTTCTAATCCAAAAGCATTCGAGTTGATCTTGGACAAAGAAACACCACTCCAAGATAACGCAGTCGTTAAGCTGACAGCGAAAATCACGAGCAACACGGATACAGAAGTCAAATCAAAAGCAAGCTTCAAGTTAACAGATGCTCGTCAGCCTGAAGTCACTTCTGTTAAGGCTGTAGGGTTGAATCAACTCGAAGTGAAATTCTCTGAATCTGTTGCTACAGCTGATTTCAAAATCGACGGTCAGTACGGCGAGAAGTACTTTGACGTCCTCCATTATGGATTTGATAATAAAATGGGTGTCGATCGCCGCGATACAGTCAAAATCACTTTAAAAGATAACTATCCAGGTCTTAAACAAGGTTACTTCGCAGCGGGTAAACACTCACTTCAAGTATCAAGCATTTACGACTATGCAGCGCTTTCTGATGAAACGAATATCGGTACGACTCAAAACCTTGACTTCACAGTTGCAGCAGACACGGTTAAACCGACAGCTGGTGTTGTAGTTGAGTCGCCTGAACAATTCCGTATCATGTTCAGTAAAGGTCTTAAAAAAGCGAACATCTTAGCATTGCTTGATAATGAATTGAAGTTTGAACGTTACAACTCGAATACGAAGAAATATGAAGACTTCAGCAAATATGTGGACGTCACGTCGTACAACAAAGAGACGGGCGAAGCAGTCATCGAGTTGATGAAGGACTGGACGGAAATCTATGATACCGTCAACACGAAAGAAAACTACTACAACGATAAATTCCGCATCACACTCGCGAAAGATGCGATTCAGGCTGAAGCGAATGGAGAGAAGAATGACGCACTCGTGCTTGATTTGAACTATGATGGTTCTCCTCTTAATTCACCAGATCTGAAGAGTGCTGAGATTAACACGATTGATCGCTTAGCACCAAGTAATGATTTCGTTGTTATGATGAGTGAGCCTGTTAAAATCCGTGATCTCGATGAGTACAACACGCCACTCATTAATAGTGATGGTGTAGTCTTACCTCCAAAGACAACTGTTGAATTCATTGGTAAAAATAAAGACGGAAAAATCGTTACAATCGATGGTTCGGTCCTTAATTACACGGATACAACAGACAAAAACTTCCGCGTCGCAGCAAACGAGAATCTACAAAAGCTTGTTGACATGGAAGGTTACGGTGAAGAGTGGAAAGTCGTCGTCAAATCACTTTCGGATGATGTCGGTAACACAGTTGCGACAGCGACACATGATTTCAAACTCATGAAAACACCACCAACACCAGTCTTATCACCATTTGAAATCCTTAAGGTCACTGCTAATGAGAAAAACGAGAAAGATGTCATTCGCATCAAATTCACAGAAGGCGTTCAGTACTCTGGTATGTACGATGCGACAAGTACAGCGAATTATGTCTTAAACGGAAAAGCACTTCCGGTCGGAACAACGATTTCGCTTGCTGACTCAGATGACATCGTATCGAACGGACTTGATATCGTGAAGATCAAAGTCCCAGCTGGTACGCTGAAAACGTTGTCGAACGTCATCGTCGTCAACAAAGATCTTCAGTCGTATGACAACTCTGTCTTGACTGGTGGTTACGAGAAAGCTGTTCTTCTCGGATTGAACTAAGGAACGTGAACCTCTTTCTACTTCGGTAGGAGGAGGTTTTTTCGAGGAATTAGCGCAATCGATTGCATTTTGAAAAATCTATTTACTTAATTTGAAAAATCAGACTCATATTCATCTCAATAAAATGTTAAATTATGTGATGTTATTTGGAAATTCAGGTATAAATATTTAAAAACATACAGAGATAAAGGAGATTTAATCCATGAGCAAAACAAAAAAAGTATCTGCTGGGTTGTTAGCTGCAGTCGTCGCAACAAGTGGACTCACCTATGCACCAGAACGCGCACAAGCATTCACAGCAGGTGAAAAACTCGATAATCGTGTCATCTTCCAAAGCTTTAGCCTCTTCCAACCGTACGAAAGTAACATGTACCGGACGCTTGCGAAAAAAGGAGATTTATTGAACACATGGGGCGTGACGGATGTCTGGCTTCCACCTGCCTATCGTTCATTTGACATGGCTCGTTATTTAGAAGGCTATGCGATTGCCGATCGATATGATCTCGGTGAGTTCCCGCAAGGACCGGGTGGTACGATTCCGACAAAATACGGAAAAGCCTCACAACTCGAGATGATGGTCGATATGTTGCATGACGATCACATCAAAGTCCAGATGGATCTCGTACCGAACCAAATGCTTGGTCTAAGTCAACGGGAAGCGGTCTACGTGCGTCGTGCGACGGGGTCAGGTAAACCATTCGCAAATCCATTCACAGGTGGCGAAACGACGAAGACCCTTGCGACACCTTACCTCGCTTACACAAAAGGTGGCGGTATGGGACAGGCGAAATACGGCTACATCAAAGAATGGAACAAGTCGTATCTCAACGGAACCTCCCTTCAAGGTCAGGGACTTGGACGGATCATGACGGACCAAGACGGGAAAGCGTATCGTTTCTTTGGTGTCGATCACGCGGACAACTACTTGCCAGAATGGTTGCTTGAAGCAGCAAAAACGGGACACATCGACACGGTCGATTCGTATCTCGCGACAGATAGCTGGTATGAAGTATCACCGGATAACTGGAAGCCGATGTTGACGCAATACACAAAAGACACAGGTTATCTGCCGTTCATGCTGAAGAATGGCTTTGCATCAAAAGAAGCATTGTTAGCATCTGGAGATAATGGAAAAATTGCAGACTTAACAAATCAATACATGAGCACAAAAGCGGAATATGGTTATGGTTCAGAAGAACGTTCGTTCCAAAACGATAACTCTGGTATCGATACAGAAGATCAGTTCCTCTTCGTCGATGAAAAAGGAAACCCGACGCAGACGATCAACAACACGATGGCAAGAAATGATGAATTCCTCGTCGGCGTTGACCTTGCGAACTCGAACCCGGAAGTCATCAAAGAACAGAAGAACTGGATGAAGTGGATGCTTGAAACGTATAAGTTCGACGGATTCCGAATCGATGCGGCGTCGCACTACGATAAAGCGATTCTAAAAGCAGAAGCAGAAATCTCGAAAGCGCATTTCGGAAAACAAGATTACTTGAGCTATATCGAAAGCTATAAAGCATCTCAACGTTCGTACATGAAAGCAAACAACAACGAACAACTCATCATGGACTCTGATTTGTACTTCACATTGCGTTCAGCGCTAAAAGCTTCGCAAAAACGTCCACTTCGTGATCTTGCGAAACTCTCAGTCGTAGACCGTGAAGGGTATGGCGCGACGGATGTTCAACCGAACTGGTCGTTCGTCAATAACCACGACCAAGAGAAAAACCGTGTCAATCAAATCATGCTGGATATGTACGGCATCAAGGCGGGTGCTCAGTACAGTAAAACGGATCAGCCGAAGTCGTTTGAGAAGCTGTATACGAAAGAAAAAGAAGCAAAAGCACTCGCAATCTACAACAAAGAGCTTGCTAGTCCGACGAAGAAATACTCAACGGAAAACATCGTTGCGCAGTATGCGTTCCTTCTTTCGAACAAAAATACAGTTCCGACCGTCTACTACGGTGATCTCTACCAGACCGATGCATCGTACATGTCAAAAACGACACCGTACTATGACGAAATCACGAATCTCTTAAAAGTACGTAAAAAATACGCGTACGGTAAACAGTTCGTGGCTTACCATACATCGAACACATCAAAAGAAGCTGGGAAAGATTTGATCTCAAGCGTTCGCTTCGGGAAGAACCGTAACACGGGTGTCGCGACCGTCATCGGGAAAAATGCAGGTCTAAATACGACGATTCCAGTCAACATGGGTAAAACACACGCGAACCAAGTCTTCGTCGATGCTAGTGGCGTCACGAACACGAAACTCGTCACAGATAAGAACGGTGTCTTGACGGTTCCAGTCAAAGGAATCAAGACGGCGGAAGTCAACGGTTACGTCGGCGTCTTCGTTCCGCAAGCAACAAAAGCACCAGTCGCGACGATCAAAGCCGGTTCAGTCTATCAAGGGAAAGCGTTGAACTTGAAAACGACAATCGCAAACTCAAAATCAGCAATCGCTTCGACTCGCTACCGTGTCCTTGATACAAAAAAAGCGACAGTCGATTCAAAAGGTCGCTTGACAGGTAAAGCAACAGGGAAAACGACGGTGGAAGCAACGGTTACGTTAAAAGATGGTTTTGTTTTGAAGACAGTTTTACCGATCGAAACAAAAGCAAACAGTGTCACGCTGAAAGCTTCAAAAGCAACGCTGAAGAAGAACCAGACGACACGTATCTCTTATACGTCAACAACGGATAAAATCAAATCCGTTCAGTATACGTCAGCAAACAAAAAAGTCGCACAAGTCTCGTCACGCGGTAACGTCAGAGGTATTAAAGCAGGCAAAACGACGATTCGTGTCACGTACACGACAGTTGGAAACTATAAAGTCGTCAAAACATTCACAGTCACAGTCAAGTAACACCAAGCGCCACTCTCAACACGAGAGTGGTGCTTTTTATGATTTGCGTCAAGGTTCCACTATATTCCACATAATTCCATCTAATCTGGGTATTAGTAAGAAAGACCTAGAGGGAGGAACGATGGTGCGCAAATGGATAGCAGGAAGCCTAGCACTTGGTTTGATCTTTAGTACGGTACCAGTCAATGCAATCGAGAAAAAAGAGACGATTCGTCCTGCGATATTGGCGAAAGCAAAAGAAGTACCAGTCTTCTCGAAGCAATCGAGGAGTGCGTTAACAAGACGATTTAATTCGGAAGGATTCGGGGTCTGGTATTTTGACGCAAAGCATTTTGTCGTGAAAGGAACACACTTCGAATTCGAGCTTGATTACAACACGTACGGGACGATGTTCACGAGCAAGGCGGACGCCGAAGCGGGACGGGTCTACAATCGTTATTACCAAGTCACGGATGATACACTCTACTTCCCGCTCAGTTGGAGTGGACGACAGTACTTAGTACTCGAAGGGTATCCGGGCGACCGCTACTCCGTTCCTGCCTATATCTCACGTTACGAACCCATCGAGGAATCGATGACGGCAGCCGTTCAATCGGTTAAACCGGCACTGCTCGTGCAGACACGCCCAGGTGCAATGCGAGCGCAAGCCTTCGGCGCCTTAAAAGTAGAGTCGGTCGCGTCCGAGCTTCGAATCGAGCGACTCGTCTATGCTTCCTATGCAGAAGCGAAAGCAGCGCAACAGAAATTCGAACGCTCATCAGCTGTCGCGTTCGCGGAGTTCGATGCACCAATTCAAGCATTCGGAGTCGATGCCTATCAGAAATATCAATGGTCTCTGCAGAATACGGGGCAAAAGAAAGGTCTCAAGGGGGCGGATATCGGTTTCGTCGCCATGCAAAAACGGATCAAAGGTAAAAAGTTATCTGCAACCAAAGTCGCAGTCCTTGATTCTGGTATCAATCCGAGTTACGCCGACTTCGCGGGCAAAATCCGGATGGATCTCGGCTATGATTTCATCAATGGCGATAAGAGCGCCTGGGATGATAACGGACATGGTTCACATGTGGCGGGAATCATTGCGGCGGGTGGAAATAACACATATGGGATGACAGGCATCAATCCGATGGCGACGTTGATTCCGATTAAGGTCCTCGATGACTCAGGCGCTGGTTCAGTGTCAGGACTCGTCAAAGGTATTCAGCATGCGACGAAACAAGGTGCTCGGGTCATCAACATGAGTCTCGGTGGGAGTTCCTCTTCGAAATCAATCGAATCGGCATTAGCGGTAGCGGTGAAAAAGAACATCTTGATTGTTGCGGCATCCGGGAACGAAGGACGTGGAACGATTGCTTATCCGGCTCGTTCGAAATATGTCTTGTCGGTCGGGGCGACAGGACGAAAAGATACGAAAGCCTCGTTTTCGAACTACGGGACGGGACTCGACCTTGTCGCACCGGGTGTCTCGATTCCAAGCTACCTCGCAGATGGGGAGTTGTTATATGGAAGCGGAACCTCGATGGCGACGCCACACGTCGCTGGTGTCGCGAGTCTCTTGATCAGTTTGAAGCCGTCTTTGAAGGCAAGCAGTGTCGAAAGCATCCTTAAGAAATCGGCAAAAGATCTTGGGAAAAAAGGCTATGATACGAGCTATGGTGCTGGTCGGTTGAACGCCGATAGCGCCGTCAAACTGATTCCTTAAATCATTAAAGAAGTCCTGTGCTGACAGGGCTTCTTTTTTTCGGTCAATTCATTGATTGATGGAGGTAAAAAGAACTAGAAAAATCAATTTTTTCCATTATAATGAAAAAGGATACATGAATGAAGGAGTGAAATCATATGAAAAAGATCATCGTCAGCGCTCTCCTCGTGAGTGCGTTTAATACATATACGTTGGATACAACGGAAGCGGCGACAACGGCTAAAAAAGTGCCAGCCATCGAAGCAAAAACGAAAAAAGGCTATATCAAAGGAAAGTTCGACGCGAGTGGGAAAGCATTGTTCTATTTCGATACCAAAACCTATCTTGCCGGCGGAACACACTTGAAGTTCGCCTTTGATTCCTCAAAGAAAGCGACGATCTATACGTCGCAAACCGAATACAAACAAAAAGACCCGTATGCGCGGTATGCGAACAGTAAAAAGACACTCTTTTTCCCACTGACGTGGAGTGGACGGCAATACATCGAAGTGACAGGGACGAAGAACAAAGCGTTTACGATTCCCTATAAACTTGAACGGCTCGAACCGATCCGGGAATACGCCACAAAATCAACGACGACCGGACAAGCGACGAGTCTCGTCGTCCGTCTGGACGGGGCGACGAAAGCGAGTACGTTGTCACAGACGTCGCGCGCCGCCCATCACGAAACGATCGACAACACCTTACGACTTGAGAAATTCTCTTACAACAGCTTCATTCAAGCCGTAGCTGCGAAACGACAACTCGAACAAACGAAGGGTGTCCGGTACGTCGAACTCGATCAATCGATGAAGTTGCTCAGTACGGATCCTTTCCAGTCCGTCCAGTGGGCGTTAAAAAATACCGGACAACGCGGTGGTGTCAAGGGAGCGGACATCGGTTATCATGCGATGGTCAAGCGGATTGCGAATAAGTCACGTTCGACTGTCCGTGTAGCGGTCGTCGATACCGGCATCAATCCAACCTATGCGGATTTCGCTGGACGCGTCCGGATGGATCTCGGATACGATTTCGTTCATAAGCGCCAGCTCGCTTATGACGATCATGGACACGGTACACACGTCGCCGGTGTCATTGCCGCAGCATCGAACAATGGTTACGGGATGACGGGAATCAATGATCGGGCGAGCATCATTCCGATCAAGGTCATCTCACGCAATAACTACGCTTCGAACTCGAATATCGCCAAAGGCATTCTGTTTGCCGTAAAACAAAAGGCGAAAGTCATCAACTTGAGTCTTGGCGGTGGCGGTGTTTCCCTCGCGATTGAAGATGCCTTAGCGGAAGCGCGTAAGAAAGGAATCTTCGTCGCAGCAGCAACTGGCAATGAAGGTGCACCAAAACTGTCCTATCCGGCACGCTCGAAATATGTTTTCTCAGTCGGGGCGACGAATCGATTCGATAAACGAGCATCGTTCTCGAACTACGGCGAAGGACTGGATCTCGTCGCACCAGGGCAAGACATCGCGAGCTACTTACAAGACGGCGAATCCATCTTCTGGAGCGGGACATCGATGGCAACACCGCATGTCGCTGGCGTCGCGAGTGTCCTCTATAGCTTAAAGCCAAGTATCAAAGTGACGGACGTCGAATCGATCCTCCGCAAGTCAGCGAAGGACCTCGGCAAAAAAGGCCGTGACACGACGTACGGATACGGTCGCTTGAATGCCGATCGTGCCGTTCAGCTCGTGAAATAAGGAAAGTAGGTTAAACGATGAAACGTATCCTATGTGTCCTTCTCATCAATGTCCTCTGTATAAGCGGAACACTCGAAGGACAAGCAGCATCAAAGGAAGCACTGCAAATCAAGCAAGAGTACAAAACACTCAAATTCGGCATGACGCTGACGGAAGTCACGAAGACGATGTACGGAAAAGAGTACCGAAAGTACATCAAGAAAAAAGATGGGAGAGTCGTCTTTACGAAAAAACCGGGCACGACCGGTAACGAACAAGGTTATCGGTCCCTCGGATATGTACTGGATCGTCCCTCTAAAAACCTTCCAACAACAACACTTCTTGAATTTAGTACGAAACAGCATCAGAAGACATATTACCTGACACAAAAAGCGCTGTACTATCAAGGCGATACGGAGAATGGCTTGTACGAAAATAGCCGGACCGTTGTGAAACCGTCGGCACTCCGCCACGGAATGACAGAGAAACAGCTTAATCAACTGGTGACAGGTAAAAAGCTCGGACAGGTGTCGATGTATTGGAGCTGGAACGTTTCATCCGTCATAAAAAAAAGCTCAATGAAGAATGGACGCTATAAAATCTATCAATTCCACCAATCACATTCGAAAAAAATTGAAGTCATCACCTTGTCCTATAACACGCAGAAAAAGCGATATGAGGTTGACACAGAAATCGGGATTTCATTGAAGTACGAAAAATGAATAATGATGATTCATGGAGTCATCAAGGAGAGAGGGAAGCAGGTATGAAGCGCATCATCACGTGGTCACTCTGTTTAGTACTGTTACTTGGTTTGTTTGTTCCAGGAACAGTATCTGCAGCAACAAAAGCAGAAACGCTTGCGACGACACAGTACAAGGGCTTGAAAAATGGAATGACGATGGAACAAGTCGCGCAAGTCTTGTATGGCAAGTCGTATCAGAAACACCTGAAGAAAAGAAACGGATCGACTGTTCTTAAACTTCCAATCAACTTCGAAGGAAACGAAGAAGGACATAAGCAATTAATCCATGTCATCTCTGATTCGACAAAACAAGATCCCCCGACCGAACTTGTCTTACAGTTCATGACGAAGCAAAAGAGTAAAAGCTATCGATTAGTGACAAAAGCATTGTTCATCGAACGGAAGACGAAGACAGGATATCGTGAAAGCACACGGACGCTCGTCAAAGGTGCTGTACTCCAGAACGGGATGACGGAAAAAGAGCTGGATGCAAAATTGACGGGGAAGGGTCTTGGCAACTGGACGATGCTCGGTCATATGGATACAGCGTCTGCTTATACGCTGGACGAACAAAAACGAGGATTTGCTGAAGTGGCTCGGATCAAAGAATATGTCTTTAAATCGACGACGAACAAGTGGAAACATGTCGAACTGACGTATAACGAACAAAAAAGAACCTATCAGGTCAGTGATATTCGGACGATTAAGAAAGAAAACTAAAGCACGTGCAACAGAAAGTGAGTGAAATGGATGCAGAAATGGATCAAATCGAGTTTCGTCTGTCTGATGGCAATCGTATTGCTTGGAAGTGGTACCGTCTCAGCGGCAACAAAGAACGAACAACAATTCACCGATTCTTTGAAGAACTATTCGTTCGGGATGACGGTGACAGAGTTTGCGAAGCAGATGTATGGCAAGTCGTATCAAAAATACCTAACGAAGAAGAATGGTTCGATCGTCCTCAAACATGATGTAAAGAAAGTCATTTCAGAAGAATACGTTGATAGCCTCCAATATTTCTTCTTTGATCAAACGAAACAAGAGCCGATGCATGTCATGCAAATCATGTTCATGAAAAAGCCGAAGGACAAGCTCTATCGTCTTGTATTCAAAGGCGTTGACATGAAACGAGATAAGACCGTAAGGCAAAGTACGAAACAGCTCATGACAGGGAAACGGATTCGATTCGAAATGACTACGAAACAAGTAGATGCTGTCTTGACAGGAAAAGGGCTCGGCGATTGGATGACGTGGGCTGTGATCGATTATCGCTCGGTCTTCTCAAAACAAGAGCTGAAAAATATTGGGTTCAGAAATGCTAAAGTAAAAATCTATATCTTCCAGACAAATAACAAGAAGAAACAGAAGCGCGTCAGGATGCATGACACGGGAAAAGGCTATGTCGTCACGGATATCATGACGGTTTCCGGCACGACTGAAGATGGTGGGTTCTAATGCGTAGCTGGAACGTGAAACAACTGCTCATCCTACTGTTTGTAGCAACCGTTTGTCTCAATCCGATAGCAGCGAGTGCGGCGACGAAGGCTGAGACAATCGCAACGAAACAATATCGTGCGTTAAAACCGGGGATGACAGTGGAGCAAGTCGCAAAAGTCCTCTATGGCAAGACATACAAAAAACAACTGAAGATGAAAAAAGGTTCACAAGTCTTACGATTGAACACAGAAATCGAGATGGAGGAATGGGATCGAAACGTCCTTCTCTACGATCTCGTGAATCGAGAAGTTGAATTCCCGTCAGCAATCGGTGTCCTGATGTTCATGACGGAGACGGGTGGAACAAAGTACCGGCTGACGATGAAGCAGATGGAGTTCAAGCGTAACACGGCAGCAGGCTTCCGGACGAGTGATCGTAAACTAATCAAAGGTGCGAAAATCAAGAACGGGATGACGGAACAACAAGTCGATCAACTACTGACGGGGAAAGGACTCGGAGCATTCGGAACACTCGGTCTAGCTGACACGACATCCGTCCTTCGAAAAAAAGAAATTAAAGCAGGGAAAGCGACGATCATTCATACGAAATCATACGTTTTTCCAACAGCAACGAATCAGTGGCAGTATGTCTTTTTCATCTATGACGCCAAAAAGAAAACGTATCGTGTCGAAAGCCACGATCGTTATTAAAAAGGAGCTTGGAATATGAACACGACATTCATGAAAATCACGGTGGCGACAATCATCGCGGGAACAACACTCTTTAGTGGAACAGCATCTGCTGCGTCGAAAGTCGAGACAGCGGCAACGAATCAATACAAAGCACTCAAAGCGGGTATGACGATGGAGCAAGTCGCAAAAGTCTTATACGGTAAAGATTACAAAAAGCAATTAACGACTAAAAATGGTTCACAAGTATTGAAGACAAAAGAAGAATTAAAAGACGTTGAAGATAAACGTAAGGAAATTTATTACGAAATCTATGATCGGAAGGCAAAAATTCCACCGACGTTAATATCACTCGGTTTCATGACGAAAAAGAATGATTCCGTATATCGTCTTATTTCAAAACAAGTCGAAATGGGACGGAATACATATTCCGAGTATCGCGAGAGTACGCGGAAGTTAAACGCAGGCGCTAAAATCAAAACGGGCATGACGGAGAAACAACTCGATGGTGTGCTCTCAGGTTCAGGTCTTGGTGAATGGGCTGGATTAAGTGAGGGAGATGCCCGGAGCGTCTTCAGTACAAAGGAAATCAAAGAGTATAAGATCGAGACGCATAAAGGAAAACTTTATGTCTTCCAAAAATCGACGAAATCACGGATTTATGTTGATTTGGCATATGACGCGAAAAAGAAAAAGTACGTCGTTGTGGATCACGAGACAGCGACATTCTAAAGGGGGACTTACAGATGAAAACAACATTCACGAAAGTTGCGGTGGCGACAGTCATCGCCGGATCAACACTCTTTAGTGGAACGGCATCCGCAGCGACGAAAGTCGAGATCACGGCAACGAATCAATTTGAGGCACTCAGAACCGGTATGACGATGGAGCAGGTCGCAAAAGTTCTCTACGGTAAAAACTATAAAACGCAGCTGACGAAAAAAGATGGATCAACGATTTTGAAGAAAAAGCCGGAGTACGCGGATAAAGAAGACGGTCAGAAGTTCACTACCTACAATTTTTACGATACGAAAGTGAAAGTTGCGCCAACCTATACGGCGTTAGCCTTTACGACGAAAGCGAAGGACTCGGTTTTCCGTCTGACTTCGAAAGTAATTAACATAACGGCTAAAACAAAACTGGGTGCCCGGGAAAGCAACATGCAACTAGTGAAAGGTGCGAAACTGTCGGAAGGCATGACGGAACAACAACTCGATGCCGTCTTGACGGGTAAAGGACTCGGTGACTGGATGGACTGGGCGAACTTTGATTATTCGATGGTCGCTTCAAAAGCGGAAATCAAGCAGGGACTTGCTGATCCGATCATGATGAAAACGTACATCTTCCAGACGACGGATCCGAAAAAACGGATGCTTGTCAGCCTGGCTTATAACTTTAAGAAAAAAATCTATGAAGTCTTTCTCTTTGAGAAAGTATCGGCAACAGAATCGTTACTTTGATGCGACACGATAAGAGTTTATAAGATTGATGTGAAGCAAAAAGAGTCAACCAATCGGGAGACTCTTTTTTTCATCTTTTCCCGTTTTTGACAAATTACGCTCAAATTTCGTTATACTCAGGCTGTAAGTCTTGTCATACACAACCGATATTAACGAGAAGCAAAACACAGAAGGGAATGGACGCAGTTGGAACGAGTAAAGAAAAAACGTAAGGTGAAAAAACGCTGGACGCCACTGAAAATCATGCTATTAATTGCACTTGTCCTCATCGTCGGTGTCGGCGGATTCATCGGCTATACATATTATCAAGTCGACCAAACGGTCAAAAAAATTCAGTCACCGGTTAAGAACACGGGAGACAAGGTCGTTGAAGATCAAAAGCCGGTCTCGGTACTATTACTCGGTGTCGACCAACGGCCAGGCGAGCGCGGACGCAGTGACTCGATCATGGTCATGACATTAAACCCGACACGAAACGAAAGTCGATTGATCAGTATTCCCCGGGACACGAAGGTTGATATCGTCGGAAAAGGAACAAATGATAAGATCAACCATGCGTATTCATTTGGTGGACCGGAGATGGCAATCAAGACAGTCGAAAAGTTTCTTAATATCCCAATCAACTACTATGCGGAAATCAATATGGAAGGCTTCACGTCCCTGGTTGATGCAGTCGGTGGGGTGACGGTCAATAATGATATCGACTTTACTGTCAGTGGAACACATTTCCCGGTTGGTAAAGTCAACTTAGATGGAAAATCAGCGTTAAAATTCACACGCATGCGTTATGAAGATCCACGTGGTGACTTTGGTCGCCAGATGCGTCAACGAGAAGTCATCGCCCAGGTTGCGAATAAATTGTCATCCGATGTGTCAGTCAGTAACTTCAATGCGATCATGGACGTCGTCGGGAAGAACGCGCAGACGAACGTTTCATTCAAACCGATGCGTACTTTAGCATTTGATTACATGGATGCCTTCCGTAACCAAAAGAACTTGAAACTCGAAGGAACGGGTGGAAAAGAAGGCGACGGAATCTATTACTGGCACCCGACAGAAGATTCATTAAAAGAAACACAAACGGCATTACGCTATTCACTCGATATGGAATGAATAAAAGCACCGAATCTCACGGATTCGGTGCTTTTCTTTTAAAACGATTGTTCAGATAAACGAATTCGGCTGATTGTTCCGTCTTTTGCAAAACGTTGAAGACGATACGAGTTACTCGTGATGAGTCCAGTTGTATCCGTTTCGAGTTGAAGCGGAGCAAGTGAGGCTAATTGCTCATTCGTAATGGTTGTATTCGTCCAGTCGATGGCGGTTACTTTGTTGTCTTTTAAGATAAAGAAATGATTACCGTAAAACCAGTACTGATGAAGGTTATCAGGGTACCTTCCATTGACCGGATAAGTTCGATCGGCTGGTCCATAAAGACTATTCAGTTCTTCACCGCTTTTACCGATAAGGTCAATGAGTGTACCCGTCACAAAACTCGTATCGAGTTGATCATTCACCCACGTCAAGAGCGTTTCGTCAGCAAGCGGTTCACCCTCAAGTCTCTTTGTCGTATCGGCTGTTTTGATGAATCCCGTTAAATCATCCGATAATTCAATTTCAGTCACACCGTCTTTTTTCTTGACGATACGATATCCATCACCGAAGTCAGCTTCGTAGAGTAATGTCGTCATTGCTTCTTCTCGGTAGATGTTACTTGAACGTGTTTTAACATACAAAACGTCACCAACAGCTGCAGTGTCTTTTGTTGCTTTTGGTTTCTGTTCTTTCGTTTTTTCAACCGTGACTGGTTTTTCGACAGTCGCTTTTGGTGTTGTATCTGCAGAACCTGCGAAGTACGTCGAATAGACATAGGTTCCACCAGCGCCAAGTAAGAAACAAAGAATCAATAGTGCGATCCAGCCCCAAGGTAACGGTCGTTTTGCTCCAGCATGCTTGATTTCTTTCTCTTTTTTACGTCGTTTTGGTTCCGGTTCGCGTTGACTCCGTGAAAGAGTTGGAAGTGGTTTTTCTGCCTCGTCCGGGAGTGGACCATCTTCGTCCAAGATTGGACGAGCGACTAATGTACCGTAAAAGTCAGCTAATGTCGCATGATGTTTTCCGACGAGGAATGCATTCCATTCTTCGACCGTGACGGTATCTTCGTCATAAGGAATTAGTGGCGGTTGACCGGTGATTCGGATCATTGTATCCGTCAAGGATTCGGTCGAAGCCAGACTCGAACGAATTCGTTCATGAAGTCGTGCGATATCCTCCTTCGAGTGGGATGTATAGAATTGTAGCGCTTGTAACGAGCGATGCATAAAGAAATTCCTCCTATGTCGAGATACGGAAATGAATGTAAAAAGTAACAATTCATCTTTTATTATACGCAATGTTTTTCAATAAACGTATGACATTTCCTAAAAAAACATCAACCATTTCCCAAATATTTGTTATACTGAGTCCTAGTTGATGTAGGAAAGTCACTGAATTAGACAAATAAAGGAGAATAATTAGACCATGAATGAAACGATTAGCTTGCAGGAATTATTTTCGATTTTACGTAAATCGTTCTGGCGCATCTTGGCGTTGACGATCGTCGCCGCTCTCATCTCATTTGCCGTCAGTAGCTTTTTAATTAAACCGACGTATCAAGCAGGAACACAGATTCTTGTCACTCCAAAAAAACAAGAAAACGAAGTCATCGATGCACAGTCCGTCCAGTCGTCTGTCACATTGGTTAATACATATCGGGTCATTATCAAAAGCCCAGCGATTTTAGAACAGGTTCAGAAGGAAGTTCCAAACGCACCAACAAATGTAGCTGCATTAAATAATATGGTCACGGTCGAAAGTGAACAAAACTCACAGGTCATTAACGTCTCGGTCCAAAGTACGGATGCAGCACTTGCATCAAACATGGCGAACTCGATTGCAGAGGTCTTTAGTTCAGATGTTCAAAAATTAATGAGCGTTGATAACGTTACTGTCTTGTCGAAATCAGGCATCCCGACGTCACCCGTTAGTCCGAATATCATTTTAAATACAGCGATCGCTGCAGTCGTCGGATTCTTACTAGGTGTCGGACTTGCCTTCTTACGCGAAGTACTCGACCGTCGCATCCGGACAGAAGATCAGGTCCAACAAATTCTTGATCTCCCGGTACTCGGTAGTATCCCTGATATCGATAGCAAAGTATTCAAGTCATCGTCAAAAGCAGCAAAACGAGAGGCGGTCCAACAACATGGCTAAGAAGAGCAAAATGAATAAAGACGCACGGAAACTGATTACGGTCACGCAACCGAAGTCGCCTGTTGCTGAGCAATACCGGACGATTCGGACGAATATTGAATTCATGGCTGTCGATCGTGAGATTCAAGCGATTCTTGTCACCTCTGCAACACAAGGTGAAGGAAAATCAACGACGTCATCAAACTTAGCTGTCGCCTATGCGCAACAAGGGAAAAAAGTTTTGATCATCGATACAGATATGCGTCGTCCGACGGTCCATTATACGTTCCGTGTAGCAAATGGTCTCGGACTTTCGAGTCTTTTGACACGCCAAGCGGAAAAAGAAAAAGCGATCTTGCCGACGAAAGTCGATAACCTATCGATTTTGACAGCCGGTCCGATTCCACCGAACCCAGCGGAGCTTTTGTCGTCACGGGCAATGGAGCATCTTGTTGCACAACTACGTGAAGAATTCGACATCATCATCTTTGACGCACCACCATTACTACAAGTCGCCGATAGTCGAATTACTTCAAAATTAACCGATGGTGTTGTCCTTGTCGTCGGTTGTACGACATCTGATCGTCAACGCGTCTTAAAAGCGAAAGAACAGCTTGAACTGGCCGAAGCGAAAATTCTCGGTGTCGTCTTGAACCGTCGTGAACTGACGGATGATTCAGCATACCAATACTACTATTCCTATGAGTGAGGGACATCTATATGGTTGATATCCACTGTCATATCTTGCCGCTCGTCGATGACGGTCCGGCTAGTGTCGAACACGCGTTACAGTTAGCCGAACAAGCCGTTGCAGAAGGGGTGTCGCGGATCATCGCGACACCACACCTCTATCACCCACAATTCGAAACAGAAGATGTCGATGTGAAGCTCACCGTCGATGAATTCAATGTCTTGTTGAAACAACGTGATATTCCACTAACCGTCTATCCAGGTCATGAGATCCGGTTGATCGGTGAGTTGATGGAAGCGTTAGAAGCAGGGCAAGCGCTGACACTCAACGATTCACGCTATATTTTGATCGAGTTTCCGTCAAGTGGGATTCCATCGTATGCGCGCCAAGTCTTTGCAGAATTGATTTCTGATGGTTATATTCCCGTTGTTGCCCATCCGGAAAAGAACAAGACGATTATTCAGAATCCGTCATTACTGTTTGAATTGATATCAAACGGTGCCATCAGTCAGGTGACGTGTGCTAGTTTGATCGGCAAATACGGAAAGGATGTCCAGCGGTTTGCGATTGCCTTGCTTGAGAATGGGTTAGCCCATCTTGTGGCAAGTGATGCACATCAACTAGAGAAACGTCCGTTCTACTGGAAGCAATGCGAACGGATGCTTGAGAAAACATTCGAAGATTGGTTGATCGATGAGATTTATGAAAACAATGAAGCCGTTCTCTTGAACCAACTCGTGACAATCAATCCCCCGAGTCCTGTCGAGAAGAATTGGAAAGGACAGTGGGTATAACATTTTTTGTCAAGGTGAGGGAAAGAGAGTGAAATGGCACTCTCTTTTTTCTATGTTAACGCTTACATTGTGAAATTATGGAAATCTTTATGGAAAGTGACGCTTGTCCTATGTTATTGTATTTTACATAAAGAATGGAATGTTAGATATAATTTGGGAAACCGAAATTATATATAGGAGATGATTATGTGATTAAAGTAAAAAAAGCAGTTATTCCAGCAGCGGGACTCGGAACACGTTTCTTGCCAGCGACAAAAGCGATGCCGAAGGAAATGTTACCGATCGTTGATAAACCAACGATTCAATACATCATTGAAGAAGCCATTGAATCAGGAATCGAAGATATCTTGATTATCACTGGTAAAGGGAAACGCGCGATCGAAGATCACTTTGATTCCGTACCGGAACTGGAAGCGAACCTGATTTCGAAGAATAAATCAGAATTACTATACTTAGTCGAAGAGACAACGAAGATTAACATTCATTTCATTCGTCAATCGAAACCAAAAGGTCTTGGGGATGCGATTCTTCAAGCGAAAGCATTCGTGGGTAATGAACCATTCGTCGTCATGCTTGGTGATGATATCGTTCAGGCTGAAGTACCTTGTACGCGACAGTTAATCGAACAGTATGAAATCACGAATAGTTCAATCATTGGTGTGCAGCCAGTTCCTGAAAAGGATACACATCGTTACGGCATCGTTGATCCAAGCTCTAGCATCTCAGAGCAATTACATAAGGTGAAATCATTCGTCGAGAAGCCAGCACCAGGAACAGCCCCATCGAGCTTAGCAATTCTAGGACGCTACTTGTTGACTCCAGAAATCTTTAAATATCTTGAAACACAACAAGTCGGATCTGGTGGCGAAATTCAATTGACGGACGCGATTACGCGACTCAACGAAATGCAGCGGGTCTTTGCGTACGAATTTGATGGCAAACGCTATGATGTCGGTGAAAAATTAGGATTCATTCGGACGACTCTCGAGTTTGCTTTGAACCGTGAAGACCTAGGAGCAGACGTGGCAGAAATGATGGAAGAATTGTTGCAAGCACACAAAACACAATCGCTTGTCTGAAAAACAGCATTTCAAATATTAGTTGAAAGGAGTGAATGTTCGTGAAGAAGTATTACTATTACCGAACGATTTTATTAGCATGTATGGATGCCTGTGCATTAATGGTTGCAATGAGCTTTACATATTTTTTCTTATATCCAAAGGAATTATTTTTATTGATCGACAGTCGTGATTTAGTTCAGTCAGCGACGGTATTTGCTTTACTCTTCATCACAGTCGCGTTTCTGATGAAACTGTACCGTGTTAACTGGAAATATGCGAGTGTACAGGAAGCAATGACATTATCATTGTCCCTGGGACTCAGCTCAATCGGCTTAATAGTGTATCAAGTTCTATTCTTCGGACAAGTCTTAGAACGTATCACACTATTAAGTTTTTGTATTTCTTTACTGTTACTTGGAGCGATCCGCGTAGCATTACGTCTGCTTGGGATCGGTCAGCACTGGCGGAAATATGCTCTACCGCGGCGTATGATCAAATCACGTAAGCGAACATTGGTCATCGGAGCAGGGCGTGCCGGACGAGCACTGGTTCGTCAACTCTATGCATCACCATTTCACGAATTGAAGCCAGTGGCATTCGTTGATGACGATCCGAAACACATGCATTTCGTGATTCAAGGAATCGAAGTTGCAGGAACGACTGAGGATTTAAAGGCAGTCATCGAACGACATAAAATTGAAGCCATCGTCTTAGCGATTCCATCATTGTCACAGCAACGCCGGATTGAACTCATCACCGAGGCAAAGACACTCTGTAAGAACGTTCAAACCTTGCCAATGATTGAAGAACTTGTGACGGGGAAAGTATCGATCAACGCGATACGCGATGTATCGATTGAAGACTTACTCGGACGCGAACCGGTTGAACTGAACATCTCAGGGATTCGGAGTGAAATTGAGAGACGGACGGTCCTTGTCACAGGAGCGGGTGGATCGATTGGATCAGAAATTTGCCGCCAAATCATTCAATTTAATCCCACGACGTTAGTATTACTCGGTCACGGTGAAAACAGTATCTATTTGATTGAACGAGAACTGCGTGGTTTACAGACTGCAATCAACCTAGTGCCAATTATTGCCGATGTACAAGACCAAATGCGTCTCGACGAAGTGTTTGCACAACACCGACCGGATGTCGTCTTCCATGCGGCAGCTCATAAACATGTGCCTTTAATGGAAGCAAATCCATATGAGTCTGTTAAAAATAATGTATATGGTACAAAGAACGTCGCAGAAGTAGCGGATCGTCACCAGGTCGAAAGGTTCGTCATGATCTCAACGGACAAAGCAGTCAACCCGACGAACGTCATGGGCTCGACGAAACGGATTGCCGAGATGATCATTCAGGATTTAGGGAAACGAAGTCAGACGAAATTTGCCGTCGTTCGTTTCGGTAACGTTCTTGGTAGTCGTGGGTCAGTCATTCCACTCTTTAAATCGCAAATTGAAGCTGGTGGACCTGTCACGGTGACGCATCCTGAGATGACACGATTCTTTATGACGATTCCAGAAGCGAGTCGATTGGTCATTCAAGCGGGGATTCTAGCAGACGGTGGAGAAGTCTTCGTCCTTGATATGGGTGAACCAGTTAAAATCGTTGATCTTGCGAAAAACATGATTGAGTTGAGTGGTTTCACGGAAGACGAGATGCCAATCGTATTCTCAGGAATCCGACCGGGAGAAAAGATGTATGAAGAATTACTTAAAGACGGAGAAGTTGATCCAGAAGCGATCTATCCAAAGATTTTCGTTGGTCGAACGAAACAAGCTGAACCAATCGAAGAAATATTACGGATGGTAGAAAATCATCAACTGAATCCATTGCAACTACGCAATACGCTACTTGATATCGCCAATGACGTCGCGATGAAACAACAAAAATTAGTATAAACATAAGGAGCTAAAGCAAATGAGTTATATGACAGTGAAACGGTTGTTAGGATTCACCCTAGCACTTGTGGCGTGTATCGTATTGATACCAGTATTTTTATGCATCATGGGAGCGATAAAGATTGAATCAAGAGGACCTGTCTTTTTCAAACAAAAACGAGTTGGGTTGAAGAAAAGTCATTTCAACATTTTGAAGTTCCGGACCATGTATATTGAAACACCACAAGATACACCGACTCATTTGCTTGCTGATCCGGATGTTTATATTACGCGCGTCGGGAAGTTTTTACGGAAGACAAGCTTAGATGAGCTACCACAACTGTTTAACATCTTAAAAGGTGAGATGAGTTTTGTTGGACCGCGTCCTGCATTATGGAATCAATATGACTTGATAGACGAACGTGATAAATATAGAGCCAATGATACATTACCAGGCCTGACAGGATGGGCGCAAATCAACGGTCGTGATGAATTACCGATTGAAATTAAGGCTCGGTTTGATGGAGAATATATAAAACAAATAGGATTTTTTATGGACGTTCGTTGCTTTGCTTTGACGATTATTAGTGTACTAAAAAGTGATGGGATTGTTGAAGGTAATATTGCTCAAAAAAAAATAGATGAAATTGCATCTACAAAGGAATAAAAAATGAAAAATATAATTTTAACTGGTTCTAAGGGATATCTAAGTACATCACTAAAAGAATTCTTTAATAAACAAGTCAATCAATTTTATGCTAAGACAATTTCACTGAGAAATAATGAATGGGAAAAAATCGATTTTAGTAATACTGATGTTGTAATTCATTGCGCAGCATTAGTTCATAAAAACGAGCAGAAATATAAATTAGAAGATTATATGAAAGTAAACAGCGATTTAACATTGGAATTAGCTAAAAAAAGTAAAAGAGAAGGTGTTAAGCACTTTATTTTTTTTAGTACTATGAGTGTATATGGTGTTGAGGAAGGGCCAATAAGTATAGACACACAAACAAATCCAAAAACTTTTTATGGACAATCAAAATTAAAAGCTGAAAATTTATTATTAGAATTAGCATCAAAAGATTTTACAGTTTCTGTTTTAAGACCACCAATGATTTATGGTAATAGTTCCCCTGGTAATTACAGAAAACTTTCTTACTTAAGTAAGAAAATAATATTTTTCCCTAATATTAACAATAAAAGAAGCATGATTTTTGTGAAAAACTTAGAAATTTATGTAAAAGAGATTGTTTTAAGAAGAGCCAGTGGAATCTATCTCCCACAAAACAACGAATATGTTTCTACTATAAATTTAGTAAAAGAAATTCGGAATAATCAAAGAAAACATACAATTTCTTTTAAGTTGCTTAATCCTTTAATAATGTTTTTTTCTAAAAAAAATAGTTCATTAAACAAGTTGTTTGGAGATTTGTATTACAAAGAAGATACTGATCAATTAAATATAAAAAATAAAATGTATGATTTTAAAGAAAGTATTCGTATTACGGAAGTAGGTCTAAGTAAAAACTATGAATAAAGTATCAATAATAACTCCTGTATATAATTGTGAAAAATATTTAACTAGGACAATTGAGTCCGTTCAAAAACAGACTTATGAAAATTGGGAAATGATATTAATTGATGATTGTTCGACAGACACATCTAAAGAAATCATAAGGAAATTTGAAATCTTTGATGAAAGGATTAAATACATAAAAAATCAGCAAAATAGCGGTGCAGCTTTGTCTAGAAATAAAGGAATTGAAGTTGCAAGAGGTGATTTCATAGCATTTTTAGATAGTGATGATGTCTGGGATCCATATAAATTAGAAAAGCAACTTAATTTCATGATAAAAAATAAATATGATTTTTCTAGTACTGCATACAATAAAATAAATGAGAATAATGAAATAATTCTAGATAAAATAAGTGTACAAAATGAAATGGATTACAAAAACCTACTAAAGTACAACTGTGGAAATTCTACAGTAATGTACAATGCTAAAAATATAGGTAAGTTTTTTATTCCAAATATAAGAAAAAGAAACGACTATTTAATGTGGTTAACTATAATTAAAAAAACAAAAAAAATTTATGGATTAAATGAAGTTTTAGCCAGTCATAGAATTAGAAGTGGTTCTATATCTCAAAACAAACTTTCACTAATAAAATATCACTGGATTGTATATAGAACTTATGAAAAATTATCGATATTTAAAACAATTGGTTTGATTCATTACTGGATTATTAAAGGTCTTAAAAATAAGAAACGGACGGTTTAGAAAGATGACAAAAAAAAATGTAGATATGATATTTGTTGTACTAACATATAAAAATACAGAAGATATAGTTGATTTAGTAAAAAGTATAAGAGAAAAGGCAACTAATAACTTTTCTTATAAAGTAATTATTGTAAATAGCTTTTATGACAATCTAACAAATGATGAATTAAAGAAAGTATCTGCTATATATAATTGTGATTTTTATTCCATCGATAATAAAGGATTTAGTTACGGTAATAACTTTGGTATTGATAAAGCTATAGAAAATTATAATTTTAAGCATCTTATTATATCAAATCCAGACATTCTCTTAAAAACCCTACCTTATAATAAAATATCTAGATATGATGATGGAAAAACAATTATAGGACCTAAAATATCAACATTAAGTGGTAATAATCAAAATCCTTTTTACCATAAGCTAACAGATTTAAGTATGAAATTATTAAAATTGAGTGCCGTAACAAATTTTAAAATTTTTATGTATATCTCTATTGTTTATTCTAAATTTATTAACAATTTTTCGAAGATTATATCTAATAACAGTAATATAGTAGATGCTTTACACGGAGCATTTATAATTATTCCATATGAGGTAGCTAAAAAAAGTTATGACAGTTCATTTAAAATATTTAACAATGAAATGTTTCTTTTAGCTGAGGAGTTATGGTTAGTTTTATTTGCGAGAAACAATATGTATAAATTTAAATATATTAATGAATTAGAAGTTATTCACAAAGAAGATGGATCAATGTCTGGCATTAACGACACCAAAAAGTTTAATTATTGGAAGAATTCATTTACTATTTTTTATGATGAATATATCAAGAGAAGGTATTAAATAATATGAATGTACTAGTTTCTATTTCAATTTTGATATTAAATTTACTATTTATTTCTATGTCATCCAAAAACTATGATCGATTAAATACACCTTTTAATTTAATTTGTAGTCTGTGGACTATAATGGTTTCGATTTCATTAATAATTTTTTACAATTTCAATTTTAGTTATTTAGGAATATTGTATATAGAGTTTATGATTATATTCTTATTTGTTGGAGAACTATTATTTTTTGCAACTGTAAAAAATAATAGTTATCAGGAGAAAAGAACTTATTTTAATGAAAACTTAGCGTTCAAATTAATGTTAATAGTTATTATTCTTTCTATGATATTTCCAATAAAAAATATATACGAACAAAATATCAGTTTATCCTCATTATTTAATTTTAATAATTTATTAGAGATAAACAACTTAATGGCTACAGAACGATACGCTGGACAAAGTAATAATGGATCACTTTTAAATAGTATTTTATTGATAAGCGTATATTTAGCACCTTTAATTGGTGGATACAATTTGAATTTTACAATTAAAAAGTCACAAATAATTTTTTGTATACTTACATTTTTGCCTAGTATATCTATAATGCTTACTCAAAATGCCAAAGCAGGAGTAATTTCTAGTACATTTTTGTTTATTTCTGCATATTTAGTCGGGAATTTAGTTAAAAAAAAATCGGGTTTTTCGTGGAAGAAAACCCTAAAGAATTTCTTTGGTATAATCATAAGTCTATGTATAATTATAAGCTTATTGTTTACTGCAATGTTATTAAGAGTTGGGAAATTCGATATATTTACAATCAAACTTTTATCAAATAAATTTTTAACATATGCTTTTGGTCATATTCCTGCATTCGATGAATGGATAAGTCATTACAAATTTACTGATATTAGTTCGATCGGTGTTAAAACTTTTTATGGCATTTTTGATTTCTTAGGTATTGTAGAACGTCAACCAGGTTTATATAAAGAAGTTGTTTTTACAGGTCCCATATTTTCTACTAATGTTTACACTTGGATGAGACCATTAATTGAGGACTTTGGAATATTCTTCTCTCTACTAATCTTTATCGGAATTGGTATTTTAATCGCGAAATACACATTTAAAATACAAAATAATAATGAAGATAAATTAAGCAGTGTTTTGTTAACAGCTATACTCTTCTTTTTAACTTATTTTGTGACTAGCGCATGGTCATATATGAGTTTTATAGCATCATTTGTATTCTTTTGTGTATATTTGATTTTAATACGTAATAAAATAAAAATTTATAAAGAGACATAAAAAGAGGGAAATCAATGAAAAGAGATTTCATACTAGTATTTATATTTACATTTATTAGCAAAGGTTTAGGGTTTGTTAGGGATATAAGCTTAGCTTATTTTTATGGTGCAAATTCGATTACAGATGCTTATTTAATTTCTTTGACAATCCCAGGAACTATTTATGAATATGTCGGTATTGCTATAACTACTAGCTTAATACCAATTTATTTTGAAGTAAAAAAAAATAAAGACTTAAAATACACTCAAGAGTTTTTAAATAACTTAGCAGCAATAGTAATTCTATTCTCTCTAGTATTGACAATTATAATCTGGATTACTGCTTTTCCTCTAACAAAAATAATTGCTACAGGTTTTGATAAAGAAGCTATTGAAACGACTGTTTTGTTTACAAGAATTGGTTCACTTAGTTTAGCGTTTTCTGGGAGTATCTTTATAATTAATACATTACTTCAAATTAACAAAAGATACTATTTAGCTATATTTGCAGGTATTCCTGCGTCTTTATTTTCTATTTTTATAATATTTATAAGCTACAAAACAAATTCGTTATTTTTAGGGTATTCTAGTTTAATTACAGTTTTTGTTCAATTTGTAACAGTATATTTCCTGTTTAAAAAAACTGTTTTCAATATTGAATTTAAACTTAGTAAAAAGCCTAAAGTAAGTTATGAAATTAAAGGTATGTTAAGTATTGCTTTACCAGCTTTTATCGGAGTTGCTATAAATCAATTGAATACTATAATTGATCGAAATCTTGCTTCTAGAATTATTGAAGGTGGAGTTTCAATATTAAACTATTCAAATAAGCTTCTTTTATTTTCACATGGACTTATTTCTGTTACTTTGGTTTCAATATTATATCCTATAATCTCAAAAAAGATTTCAGATAATGAGGGTAAAAAAATAATCTCAAAATTTTGTACTGAAAATATAAAAAATTTAATTTTGATTTTATTTCCTATTAATATAATTATGCTTTTTTATGCTGAAGAAATAGTAAATGTTCTTTTAGGAAGAGGAGGAATGACTGATAAGTCATTATATATAACAATATCTGTATTTAAACTCTATTCAGTATCACTAGTATTTTTAGGTGTTAGAGAATTTCTATTAAGAATTTTCTTTTCCTATAAAAAAGTTAAAGAAGTTACAATATTATCCATATTTTCTTTGTGTTTAAATATTTTTTTAAGTTTAAATCTTTATAGAAATTATGGATTAAGTGGTTTAGCATTTAGCACGAGTGTATCTACAGCGATTTCTTGCTTAGTTATGTATATCTATATAAATAAAAAAGTGTTAAAAATAATAGACAAAAAAATGTTACTCGAAATTTTTATAATAATAGTTACATCATATTTATCAATATGGATAACTAAAAAAATCACTTTTGATTTTATACATATTTTTATTAGTGCTAAATTCATAATCAATATTTTAATGGGGACAGGACTGTATACGGTAATAATATTATTATTAATATTTTTTAAAATAATAAAAATAAATACAAATAGTGGAGGGAGAAAATAATGAGATATTGTTCGATGATGATTTTATATAATGCTTCATCTGAAGTGGTAAATAGAATTAAAGTTTTAGAAAAAGTTTCTGAAAAAGTTTTTATATATGATAATTCCAGTAAATTAAACAAAGAAATTAAAGAATATGTTGAAAGTAGTAAAAAAATTGTGTACTACTCTAATTTTGAGAATAATGGAATTTCTAAAGCTTTAAATTGGTCATTTCAAGAAGCTATTAAGATCAGTGCTGATTTTATTTTAACTATGGATCAAGACACAGAATATACAGAGAATGAAATAAATAAAATGAAAGAATATATATCTAATCAATCAAGAAAAGATATTTCTAGAGTCGGGATTTTTTCTCCTAATTATGTGAAAATATATACTAATAAAAATAGTAAACCTGCTATAAAAACTAATGAAGTTATAGAAAAAAATTGGACTATGACATCTGGAAGTTTTGTAAATCTAGAAGCGATACAAAATATTGGAATGATTGATGAAAACTTCTTCTTATCCTACGTAGATATTGACTTAGGAACTTTCTTGAGAATAAATAACTATAAAATTATATTAGTAGGTCAATCAACGCAATATCAACAATTAGGTGATCCTATAAAAGGTTCTTTAATCAATATATTATTGAGAAAAACTCAACATAATAATTCAAGATATTACTATATGGTTAGAAATAATTTTTATTTTAGAAAAAAATATAAAGATAATAAAGAAATAGTTAAAATGTCCTACTATTTACTAAGTAAATATATATATAAAATAATTTTTAGCGAAAAAGATAAGGTCAATAAAATAAAGAGCAGTTATTTAGGTTATAAAGCTTATAAAAAGAATGAACTAGGAAAAAGAGAGGGGCTTTAAAAATGAAAGGTATAATTTTAGCTGGCGGCAGTGGTACACGTTTATATCCATTAACTAAGTCAATTTCAAAGCAATTGTTACCCGTATACGATAAACCTATGATTTATTATCCTATGTCAACTCTGATGTTAGCTGGAATTAAGGAAATCCTAATTATTTCTACTCCTGAAGATACTCCTCGCTTCGAGCAACTTTTAGGAGATGGTAAAGAATTGGGTCTAAAGATCTCTTATAAAGTTCAAGAATCTCCAGATGGTTTAGCTCAAGCTTTCATTATTGGTGAAGACTTTATTGGTGATGATTCAGTTGCTCTTGTATTAGGCGATAATATTTATTATGGTCATGGCTTCACAGAGCTTCTACAAAAAGCTTCTTCCTTACAATCAGGATCTACGGTGTTTGGCTATCACGTACATGATCCAGAACGCTTTGGTGTTGTCGAATTTGATCAGCAGCAAAATGTTATTTCAATTGAAGAGAAGCCAGAAGTCGCTAAAAGTAATTATGCGATTACTGGTTTGTATTTCTATGATAATCGTGTAGTTGAATTTGCAAAATCCTTGAAACCTTCTCCTCGAGGAGAACTTGAAATTACTGATTTGAATAAATGTTATTTAGAAGATAATTCATTACGTGTTGAACTCCTCGGACGCGGTTTTGCATGGCTTGATACAGGAACTCATGAATCACTTCTCGAAGCTTCTACTTTTATTGAGACCATTGAGCGTAGACAAAAATTGAAGATTGCCTGTTTAGAAGAAATCTCATATCGCATGGGCTACATTTCAAAAAAACAATTGATTGATTTAGCACAACCGTTGAAGAAAAATGCTTATGGTCAATATCTTTTGCATGTCGCTAACACCGTGAAAGATCGATTTCTTCAGGAGGAGGGTGTTCAATCATGAAAGTAATTAAAAGTAAATTAGACGGTGTAGTATTGCTTGAACCGAAAGTATTCGGCGATCATCGTGGTTTTTTCATGGAAAGTTACAACGAAGAAACATTTCATGCGGCAGGTATTAAACATGACTTCATTCAAGATAACCATTCGTTATCTAAAGAAGCTGGTGTTTTGCGAGGTATGCACTATCAATTAAATCCAAAAGCGCAAACAAAATTAGTTCGTGTAGGTACTGGTGCAATCTATGATGTCGTTGTAGATATGCGCAAAAATTCTCCTACTTATGGAGAGTGGGAAGGCTTTATTTTAAGTGAACATAATAAACGACAATTATTGGTTCCTAAGGGTTTTGCACATGGTTTTTGTACCCTGACTGAGGATGTAAATGTTTTTTATAAAGTTGACGAATTATACTCAGCTGAACACGATCGAGGAATTCAGTGGGATGATCCAGCACTAAATATTAACTGGCCAATTTCTAATCCGATTCTTTCAGATAAAGATACAAAACATCCGACATTTGAACAAGCAGAAAACAACTTTGAATGGAGTGGGAAATAATAATGAATATTATCGTTACAGGTGGAGCTGGATTCATTGGAAGTAACTTTGTTCGCCATATGTTACATACATATCCTACCTATAAAATCATTAACTTAGATTTACTTACGTATGCAGGCAATAAAGACAGCTTAGCTGATGTCATGGACAACCCAAATCATATATTTGTAGAAGGAAACATTACTGATCGCCAATTGTTAGATCGATTAATTCAAGAACATAACGTAGAAGGTATCATCAACTTTGCAGCAGAGTCTCACGTAGACCGAAGCATATTGAATCCTGAAGTGTTTGTGGAAACAAACATTCAAGGAACACTTGCATTACTGGACGCTGCACGGAAACATAATCTTAAAAAATATGTACAAGTATCGACCGACGAAGTATACGGTTCTCTAGGCGCAGAAGGATACTTTACTGAAGATACGCCGCTGGCACCAAATAGTCCTTACTCTGCCTCTAAAGCTGGAGCAGATATGTTAGTACGGTCTTATTTTGAAACATACGGCATGGATGTCAACATTACACGCTGTTCAAATAACTATGGTCCATTCCATTTCCCTGAAAAACTCATCCCATTGATGATTACCAATGCGATGGATCAAAAAGAATTACCGATTTACGGTGATGGTGAAAATATTCGAGATTGGTTGCATGTAACCGATCATTGTGCGGCAATCGATTTAGTTTTCCATAATGGAAAATCGGGTGAAGTCTATAATGTGGGTGGACATAACGAACGAACAAACAACCAAATCGTAGACTTGATTGTGGAACGTTTGAATGTTTCTTCTGACCTAGTGAAGTATGTAGAAGATCGTTTAGGACATGATCGTCGTTATGCGATTGATCCAGCTAAATTAGAAACAGAACTCGGTTGGAAACCAAAATATACATTTGATACAGGAATTATCGAAACTATCGACTGGTATCTAGCGAACGAAGCTTGGTGGCGTCCACTCAAAGAGAAAGCGACACTAGTTAAATGAAGAAAGTCATTATAACAGGTGCCAATGGTCAATTAGGAAAAGATCTCGTTGAGTTAATTGACGCTTCAGCATTTGAAGTTGTTGCTTTTACAAAATCAGAACTTGATATCACGAATGAGAGTGCAGTTCAAACCATCGTGAACTCGATTCAACCAGACTGGATTCTTCACGCTGCTGCATATACGAATGTCGAAGCAGCAGAAGACGAAGGGAAGGAACAGAACTGGCTAGTGAACGCTACAGGGACTGAAATTATTGCAAAAGCTGCTAAGACAGTCAATGCTAAAATGATTTACGTGAGTACGGACTATGTTTTTGATGGTACAAAAGAAACGCCTTATGAAACTACAGACGCTGTTAATCCTTTGAACGAGTACGGTAAAGCAAAATTGGCTGGAGAAAAAGCTGTTCAAGAGATTTTAAAGGAAGACGGATTTATTATTCGAACATCGTGGGTGTTTGGGGTTCATGGTCACAATTTTGTGTATACAATGTTAAAGCTATCGGAAACAAGAAGTGAATTAAATGTGGTGTCTGATCAATTGGGAAGACCTACTTTTTCAGAAGATTTAGCACGTTTTATGTGGTTTATCGTAAACCAAAAAGTAGCAGGAGGACTATATCACTTTTCAAATGAAGGCGTTTGTTCATGGCACGATTTTGCCCAAGAGATTCTTAAAGAGAAAGCAGTTAAAGTATTAGCTTGTAACTCTGATGCGTTTCCACAAAAAGCTAAAAGACCAATGAGAAGTATATTATCTTTATCTTCAATCGAGAGTTTGGGTTATGAAATTCCGACTTGGCAGGATGCTTTAAATCGTTTTAAGCAGAAACAAAAAATCAAACAAGAAATTGAGTGATAGTCACATGAAAATCACAGTAGCAGGAACAGGATACGTAGGTCTATCGATGGCCGTATTACTCGCCCAGCATAATGAAGTCACATCGATTGATATCATTAAAGAACGGGTAGAAATGGTTAACAACCGTAAATCGCCTATTGTTGATGCAGAAATCGAAAACTTCCTTCAACATAAGGAATTGAACTTACACGCTACAACAGATAACTTCGAAGCCTACAAAGAAGCAGAGTTCGTCGTCATCGCAACTCCTACAGACTATGATCCAGTACGCAATTACTTCAACACACGGACAGTCGAAAGCGTCGTCGCAACGGTACTTGCGATTAATCCGGATGCCACAATGGTCATCAAGTCGACCGTACCAGTAGGTTATACAGAAGAATTAAAAGAAAAATTCGATACACCGAATATCGTCTTCTCGCCAGAATTCTTGCGTGAAGGACAGGCGTTACATGACAACCTGTACCCATCTCGTATCGTCGTGGGCGAACGTTCAGAGCGCGCACAACAGTTTGCTGATTTATTATTGCAAGGGGCAGTGAAGAAAGACGTTCCTGTCTTATTGACAGACTCGACGGAAGCAGAAGCGATCAAGCTCTTCTCGAACACCTATCTTGCTATGCGTGTCGCGTTCTTTAATGAACTTGATACGTATGCGGAAGTGCGTAATTTAGATACGAAGCAAATCATCGAAGGTGTTGGTCTCGATAGCCGGATTGGGAATCACTATAACAATCCGTCATTCGGCTATGGTGGGTACTGCTTACCGAAAGATACGAAGCAGCTACTTGCGAACTATGAGGATGTTCCGAACAACATCATCGGTGCAATCGTCGAAGCAAACCGGACGCGTAAAGACTATATTGCAGATACGATCATCAAACAAAATCCAAAAGTCGTTGGCGTCTATCGTTTGACGATGAAGACAGATTCGGACAACTTCCGTGCGTCATCGATCCAAGGTATCATGAAGCGAATCAAGGCAAAAGGAATTGAAGTGACTGTCTTTGAGCCAGTCTTAACTGAAGATACGTTCTACAACTCACGTGTCATTCGTGACATTGAAGCGTTTAAGCAAGAATCGGATATCATTATTTCAAATCGGATGCATCCAGAGTTGAGTGATGTGGAAGAGAAGGTTTATACGCGAGATTTGTATAGTAGAGATTAATTAGCTTTGACATGTATGGGTTCAAAAATAGGAGTGCAGAATTAAGTACGCTTTTGACGTACAATTCTGCACTCCTATTTTGCATAATAAACTCTTAATTCTTGAATTAATTTTTAATATTTAATGCTACCATTGCTTTTTGTGATTCTAGAATCAATTCATCAACTTGATTATCAAGTAATGTTGGAAGAGCTTTTGATTCCGAATTATGCTCTACTAGATCTTGATTCGATAACTTATACAAAATCGCAACGATTTTGATATTCGTATCAACTAATACTTTTTCTTCATGAGTAAAGAAGTTATAGTCATTTTTACGAGAAACTAAGTTTTCTAAACGACTAACCTGTTTAAGGTAGGTATCTTGAATAAGGATTAAATCAGCTTCCATTTTAGAAGCTAATACAGCTACACGACGTAAAAAATCTAAAGAACGCTTAATGACCTTAATGACACTGTCTACTTCATTTTCTACTTCATATGCTTTTTCTAAGCTTGAATTCCCCTTAGCGTTTACAAGTAGTCCTCCGACGGCAACAACAGGACCTGTCACTGCTCCCATTAATACTTGGGAACCTAAAGCGATTCCACCACCACCTGCAGCTAGACTACCGCCACCTAGAGCAGCTAAAGCTGCGTTTGTTGCTGCGACTCCAGATAAAGAACTGATTGCAGTTCCAGTTGAAGCTGTCCCCAGAGCCATGACACCACTATATGCAGCAAAACCTGTAGCTACGCCTGCTCCAGCGGAAGCGGCTGTCGTACCTAAAACTTCAATGGCTTGTACTTGAATTTCTTCGATTTTATGAAGAGAATGTTCAGGCATCTTGAACTCACCTGTTGTTTTGTTCTCAAATTCCGGACGGTTTTTAATCTTTTCGAAAGCGCTTGAAAAGCGATCGAAATCTTTCCAGATTTCAACTTTTAGTTTCCCTAAAGATTCTAATTGTGCTCCCGTTTCACTTTCAACTTTAGTAAGTTCACGTTTTGATTTATTGTACTTAGTTTCAGCTTCTTCGACGATAGCCTTTGCATCAGCAATTTTTTTTACACCTTTTGTACCCGCTGTAACACCTGTAATTCCTGCTGCGATTGCGATTCCGCCAATAATAAATGGAAGTGGCATTTTCATCAAGTCTCCTTTTTTTTCAATTCATTACAAGCTGCTTCATTTAACGCATAGTACTCTTTTAAAGAATAAAATTTATAAAAATGATGCTGATACATCGCATCAATTTTACATTTCAGAGGTCTTTCTTCGTAAATTGAACACATATTGGATTGTTCATCAAAGTGAACACAGATGCCATCACCACGGTTTAAATCATCGTAAATCGAAGAATTATCTAGAGATTTGCAACAGAGTCCGCATTGGCTACATGGGAAACTCATAATTTAAACTCTAAAATTGTATTAGAATCATCCATAAAATCATCCAAACCACCAATCGTTCCATCGTAAGCTAAATAGACATTATATTTTTCGACGATGTTTGAAAGAGTTAAGTTTATTTCTTGATCAGATGTGGTGTGTTCTATTTGGTTAGCAATTTCATTCGTCATCTCTACTTGTAATTTAAAATAATCTAAATCGATATTTTCAAGTTCAGCCACATAAGCAATTAGTGACGCATGAACCTTTTTAAAATAATCGAGTTTGTGATCGAACGATGATTTAAACTGATTCAACCAGTCGACAATTTTCTTTATTTGTTTTGAGTTCTCAATGTAGTAAAGCAGACTTACGCTCATTAATCCTGTCACACTGGCCCCGATAAAGGTCGTTAATACTTCACCAATAATCGGAATGTTCAAAGCAGGAATTTTACTCATGGCTTCCGTGACGATTGTTCCTAATATGACTGACATACCAGTAGAGAGTAGAATGGCAACGGCCTTTAAAACTTCTCCATAAGGAAGATTATCAGGGTTGATAATGAGGATATTCAATGCTTCTACAATTGTTGAAAGGCTCTCTCGGATAATTTTTACTACATGTTTTGCAGAAGTAACAAATATATTAATTAGAGTCGTTACCAATGAAGCAAGAATTCCTGATAATACGCCATTTGCGAATCCTTGAATGATTTCTTTATATTTTGCTTGTACATTAATAAAAGCTTGTTTTATGATTTCTGAAATTTTTTGGAAAAATAGACCTAACTTGAATTCATTTTTCATCGTTTTTACTAGTTGTGGAATTTCTTTTTTTATTAAGATAATTACTTCAGCTAAGATGATTCCTAATGCTTGCTTTAGACCCATATTAAATCCTAACTTGTAGCTTGCTTGGATTGTGTCATTTAAGAATTTAGAGCTTGAATAATACTCTTTAGAAATTTGTTGATCATAATGTTCTCGAGCTATTTTCTCTGCATTCTCCATTTTCTTCGCATCGACCGATTCGAGCTGTGTCAGTTTATTTAATTCTTTTCTATCTCGATCATTAAGTTGAGACTGACTTTTGAGTTCAATAATTCGACCTTGGCGTTCTGCTCTTTTCTCATTTAACAATGAAGTAAATTCTTGAGTCGTTTTAGCTCCCTTTGAACGATTGATGGAACGGTTAGTGTGTTTTAAGTTCGTTGATTGATTAGCTAAAGTGACACCATCTAAACCAGCCAAAACTCGACCTGGATCATTTTGAATTTCTTTTGCTGATATTACATGATCTAGATCGATATCGGCATTTCTAGCGACGGTTTTTCCAGTATACGCATCAACTAAAGTTCCTTGTTTTTTTTGAATGGATCCTGTGCGGTTTTGAGAGATATAGTTCGGATCGCTGTGATATTTAGAAGACTTCTTTTTATCGTAGTTTCCGTTTAAATCATAGTTAATTTGATTTTGTTGATTTGCATATCCATCGAATCGTGTATCACCGTTGTAGGCAGCGCGTACATTGTGAATGGTGTCTACATCACCGCCGTGACGATCTTGTATAAACAATAGATCTAAGCCAAATGAAGTAATTAAACTTTTTATCAGTACTCCTTCATATTGTTTTAAAAGATCTTTAATATGAGAACTGGATTCAGGATTTTCAAGGTGATTAGCCTTCAAGTCAGGAATAAGTCCGTAAGTATTAATGTCGATCACATGATCACCTCTGAAATAAATGTTTAATATACAGATAATAACATGTTAATTTATGTATATACCTAAAAAATAACTTTTATTAAAGATGTATTTTTACTAATTGTTTAAAAGAGTGATTTTTAGGATTCCATTAAGATGAATAATAAAATCAAATTAGTCTTGCTTAGAATTCACTGATATAGGTAACGATTGTATTTAAAATGATATTTCCTTATATTTCAAATTAGTCCTTCATTTTTATTAGCTTTTCTATAATATGTAGGATAGCCGTTGAAGAATAAGGAGATGAAAAAATGAAAAAAATGATAGCAGGAGCTGTAGTGATTTCGCTGTTGTACCCTGGAATACCAGCATCAGCAAGTGTCAGTCTGCCAACTGTCGCTCAAATTAAAGAAAACGATGTGACTGGAAATAACATGATCATTCGAGGCAATACGATGTATCACTCCGATTACGAAGGAACGAAGCTCTTTGATTTAAAAACAGGTATATTGTTACGGAAAAATCCTACGGGGGATACATTGCTAGATGTTAGTAAGGACGAGTCGAAATTCATCGCCAAAGAATTTTGGCACACGTACTTTACGATTTATGATGCGTTCGGAGACGAAATTCGTACGATTGACAGTCTTGAATACAATGGAGAGACGTATCGATTCAATAGCGGGATCAAAGTGAACTTTTTGCCGAACTCCTCGAAACTCGTCATCGCATCAGACGACCATATTTTCTTATATGACCTGAATAGTGAAAAGGTATTAGCTGCTCGCGGGATTGACACATATGGTGCGCTAAAAGTATCGAATGATTACATCATGATTGGTGATAACACCTCGATTCGTGTCATGAACCATAACTTAGATTTGATAACGGAAGTGTTACCATCAGAAAATATCATCTCATACGATCTGACACGATCGAATACGCTTGTTTTTAATACGTATAGCTCCCGTATCTATCAGTCTAAGAGTCCATACAATAAGTCGGTCCTCTCGACACTGAAAACCTACGATGATATTGATTTAGACGAGAGTGGCATGTTCCTTGGTACTTCTAAAGGAATCTTATATGATATGCAAACAGCGAAGCGAATTTATACAAATCTAGACGAGTCACGGATTGCCTTTAACGAAAACTCGTCTAGAATCATTACGACAGGTGACCCGGTTCGTGTCTACGATACGAAAAACTTAAAAAAGCGAACTGTGAACGCACAGATTAGTACAGACTTTAATTCATTGATTGTTCGAAATGATATGACGCCGACGTTTGTCGCAATAGCGAAAGACGGTACGAAAACGAAATTGACGAATCAAGTCGCGTGGCGCTCGGATAATTCACAAATCGCTTACTTCTCAAATGGGAAGTTAATCGGAAAATCGCCTGGTAAAGTAACAATCAAAGGGACATATGAAGGGTACACGGCCACACTTTCATTAACCGTCAAAAAAGCATCAAACATAACGAACGTGAAATGGTTAACGTCTCAGAAGAATATGTTGAATCAAACCGGAACGTTCGTGAAGGCTTCGCATAAGTTGTATGATTCTTACTCTAAAGTAAAAGGAACGAATGGAAAGTTCTATTACCAAGGAAAAGTCTATACGAGTGGTATTTTTAAAGGGAATGCGTTGTACGGAACATATCGCAATAAGAAAACTGTGGACGAAATACTTTTACCGATGAGTACGGAAAAACGGAACGATATTAGTGAAAAACAAATAATGGATGTTTTCGGAAAACCGAAGAAGTCTTACCGATTCGACCCGGCGTTGTCTTCGAAATTGATGCGAGGGAACAGCGCGCTTGATCAACATCAAATCAAAAAAATAAGTCTCTATACTGTCAAAAAGAAGAATGCTTTAGAAGTAGTCTACGATGAAAAAGGATATGTCCGATATTTGCATCTGTTTGAGTCAACTCCTGAATAATGAATCGTATCTTTAATAAGGATGAGGAGGACAGGAAGATGACGACATGTTCGAGTTGCCAAACGAGTATTCAAAAACAGTATGAGTATTGTCCGAAGTGCGGAAACAAGGTTCAATATGAAGAACTCAAAAAATTGAACGAAGAAAAGCCGGTTAATTTTTATGAGCAGCAAAACATCGTGACCAGAACATCAGATGGTCCGTTGATTAGACTTATGATGTGGGGAAGTCTGATTGTTTACTTGATCAGCTTGTGGATCTATTCTGCATACTTTAAAGAGCAACACAATCGAGGATTTTTCTTCCAAAGCGAAGAGAACGTGATGTCGGTATTCGTGCCGATTCTTCTTATTGTGGTGATACAGTTTGTTTTCCTCTCGACATCGATTAAAACGAATCAGAAAAAAGTATGGATCATCCCGTGTAGTATTACATTGCTATCTGCACTCGTCTTTTTCAATATGTATCGAGAATTAGATCAATTGCAGCTAGCTTATGGTATTTCAGGAAGTATTGTCGTTGAGGCGATGCAAGCTTTGACTATTATATACGTAGCGTTAGGCGCTCTTTTTCTAACCATTCCAGTAATGATTTCATTAAAGAAAAGATAAGAAGCATACCCACGGATGCTGTAGACATCAAAACGAGCCGCTTCAGGCTTGTTTTGATGTCTTTTTATTGTTCATCCAAAAGTGAAGTGCTGTGTGTCGAGTAAGGTTCATTCGTATGCAGCGATCACTCGTCTTCTTTTACTGAAATCATTGCCAAGGAAATAATACTAGTGATACCGAAGATACCTTCCGCTAGATAGACTTACTTAATAATAAAAGATGTGGACAGGTATTAGACTAAAAAACATCTGCAGAATGAACTTTTGAAAGTTACTGTATTGAAAAAATAGACATTGACCACTTGTACAGAAAATAAATATGAGGATTTGGATGGTTGTGTAAAATTAGAAATATAATACAAAAATAAATATTAGCTAGAGATTTCTTAAGGAGTGAATTTAGGTGAAACAATCAAAAGGAACGTTCATCGTAGTGACTGCATGCATACTGATATTACTCGTCGGGGGAGCGATCTATAAGTTAAATCTGTTTGATTCGAGTTCAAACAACGCAACAAAGCCCGTCCCGTCTGTAAAAGCGGATGAAACGAAGGAAGAGAATCAAACGACGACGATTGCGACGATTGATTCCTCGATGAAAGGGCAACAACAAACCATTACGGGAACGATTCTAGATCGGTCCATGAGTAAAGGGCATGTCTTTCTAAAAGTCAAAGATACGACTGGAACGATCAGTGTGCCCATTTTTAAAGACAAAGCGATTGATGCGACAGAAATGAGTGTCGGTCAGAAGATTGCTGTTACAGGGGAAGTGAATGAATACCAAGGAAAGATTGAAATCATTCCTCAAGCCCCAAAGGATCTCGTCGTGATGGAGACAAAAGAAAGCGAGCGTCTCACAAATGACGACATCGGACAAACGAAGACGATCTCTGCCGAAATTGTTTCGAAATATGTTCATCCGAAGGGGCATATTTTCTTGACGGTCGAGAGTGAAAATGGACAGTCACTGAAAGTTCCGTTATTTTCGACATTACAACCAGATGCTACGTCGTACCCCGTTCATGCTACAGCTATAATCACAGGAAAAGTAACCGAATACAAAGGTGAGTTAGAGCTCGTACCGGAGACGTTAGGTGATGTGGAGGTCACAAATAAAAAAGCAGAGACGGTGCAAACACGTCAGATTTCATCCATTAAATCGTCAGACCGTGGATCACAAGTCGTCGTCGAAGGAATGGTCGAGCAAGTAACAGAGAAGAAAGGACATCTCTTCTTGCAGTTGACGCAAGACGATTCACAGATTAAAGCGGTCTTATTCAAAGCCGACAATGATGAGATCAAGGGAAGAAAAGAGCGCATTGAAAATGCGATGACTTCTCGTTTTCCGATTCGTGTCGTAGCGACCGTCGATGTCTATCAAGATGAACTCGAACTCATCATTGATAAAGTTTTAGTGGATTGAAGGAGACGCTCATGACACAACGACAATTACTCATCGTCAATGTATTGGTATCTTTTTTACCATGGGTATTTCCCGCGGGAATCAGTTTAGTGATGTTACTGATCCTCGGTCTAATCAGTGTCTACGCCTGGTACATACAGCGCGACTATGATCAACGAACCGCCTATATGACACTTGTCGGGATGACACTCTTGACTACGTTCCATTTCTTTTTATTTGATCAATTGATGTCGGCACTCTATGTCGTCCTTTTATGTATGAGCTTTATCGTAATCAATCTTTTGTCAAAGCAAATACAGGTTGCTCCTGAGGCTACAGAAATAGTTGCTTATAAATCAACACCTACCATGGACGTGGCACGTCAAGAACACGAATTGACACGAGCACTGATGATGCAGATGGATCATTACATGGAGCAGGTGTTGCGAACGATGGAGAACGTCATGCAAAGAACGGAATCGTCATCCAATCAAAAAATGGCTGAACTGCACGCCATGATGGAAAATCATTCGCTGCACATGAGGAAAGATCTTGAAGGATTGCATGGGAAGATTGATCGAACTGCAGACGTGACAGCTGAACAGTCGGAAGCCATGATGGCTGATTTACAGATGGCTCTTCGTCTTCATGAAAGCAAAGATGAGACGTTACAAGAAGTCATGGAACTGTTGAAAGAAAAGTCTTCTGACGGATTAGACGTCGAGACGATGCGGCAAATCATTCAGGATTTACAACTGAAAGATGTGAAACCCATGAATCGGCACTACGTTGAAAACCAACAGATGAAGGATTTATTCTATCGCGCTTTTGATGAAGCACACTCTGACATCTGTATTGTCAGTCCGTGGTTAGGGAATTGGCTACTGAGAGACAAAAACCTGAAGAATAAAATAGAGGCGGCACTCAAACGTGGCGTGGATATCAAAATCGTCTATGGTATCGGAATGGATAAAGGAATACGGGACGATCGAGCAGTCACGTCTGAAAAGGTCGCGAAAGACTTGAAGAATAGGTGGCTGAAAAAAGGCTACCCAGGGAAAGTAAAGTTACATGTTTCGAATACCCATTTCAAACTCTTGATGTGTGATGAGACTTATTTAGTCATCGGTAGCTATAATTTCTTGTCGAATCAAGGAAAGTTTGGAGAGTCAGGATCTTGGCATGAGGCTGGCGAGTATGCTGAAGATACAGAACGGATTCGTCAACTAAAAGAGATTCATTTTTCGTTTTGAAATAAAGTAGATGTCACATGGTAACGAGAGCGATGTTTACACGAATGTGATTGATGAAATCAAATGAAATTGCGGATATTAAACGTACGATGACGAATAGTAGTTACTCTCTAATTGTTCGATGCATAGTATTAAACGCAAATAGCGGTTCTCCCCAACAGGAGTTCCGCTATTTTGTTGTGTCGATGAATGTGAGTCTCCGTAAGTATCATGGAAATTGAACTTGGAAAATAACGCATACTGATTTTTAACTGTATCCAACGTAAAGACTGAAGTTATGTAATGATTAAAAATTGACCTATTATCACGAAAGAATTATTTTTAAATTACTAATTATTGTAAAATTAAAATGTAAACATATTGCTAATGAATAGAATCGAGGATGAATCATGAAAAAAATTATTCAAGTAATCCTGCTGATCAGTGTATGTGTCACAAGTGTATTCTTCCATGCCCCTAAAGCAGATGCAAAAATCGTTGCGATGGGATACACACAGCTTACTTTTCCAGGGTTAGAAGGGAATGAAGGAATGAGAAGACATAGCTATACGTGGAGTCAAGAACGTGTAGGAAAGACAACTTATCATACTATATTTTTTAAATCTCCTTATCAGGATGATCAACGTCAATTTACGAGTGTTCTCATGTTCAAAATTGATTCAAAAGGAGTTCAAAAGCAAGTTCGCAAGTACCTATTCCGAGTGGACGGTGATAAACCAGAAGCATTCCTCATCAGAACGAAGACCAGCTCTCCTGGGACTTATTTTTATCATGTTCGCTCGGAATCGGTTTTCCATGATGACATCCAAGGTCCAGCCTATACGGAAACGATACATGTGTTAGTCAAGTAAATCAGTTTTAGATGAAAAAGAAGAATAATGCTTGAAAGGCGACACACTAGCGAGTAATCGGTGTGTCGCCTTTATTTTAAGTTGATTTTTTTGAGGGGGCAAACACCTAATCGTACTTTTATTTCAAATAAAAATGTGTTGGGAGTGAGTTACAGATGGAGACCGACGAGAATTTTATGATCGAGTAGTTTCGTATACTGGAGCGTATGGAAGAATTCATTGCCGAAGTCACATGGTAAGAGTTGAATATGGATCATGTGGTAGCTGTAAGATACATTCGGGTGTGCTTTTATTATGTTCAGGATTGTCTGCTCTTGCGATGCCGGGCTGATGTCGTAGATATGGAAAGAGATGATGTTATGACAGATACGAAACGGGGCGATCGTGAGGGTGAACGGCTTATGATGGGCGAATCGATGTTCCGTTGAAACAATCGAACCGGTGATGACGAGCTCGTTAGGGGTAATCCGTAATTTCGGATGCCAAAAGTCTTTAAATTCAATCGCAATGACGTCACGTAAATCTTCTTCCAAGACATGAGTGGTGACAAGAATATCCGATGGGTTACCGAGATAATCGTTATCCGTATTCATAAGTAGGCTCCTTTGGGTGGAATCAATGATGGATGAATCGGGGTAAGTACATATACATGGTTTCTCCTATCCGAAATGGAAAGAGATTCAATAAGATTGTAACTTTTTTCCTTATTTTTTTGTTCGCTTATTAAGTGTTTAGGGAAAGCGATTCTTGATAATCCATTGGAAATTGGTCGTACGGTTTTATTGTTCATCGCGTCAGTCGCCATCTAAAGGAGGAGCCATTCATGACACACTATGACTATCTCGATCAGTATCTATTGACGCATTCGAAATATGCAACGCACACGATTAAGGCGTATCGGAGCGACCTTCGACAAATGAGAAGTCATCACGTCGATTGGTCAGTTGCGTCCTTACAGCGTTATTTTCACTTGATGAAGGCACATTATAAGCCGTCGACGATCTTGCGACGCTATCATGTCTTACACCGGCTCGGAAATGTCCTCGTCGAGCGACGGCGGATCAAAAAGAATCCGATGGTCGAGATCCGTCCAATCGTTCATCAACGTCTCCAAGATGAGACGTATCATGATAGTGAAGAGCTGATCCCCGTGATTCGACAGATTCAAGATCCAACCTATCGCCTCTTTTTTGAGGTGATTAGCCAAACAGGCCTCCGCTTCATGGAGGCCCGTTTGTTGACGGTGCAGGATTTTGATCTAGCGAAGAAGGAACTGTACGTTCGTCACGGGAAAGGCGGTCGAACACGGACAATTCCGATCGGAGAGACCCTCTGCGATAAGATTAGTCTATTTCTTACAGGTCGCACGACCGGTTACTTGTTTCAGTCCGTCACGGGACGGATGATCAATGAACATGCGGCAAGGAAGGCACTTCGCGAGGTTGGATTTACGTCCTTGAAGCGTCACGTCCGTCCGCATATGCTCCGGATCGCCTATGCGACCTATCTTTATCAGCAGGCAGGATTGAAGTTGCTCGATATAAAGCGTCTGCTTGGTCACGCCAGCATCTCGACGACGGAAGGATACATCCGCAGCCAGACGAATCACGTCCGGGACGTCCTCAATCGTCTGTCCGCTTGAGTCGATTGACTGACGTATGGGCAATGTCGTGCGATGGTAGGACGTAGTGTTGGGTCGTCCGGACATCGCTGTGACCAAGCAAGCGCATAATCGTCAGAATGTCCGTCTGATGGACGTGATAGAGCGTCGTTGCGAACGTCACCCGGATATCGTGCGGACGCAGGATCCGTCCGAGACATACTTGACTTGCTTCTTTTAGGACACGGCGAAACTTTGCTGGATTGACCGGACGTCCGCTGTCTTCGCAAAATAATGGAAGTGCATTAGGACGAATCGTCTCGATATAGCGCGTCAGGACATCGCGCAACGCATGATGCAGTGGAACCTGACGTGATTGATCACCTTTACCGCTTCGGACGAGCACTTGATCGCGCGCAAAGTCGACGTCTACGAGCCGTAAGTCACGGGCTTCTGAAAACCGCAGTCCCGTGTGCAAGAGAAGGAAGCTAAAGGCATAGACAGTCTCGTCGCAAATCGTCTCAAGGACACGATGGACGTCGTCGTACGTGAAGGCAAGTCGTCGGTAGGGTGCGGGAACCGGTTTTTTGACGCGTGCCAACGGATTCGTCTGGAGCGAACGCTCGGCGACGAGTTGATCGAATAAAATGGAGAGAGCATGTAGTCGCCGAGCCGCAGTTGCTGGGGCGTAAGTATCGCGTAGGAACTTACCGTAGCGTTGCAGAGACGGAAAATCGATTCGTTCGACGTGGTGACAGAGATGCCGAACGTCGGAGCGATAGGCTTTTTTCGTCAAGGGGCGATAGTCCGCCTGTTCGATGATCGCAAGTAGGCGTTCTTGATAGTAAGTCATCATCCGAGGAGGAACTGGACTTTCTGCCGGAGTTCCGACTTCAATGAACGGAGTCGCGCCGGGGAGTAACCGAGTGTCTCTTCCGTACCGTGCATCAAGGCTTCGAGAAACGTGTACTCTTTATTCGACAGATCCCGTTTAAGTTCGCTGAGGAGATAATGAAAGGAGACGTTCGGTGTCCGAGGAAGCTCCGGCATCGTCTCGACTGCGACTTCAGTCGCAAGCGTCCGGTTACGGGTCGCTAAGTAGTCGAGCATCGCCCCTTTTGCTCGAATCCGGGCGAAGGTGACGGTCATGACCTTTCCTTCTTCAATTGATTTCCAAAGTCGGAGTAGAGCAGCTTGTCGGCATTCATCATGTTCGTTCGGATGGATCGAGAGGCGGGACAGGAGGGAATTGACGAGGGGAATCCAGTTGCGTAGTAAGTCGTTCATGGGTATCCGTTTCTTCAGATATGCATAGCTGGTATGTATTCCGCGGTAATTTTAGTATAAGTAGAGTTATCCGCCGGGCGCAACGTTTCATTTCTTCAATCATGCCAACGGTTTCTTTAACTTTTAAGTAGCGTAAGTGATGCGATTCCTCGTCAATCTACCAGTTCTCTTCAGTTAACCCCGCATTCTAAAGCGACTGTCTTCAGGATAACTCTACTTATCCGCTGGGGTGTTCGGGATAGATTCTGATATAGAGAATTAGCAGGAGAGGAGACATCTAAGATTCTAAACTTCGAAAATACAAAACACCCTATTCAAAATTCAAATAGGGTGATAACTCTTATTTTAGTTGACTAACTGCAAAATTTGCTTCTTCTGGTGTGAATTTTTCTCCATAATCCGATGAGAGTTGATCTCGAATCGCTTCAGGTGACATGCTCATCGTTTCTTGGTATTCCTTCGCTTTTTGAAGAGCGTTTTGGTTGTAATCGACATCAAGTGTATCGATTGCATACTGGGCTTCTTCACTTGTGAATTTTTCACCGCTGTCTGATGTCAGTTGATCATAAATGCCTTTTTTCGACATGCTCATCGTCTCAGAATACGATTCAGCTGATTTGAGTGCGTTTGATTTCCAATTATCAAAACTCATGTTTTCCATCGCATACGCTGCTGCTTCGTTCGAAAACTGCTCTCCATAATCAGACGTCAACTGATTTGAAACAGCTGCTTTCGACATGTTCATCGTTTCCGCGTATGATTCTGCCTTGTCGAGTGCTGACAGATATTCTGTCGGAACATCAGGTGTCGATGGTTCTTCCGCTCCAGTCTCTTCTGTAGAAGTATCTTCTACCGCAACTGTATCTTCTTCTGCGGTGTCTTCTTCTACAGCATCATCTTCTTTTAGGGCAACTTCTGTCTCTTCTGCATCCGATGACTCAGTCATTTCCGTGTCCTCTTTTATTGTAGTTGATTTTGTTGATTCTGCCTTTTTAGTTGGAGTCGCCTGATCTTCTGAATTATTTCCTGCTACTGCAAAAATAAGAAGTATGATTACCCAAAACCACCACTTCTTGTAGAATTTACGTTTTGGTTTAGTAGATACGTGCATTCTTTTATCCCCTTACACTTTCTTATAGATAAAAAATATCATATATAACTATAAAATGGAATTTTGATTTTATAAAATAGGTAATTAATTATTATCATAAGATATTAATCGCATCTGATTTCTTTTTGATTCAGACGTAAAAGAGCCAATGTGACAGCATGAATCACCATCTTTATAGATAAAATAAATTTCATAGAATAATTTTTGGTCAATAAACATTCAGAAAACATAATTATTTTTACAAAAAAAGTAAATAATAGGTTATTGTGTTATTATTTCTTATGGCTATTTTTACCTCAAATGAAATTAAAAAACAGAAGGGGATTAGGATATATGGCATGTGTGAATTGTTCGGATGCTGCGAAGCGTGGATTAAAATTTTGTCCGAGTTGCGGTGATGCCTTAAAGCAGGATATTGAACACCGGGAACCTGTAGAAAAAGAACACAATAGTAGACCCGTGCACTCTAAAAAAACGAGTAAGTCTGCAAAAGCGATTCTGTTGACCGTCGGATTATTGGTCGTAGCTGGTGGTGCCTACTATGGCCTCGCCACACAATGGTTCACGGTCGAAGCGACGACGAATGAAGTCCGCGATGCGATTCGCTCCGGTGACGCTACATTACTCGCTGAGCATACAGAGTTCAATGGAAAGCCGATTGACCGAAAAATGGCACAACGTTTTTTAGATGCTTTGAAAGAGACGCCGGAGCAAAAGAAATCATTCATGGATTATTTATTGATGGCGGGTGCGTCGATTCAAGCAGAAAACGATAGTGATGTTCCGGGTCAAATCGTCGCCAGTGGTCGTCAACTCGGAATCTTCAAGGATTATCGTTTGCGCCTCGATAGTGTCAAAACGGAAGTCATCAGTAACTTTAAAGGAACGAAAGTCACACTCGTGAATCCTGTCGGAACGGAAAGTAGTAAAGCGTCAGCGGAAGGGATCATGATGGATGGTGTCTATCCGGGATTAACGGATGCCAAAATCGCATATGATGGCGAATACGGTAAAGAATCAAGCGACGTCACAATCAATCCATTGACGCTTGACGCCGCGGATCGAAAATTCGAAATCACGTTAAAAGGAAATGCGATCGAGATCGATCAGACGTACCCCGATGCCTTTTTGATCGTTGACGGAAAATCGACATCGAAACAAGTATCAGATTTGAAGAACTATGGACCAATCCCGAAGAACGGGATCAAACTCTCAATCGAGAATTCGTTCCCATGGGGAGAGGAAACTTCGGATGAGATTCTCGTCAAACCGGATACGAAAAAAGCGACGTTCACGTTCGCACCGTCAGAAGCCGTTTTGAACCAACTTCAAGGAGTCGTCGAGGACCATGCGTCTGACTGGGTCGATGCGGCAACCTATCAGGATACGAGTTATTTCTCGCTCGTTGATGATGCGTCCTATCTTGCGAAACAACAAAAGAACTATGACGATTGGAGTCGAAAGGACTTGGAGTGGGACGGAGAGTTCATGAATGCCTCGATTGATCGTTCGTCAGCGAAGTTCGTCGAGTACGGGGATACGGTCGGTATTGAAGTCATGGCGACGACATATATCCGAGGCGAGCTGTACACGTATGCGAGTGAATCACCAGGAAAGTCTACATCGAAATCACTCTTCCGCTACCTCTTCACATATGGCAGTTCAGAAGATAGCTATGAGGAAGGGTTCCGGATTCAACAGGCGACGAATATTAAATAAGAATAAGGGAGGCTACACGGATGATGGATTGGCAATCAGTCAAATCACGTTTTCAAGGGATGACAGCAAAAGAATTACAGGAGCAGGCGGAGCAAGCGCGACGTGAAAAAGGACGCTTGCTGTACGAAATCGGAGAGCGTCATTACATGAAGCTGCGGAGCGAAGGGCGTCGTCAAGAAATCGAGGACATTCTTGCACAAGAAGTACTCGTATTCGGTGCCTTGTTACGGATTGATGAGATGGAAGTCGAAGCTGCGCAAAAGCAATGTAAGTCATGCCGGACGCCACTTGAGCCAGGCGCGAAGTTCTGTGGGAAATGTGGCACGTCCGTTCCACGCGAGAACGAACAAGCAAAAGTCGCCTGTACGACATGCCATACGCCACAACGTAATGATCAGCATTTTTGTACATGCTGTGGATCAGAAATGGGGCAACGCGTATGAAGTATTGTTCGACCTGTGGTCAAGCACATGCTCCGCACGCCCAGTATTGCGAAGTAGACGGGACGTCACTCGATAAGCAAGCCCGTCCGATCCGCTTCGAACAAGCTGCGCATTTTTGTGTCGGGTGTGGTACACAGATGGATGGTCGTGCGTCGTACTGTCCGAATTGTGGACATTCGCGCCTCGTCGCTGCGACGTCGGAAGGCTCACTTGTGGACCGTCTTCCGGGTATGGACGACATTCGTAAGAAGTGGAAATCGCAGGATTGGAAAGTGAACCTTCCATGGAAAGAGCGCGGACGCGCATTCTTCTCGCGATTCGATTTCTCGCTTGGGAATCCGAGTCTTGCGATCGGTAGTATCGCCGCCGTCATCTGTTTTGCTGCGATCGTCGTCATCTTGTTCATCATGCTCGGTCTGCTCAGCGATAACCCGGCATTAGATGGAATCAAGACTGTTCAACAAAACGTAGGGAATGACTTTAGTACGTTCGGAATGTTCTTCTTCCTTGCTTTCGTCGCCCTTGCTGGTCTAAATCTCACATCAAGTGAAGACTTGAAATCACGCTTCCTGACCGAAGTGATAGGTAACGATGCGGATCAGTTCTCTGATGTTCAAAAAGCAATCAATCAACTTGATTTTCATATTTTTTCAGGGCATTTCTTACTATCCTTGCCGGGATTGATCCTATTAATCGGGAGCGCATGGTTGCTCGAACGAGGTGGTGTCATCGGAATCAAGGCGACATCGTGGAATGAACGGATTGAACGTGCGGTCGTCTTTGCCCTGACATTATCGGTGATCACATTGGTCGTCGGATTGTTTGCGACGGATTTCGGCGTTTTCGATCTACATCTGATCACAGGAATGATTCGGATTTTCCTTTTGGCGCTCGCTGGTGTTCTTTTGTTCCAATTCATCGGTCAAACGGATCTGCGCGGTTCTTGGCAGGTCGGACGGATCGCCGCGACGACATTGATGAGTGTCTACTTGTTCGGTGTCCTGCTGACATCATTCGGACAACTATATTACCTAAACGAGCTCGATGAACTGGACGAAGTCGAATTTGGTGAATCGGCCAGTCTCGTTCTCTTGAGCGGTGCATCTCCGCTTTACGCAATGTCTCAAGCTGGGCAAGTCGATTTCAAGATGACGGTTTTAACAGAAGACTTCCATCTAGGTGCGGCCTTATATGGTGAAGATCGTTTGAATGACTTAAAGCAAGGAATCGATGAAGCGGATGATGCTTCAAATCTGGATCGAATCCAAGGAATCATCGGGAATCAGATTCAAAATGGAGAAGATCCAACGCTTGATCCGAAAGTGACACGCTTTGATGAGACGGTGGATGTGGGACTTCTGACACGCTTCGCACAAATCGCGAATGCGTCCACTCCGTTTGAAGAAGAACAACTGCTCAATTCAAGTGTTGCTCCGTATGGCTTGATTGTGCTTGTTCTGATGTTCGTCATCCATATCGGAATCGGATTCCGCTGGATTCGGACGTTACCGAATGTTGCGATTTATGCCGGGGTCTTTATGGTCGGTGGACTCATTTTAGCGTACTTCACACAAACGCGGTTTGAACTGCAATGGGATAACGATATCCTAGCCGGTGTCGTTGTTTCCACTTTGACATGGTGGAATGCGTTCATGCTTTTCTTTTTCCCATTCCTCGGTGGATTAGTGGGATATGGATTGAATCGCTTTAAAGATACAAAAGGATGATTCCAAACAAAAACGCTTGTCTCCGTTTTCGAAGACAAGCGTTTTATCATAAGGATTGTTTGGTCGTCTGTTCAAAATCAATCGTCGAGTCTTTTTCAATCCCGGAATCGCGGAAGGTCAGACCGCCGTCGTCATCAAACTCGATTTTTAAAGAAGACTCATAGAAATATAGCATCAGACTATTATCGGAATTAAAACGTCCGCTATACGTAAAGTCATCAAGTGGTTGTCCTTCATAATCTCGAGCATCATGGATTGTCAGTGTCGCCTCACGATTCGGATGCGTCACGACATCAATCGTCGCATCGCTATAATCTTGTTCGTTTTCGCCCTGATCACTCGTCGAGTACGTGTAGGTACCTGCCACGTCACGAAATGCTTTTTCGACCTTACCAAGAGTGCGGTGATAACTAGCTGCTTCATCCGCGAGTGCTTTGGCACCGAACGTCTGATTCATGACTCGTTCCGCGTAACGAAGGGCGTCCGTCGTCTGATTCATGAACAAGGCGGCTTTCAAATCGTGAAACGCCTCTTGCTGCTGTGACAGCGCGATCAGACGCTTATCTGTCGCACCTTCCGTCCGAGCTTTTTCGCGCCATTGTTGTTCTTCGAAAAGGTCTCCAGCAAGCGTGCTTTGAGCACTTTGCTTCAAGTAGAGATCCGCTGAGTCGTTACTACAACCACCTAGTATGCTAGCTGTTAAAAGAAAAGGAAGTATGCGTGGCATCATGATGTCGTCTCCTTCTTGAAGGTTCGTTTCACAGAGGTGATGCTGTATCGGTCGTCATCGAACGTCACCTCATATTCGACGATGGCGCGATGGAATCGTTTCTCGTCTTCATCATTACTGAAATGAACACGAGCGTATGTCTCGGTCGTTTCGACTCTGAATTCATTTTTGCTGATGGCTTCTATCTGATCAAAGGTCATGTCCTTTAATGTGAGGTAACTATAGGGGTCTTCTTCAGACACCTTCAGTCGATCACCGAAACGGTCTCGCTCATCTTCAGATAAATCGTCTTCACCGTAGAATAGATCAGCATAAGAGCTGTAGTCCTCGATGGTAGGATCGTAATAATCCCAACCACCATCTTCTCCGTTGTTGAGCAAGGGGAGGCGCTGGGCATAACTATTGAGGAACTCGTACAAGGAATCGGGTGAGGCAGCATCAAAAATGAGGTAATCCTTAAGGTCTTCATCAGCCAGTTGATTACGTTGTATCGCTGAGGCACCTTCCGGCAAAACTTGATCGATATCAGCCGCTGCATGTGTCAGTTGACTCGTCTTGAATAACGGTTGTGCCGCTTGATATTTGAGATAACCGAACGTACCTCCACCGATGCAAAGCACTACGATCACCAATCCGATGAGCCATGATGTTTTGGCGGAACGGGATCGCGATGGACGATTTTTTTGACCACAGACCGGACAATAGATCATCTGATCATTCATCGGGGTTCGACAATTCGAACAATGTGACATTAAAAAGCACTCCTTTCTTAACTTCGTCATTATAATGTAAAATAAAGATAAAAATAACAAATTTTTGAACAAAAGGAGAGGGAATCATGGATCCATATGAACGATTGGGGATATCGCGTACTTCATCGATGAAAGAGCTCGAGCGAGCGTATGCTGAGAAGCTTGAAGCACATCCGGAGGAATCCGAGGAACGGACAGAAATCGAACGAGCATACGTCGTCATCAAGTACGAAAAGAAACAAAAGAACAAACGCAATAAGCGAACGATCGGGATTAGCGCACTGCTCCTCTTACTCGCCGCGGGCGGTGGGACGTATTTCTTTTTGAACCAGGAAGAGACGCCTCAAGCAGTCGAACAAAAGAAGCAGGATGCTTCATTCGTCATTGGTGAAGAAGAGAAGACGAGTCAGGACAAATCGGAATCGAAACCGACGGAAGCGGCGAAAAAGTCAGATTCGAAGGAAGTGTCCGATCAGGATTATAAGAATATCCAAGATATTTCAACGCTCTTTTTCCGAGAACTCGAAGACGCTCTTACAGAGCGGAGCGTCAAAGGATTGTCTGTCAGTACGAACACTTACAATCAGAACTTCCAAAGTAGTTTGAATGATCTCGTTACAGGAGGTTACATCTTTGATGGTGAGCTGACGGTCAACGATATTCCTCAAAACGATATTACGATTAAAGGAGATAAGGCGACGGTCGAAGTAAAGGTCGACTATTCCTCACGGTCTTATCAGCCGTATCTACACGAACGTCCGGATGGCAGCACGATCGTCTGGGAACTAAATCTTGTGAAATCGGGACAAGACTGGCTCGTTGATCAACGAAAGTCGCTCTCGGATTCAGCGACAGGTAGAGGCATGGAGGTTCGAGAATCGGTCAAAGGCGACATCATCGATACCGTGCACCAGCATGCGAAGGAGTGGGAACAGGCGTACATGGATAAAGACACGTCAGCCTTCACATTGTTCACGTCGTCTGCGTATTTGAATAAACAACAAAGTTATTATGCAAGCATGGACAAGAATGGCGTTTACTGGGATGGATATTTGAATGAAATCGAATATTCCCCAGCATCCATCACCGTCAGCGAAGTCGCGACTGATTTGACTGCGACCGTCGAAGCGATTTGCTATTACGAAGGTAGCTATTATAAAGAGGATGATGATTCACTCGATGAACGCAATCCTGGAAAAGACGTACCTTTCAAATATTACCTGAAGTACAACTTAGATGACGAACGCTGGTACATCACTGACTCACAAGCACTAAAAACCTTTAGTCATAACGATACGACGACGTACTAATCATAAGGAGGAATTCCAATGAAAAAAATAGTGGCAGCAACAGCACTTGGTCTCATCATCAGCACATTACCAGTAGTGAATGATTCGGCGGCAGCACTCAGTAAAACAGAGAAATCAATCGTTGATCGTCAAATTGCTGCGTTAAAGAAAAGTAAACTATCTGGTGGTTATAAACCAATCGATGTCCGGTCCGTCTATCTACTTGGTGGCAAGTATCCTGAAACGTTTACGCTGTATGAACGATTCAATACGAAGACGTATATGAATGATGTCATCGGTAAAGCGCAGAAGTATGATGCGAAGAAGAAAAAATGGACGACGATCTATACGTATACGGATCGAGATACAGCTTATTATGATGTGTGGGCTAAAGGAAAATTGGTCGATGCGAAAAAAGAACAACTCGTCATCGGACCAGTCGAGGGAAGTGGTAGCTTTCTAACACCAATTTTAATTGGATCAACGGATGGTAAGGCAATCAAGAAGGTGTTTGAAGCAAAAGAAGCGTACCCATTCGGTCGCGCGTTGATTAAAGATAAAAAACTCTATCTTGGTTCGATGACGATCGTTCATGATGTCTATTCCTATAAAGGAAAGACATTAAAACATCGCATCGGTACGGGGGCGGATGATCGAGATGCTGTTGGAAAAGTCTCGAAATACATGACGCTCGATGAATATGGCGGAACTACACATCTTACGAGTAGTAAGTCGATGACGCTCAAAAAAGGACAACGTTTCGGAATCGTCCGTAAGTCGACGAAGGATACGAATCCATATGTCTACCGGGCACTCTCATCAGGAGAAAGTAAACTGAAACTTGATGGCTATGGCTTCAAAGCAATCAAGACGGGTGTCGAGAAATGGCATTTCGAACCAGAAGCATACGGTAATTCTGTCACAGTGAAATTTACGGTGAAATAAGTAAAAGCCAGTTCCTGATTACTTCGGGATCTGGTTTTTTCATTTGTCCTGCTGGTGTGATTGCAAACGATTTCATGATACGCTAGGGGACAGAAAAACCTGTCCAGAAAGAAGGAATTCCTATGCATATTCTTGTCATCGATGATGAGGCGAGCATCCGGCATCTCGTCAAACTGCAACTCGAGCTCGATGGTCAGACGGTCGAGACGGCAGCCGACGGAGCAGCAGCACTCGCCTTGCAGGCAACACAACCCTTTGATTTGATCGTCCTCGATTTGATGCTACCGGATACGACCGGTTTCGACTTGATTCCTAAGCTTCGACAGACGACACCTGACTTACCGATCTTGATGCTGACGGCGCGTGATCAGATGAACGATAAAATCATCGGGCTGCAGCTCGGAGCGGATGACTATATGACCAAACCGTTCAACGGAACAGAACTCGTCTTGCGTGTCAAAAATCTGTTGAAACGCACGAAGGCGGTCGTACCACCCGTGCCTGTCGTGACTGATCCCTTCTTATCGGTTGATCCCGAAGAACGCGTCATTCGACTCGATGGACAACCGTTACCACTGACGTACCGGGAGTACGCCTTACTTGCGCTCTTCTTAGCGCATCCGAAACGGGTCTTCGAGCGAGATGAACTGCTCGAACAAGTCTGGGGTTTTGACTTCTCCGGTCAGACCCGTGCCGTCGATATCATGGTCCAGCGCTTGCGGAAGAAACTCGGAGTGCAAGGCGAACGGATCAAGACGATTTACGGTGTCGGCTACAAGTGGGTCGACGCATGAAGTTACGCCAGGTCATCACGGAAAACTTCGTCTTGCTCCTCGTTCCGGCACTGCTCGTCCTCTTCTTGATTCTCTATGCCTTCATCCAATCGAATCTATATGAGAACGCCGTCGATTCCGTCCAAAAACTGAGTCGGGAAGCGGAGCTCTACACGATGAACTACCTCGCAAGTGAAGAGACGGACTCGCTCGCCGATACGGCAGTTCCGATCGCTTCCTATCTTGCAGACCGCTTCGACGCGCGCGTCCAGCTGTTTGGACCAAACGCAGAACTACTTGCTGACTCGGAACGCGATCAATTGCCGCTTCTCGCAGGAGACATCGATCAAGCGTTAAAAGGAAATTCGAGTTATCTCTTTCTGAAAGAAACCGATGTTCCCGTACTGTTCTTCTCAAGCCCACTGTACGGTAAGACGGACGTCATCGGCTCGGTCCGTTTTCTTGTTGATCTGCGGACGGAAGCCGAACTGCTACGGCAATTCACCTATGTTTTCACGGGCGTCTTTCTGATCTTGATCGTAATTGCCGTTTGGACAGCACGGCGGATGGCAAAGACGTTGATCGGACCGATCGACGATTTACGAAGCGTTTCGCACGCCTTGACGAAAGGACACTATGCGCATGCGCTACCGGCGTATCCATATGAGGAATTGAACCGACTGGCAGCGGACTTTTCGACGCTTGCAGACGCGATCCAGCACAACATCGGACAGCTCGAACAACAACGAAGCGACCAGCAGACGTTCATCGATCACATCACCCATGAACTCCGGACGCCGATGACGGCGATCATGGGCTATGTCGAGTTGATCCCCAAGCTGCCGCCGGACGAAGCGGCACATTGTTATCACTACATCGAGGTCGAGAGCCAGCGCTTGTTACGACTCGTCTCGCATAATCTCGAACAGGCGAAACAACAACGGAACGAACGCCACGTGACGTCGACGATGTTCGCGCTCGATGCCCTGCTCGAAGATACCTTATTCATCATGCAGTTGCGTCTCGATGGACAAGGGATTCAAGTGAAGCAGGATGTTCCGTCAATCTACGTGCTCGGGCAACCGGACCAGACGAAACAAGTCTTGTTGAATCTTCTCGAGAATGCCGTCAAATACAGTGACGCGATGACGGTGACATTTTCGACCGTCAGTACGGATACGACCCTCCGACTCCTCATGACGGATGACGGAATTGGTATGGATCCAGCCGTCCTAACCGAATGGGAGGACGAGCAACATAGTCTGACGACGGCGAGTGGGAATGGACTCGGTCTACCGCTCTGCCGGCGTCTGATGCAGGAACAAGGTGGCGATTTTGAACTTGAAAGCGATGTAAGCGGCACACGTATCACATTAACTTTTCGATTAGCGAATCAGACTTAATGTAATCGCTTACAAATTATACATTTACGAAACAATTCGACCGGATTTACGAAACAATTGCCCCGTAATCTAAGAATCAAGCAAGGAGAGGAATCATGAAAGCATCGACCATCGCTTATCTATTCTTGATGGGCATCTTGTTTGCCCTCGGTCTTCTTTTGCTTCAGCAGACGGTCTTCGGACGCTTACACGTCCTCGATGGACCGAAACGACTGAATGCTTCCGATGACTCGCTCCCGACCGAGTTGACGTTACGTCACCGGGCATGGGGTGAGCAGACGGTAGAAGACGGAACGGAAGTCCAGCGCATCACGACTCTTTTGAAGCAAATGAAGACGGTGGCAAAGGGGACCTGTCCGGCAGGTACAGCGACATTTAACGGGACGCTCCGTTTCTTAAACGGAACGACATGGACGTTCTCCCTCGGGGAAGGCATGACACTAAACGGGCAATGTGTCGCGAAACGTCCCAGCACCCAAACGACGTCACTGAAAGCACGATTCTTGAACGCCTATCACGAACCGGAACAGCTCGCGCGTCAGTTCGCCGAGGCGGAAGTCGTGACGTGGTATGCGGGAGAGCGATCTCGTTCTTTGACTGCACGTGAGCGAGAAGACGTCAAGCGTCGCCTGACGCAAGCGGAGCCGATGACGGACTATGAAGAAGTCGGTCAAGCACTCGATGCCAGTCAGGGACAGCCGCGCATTCTCAAGCTCCAGCGGTTCAAGAATGAGCAGAACACGCGTGCCAACTTAATGAATATTACTGTGTATGAGACATTGTTCAGCGTCCAGTACATGGATGATGACAATGGAAACACCTTCTATTTAAAAGGACAACTCCTGCCGACCGGGAAGGAGGCAGATCGATGAGAAAAGGAATGCTCTTCTTGCTGAGTATCATTTGTCTCATGAGCATTTGGATCGTCCGCAACAATGAACAGACGAAGCAGGGAACAGCTGCGCGGGAAACAGTTCCGCATTTGACGGCGTATGTCTCTGCGAAAGAGGATATTGGTCGCGCCTTGCTGTCATCATATTGTGAACAAGCAGGCTGTACGTACGAGTTCGTCCGCCTGTCGACGGAAGAACTCGTCCGGCGTGTGACGAAGGAAGCGGATCATCCGCGCGCTGACGTCATCATCGGTGGAACGTGGGATGCCCACCAGACGCTCAAGCAACGCGGGTTGTCGACACCGTTCCCGAGCGACATGGATCAAGCGGAACTACAGGATCCGGATCGCTACTGGATCGGCTACGAAGTCGAACGCCTCGCAATCGTCATCAATACGGACGTCTGGAACAACCGATTCGGGGCGGCACCGTATCCGAAGACGCTCGCTGACTTGACAGCGAAACGGTATCAGGACGAGTTAATTTTGCCGGATCCGAACCATTCCGGTACCGGTGCGACGATCCTGCAAGCGATCTTTGACGGATACGGAACGAAGTCGGAAGGTGTCTTACGCGAGCTAATCGAGCGAACGCGACTATTCACGGCGAACGGTTTTGCACCGACGTCGTACGTCGCCAGTGGGGAAGCGATGCTTGGGGTCAATTTCATCGGGGATCAACAATCGCTACGCGAAAAGTATTATCCGGTCAAAAGCATCCCACTCGATACGTACTCGATCAACGCGATCTCAAAGCTGAAAGGACGGACGCAACAAAAGCAGGCGAATGCCTTCATGCGTTTCGTACTTTCGACTGACGGTCAGGCGATTCTGCGGAAGGTCTCATTCGGTACGCCGACCTATGCGATCGCGAAGACACAACCGATCCAGCAAAATGTCGGGCAGGACATCGTCGCCGATTACCGGGACTACCTCCGTCGATTCAATCAGCTCCAGGACAAATGATGCGAAGACTCTGATTCAGATAGGGGAAATGGAAGATGGGCTTCTTCAGCATCAAAAAATTGCCGCATGCCGGCATACCAATCGAAGTACAACGAAAACAATGGTTACAGCAATTCTTAAAGGCCTTCTTAGTCGTCTTCTTCTCATATATGGCGATGTATCTCATCCGAAACAACTTCAAGGCGGCGCAACCGCTCTTGAAGGACGAGCTCGGTTTCACGACGACGGAACTTGGTTATATCGGCTTCGCCTTCTCGATTACATACGGAATCGGGAAAACGTTGCTCGGCTACTTCGTTGACGGGAAAAATACGAAACGTGTCATCTCGTTCTTATTGATTCTCTCGTCCTTGATCGTCACGGCGATGGGACTCTTGATGAGTGCCGGTGGAAGTCCGGTTGGTCTCTTGATGGTCCTTTGGGGACTCAGTGGGTTCTTCCAATCGGTCGGGGGACCATCGTCATATTCGACGATCGCCCGCTGGACACCGTTTGAAAAACGTGGGCGTTACCTTGGCTTCTGGAACGTCTCGCATAACATCGGTGGAGCGATTGCCGGTGGTCTCGCACTGTGGGGGGCAAACGTCTTCTTCAACGGAAGTGTCGTCGGGATGTTCATCTTCCCAGCTGCGATCGCGCTCGTCATCGGAATCGTCGGTCTGTTCATCGGGAAGGATGATCCGGAAGAACTCGGGTGGAATCGGAGTGAAGAAATCTTCGAAGAACCGATCGAACCGGAAAACATCGCTGCTGAAAGTATGACGAAATGGCAAATCTTCAAAACGTACGTCATCTCGAACCCATGGATCTGGACGCTCTGTATCGCGAACGTCTTCGTCTATATCGTCAGGATCGGGATTGATAACTGGGCACCGCTCTATGTCACGGAACACTTGCACTTCAGCACGGAGAGTGCTGTCAACACGATCTTCTTCTTTGAGATTGGTGCGTTGTGCGGCAGTATGATTTGGGGATATGTATCCGACTTGCTCAAAGGACGTCGAGCGCTTGTCGCAGCGATTTGTCTCTTGCTGACGGCAGTCGCGGTCCTCGGTTATCGTTACGGGACGAGTGAACTTATGATTTACGCGTCACTATTTGCGCTCGGTGCGCTCATCTACGGACCACAGCTCTTGATCGGTGTCTCGGTCATCAGCTTCGCACCAAAACAAGCGACGACGGTCACGAACGGGATGGTCGGTACGTTCGGTTACTTGTTCGGTGATTCAATCGCAAAAGTCGGTCTAGCGAAAATCGCTGATCCGGAAACGAACGGTCTAACAATTGGTTCGGTCACCTTGCACGGCTGGAGCGACACATTCATAATCTTCAATGCGGCATTATTATTCGGTTTGATCGCCCTTGCGATCGTTGCCGTCGTCGAGGAGAAAAAGATTCGTCGCCTCGGATTGCTAGAGCGTCAAGCGGATAAGTTAAGTTCGTAACAGACACGAGCACCCTCGCCTTATTTAGGAGAGGGTGCCCTTTTTTAATGAGACAAATAAGCAAGCAGAAAACCTTCTTCCAGTTTAACGTGACGAATCGAACGGTAACGGGCATGACGGAAAGGGAAATAGAAGGAAAGATCAACGGTCAGGAGTCGGTTTGCGTAATGCAGATAGGGTGGGCGAATGAGGTAGGTTTCATTAAAGGACTCGGTATCTTGAGGACAGACATTAAAGACTTCGAACGTGATGGTACGTTTATCGACGGATCGCATTTGGAGGGTCAACTCGACCGGTAAGTCGCGTTCTAAACCATAACGGGTCAACGGTACAGCGGCTTGAAGGTGAAGGTGCGTCGGTCGAATCGTGATGCAGATATCTGTCAGTTCTGGAATTTCCTTTGTTAGAATGCTTGCTAAGTCATACTCATCCATACTCGTTGCCAGGGTAAAACGACGAAAGGTTTCGATGATATGGCGGCCTAGTTTCATAAAATGGACTCCTCTCTTGTTATTCTTAACCTTAGTATAAAGGATTATAAACCTAATTATTCCATATTATTTTTCGTTAAAGTAAATTAATTCCTTTAGATTAGAGGTTCTTTTAAAACAATATGATTTACGCATGTTTTTGTATCGTTCAGGGAACTTTTAACATGTCGACCTATCGTGTTTTCCGAAAGGAGTTTTATGATGTCTTACTTATCCGGATTTCCGTCATCTTACTGGAAGCAAAGTACACCTGCCACTTCTTATCCCCCTTTGAATCAAGATGCGAAGCATGATGTCGTCATCATCGGGGCTGGTATTGCTGGGCTCGTCACGGCCATGCAACTGATTGAACGGGGGTATGATGTCGCTGTGATCGAAGCAGGTGACGTCGCTGCTGGTACGACGGGTTATACGACGGCGAAAGTTTCCTCGCAGCACGGTTTGATTTACGACACGTTAATCAAAACGGTCGGTGAAGAATCGGCGCGACTGTATTATGAAGCAAATGAAGAAGCCATCACGTTTTTACGTCATCAGGTGGAACGACTCGATATTGCTTGCGAACTTGAAACGCAGGACGCGTATCTCTACGCTGCGACATCAAAAGAGCAAGCGATGGAACGAGAAGTAAAAGCCTATGAACGATTGGGATTGAACGGTGGCGAAGCGACGCAAGAAGTTCGGGATAAGTTGCCGTACGATGTCAAACGTGCTGTCGTCTTGCGCGATCAAGCGCAGTTCCATCCCGTCAAATATCTTCAAGGACTTGCGCAACAAATCGTTCATCAAGGTGGGAAATTGTATGAACAGACACGTGCCGTATCGCTCGAATCGAACCGGACGCCGACAGTCATCCTAGAGAACGGTCACCGGATTGAGGCAAAAAAAATTGTCATCGCGACCCATTTTCCGTTTCATGACTTCAAAGGCTTGTACTTCTCAAAACTTGAAGTCCAGCGGTCTTATATCGTGTCAGGTCATGTCGATGAGACGTTTCCGGACGGGATGTTTATGAGTGCCGATCAACCGAGTCGTTCTCTGCGTCACACACGGACTGAAGACGGTCGTCTGCTTGGACTGTTTGGAGGCGAGAATCATCTATCTGGTCACGAGACAGAGACGATGCAGCGGTATCAGCATCTTGCGGATTTTGCAAAGCATGAATTTCACGTCGAATCGTTCGGACAGTTCTGGTCAGCACAAGACTTGATCACGCTCGACAAAATACCTTACATCGGACAGATGACGCCAAATGATCCGAACGTGTTCGTCGCGACCGGTTTTGCGAAGTGGGGGATGACGAATGGTATCGCGGCCGGACTGTTACTCAGCGACTTATTGACGGGAACACCCAACCGTTTTCGACATCTGTTCGATCCGAATCGTTCGAAGCTAAAAACAAAGGATGCGACGCAGTTCGTCAAGAACAATGCGGACGTCGCGATCGAACTGGTCAAAGGAAAGCTGACGAAAGCGCGTCGCAGTGCCGACGAGTTACAACCGGACGAAGGTGGACTCGTCACGCATCACGGGAAAACGGTCGGTGGTTACCGGGATCCGGAAGGAAAGCTTCATCTCGTCTCGACGACCTGTACCCACATGGGGTGTGATACGAAATGGAATGAGGCGGAACGGTCGTGGGATTGTCCGTGTCATGGTTCACGATTCGGTCCAACAGGAGAGGTGCTAGAAGGACCAGCCGTCAACCCACTCAAATCGATCGAGTAAGCAGAGACGCTTGTCTCTGCTTTTTTAATTTTAAAAATAAACCGTGGACGATTTATGATATGTGATATAATTACCTGGTAACAAAAATATTTTAGCGCTAAACAATTAGAGTGCCGCTTTTGAATCGTGTTGTAGAGGCACCGTCACGACCACCGCTCACTGGTTTCATACTTTAGTTTCACTATTTTACTTAGCGTCGTGAACGCTGAAACAACCCGAGGAGGAAGCACCACTATGAGTAAAGAAAAGATTGCCCAGCTGCGCAAACATGTATCGCCGTTTGAGAAGGCGGACATTAAAGCCAGCGTCCGGCAGATGATCAACACGATTCTGCCATTTCTCGTCCTATGGTTTCTGGCATATGAGGCCCTGAAACTATCTGTGTTTCTCGCGATCCCGTTGGCGATCCTCGCTGCAGGATTCGTCGTCCGGATGTTCATCATCTTCCATGATTGTACCCATGGATCATTCTTCAAAAATAAGAAGGCGAACGCTATCGTCGGAACGATCACTGGGATTTTGACGTTATTCCCGTATGAGAAATGGAAACGGGAGCACTCGATCCACCACGCATCAAGTGGGAATCTCGATAAGCGCGGTGTCGGTGACATCTGGGTCATGACGATTGAGGAGTATATCGAAGCATCACGCTTTACACGTCTCAAGTATCGTCTGTACCGGAATCCACTCGTCATGTTTGGTCTTGGACCACTCTTGTTGATTCTTGTCTCGAGCCGCTTCAACCGGAAGGATGCTCGGAAAAAAGAACGAATCAACACACATGTCATCAATGCGTCGCTCGTCGTCTTATACGGTATCCTGATCTACTTCATCGGCTGGCAAGCCTTCCTGATCATCCAAGGCACGACGATGTTCACAGCAGGTGTCCTCGGAATCTGGTTATTCTACGTCCAGCATACGTTCGAAGATTCGTACTTTGAGGATGAGAGCGAATGGGATTACGTCAAGGCAGCAATTGAAGGTAGTTCGTATTACGAATTACCGAAGGTCTTACAATGGGTAACCGGAAACATTGGATTCCATCATGTTCACCATCTCAGTCCACGTGTCCCGAATTATCATCTTGAAAAAGCACATGTCTCGACGCCACCACTTCAGAAGGCGACGAAGATCGGTCTCTTCTCAAGTCTGAAATCGCTTCGGTATAAGCTATACGATGCGAAAAACAAAACGTTCGTGACGTTCCAAGATATCAAACACCTCTTACGCGAGCCGAAACCGTCATCGTTGTAAGCTTTTCACCTCATCCATATGGATGGGGTGTTTTTGTTGTATCAGTTGTAAAAGAGGGAATGAAGAGTAAATGAGAGCAGTGTATGTCCGTCTTTTGGCGTATGTTCACGATAAGCATCCATGGTAGGATGTACAAAGAGAAAGGAGCGTGCATGATGCGCCGTATACCCATTGCTGCTTATGTAGGAGGAGCCATCTTACTTTCCTTATTCGTTTTCAGTTCGATGACCTATCAGCAACAATCCTTGATTCCATTTTTGACACAACATATGCCGCTCGACTGGGTCTATGCGTTTTCGTTCGTGTCGTTCCATTATGAAGTTCCGATCAGCGTCGCGTCACTCGGACCTGCAGCCTTCCTTGAATTCTTCATTCGGAAAGGCATGCATGCCAGTCTGTTCTTCGTCCTCGGGGTCAGTCTCGTTCATTTTTTGCGCGGTCGAGGGTACGCAGCGTTACCAGCTGCTTTCTTTGCCTTCACGACAGCGATGACGATTGGTGTGTTGGATGAGTTCCATCAATTGTTGACGGGCGGACGTACACCACTCGTTGGAGACGTACTGATCGATGGTAGTGGTGCACTCGTCGGCATCGTCTTATACACTGTCATCCGTCTCTATTTGAAAGCCGATCGGATCGTTCGCGAACAAGAACAACAGCACGCATGAAAATAACCCATCGTCCCAATCCTAGGATTGAGGCGATGGGTTATTTTAGCGATTAGAACCGTTGTACCCACTCGATTTTGTACTGAGTGCGTCCGTATTCTCTTCTTAACATGTTGTCGGCTTTTTTTCGTGCTGTCGTATGATCGCCTGCTCGAACATTCAATCGATCCGTGTCGATGATCTCATCTCCGCGTAATACGTGATACTGGACGGTATAGTCCTTTTTCATGAAATTAAATAATCCCAAGTTCTTCACTCCCATATTCTTCTTCCTGTTAGTTATTATATGGGATTCCAAATTTTTCTGCAATATAAAAGAGTGACTATTGTACCACCTATCCATAAATAGTTAGTGGTTCGAATGACAGGTTGCTTTATTGTGTGAATTGTGTATAAATGCTGAAAAATCAACAAAAATCACTCTAAAATAGAATTTTAGAAATTTTATTACATAAATAATGAATATTCAGGAAAAAAAGTTACGTTATCAAGATATGTTTGAAAATATAAGTTGTCTGAATATTCTTTTGGTATGTCAGGAAAGGATTCCCTTGGAACTTTGATGGAATAACCGTTAAGATAAGAAGGGATAAAAAAATACAATGAACCAAACGATAAATGAAGGAGATGACGTATGGAGCAGGAGACGAATGAACGAATCGATCCCGCACAACGGATCAGGAAAGCAGTGACACGAAAAGAGACCGCTTATTTCAGTTTGTTATTAGGCGTCGCTATTTTGACAGTGGGTGGCATCATCGGCTTAGTATTTGAAACAGGCGAGAGCGGTATTTATGCTATGTTCGCGCTAGTGATCCTGCTGTTATTACTCTGGTTACGTCAATGGCGACGAGTATCGCGGATTCGAAGTGAAGGGGTTCGCTTGAGTGCGAAGCAGTTCCCGGAGTTATTCGAGCAAATCGGCATGCATACAGAACAATTGCAGCTGTGGCGGATTCCAGAAATCTATTTCCAGAACGATGTGAAACGACCATATGTCATCGGATTATTTCAAAAATATTTGATCGTCCTTCCGACGTCATATTTGGAATTGACAGAGGTACGACGGTTCCAGTTACTGCTTGAACTTGCACGCATTAAACGAAATCATCAAGAAAAGCAGGTGTTGCTTTGGATCGGAAGCTGGGTTCCATTTTTACGTCCGGCTTACACGCGGGCATGCGAACGGACTCGTTATCAGATGGTTCTACCGCTTGTATCCAACCAGTGTGCCCGGCAAGCGATCTTTGAGGATATTCTCGGACCAACACTTCTTGCGACGACGGATATCGTTTCCTATACAGCGGAGAAGCGTCAGCAACGGACGTTTTCTGTCTTATTGTATGAGAAGCTACAGACCAATCTATCCATGCTGGAACGGCTTCGCTTGACGGGTGAACCGCTCGATCAACCCCGTCCTTTCCTACGTTATAGTCAAGGAATCATCATCACGCTTAGTGTTCTGACGGTCATGTTCTTCGTCAGTGCAGGGGCAGGGATCTTGCTCAACGAAGCGGGAACGCAAACGGCAGCCAGTAACGACGCGTCGACGACAAAAACAAACGATCAGGATTTAAATGAGACGGAATTAATGGCAGCGATTCAAAAAGGAAAGCTTGAAGATATCCATCGCTTGATCCCGGAAAGTGATATGAAAGCAGTCGATGCAGATGGGGATACAGCACTGCATTATCTCGGTTACCGGAAGTCGAGCAAGGGGCTTGAATCGATCTTCAAGGAACTGCTAGAAGCAGGGAGTGATGTCGATGCCGTCAATGACTTTGGCGAGCGACCATTCATTACAGCTGTCTTCAGCAATAACGATGAACTCGTCGATCTGTATTTGAAACGAGGCGAGAAAATCAACCAACAAGATGACGATCAGTTCACGCCGCTTCATCATGCTGTCGAGGGTGAGGGGAAACAGACAGTCAAGCTATTGCTCGAGCGCGGTGCCGACCCGTCGATCAAAAATGCGGATGGCTTCACGCCGCTGATGATGGCACAGGAGTATGAACTCGATGAAATCATTGATCTGTTGAAACAGCACTCCGCGCAAACGTTATAAAACAACAACCGCAGGCTCTCTCGAATGGATCGAGAAGACCTGCGGTTGTGTGTTGTATTGAATTAGTTTGGTAATTTTGATGTGTCGACGATACGACCTTCGATGTTGTAATTGACTTCGCCGAGTGATTTCGTGAAATCACGTAGGTTTTCCCAGTCAGAGAGACCGAGGTCCGTGACACGGCCTTCTTCATAAGCCGTCGCGAACGGTGTGAGACCATCGCCGCCTTTAGCCGTGAAGGCATTCGTTGCGAGAACATAAGTCTTCGCTGGATCAATAAGATCGTACGTGTCACCATTTTTGACTTCGATCTTCGTGACGCGCTCTCCAGCTGTTTTCGTGCTGTCGTATTCGAACTTCATACCCGAGACGTGGAGGAAACCACCGTTTTCTTTTGGCGCAACCCCAACACTGATTTCAAGAAGATTCTTGATTTCTTCACCGGTCATCTTCGCTGTCGCGAGCGTGTTACCGAATGGAAGCGTCGTTAAGACTTCACCGACAGTAAGTGGTCCGGCATCGATGGCAGCACGGATCCCTCCACCGTTTTGCATCGCGATGACTGTGTCCTTATTGTATTCTTTAGCTTTTTTGAGCATACCATCCGTGATCAAGTTTCCAAGAGCCGTTTCACTGTTGCGGACACTGATTTCGCCGCGTGGGTTTGGAAGGGCATTAACAATATTCGCACCGACTTCTTCGTTTTTCAACTCAGCGATTTGATCCGCATATGGCTTAAGGATTTCAGCCGCACGCACATCTTCTTTTGCTGTAGAAACATCAATCAATGAACCGTTATACTCAGTCAATTTTCCTTTGTAGTCGAACGTCAAATCAAGATTTCCGAGGAAATCACCGTATTGGTAGGCTTGAGCGATGATTGTCGGTTCTGCTTTGCCTGGAACGACTGTCTCATCAACGACGACCGGTTTTTCAAGTTTCGTGTGCGAGTGACCGCCGACGATAACATCAATCCCGTCAACATTACGTGCAAGCAATTGATCGTTATCGATTGCTTCATTGTCATCAAAACCGATGTGTGTTAACGCAACGATTTTATTGACGCCACGATCTTCAAGCTTTTTGACAGCAGCTTTAGCACTATCAATATAGTTTGCAAACGCAACCGTACCTGGGCTTGCGATATCTTTCGTCTCTTCTGTCGTCAGACCGAAGAAACCGATTTTTTGACCTTTGTATTCCTTGATGATGCCTTGATAAATCTTGCCGCGCTCCGGTCCTGCAGTGATTGTTTTCTTTTGTAGACCATTGAACGACTTATTTTTGCTGAAATCGACGTTCGCCGTGATGAACGGGAATTTTGCAGCCGTGACGAAATTTTTCAAAGCGATGTTATTGTCAGTATCCCCAAGATCGAACTCGTGGTTACCGAATGTCATCATGTCGTATTTCATGTAGTTCATCAGTTCAAGATCTGCTTGACCGAGGAACTTGTTGAAGTAGAGTGTTCCAGAGAAGACGTCACCTGCATCTAAGAGAAGCGATGGTTTACCTTCTGCACGGTAAGCTGCGCGAAGTTCTTTGATGACTGTCGCACGTTTTGGTGTCTTATCGAGGTTCGCGTGCGTATCGTTCGTGTGCATCAAACCGATCGAGAAGTCATCCGTGTTGACGTCGAGAACTGTGATTTTTGCTTTTAATGTAATTGTCTTTCCGAGACGTGTATAACTTGCGACCGCATATTTCACACCCGCTTCGCTCGTATCGACCTTCGACCAACGGACTGGTTTGTCATAGATACGACCTGTCGCGTAGAGAACAGCCAATGTTTTTGGCAATTCTGGCTTTTGATCAACGTAAATCGTTTGATCCGCGACTTTCTCGACGAACTTCACTGCATAGTTCTGGATGTAGATCTTGACTTCGATTGGATTCTTTTTCTTACCGTATGTGCCTTTGACCGTTTGGTAACGGTTGAACGCATGGCGATCGTAAGATTTCCATGTGATCTTCTCACCTTTATATGTAGCAGGGAGTTTGACCGGAGCACCTTTCGTGAAGACGAGTGACTTGAGTTTGACCGTTTTGACTTTGACATGCGTTGCAGCCGAAACTGTCGTTTGGGCAACCGGCACGATTGCCGATGTCGTCAGGGCGACAGCCACAGCTGCCGCGTAAAGCGGTTTTGATTTGTACATACGTAAAAATCCTCCTTCAAGAGTGGGGTATGAATGCAAGGTCGAGCTGCGATCGTTGACCTCTTCTTCTACTATAAAGGGTTCGGAAAGCTTCGTGGGATGAACCTTTTGTAAATAACGTAAATTCTTAGGTCCGACAACATGACAACCCACGGGAGTCGTTCGTTCAATGTGATTTAAATCCGAACGTTCGCTTTCTCGATTAAATGGTAACGCTTTCATTATATCTTGTCTCGAATAAAAATGAAACGAAAGAATATGAACAATCGTTAAACATTCCCATTAAATGTCGATTTTTTAGTGGTCCAAAATTGCTAAATATTGTATGATGTCAATATACAAGCAGTTCGGATGAAAAGGGGCAACGCTGGATGAATGATAAGATTCGAGGAGGCGTTCTTGTCGGTATTATTTGTGTGATTACGGTTCTCCTCGTATGGGGACTCGCTTCTCCACCGACGACGATCGAATTTCCACATTTTAATCATGCGTAAAGGAAACAAACTAGGAGATGACCGGTGGTATACCCGCCGGTTTTTTCGTGTCTGAAAAACTACAGTTTGGTGTCGGTTCGTCCAATACATTGACACGCTTTTTCCCGATGGCTAGAATTGATTAAGTGTATACAGGAAGTATTGCTTCTATCATGCACGAGTAAGCGAAGAAGGAGGCGAGTCAAGTCAGAATCGACCGGGCAAGGTCCCGTTCACGCGGAGGGAGCGTTCGTTTGAGCAATCGCGGACGGCATCCGTCTTTTTTGAGTGGAATCAACGAATATGAAAATAAAATACATGTATCATGAATCGGAAGGAACTTACACTTATGCTGAAAGAAATGAGAAGTATCATCCGGGAACAGGTCGATAATTTCCCCCTGATTCGCCGGTTGGCGCGATATGAAATCAAATCAGCGCATGCAGAGCAGCGCCTTGGTCTTTTATGGGAGCTCCTCAATCCGGGTCTCCAAATCTTCATCTACTGGTTCGTCTTCGGAGTCGGTCTGCGCGGAAATAAAGACGTCGACGGAAACATTCCATTCATCGTCTGGCTCCTTTGCGGGATCGTCGTCTGGTTCTTCATCAACGATGCGTTGCTTCGGGGGTCGAATTCGATCAACAGCCGTCTCGCGATGGTAACGAAGATGCGTTTCCCGATGAGTGCGATTCCATCGTATGTCATCTTGTCACGGATGTATCAACATTTTGCGATGCTTGCCATCGTCATCGTCGTCATCATTGCAAACGGCATCCCGATCACGTGGAAACTGCTTCAATTGCCGTATTATATGATTGCCACATACATTTTCGTCTATGCCTTTTCGCTTTGTTTTTCAACGCTTGTCACACTCGTCAAGGACATCCAGCTCTTCTTACAATCAATGATGCGGATGCTCTTTTATATGACACCGATTCTTTGGAACATCGAGCGGTTCCCGGACGTCTTACATGGGGTCCTCCGCTTGAATCCAGTCTACTATCTCGTCGAGGGATACCGGGCGAGCTTGCTCGGCGGACATTGGGTCTGGCAAGAATGGCCAACGGGTCTGTACTTCTGGAGTATCACGCTCCTCTTATTCTCAGCCGGAACGTTCTTGCACATCAAGTTCCGTAAATCATTCACTGAGCTCGTTTAAGGGAAGGAAATCGCCATGTCTATGATTAAACTCGACCATGTCACGAAACGCTTCGACATGGTCACGACTACGAAAGAAAAATTCAAGCTCTTGTTCAAGAATCAAAGCAAGAGCGTTAAAACATTTACAGCTTTACGCGATATCTCACTTGAGATCGGAAAAGGAGAAGTCGTCGGTCTCGTCGGAATCAACGGTTCGGGTAAATCGACGCTCTCGAACCTGATTTCAGGGATCATCTACGCGAACGAAGGAAACGTCGCGATCAACGGAGAAGTCGCGATCATCGCCGTATCCCAAGGATTGAAGAACGTGCTGACAGGACGCGAGAACATTCGCTTGAAATGTCTTCTGCTCGGGATGGACGACGCGGAAATCGAACGTCGGATGCCTGGAATCATCGATTTCGCCGATATCGGTGACTTCATCGATCAGCCAATCAAGAAATACTCGAGTGGGATGAAGTCACGACTTGGCTTCGCAATCGCCGTCAATGTCGATGCCGACATCTTGATCGTCGATGAAGCATTATCGGTTGGTGACCAAACCTTCTATAACCGTTGTATCGATAAGATGAACGAATTCAAGGACGAAGGCAAGACGATCATCTTCGTCAGTCACTCGCTCTCACAAATCAAGAGTTTCTGTGAGCGTGTCGTCTGGCTCGAATACGGTCAAGTTCGACTCGACGGGACGACGAAGGATGTCTTACCGGAATATAAGAAGTTCCTCGCAGAATATAAGAAATGGTCAAAAGAGGAACAACACCAGTACCGTCGCGATCGCTTGAAGGAACAAGCAGCGAATGCGCGGTCCGGAAAAGAAAACGTCGATGCTGACGTCAACGTAAAACATCCTGGCTGGATTTTATCTGGTCTCGGATTACTCGCGATTGCGGCAGGTAGTTTGATGGTCATTGACGAGACACCGTCTTTGACGAATCTTAGCGACGCAATCATGAAGTTCTTCTAACGTTTTACCAGATGCCTCTGTGCATCTGGTTTTTTTGTGCCCAAAGAGTAGGAATCCTGAAACGGAGTGGAGAAAACTAGTAAGTGAGAGAAGAAATATCGGAAGAGTATGCGAATTCATCAAAAAAAACGGAGTCGAGGACTCCGCTTTCATCAGGTTTGTGAGCGATCCATATACGTTTTGACGCGTGGTGCTTCATATGTGGAGAAACGTTCTAAGAGACGATCCGGATCCGACTCGACGATCAGCATCGCTCGGTGTTCGGGAATCAAGAATCCTTGACGTTCCATCGTGTCGAACAGGGCAATCAAGGGGTCATAGTACCCGTCAATGTTGAGCACACCACAAGGTTTTTCATGCAGACCAAGTTGGGCCCACGTGAAGACTTCGAAAAACTCTTCCATCGTTCCGGGTCCGCCAGGAAGAATAATGAAGCCATCGGCCAGCTCTGACATCTTTGCTTTCCGCTCGTGCATCGAGTGGACGAGATGCAATTCAGTCAGTCCCGGGTGTGATAATTCCTTTTCTTGTAGAAAGCGGGGAAGGACACCGATCGCTTGACCTTGAGCTGCAAGCGTAGCATCCGCAACAGCTCCCATCGTTCCAACGCGGGAACCGCCGTATACGAGTCCGATGTCGCGTGCGGCGAGCGCTTGACCAAGTGTGCCCGCTGCCTCGCGAAAGACGGGATGCGCGCCATCTTTAGAACCACAAAACACTGCAAGTCTATTCATGAACAGAACCTCCTTTGTTAGTGTCACCATAGCATATTCGGTGATCGGACGGCAGGGGAGACCAGGAAGGAGATCGGTATGCGACCACGTACGATCGTTTGGCTCGTCCTAATTATCGCAGCAATCAATTTGGGACTTGGGATATGGATGCCGGATACGTCGACTCGGACAACAATTAGTTCGATACTACTAGGTGTGATTCTCATACTCGGTATATTTTATGTCATCGCGTTACGACAATCATCAAAATAAAGAGAGCTGGTTCGACTCGTATGAGTTGGACTAGCTCTCTTTTTGTCTGTTACGAAATTTTATCATAGTTAAATATTCAGAAAAATCTATTTTCATACACAAATTCTACATATTGATGGATGATTTGTAAGAAAAACTCATTTTTAGGGACATATGACCCGAGCCAAAAGTAATAGAAAATGAAAAAAATGTGTAAAATACCATAATTATTCGTATTCGAATATTCAGAGGGGGTCTAAGGTTATATGATGTTGTTACGAAGCCATACGAAAAATAATAGGAGGTTATTTAAATGAACTTGAAAAACAAAGTTGCTTTAGGATTAGGAGCACTCCTGTTTAGTATGGGAGTTGCAAATTTAAATCAAGCGGATCATTTTCAGCAGGTAGCAAAAACAGAACTGCCTTA
>NZ_DLMP01000010.1:353-3117 GCF_002479335.1 Exiguobacterium sp. UBA7533 | reverse complement strand
TATTCTGTCGTCGGTGCCTTCATCCTCTGGTTATGTTGGTTCGGCTTCAACGCTGGTTCGACATTAACGATTGCCGACGGATTCTTTAGTTACGTTGCTTTGACGACGTTACTCGCGACTGCAGCAGGTGCCCTCGGCGCTCTTGCCATCTCGTTCTGGCACCGTCGCGTCGCAGATATCCCTTCGATCATCAACGGTGTGTTAGCTGCACTCGTTGCCATCACAGCAGCCTGTGCCTTTGTGGAACCATGGGCAGCCGTCGTCATTGGTTTCCTTGCTGGTGTGATCACGTATGGAACGAGCATTCTTCTCGCAAGTCGCGTGGATGATCCACTTTGTGCCTTCTCCGTTCATGGCGTCGCTGGTATCTGGGGTACACTCGCAACTGGATTCTTCGCTTCACCTCGACTCGTTGAAATCACAGGTATCGGACAAGCAGGACTCTTCTATGGAGGTGGCTTCACGCAACTCGGTGTTCAAGCTCTTGGTGTCGTCTTTGCTATCGTCATCGTCAGCGTCTTAAGTTATGCTTTCTTAAAAGTCCTCGACCTTACGATCGGACTTCGAATCACACGCGAAGATGAACTCCGTGGTCTTGACGTCGCGGAACATGGTCAAGCTTCTTACGATCTTCCTGCTCCTGTCAGCAAGGAATTGCATATGGTTGAAGAAGAAGATCTATCAAACGAACGTGTCAATTAATGGTTCATAACGAATAAGAGCCTACGCGATGAATATTCATCACGTAGGCTCTTTCGTGTTTATTACTTTCGGGCGTAGTATTCACCAATCATAAGTGCCAAAGCTGCCCCACCCACGACATAGATGGATCCGCTTAAGAAGAAGCCAAGTAACGTCAAAATGATACATTGACTGATTGCCGCGAAGCGGATGATTTTCCGTTTAGCGTGCACGGCATTCCCAAACGGCAGTAAGCGAGTCAACAGATGCTGATCGACTGCTTTCGTGAATGGTGCCAATTGAAAACTCGTCAGCCCACCAAACGCAGGGATCGCAAGTGCGACGAACCACACGTTACCACTTGCCAACCACATGAACACAGCCCCGATCAGCGTGAGACGAACAATCAATCCGATGCCGTCCCCACTCCGGATGAACTGTTTGACATACAAATAATCAAATGTCGTCTGGGCTTGGTACGGAAACCGCTCGACCATGTTACTTAAGAGACGACGGTGTTTATACGTTGCCGATAGATGTGGAACATCGACGAACCAGTTGGCTAGTCGATAAAAACGATCACGTGATTCTCGTTCGAGCGCAATCCATTCACGTAACGGGAGATGATCCTGACGCTTCAGATGAAGGACGATCATTAACAGCAAGGCAACGACGATCGACATCCACGCCATATCGATGATGACGAGTAGTGCTGCTCCAAATGCATACAATAACACTGTTCGATGTGCGATGCCTTCAAGTTTCGACAAATTCGCTGCCGCTCCGAATAGGGCAAGAGCTACGCCCATTAAGACAAGTTCAAACGGTGTCGTCTGTTCTGTCCGAACATAGAGAACAACGACTGCTAGAAACGGAATCACGGCACGAATGATACCAAAAATCGCATTATATGCGCGCACCTGCTGCATGAAACTGGATAACTTCGCTAACACGGGTAATAGAAACACTTGATCCGCCTCGACAAGAAACGTTCGACTTGTCCGGTAGAGCGGCAGAATCAGAAATAAGGCTGCCATGACGAATCGACCTGGAAATGATGGATCGAGTTGGTCGAGGAAACGACCGTAGACGACTAATGCGTATAAAATAACAAAGTAGACGGTGAATAATAGTCCACCATTCGCTATATATCGTGTATATTTCACTGTTTCCGTCATCGCCGCCTGATACCGTTCCTTCCATAAGGACTGGCTATTCATCGTTCTGCCTCCTCGATCGCAGCAACGTACAGATCATCCAGCGTTCCATCTTGTAGTCCATAGCGAGCTCGTAAAGCAGCCGTTGTCCCTTCCGCCGCAATATGTCCTTCATGTAAGAGAACGAATCGGTTGCAGTGGCGCTCGGCTGTCTCCAGGATATGCGTTGACATTAAAATTCCTTTACCGTCCTGCTTGAGTTCACTGAAAATCTGAAGCAACTCTCGGATTGCCAGTGGATCAAGTCCAACGAATGGTTCATCAACGATCAACAATTCACTCCCCGTGACAAGGGCGCACAAGATCATTGCTTTTTGTTTCATCCCTTTTGAGAAGACACTTGGAAACCACTCTAATTGTTTCGTCATCCGAAGACGTTCAGCATAATGATTTGCTCGTTCTATCGCTACTGCTTCTTCGACATCATATCCTTGTGCCATGAGGCGAAGGTGCTCCCGTAACGTTAGTTGTTCATATAACATCGGCTGTTCCGGAATATACGCGACTTGACGACGATACTCGGTTTCGTTCGTCGCTAAATCCAATCTATTGATTCGTACAGATCCCGTTTTGACCGGTAATAGACCGAGGATGTGTTTAATCGTCGTTGATTTCCCCGCACCATTTAAACCGATTAAACCAACGAGTTCCCCTTGATCCACTTCAATATTGATATCATGAAGGACTGTTTTAGATCCGTATCCTCCTGATAAACCCTTGATCTCTAATAACATGTTTGCCACTCCCTTTAAGCTCATCGTAAGGTAGATCTTCTTAGACTTTCTAGCTTCGTGCCTCATTTTTTAAAATATAATGTTTTAATACTTGTTTTTTCGGCAATTACTCTAAGTGTAATCGTTACATCA
>NZ_DLMP01000010.1:0-201 GCF_002479335.1 Exiguobacterium sp. UBA7533 | reverse complement strand
TATATGAAAACGATTTACATGCAAATCGAAAGTGAAAACGATGAATCGTTCATTTAATCTTTATCAAGTGGTCTAATCTTCTAGTCCTTTCAATGAATGAATGATTTCAATTTTTTCACTTTCACACGTGTTTATAACTGCCTGAAAACAGGTAAAACTAATATGTAGAGGAGTTGTTTAAAAATGGGATTCTTATGGGCA
>NZ_DLMP01000006.1:3262-3716 GCF_002479335.1 Exiguobacterium sp. UBA7533 | reverse complement strand
AGCGAACCGTCCGGATCGGAGCTCGTTCGTATTGCTTTGGCAAGGCGACCGTATCTCCTAGTTCGGCTGCCGCATGATAGACCCAATAAGGTTGGCGAAGAAGTTCACGTGCGAGCAGGACAATATCTGCTCGACCGTTACGGACGATCTCTTCTGCATGAGCTGCTGTCGTAATCAATCCAACCGCTCCTGTTGCCATGCCTGTCTCTCGTTTCAATTCTTCCGCATAGCTGACTTGATAGCCCGGATATACTTCCGGTACAGCATTGGCGACGACAGCACCTGAACTACAGTCGAGTAGGTCGATGTTACGTGCTGCTAGTTCTTTCGCAAGTGGAATATAATCCGTCGCTGTCATTCCCCCTGTTGCGTGATCCGCTGCTGAAATCCGGACCCAAATCGAGAGCTGTGAGACTGCTTGAATTCCATCAATGATTTCTAACAACAAGCGCAT
>NZ_DLMP01000006.1:2500-3118 GCF_002479335.1 Exiguobacterium sp. UBA7533 | reverse complement strand
ATTTCTAACAACAAGCGCATCCGATTTTCAGTCGATCCGCCGTACTGGTCTTCTCGAATATTGGATAACGGAGAGAGGAACGTGTTCAATAAATAACCATGTGCGCCATGGATTTCAATGAAGTCATATCCTGCTCGTTCCGCTCTTAATGCTGCATCGATGAACTGTTGTTTGATTGTCGCGATTTCCTCAAGTGTCAATGCACGGGGATGCATATACGTATCATCAAACGGTAAAGCGCTCGGTGCGACGGGTGGTTCTGCCGTCGTGCTTTTACGCCCGGCATGGGCCAGTTGGATCCCCGCTTTTGCGCCCGCTGCTTTGACTTGCTGTGCGATTCGTTGTAATCCTTCGATATGTGCATCTGACCAGATCCCAAGGTCCCCAGCTGAAATGCGACCATCTGGCGTGACAGCACTCGCTTCTAAAATGACACCACCAACGCCTCCCATTGCACGGGTTGCATAGTGTGTGACGTGCCAATCCGTCACGAGTCCATCTTCTTTTGCACTGTACATGCACATTGGCGCCATAATGACCCGATTGCGGAATGTCAACGTTCCGAGTTGAACCGTATCAAACAACTTCGTCTTCATCTTTCTTCCCCCTTATAGCTTC
>NZ_DLMP01000006.1:744-2469 GCF_002479335.1 Exiguobacterium sp. UBA7533 | reverse complement strand
GACGGTAGAAAGCACGATTATCTAGTGCAAATGATCGTTCTGAGAACTGTCCCGGTTCGACATATTCAAGAAGACGATCCATCATCGTCATTCGCGCATCGAGGTTATCGATCAAGAACAAGACTTCAGCCTCACGCATTTGTGGTGCTACAGCAGATCCCCATTCCGGTCGTCCATGATGACTTAAGACGAGATGTTGCAAGACAGTCAGTACTTCTGCGTCAATTTGTAATTCTGCTCCGACTTTTTCGAGTTCCGCTACCATCATCGTAATATGACCGACGAGTTTACCAGGCAACGTATATTCCGGTGCAACCGGATCGGATAACTCCTTGATTTTCGCATAATCGTGTAGAATGATGCCACTGATTAGCACGTCACGGTTTAAGGTCGGATAGAGTTGAGCGATTTGATCCGCTAAGCGCAACATAGAAAGGACGTGGTACGACAGTCCCGAGTAAAAGGCATGATGATTCTTGACCGCTGCCGGATGCGTGAAGTAGGCGTCAAATCGTGAAGTGATCAAATGTTTGACAAGCTTTTTCATGTCACTGTTTTGAATCGATTCTACGAACGCGAGTACTTCCGTCTCAATCTGCTCTCGTGGAATAGGTGCTGATTGAACATAGTCCTCGACATTCGTCTCCTCTAGGACCGTAATTTGTTTGAGCTTCAGTTGTGTCCGTCCTCGATAGTCCATGACTTCTCCAGCAGCATGAACGATTGACTTTGGCGCATATTTTTCAAGGTCACTCGTATCCCACATCTTCGTCTCGATTTCGCCTGTCTTATCCGTCAAGATGAGCGTCAGGTATGGTTTCCCATTTGCTGCAATTCCTTTGACTGCTTGCTTGATCATCGCTCGTTGATCGAGCGTTTCTCCAACTGCTAACTTCCCGATTCCTTTCATTCTTGAAACACGTCCTTTATCTGTAAAATAGGTGTCTTTTTTATATTCCATTGACTACACTTAAGGCATATACTATTTCATTCTACTATATGGGAGTCATGAACATGGAACTGGAACCTCAATTTAATTGGTCCCGCTATCTCGATTTAGCTGACTATGAACAAATATTTCCGACGGCTGCCGTCGACCAATCCGAAATGGATTGGATCACGCAGTTGCGATCGAAAGATATGAACTTCACGCGTTCAGAAAAAGGGGTTCTCTATGGTGCTGTCGTCACATGGCAAAACCCTGTCGACAAAAGTGACCGTCGCTCGATTTGCTTTTATGTAACGAAAGAAAAACTGATCACGATCGGATTGTCGGATTCAATCGTGTCCCTAGTCGCACCCTATTCTCCCGCTCATCCATTCGCGGCTTTTTATACGATTCTCGCTTTACAGTTGAATACGTATTTCGCCGGTATCGATCAGTTTGAGACAGAACTGTTTTCAAGACAAGATGAACTACGCGGCAGCATCAATGAAGATTCGCTTGATAGCATCTTCGCGCTACGCGACACGATTGAGAACTGGTCCGATTTGATCGTTCCATTTCAAGAACTCGTCATGGCTGGCGAAGAGTCGTTTCTCGAGGAAGAAACGTATCTTGAGGACATTTCCTTGAAACTAGCTACGAAACGTGTCCGCCGTCTGTTGATGCTCATTGAACACTACCAAAAAGACATTGAAGTCCTTCTCGACTTATCAACGACCGTTTCGAACTTCCGAGGAAACGAGATTATGAAGGCATTAACGATCTTTACTGCCGTCGCG
>NZ_DLMP01000006.1:0-618 GCF_002479335.1 Exiguobacterium sp. UBA7533 | reverse complement strand
TGGCGTGGATGGTTAGGCGCTCTTGTGCGTATGCCAAAGAATAGTCGACCAAAAAAATAGATATCAGAACATAAGTTCGTTATACTAATTGTATCATATCCACTGAAAGGAGACGCTTGTCCGATGGAACGAAAAATCATTCATATTGATATGGACGCCTTTTATGCTTCCGTCGAGCAACGCGATCGTCCTCGATTAAAAGGTGTTCCTGTCGTCGTTGGTGGACCGCCTCATGCCCGTGGTGTCGTAGCGACCTGTTCCTATGAAGCACGGAAATACGGTATCCATAGCGCGATGCCCTCAAGACGCGCGTTCCAACTGTGCCCTCGTGCCGTCTTCATTCGTCCTCGTTTTGACGTCTACCGGACCGTCAGTGCGCAAATCATGGAGCTTTTTCGAGAAGTGACACCGCTCGTCGAGCCGCTCTCGCTTGATGAGGCGTATCTTGACGTCACGGAAAATTATTTCGATCAAAAAAGTGCGACGTATATCGCGCAATATATCCTGAAACAAATTAAAGAACGAACGGGTCTGACAGCCTCTGCCGGTGTCTCTAACTCTAAGCTCGTCGCGAAGGTCGCTTCCGGATACGAAAAGCCAAACGGGATGACCGTCGTC
>NZ_DLMP01000009.1:0-41421 GCF_002479335.1 Exiguobacterium sp. UBA7533 | reverse complement strand
GTTCAGTTTTCAAAGTTCGTTGTGTCGTTTTCAGCGACTTTAATATCTTAACAAGTTATCAACCCGATTGTCAACAACTTTTTTGATATTTATTTTTGTGTGTCACGACCATTCGCGGCACAAGAAGTAATATACCATGGCTTTTTGAATCGTACAAGCATTTTATTAGAAAAACATTTAAAAACTTTTGTTTACCCGTTTTTTGACTTGTTTATTCCTGTGTTGATTCCAAAAAGAACGCTCCGTTCCTTCTATACAGTATAGAAAGAACAGAGCTCTACTCATTAATTTTGTTGGTGACGCATCGTTGGGAAGAGTAATACATCACGAATCGATGGCGCATTCGTCAACAACATGACGAGACGATCGATCCCGATCCCAAGACCACCCGTTGGCGGCATACCGTACTCGAGTGCTTCAATGAAGTCTGTATCCATTTCATGCGCTTCGTCGTTTCCTGCTTCTTTTTCGACGAGTTGTGCTTCGAAACGTTCACGTTGATCGATTGGATCGTTCAATTCCGTGAAGGCATTCGCATGCTCACGACGGACGATGAATAATTCAAAACGATCCGTAAAGCGTGGATCTTCTGGATTTTTCTTCGCAAGTGGTGATACTTCAACAGGATGACCATAGACGAATGTTGGTTGAACGAGTGTTTCTTCTACTTTTTGTTCGAAGAACTCATTCAAGATATGTCCCGTCGTCATGTGCGACTGGACTTCAACACCGTGTTCATGCGCGAGTTCAAGGGCACGTTCGTTCGAAATCTGTTCGAAGAAGTCGACACCTGTTGCTTCTTTAACGAGATCTACCATGTGCGCTCGTTTCCAACCGACAGATAAATCGATGACGTCTTCTCCGTAAGTGACTTGTGTCGTACCGAGTACTTCTTGTGCGACGTGAGCAATCAGGTTCTCTGTTAAGTTCATGATGTCTTTATAATCCGCATACGCTTCATAGAGTTCGATCATCGTAAACTCTGGGTTATGACGTGTTGAGATTCCTTCATTACGGAATACACGACCGATTTCGTAGACTTTCTCAAGTCCACCGACGATCAAACGTTTCAAATGAAGCTCAATCGCAATCCGCATGTAAAGCGTCATGTCGAGTGCATTATGATGCGTGATGAACGGACGCGCCGATGCTCCACCCGCGATCGTATGCAACATTGGTGTTTCGACTTCCAAGTATCCGAGGTTATCAAGATATTGACGGATTCCACGAATGACTTTACTTCGCGCGATGAATGTCTCACGTGATTCTTGGTTCGTAATAAGGTCGAGATAGCGCTGACGGTAGCGTTGCTCGATATCCTTTAATCCATGATATTTATCCGGAAGCGGACGTAACGCTTTTGTCAATAACGTAAATGCTGTGACGTGAACAGAGAGTTCACCAACATTCGTCTTGAACACGTATCCTTGGATCCCGACGATGTCACCTAAGTCACATGTCTTATAGATCTCATACGCCTCTTCACCGACGTCATCTTTACGAACATACAACTGAATTTGACCTTGTACATCCTGAACATTCGTAAAGCCAACCTTCCCTTTACGACGTGTCGTCATGACACGACCTGCGATGGCAACTTCCGGTTTCAGTTCAGCCAATTCTTCTTTTGTATGTTCACCAAATGATGCACGAATGCTCGCAGTATCCGTCGAACGTTCAAAACGTGCGCCGAATGGATCGAGACCTTGTTCACGCATGGCGTTCATCTTACTGAGACGCACCTGCATTTGATCGTTCATTTCCATATCCTGACTCACTGTCTTCACTCCTTTTAATAATGGTTCACGACGATTCTCTCGAATAAAAAGCTGCCGGAATGACCGACAGCCCTTTAGAAAACCGATACGCTCATCTTCAATGCAACTAGCGTACCACAAAACGACTCTGTCCGACTATACTTTACCTGTTAGGCATACGCTACGTCTTCTTCGAGTGTCTGCAAGTACTGCTGTAACAGTTCAACGAGTCCCGTATGCGTGTCGATGTTAAATAACGCATTGCGAACGCGACCGTTCCCCTTCATTCCTTTCAAGTACCAGGCGACATGTGTCCGCATTTCGCGCACGGCGAGTTCTTCTCCTTTTAGCGCGACCAGTCGTGTAGCGTGCAAGAGACAAATATCAATCTTCTCGCGCGCCGTCGGTTCTGCCGGAAGCGTTCCTGATTCGAGATACTGGATTGTCTGATACAACATCCAAGGGTTTCCGAGAGCGGCCCGTCCGATCATGACACCGTCGACACCAATCTCATCAATCATTCGTTTAGCATCTTGTGGGGTTTGAACATCCCCGTTTCCGATGATTGGAATATTAACCGCTTTTTTTGCTTCACCGATGATGTTCCAGTCTGCGACACCTTCATATTTTTGTGAACGTGTCCGTCCGTGAATGGCAACAGCCTTCGCGCCACCTGCTTCTGCCGCTTTGACATTATCGACACAATAGATGTGATGACTGTCCCAGCCGGTCCGCATTTTGACCGTCACCGGTTTATCGATCGCTTGTGTCACCGCATGGACCATCTCATAGACCTTATCCGGATCAAGCAACCATTTCGCTCCAGCATCACTTTTCGTGACTTTCGGGACCGGACACCCCATATTGATATCAATGATGTCGGCATTCGTGTTCGCATCGACATATCGCGCTGCTTGAACGAGTGTCTCCTTTGAACCACCATAGATTTGAAGACTCAGCGGTTTTTCCCGCTCATCCACGTACAGCATCTGTAGCGTCCGTTCGTTCTCGTACAAGATCCCTTTATCGCTGACCATCTCCGCACAGACGAGTCCCGCGCCGAATTCTTTTGCGATCAATCGAAACGCGGGATTACAGACGCCTGCCATCGGTGCCAAGATGACTTGATTCTTCAATTTGACATCACCAATGTTAAATTCCATTATTGTTCCTCCGCTTCTAAAAGACCACCTAAGCGTCGCACACCGTTTCGTTCTGTCTCTGGTAACTGCTGGTACAATTGCTCGACACTTTGCCCAAGACCAGGTATGACGCATGTTGCTGTTAGTTCCCGTAATGGCGCGAGGACGAATGCCCGCTCTTGCATCCGCGGATGCGGAACGGTTAATCCTTCAAGGTCAATACGTTCTCCCCCATATAACAAAATATCTAAATCAAGCGTCCGCGGTCCATTTTTGAACAGACGCTCGCGTCCTTCTAGCTGTTCGATTTCCTGCAGTCGCTCAAGTAAGACATCTGCCTCGTCCGTCGTTTGAATCCCGACGACCATATTATAAAATAAATCCTGATCGAGATACCCGACAGGTACAGTCTCATAAATGGAAGAGACCTTTACATCATGAACAGACGATAAGGCTCTCAGGCGAGCGATCGCTGCTCTTAAGTGAGCCGCTTTATCACCAATGTTTGAACCGAGTGCAATGTAAGCTTCCTTCATGCATAGTCCCCCCGGAGTCGATTGATCTCGACTGCCACATGTTCATAATGACCAGCAATCGGCGGATCCGGTTTGATAACTTTGATCGATGCTTCTTCAATCCGCCCGTCTAACGCAAAGACTTCTTTTGCAATACGATCCGCCAAGGCTTCGACGAGTTGGAGCGGTTCTCCTTCGACGACACGTTTTGTCGCTTCATACAATTCAGCGTAATTGACACTTTTCGTCAAATCATCCGTCCGACCGGCTTCTGCCAATGCAAGTCCGATCGATAAGTCGACATTGAAGCGTTGACCGAGTTTCGTCTCTTCTGCAAATACACCGTGATACCCATAAAAACGCATTCCTGTTACATGAATTCGATCCACCGTCATTCCCCTTTCGTCGCAGCTAACATGATGTCCATCATCTGCGCTGCCCGTTTGACTTCTTTGACGTCATGCACGCGCACCCAGTCACATCCTTGTTGAATCCCGTAGCAAACCGTAGCAATCGTTCCTTCAAGTCGTTCTTCCGTTGGCAATCCAAGCGCGAGACCAATCATCGATTTACGGGACGTTCCAAGTAAAACCGGATACCCGAAGTCCGTGACGATGGACAGGTAACGCATCAAGTACAAGTTCTCTTCCTGCGTTTTCATGAATCCAATCCCTGGGTCGAGCCAAATGTGCTCTTCCGCCACGCCTGCCTGTTTCGCTAACCGGATTGATTCCTCAAGGTCAGCACGGACTTCCGCAAGCATATCTGTTCCATGCGCCGTTTCCCGATTATGCATTAAAATGATTGGTACTTCATACTGCGCAGCGACCTTGACCATCGAACGATCGCCCCACTTCGAACCCCAGACGTCATTGATGATGTCCGCTCCTGCTTGAATAGCAGCTTCTGCGACGACCGGTTTATACGTATCGATCGACACGAGGACGTTCAGCTCTCGTTTAATGCGTTTAATAATCGGTAAAACACGAGCGAGTTCTTCTTCAACTGACACGAACGCCGCACCCGGTCGTGTCGATTCTCCACCGATATCGATCGCATCTGCTCCATCCGCGACAAGCTGACGCGCTTGCCGCATCGCTTGCTCGATATCAACATATTGTCCACCGTCCGAAAAAGAGTCCGGTGTCACGTTCAAAATACCCATGATGTAGGTCATGGTTGTTCCCTCCTTGTTGTCACATGTTCGACAGATTGATCGAACAGTTTCATAATCTCCGCATACCCTGTTCCGTTGATTCCGGGGAAAGGGCGTCCGTCAAGTGACGAAATGGCGACCGCTTCCTGAACGGAATTCGTATAGATGATCTCATCTGACTCTTCGAGCTGTGGTAAATATGCCAGACGTTCTTCGACTGGTAAATGTTGCATGAGGAACTGACGGGTAATCCCATTCAATGCACCGGTCTCAAGGGGCGACGTATACCATGTACTTCCGTAACGCCAAAAGATATTTGACGTAATGCCTTCACAGACATGACCTTCCTTCGTCAAGAACAGCCCTTCTGCTTCTGGATTGAACAATTGACGTTTCGCGACTAGATTGTTCATGTAATGATGTGACTTTAAGCGATATGTCGTCTCCGGCGTACTGCGCGGCAAACGAATCGTCTCGAGTGCACGTTCCGCCCGTTTTCGTGGAGCGATTGGTTTCGCATAGATCAACACGGTCGGCGTATCGTAAGGGTCAATTGATAACCCAATCTCACGCGGACCAGCCGAAACATTCAACCGGATATAGAGATCGTTCGCCTCATATGCTTCATATAAATCTTGGATTGCTTGCCGTAAGGCTTCCCGGTCATACGCTAACTGTATCCCGAGTGCGACACAACTCATCCGCAAACGTTCGATATGATCATCGAACAAAAACGGATGTCCGTTATACGTCCGAAACGTCTCGAATATACCCATCCCATAGACGAATCCATGATCAAGTGGGGAGATTCTTATCTCTTCTTCTCGTTTGATGATTCCGTCATGCCAGAGATACATAATGCGTCAACTCCAAGAAATTTTTTAACATCTGTTTACCGTCTCGTGTCAAAATCGCTTCCGGGTGGAACTGGACACCTAAAATCGGTAACGTCCGGTGACGGAGTGCCATGATCTCTCCGCCGGCTTCCGCTGTCACTTCGAGTACTTCCGGGAATGTCTTACGTTCAACGACAAGTGAATGGTAACGCGTCACCGGTGTCGCTTGTGGGATCCGTTCAAAGATCCCTTGTCCATCATGCGTCAGTGGCGAAACTTTTCCGTGCATCAATTCCTTCGCTCGGACGACTTTACCACCGAATACTTGTCCAATCGCTTGATGACCTAAGCAGACCCCTAGGATCGGTACCTTCCCCGCAAAATAAGCAATCGCCTCTAAACTGATCCCCGCTTCATTCGGTGTACAGGGACCCGGCGAGATGACGAGATGATCAGGCTGTAGCGTTTCGATTTCCGCAAGCGTAATTGCGTCGTTGCGAAATACCCGGATGTCTTGTCCGAGTTCGCCAAAATACTGGACTAAGTTATACGTAAAGGAATCATAGTTATCAATCAATACAATCATTGCGTTCCCTCCGCCGTTTCTTTGGTCACCCATAACGCTTTGGCTTTACTGAGTGACTCTTCGTATTCACGTGCTGCGTCCGAGTCCGTGACGACTCCAGCACCTGCTTGAACATATGCCATCCCGTCTTTTGCGACGAGTGTCCGAATCAAGATGTTGAAAATGACATCATCCGCCCAACTGATGAAGCCAAGCGATCCGGTGTAGATTCCGCGCCGGACCGGTTCTAGTTCCTCGATGATTTCCATCGTCCGGATTTTTGGTGCTCCAGTGATCGTCCCACCTGGGAACATCGCAGCGAGCACTTGACTCCCGGAGTGTTCCGGAGCCACTTCGCCTCTGACATTTGAGACGATATGTTGCACGTGGGAGTATTTCTCGATCACCATCAGCTCATCGACATGGACCGTACCATAACGACTAACGCGCCCTAAATCATTGCGCTCTAAATCAACGAGCATCACATGCTCTGCCCGTTCTTTTTCGTTATCGAGTAAGGTTTTCGCGAGTCGTAGATCCTCCGCTTCATCCTTCCCGCGTAGCCGTGTTCCCGCAATCGGACGCGTTGCTAACGCATCACCTATTTTTTCGACGAGCAACTCAGGTGAGGCGGACACAAGTGTTAAATCCTCATCTGCGAAGTAACCCATGTATGGAGAAGGATTAATTTGTCGTAATACATCATACAGATGTTCCGCTGTCGTCCCAAGCGGTTCTTGTTGACGGACGGACAAATTGACTTGGAAGACGTCACCATCCTCAATATACGATTTAATCCGGTGTGCCGCTGTCATGAACGCTTCCTGTCCGAAAGCTCGTTCTCGTTCGCCGGATGAACCGGTTGTTGTAAACTGCGGTCTATTTGTCTTGACGCACCAACGCGCGACTTCTTCTTTAAGAATCTGTGTTGCTTCCTCTGCTGTGTCTCGCGTCACGGCAATGAACAACTGTTTCGTCTCCTCATCAAACACGGCGACTTCATCGTACCAGTAAAATGACAGATCGGGTGTTTGTAGATCATCCATCGCTTGCTCCGGTAGCTTTTCTAAATAACGGACAGCATCATAACTGACATATCCGGCAAATCCACCAAAGAATGGCGGCATTCCATCCGGTCGGATGGATTCACGTTCGACGCGGAGTCGTTCGAGTAGATCAAACGGGTTTGCCGTCGACGTCTCGACTTTTCCATCTGTCTCAATCGTCGTCATCCCGTCCTTTGTCCGGACGTATCCGACAGGACGAGTCGCCGCCATCGTATACCGTCCGATTCGACCACTTTCGAGCCAGACGTGTCCTGTTGTTCCAATCGTCTGTTCGACATACCGATTGTAGAATTGTTCTTTCGTCCATGGTATTGCTTTATATTTCGTCTGTCGCATACGCGTCCCCCACTTCACACTATTCTGCTCTCATTATACGCAAAAAAGTACACGGAAGCCGAATGACTTCCGTGTACTTATGATGGATTACTTCGATTGATCTGCTTCTTCCTCGACTTGATACAGCGGTGTACTTAAGTACCGCTCACCGTTCGAAGGAATGATCGCGAGAACATTTTTTCCTTTGCCGAGACGTTTTGCCGTCTTCAGTGCCGCTGCAATCGCAGCACCTGACGAGATACCGCCTAAGACACCGTTCGTCTTCGCTGCTCGGCGCGCGTGATCAAATGCTTCTTCCGTCGTGATTTGCTCGACACCATCATAAATATCTGTATCGAGAATCGACGGTACGAATCCAGCACCGATACCTTGCAGTTTATGCGGCCCCGGTTTACCACCTGATAAGACCGGTGAATCCGTTGGTTCAACAGCAATGATTTCAATGCCTTGGAAAGCATCGCGCAACACTTTACCAGCACCCGTGATCGTTCCACCGGTTCCGATTCCCGCGATGAACGCATCGAGTTGCATACCTTCGAACGCTTCGACGATTTCAGGACCTGTCGTTTTTTCATGAACGACTGGATTGGCACCGTTATTGAATTGTTGCGGCATGAAGTAACCGTGCTCTTCCGCTTCCGCTGTCGCGCGAGCGATCGCACCCTTCATCCCTTCAGGACCTGGCGTCAAAATCAATTCCGCACCATAGGCGCGAAGCAACGTCCGACGTTCCATGCTCATTGTTTCCGGCATGACGAGGATGGAACGGTATCCCTTCGCCGAAGCGACCATCGCTAGTCCGATACCCGTGTTCCCACTCGTCGGCTCGATGATCGTATCTCCCTCTTTAAGTTGACCTGCTTCTTCTGCCGCTTCAATCATTGATAACGCGATCCGGTCTTTTACGCTCGATCCAGGATTCATGTACTCCAGCTTCAGATATACATCTGCATCCTCAGGACCCGTTAGATGATGTAACTTGACGATTGGTGTCCGACCGACTAAATCTAATACTGAATTCGCAATACGCATGACCATTCCTCCTCATTAGTGAACCGCTTGAATTCCAAGTAATCCGATAGATTAATTATCAGCGGACTGGATGAAATCTGTCAATCAAAGCGTTTAACTTCCGGCTTTTTTCCATCCTTTGTCTGGCGCTCGACCGCTTCTTGAATCAAACGATCGATTGTCTGCTTCTCTTGTTCCGTTCGCATCGTCTGATAGACCATTGCTCGGGTGATTTTTTCATCACCGACTTCGGCGATGACATCCTCAAGCGGACCACCAATACTGTCCTGAACGATTTTAGGAGAATCGACCTTAGGGAGCTCACCCATGAAGGCATAAGCGCCGGTCATGAAATTCGTCAACAATAAGATGAAGATCAACATCCACAAGTACTTAGGTTGTACATTCCCCATATCGGATCCCTCTTATGCTCTTTCGAGTGATTTTTCGCGAAGTTCCTCTAATTCTGGAACATCATAGTGATAATGCTCTGAACAGAAGTGACAAACAGCTTCCGCGCCACCATCTTCATCAATCATCGCTTGAATCTCATCTGGTCCAAGGGCAATAATCGCTGTTGCTAATTTGTCGCGGTCACACGTACATTCGAATGACACCGGAATCGTATCAAGATGTTCGTAGTCACCGAGAACGAGTTCTAACATTTCTTCGGGTGTTTTTTCCTCACCGACGAGAATGGAGATTGGTTTAAGAGCTCCGACACGTTTTTCAAGCGCTGCGATCGTCTCTTCCGATGCACCCGGCATCAATTGAACGATCAACCCACCTGCTGCAATGACCGATTCGTCTTCTGGGTAAACGAGAACGCCAGCTCCAACGACTGATGGACTTTGTTCCGATACAGCGAAGTAATACGTGAAGTCTTCGCTGATCTCACCGGTTTGAATCGGAGATTGACCACCGACAAAGTCACGCAACCCGAGATCCTTGATGACAGAGATGTTTCCGCGACCGACCGCTTCACCGACTTTTAATTTCGTCAGACCGTCTGCATTGACGTACGTATCCATCTCGACGCGGGGACGACTGACATATCCACGAACGACCCCTTTTGCATCGGCATCGACGATGATTTTTCCGATTGGTCCATCGCCTTCGACTTTCAATGTGACACGTGTATCGCCTTTTTGCATCGTACCCATCATCGCGCCGATTGTTAGTGTCCGACCGAGCGCTGCCGTGACGACCGGTGTCGTCTGGTGACGAAGTTGTGCTTCATAGACCGTTTTTGTCGAACGGATCGCAAATGCACGAACTTCTCCGTTGAAGCCTAACGCCCGTACTAAATAGTCATCTTTTAATTGTGCTAATAATTCTTCCCGTTTCATCTTAATCCCTCACTTATTTCGTTCGTAGATAATCCGTAATCCATCTAACGTCAAGAATGGATCGACGATCTCAATCATCGTGGATTCCTCGCTGATTAGTCGGGCTAAACCACCGGTCGCAATGACCTTCGCTTCACCCATTTCTTCTTTCATCCGGTGAACGAGTCCGTCCACCTGCGCCACATATCCGAAATACGTACCCGATTGCATCGCATGGATCGTATTTCGTCCGATGGTTGACTGCGGTTTCGCAATTTCAATTCGCGGCAATTTTGCTGCCTTATTATAGAGTGCCTCGGTCGCAACCATCACACCCGGTGAGATGATGCCGCCGTAATACCGTTTTTGTGCATCGATGTAACAGTACGTCGTCGCTGTTCCAAAATCGACGATGATCATCGGTCCCTCGTATTTCGCCGTCGCCGCTACTGCATTGACGATTCGATCGGCTCCCACTTCCCGTGGATTATCGACTTTTAAATCGAGTCCTGTCTTGATTCCTGGTCCAATCAAAAACGGACGGCGTTTAAAGTAACGCACACACATATTTTCTAGTGGAAACACGACGGGGGGTACGACAGATGATAACACGATTCCCTCGATTTCTTCCACGTTTAGCTCTGCGTCACGAAACAACGCTTTGACGAGCATACCGTATTCGTCCGTCGTCCGTGTCCGGTCTGTCGCAATCCGCCAATGCTCGATCAACTCTTGTCCTTGATAGACACCTAAGACGATATTCGTATTTCCGACATCGATGACTAAAATCATTTGCTTATTTCCCCGCTTCTTCTCGATTTTCATGCTTCTTTTTATATTCCGTTGTTTCACGCTCGGAATGATATACGTTGTGATTATACCATGCTCGTATGGTCACACCTACCGATGTGTATTCGCTCGGTCTGTAACAAAAAAGAACGGATTCGATGCGAGATCGAATCCGTTCCATCCGTTTACACTTGATCGTCGCGACGCGGCGTATCTGGTGTATCCGTATCTACATTTTGTCCTTCGTCAACGACTGAACCCATTTGCGTTGGAGACTCTGTCGGTTGATCGACGGTTGCATCTGTCGATTCCGGTGCTTTCTCTTCTGCTTTTGGAGTCGTTGCTTCTGGTTCATGTTTTTTGTATTCGCCTGTCTCTAAGAGATGGTGAATTTGTTTTTGATCAAGTGTTTCGACTTCAAGCAACGTCGTTGCAATCAAGTCGAGCTGATCGCGTTTCTCAGTCAAGATATCTTTCGCTTTTTGGTAACAGCGGTTGATGATCGCTTGGATTTCCGTATCGATTTCGTGTGCAATCGCATCCGAGTAATTCTGTTCGTTTTGGAAATCACGGCCGAGGAAGACGTTACCGCTTTGACCTGAGCCGAATTGAAGCGGTCCGAGTTTTTCACTCATTCCGAACTCCATGACCATTTTCCGTGCAAGACCTGTCGCACGCTGGAAGTCATTGCTTGCTCCAGTCGAGACTTCTCCGAAGACGATGTCCTCTGCAACGCGACCACCGAGCAATCCAGTAATCTTATCTTCGAGTTCCGGCTTCGTCATGAAGTAACGATCTTCTTTTGGCAACATGACGACGTATCCGCCCGCGTTACCACGAGGAACGATTGTTACTTTGTGTACTTCGTCCGCATCGTCGAGCGTGACACCGATGATCGTATGTCCAGCTTCATGCCATGCGACGATCTTTTTCTCTTTCGGCGAGATGATCCGGCTCTTCTTCGCTGGTCCAGCGATAACACGGTCAATCGCTTCTTCGAGATCAACGATCGAGACCTTATCACGATCTGCCCGAGCGGCAACAAGTGCTGCTTCGTTTAGAAGGTTTTCAAGATCCGCACCCGAGAAGCCAGGCGTCCGTTGTGCGATGGCTTTTAAATCAACCGTTGAATCAAGCGGTTTGTTCCGCGCGTGTACTTTCAAGACTGCTTCACGACCGACGACATCTGGACGATCAACCGTGATTTGACGGTCAAAACGACCTGGACGGAGTAACGCAGGGTCAAGAATATCAGCACGGTTCGTTGCTGCGATCATGATGATGCCTTCGTTTTCACTGAATCCATCCATCTCGACGAGAAGTTGGTTCAATGTCTGCTCACGCTCATCATGTCCACCACCGAGACCTGCGCCCCGTTGACGACCGACAGCATCGATTTCATCAATGAAGATGATACATGGTGCGTTTTTCTTCGCGTTTTCGAACAAGTCACGAACACGTGATGCCCCGACACCAACGAACATCTCAACGAAGTCAGAACCTGAAATCGAGAAGAATGGTACGCCAGCTTCACCAGCTGCAGCACGCGCGAGCAACGTTTTACCTGTACCTGGAGGACCCACGAGGAGAACCCCTTTCGGAATACGGGCACCGAGCTTCGCGAATTTACGCGGATCTTTTAAGAATTCGACGACTTCGACGAGTTCTTGTTTCTCTTCGTCTGCGCCGGCTACATCATCAAACGTAATCTTTTTCTTCTCTGTATCGTAGAGGCGTGCCTTCGATTTCCCGAAGTTCATGACGCGACCGCCACCACCGCCACCTTGTGCTTGATTAATCAAGAAGAAGAAGAGGATGAAGATGATGATGAATGGAACGATCGTCGTTAGTAACGCGATCCAACCACCATTCGTTTCTGCTGCCTTGAAGTCCATCTTGACTCCTTGGCTTTTCAATTGCGTGTAGAGATCCGTTAGTTCCGTATCAACAGCCGGTACGACTGTTTCATACGTCGAATCTTTTGCACGCAAATCTCCTGTCACATTATACGTCTGGCCTTCATACTGGAAGGTAGCCGTCTTGATTTCACCTTTTTCAACAGACTCGACAAACTGTGTGTAATTGATTTCTTTGCTTTTGTTCACTGGACTCTGCAAGTATTGCAGAAACAAGATCAAAGCTAGAAAAATGACCCCAAACACGAGGGTATTCTTCACTGCTCGGTTCATCTTATGCCTCCTCTCCGCATCCATCTCGTTTTTCTAATGGATGAATACGAATCCTGGCGCGACAGGGCGCGCTTTGTAATTGGTTTCATCTTATCATGGGACAGACGAGATTAAAAATAATTAGCCACCGTAGACTGCAGGTTTCAAGACACCTACATACGGAAGGTTACGGTATTTCTCTTCGTAATCCAGACCATACCCGACGACGAATTCGTGTGGAATGACGAAGCCGCTGTAATCTGCATGCAAGTCATTTTTCCGTCCTGTCGGTTTGTCGAGCAATGTCACGATTTTAACGGACTTCGCTTTCCGGTACTTGAAGAGGTCTACGAGGTAACCAAGCGTCAATCCGCTGTCGATGATATCTTCGACAATCAAGATGTCGCGTCCTTCTACCGATGTGTTCAAATCTTTTTCAATCTTGACTTCACCGGTTGATGTTGTCCCACCGTGATACGTCGAAACGTCCATGAAGTCCATTTCAAGGTGCATATCCATCTTTTTGACAAGATCGGACATGAAAGGCATTGCGCCTTTTAAGACACACACAAGCAACGGAAAACGATCGTGATAATCCGCTGTCAAATCGCCGGCGAGTTCGCCCACTTTATTTTGGATCTCTTCTTCTGAAATCAATACTTTTTCCATATCGTTCATCAAGGTCATGCTAGGTATTCCTCCTCCATAATAAACACTACATTACCATTCTATCATTAAATAAGATTTTGCGAGGAGTTCAAATGACCCGAATATTGCAATTCGATGTCCAATGACGGCTAAAATCACTCCATTTGCATCGACGACGACCGGAACCTGTTCTCGGAGATAACGTGGAACCTTCGCATCAATCAGAATTCGACTGACTTTTTTCGAACCAACAGCAAGTTGAATCCGATCTCCCGGACGTGGCGGACGTACCGTCAACGGAAACGTAATCGCGTCCAGTGGGATCCCGTGCGTTCCAATTGAGAAGCGAACCATTTGTTCACCATAATGATACGTTCCCAAATTCTCCCCTACTTGAAACGGTAAATCGTCATTCATTGACCGTATCACACGATCTTGCATCAAAAAGCCATATGCACGTCGCATCCTCCAGTTTCCATAATACACTTCGTCCGAGCCCTTATCCACCCGAAGCCACATGATGAAGTGACGAATCGTTTCGGAAGAAAACGTATCGCCCGTTAACGTCGGCAAGACGAGCCGTTGTAAATCCGTCGGCAATTCTAAAATACGTGCGACCGGAATTCCGTTTGTTTCCTTACACCGGTCGAGATAGGTCGCGACGAATGTTGCCTGCTCACGCATGATTTGCTGTCGCGCATGTGCTGCTGCTGCTGTTGCCTGTTCAAAACCAGGACGAATGTCTCTCAACAGAGGAAAAATAGTATGCCGAATTTGATTTCGTAAATAGGTTGTTTCTGCATTTGATGCATCCTCTCGCCACGGTACCTCATGTTGCCATGCATAATCGAGTAATGCTTGCTTCGATTCATGTAGTAACGGTCGATGTAACCAGCCGTTACCAAACGGACGAATGACAGGAATCCCATCAACTTGTGCTTCTCCTCGAACGAGCTGAATGAGCAACGTCTCGATTTGATCATCTTGATGATGGGCGAGGACAAGACGCGAGCGTCCGGTCTCTTCCATGATGCGCTCAAAAAATGCATACCGTTCCTCACGACATGCTGCTTGAGAGCTCGTACGTCCTGCCCAGTCTAAACGCGTCATGAAAAACAAAATCTTTCGAGTTGCTGCCCAGTCTTCGATAAAATGTGCTTCTTCGTCGGATGCTTCTCGTAATCCGTGATGCACATGTGCAATTGCAATGTCATACCCTTCTCGATACAACCGATCGACGAGTACCATCGAGTCACATCCTCCAGACACTCCGACTAGGAGCGGTTCAAACGGCACACCTTCCATTACGACTTCACCCCTTTCCGTTAAAACCTAAAAAAAGCTATCTCTATATAATAGAGATAGCTTTTTGAGAATGACCCGTACGGGATTCGAACCCGTGTTACCGCCGTGAAAGGGCGGTGTCTTAACCGCTTGACCAACGGGCCAAAAAAAATATGGTAGCGGCGGAGGGAGTCGAACCCACGACCTCACGGGTATGAACCGTACGCTCTAGCCAGCTGAGCTACACCGCCATATTTTTAACTCGTGCGTCTTAAGCACATTTTCTATAATACGGGCAGGTCAAATGAAAGTCAACGCTTTTTATAAAAATAATTTTAAAAAAATAAAAGATGGAATGAACGGCGTCATTCCATCTCTATTCTTATAAAGAACAGGTCAGCAAGTTATTGACGTTTTGCGCCGCGCCCGCCACGTTTTGAATCCGTTTGACGTTTCAATGTAGCAAGACGATCTTCACTATCTTTCAGGAAACTAGACATCAACGTATCGAACGATTGTTCTTTGCGCGGTGGTGGTGTATTACGGCCACCTTTGTTGAAGCCTCCACGATTACCGCCTCCACGCGGTCCTTTGTTATCGAACGAACGTGGTCCGCGATCTTGTCCTGCTGGACGTGGTCCACGATCGAACTGACGTGCTGGACGTGGGCGTTCACCTTCTGGACGATCGACGGCTTTTTTAATGGAAAGACCAATCTTACCATCGTTTTCAACACTTAAGACTTTAACGGTGATTTCTTGACCAACCGTTAATACATCATTGATGTCCTTAACATAAGAATCTGCCACTTCACTAATGTGAACAAGACCAGTTTTCCCTGTTGGTAACTCAACGAACGCTCCGAAATTCGTGATGCCTGTTACTTTCCCTTGCACTTTGCTGCCTACTTCAATCGACATAAATTGTATTGCTCCTTTTTAGTTGATTCGTTTCTTATTATACGAGTGATTCATTCTTTTTTCAATCAATCGGCAACCTTCAATTAGTCTTCAGGTGAAAAGTAGAAGATCGTTTCCCCTTTTTTCGAATAGAGCAACTCGCTCCGGGCTAAGTTCGCCACATATTCTTTATCATTGAGACGATTGATTTCTTCTTTCAGACGAGCAGTCTCTTTTTTTGCTTTCGTCTGCTCCTGTTCAGCTACTTGAAATGACTGCTTTTGTTCTGCGATCAATTGCCGTTTTTCCATGTATGACCACCCCATGAGGGAAAAGATGAGCAAAAAGACGGTCAGACACAAGAAAAAGCGATTTTTGAGACGTCGACGGTTTTCAATAGCATTCTGACTCAATTGCTTCTTACGGTCATTGAGCGGCTTGATCTTTGGCGTTTGACGCCCTGATTCGAGCGGTGTTGGCATATCATCCCTCCTCTTTCTGAGTGGTCATCCCTGACACTCTTTAGTATACTTCCTTTTTCCGGTAAATTACATCGATTCTTCGGAATTCACCTTTTCTTCACGGATGATTTCATACATATCAGATGCTTCTTCTTTTTTCGCATGTTCTTTAATGCTTGAAATCGCAACTGTCACGATCTTATTTCCGAACCGAATCGTCATCTCATCACCTGCTGCTACCGTGCTACTTGCTTTCGCTACATTACCATTGATCGTAATCCGACCTTGATCAGCAACTTCTTTCGCAAGCGTCCGTCGTTTGATCAGACGCGATACTTTTAAAAATTTATCAAGTCTCATGACTGTTCCTCCTGCTTCGCTTGATGCCAGAGTGAATCTTGCTCTTCAAGCGTCATCTCAACGAGCGGTCGATCCGCTAGTTGTTCCATCCGTGTAAAACGGCGAATAAATTTATCATTCGTTCGTTGTAATCCTTCTTCTGCCGATAGACCGAGGTATTTTCCGACGAGTGTTATCGAGAACAGGACGTCTCCAAATTCTCCGAGTCGTTCTTCTGGGGCGGCTTCTTTCAATTCACGTAACTCTTCGATCACTTTTTCAAGTGCCCCCTCGACATCTGTCCACTCGAAACCGACTTTCGCCACTTTCTTTTGAATGTCTTCTGCGCGCATCAAAGCAGGTGCTCCTTTTGTCACACCATCAAGCAAAGAAGTCCGCTCCGGTTTTTCTTGTGCTTTGATGTCTTGCCAGTTCGACACAACGTCTGCTGAAGAATCAACAGTCGTTTCCCCGAAGACATGCGGATGGCGACGAATCATCTTATCGCTGACGCTTCCGATGACGTCTCGAATATCAAAATACCCTTCATCTAGACCAATTTGTGCGTGGAGCATGACCTGTAAGAGGACGTCTCCTAGTTCTTCTATTATTAAGTTATCGTCCTGAAGGTCGATTGCTTCCAGTAATTCGTAAGATTCTTCGATTAAATGACGTTTTAGGGACTCATGCGTCTGCTCTTGATCCCACGGACAACCACCTTCACCGCGTAATCGCGCGATAATCTCTTTTAAGGTCGCGAAGTCACGATTCAACGTCTGCTCATCCGTAACCGGTGGTACATAGACCGTCGTTAAGTTACTGAGCGTCGTCACATGATCGAGTTCATACAACGGTACGTTTTGAACGGTTTGCTGACTCGTACCTGCTGCTGTGACAAGAGTGACGAGATGTTCGTCCGGATAACGTTCCATCAACTGGACTTTTAAGTCGCCAGCGACGAGCGCGTCATAGACTTGCCCAATCAGTAGATGTTGACGAATCTGTGCTTCATCGACAGCAAATGCCGTTGCATCAAGTAACTGGAATCCTTCAATCGGATCCACGCCAAGTGCAGCGAACATCGGATCGAGAAAACTTTGTCCCCCTACGACATCGACATTGTCTGTCCGTTGCAACAACTGTTGCACAGTACTCTCAGCGACTAATGGATGTCCTGGAACGGCATAGATGATATCCGTCGTTTCAGAAAGACGAAGCAATTCCTCGACGATTTCTGTATATACGTCTTCAAACCGACTATGTCGTTCATAAACTGAGTCAAATGATGTAAAGTTCATTCCCTCTGTTGCAAGTTCTGAAACGACTGGATGATCCACTGTCCGCAAATAGACAGGTTGTGTCGTGTTTTTTAATAATCGATAGATGCCAAACGGCAATTGTTCGAGTTCGCCGACGCCAAGGCCGACGATCGTAATTCGGTGTGTCATATGCTCCTCCTACGTTGGTACATCTGATATAACTTATCTCCTAAAGGCAATAACGCCCACTCTTGTTCTGATAAGGCACGAAAGCGTAACGCCATACTGCCATAAATGATGGCACCACCGACGACAAGAACGCCGACTTCGAGTGCCGCACCGATTCGTGTCTCAAGCTCAAACAGCTGGAAAAACGTCTCGATAAGATACAGAAACACACCCATGGTAAGCACAGGTAAGACCAGTCTTCGATAAAAAACAGTTCCCGCAGATACACGACCGAACTTCCGGTTCAATAAAATCCATTGCGCTGCCGCCATGACGGCAAAACCTCCAAATGTCGCCATACCCGCCCCGATCATACCATATCGGGGAATGAAATAGAGGTTCAGAGTAAGCTTCGCCCCTAATCCGATAAGAACACCAACAAGCGCATACTTCTCGGCATCAACCGACTGGAGACAAGAGACGATCATCATCGCGATCGATGCGGCAAATGCCGTCGCTGCGAGCCAAATCAATCCCGCTGTTCCTTGATCATTTTGATATAACGCAATATTGAGCGGACGCATCACACCCATTAGCCCGATCGTCGCTGCAGCGGCAATCAATAAACCGGAACGGAGTAATGTCTCGAGTTGTTGACGCATCATCTGTGGATCGTGTTTCCGGTATGCAGTCGACAAGGCTGGCACACTCGCAAGGCTCATCGACGTCGCAAACAGAATCGCAAATTGCAGTAACGGATACCCACGGTCGAGTATTCCTTTTTCGATTTTTGTTTCCGTCGTATTGCCAAGTAGATTGACGAACGTTAATCCATCAATCAATTGCATCAGCAACAAGGCAAGTGACGCGATACTAACTGCTACACCGCTTGTCACCAGCACTTTTCCGACACGTCTTATATGAATACTCGAAAATACCGGACGACCGATTTTCCCTTTCGCAAAGCGTAACAGGACGAATAACGAAACGATGCTGCCGCCAATCGCCGTTAAATGAGCGCTCGCACCAATCCAGTAGGGGTCCGCCTGCATCGAGACACCGATATACGTCACGAGCAACAATAGTCCGACACGGACGGCATTTTCAGAGACTTGGGATACAGCCGTCGGTCGCATCTCAAGATCTGCTTGGAACATTCCTCGTAGAACAGCAATCACGGGTAGTAAATAAAACGTACATGTTACCGCACGCAGGGGCACAACCAGTTTTGCATCCCCGAACCACCCAGCGAGCGTCGGGGCGATCCACCATCCGAGCAGACCGAAAAAGACGGTCATGGCAAGTAAGACATAAAAAATCGACCAGAGAACTTCTCGTTTCTCATCCGGGTGGTGAAGCGTCAACTTCGCCACGATGACAGGCAGCGCATAAATGCCGAGCGCTGCCGCAATCGCAAATAATGGATAGACGGTCTGATAGACGTACAATCCGAAATCACCAGCGAGGTTCTGATACGGAATCCGGTAAAAGAAGCTGAGCAATTTTGAGATATAACTAGAGATCGCAAGCAGTGCTGCGCCTTGCGCAATCGTTCGTCTATTCATCGCCCGACGAGCCGGCGATCAAGTTCCGCCAATAATTGTTCTGCCTGCATCGTCATCTGTTGCGTCGACTGTTTGTTGCGGTTGAGGGTTAAGACGAGTTTCTCCTCTTGTTGTCCCATTCCAAGACCACGTCCCAGTGGAACAGTCCATTTAACGAAGTCCGCCACATCGAGTTGTTGTGTCGATTGGAGCGATAAGACGATCTCAATTTTCGGATCGGTTTGTTTAACACGCTCGACACGCGCCCGTTCAGCGAAAATGCGCATTCGCGTCAACTGGATCAAACGCGCGACCTCATCCGGAAACTCACCGAATCGTTCAAGCATTTCCGTTTCGAGTTGTTCGAGACTATCGACGGTATCAACATATTTCAAACGTTTGTAGAACTCGATTTTCAGCTCGGAGTCTGTCATGTAGTGCGATGGAATATAGGCATCAAGGCTGAATGTGAACTCAGGAACGAATTTCTGGATGCGTTTTTTACCTTTCATCCGTTCTTTCCGCTCCTCGACTGCTTCTGCAAGCATCTGCGAATAGAGATCGAAACCAACAGAATCGATGAATCCAGATTGTTGCGAACCGAGTAAGTTCCCGGCACCGCGAATCGACAGGTCACGCATTGCGATTTTAAAACCGCTACCGAGCTCCGTGAACTCCTTGATCGCCTGCAGACGACTTTCTGCCACTTCCGTCAATCGTTTTTGCGGACGGTACGTAAAGTACGAGTAGGCGACGCGACTTGAACGACCGACACGACCACGTAATTGATAAAGCTGTGATAAGCCCATTTGATCGGCGTCATGAACGATCAACGTATTGACGTTCGGGATATCAATCCCCGTCTCAATGATCGTCGTACTGACAAGGACGTCGGCATCTCCTTCGAAGAAGGCGATTAGCTGACTTTCGAGTTCGGTTTCCGTCATTCGACCGTGAGCCGTGACAATTCGTGCTTCCGGTACGAGGGCGCGAATCTCTTCTGCCTTTCGCTCGATGCCCTCGACACGGTTGTAGAGGAAGAATGCTTGTCCACCACGTCCGAGTTCCCGTTCGAGTGCTTCCCGCATGACGATTCCGTCGTATTCCATGACGTATGTCTGGACCGGATAACGGTTTTCCGGTGGTGTCTCAAGGACAGAGAGATCACGGATTCCGATCATCGACATGTGCAATGTCCGCGGAATCGGTGTCGCTGTCAACGTCAAGACATCGACGTTTGTCTTCAACTGTTTCAGACGTTCTTTGTGTTTAACACCGAATCGTTGCTCTTCATCAATGATCAACAATCCGATATCAGCGAATTGGACGTCTTTCGACAGCACACGGTGTGTCCCAACGACGACATCAATCGTTCCTTCTTTTAACCCTTGTTTCGTTGCCTTTAATTCTGCTGGCGAACGGAACCGGCTCATGACCGACACACGAATCGGCCATTCACTGAATCGTTCAAGCATTGTTTCGTAGTGTTGTTGCGCAAGGACGGTCGTCGGTACGAGCAATGCCACTTGTTTTCCAGACATGACTGCTTTAAAGGCTGCACGAATCGCCACTTCCGTTTTCCCGTACCCGACGTCGCCACATAATAGACGATCCATCGGACGCGGACGTTCCATATCTTTCTTGATCTCGGCAATTGATCGCAATTGATCGACCGTTTCCTCATATGGGAAGGAAGCCTCGAACGCTTGCATGTTATCGTCATCCTCTGGAAAAGCAAAACCGACGGCAGCTTCACGAGCCGCATAGAGCTTGATCAATTCATCAGCGATATCCTCGACCGATTTTTGAACCTTCGCTTTGACCTTTTTCCATTCCGTTCCACCGAGTTTATAGATTTTCGGCTCTTTCCCTTCAGCCCCGACGTACTTTTGAATCAAGTCGATCTGATCGACAGGAACATACAACGAGTCCTCTCCTGCGTAGACGAGATGGAGATAATCCTGATGATTACCGGCTACATCAATTGTCTTGATGCCATGGTACCGCCCAATTCCATGATGAATATGAACGACGTAATCACCTGTCTTCAATTCTTGGTAACTCTTGATCCGTTCAGCGTTCGTCAGCTTCGTCGTCTGCTTCCGGCGACGCGCCGGTTGCTTGAAGACTTCTTCTTCTGTGATGACGACGAGGCGCGCATTCGTCATCTCGAATCCACCATGAATTCCGCCAATCAAGATCGCTGGTTGACCACGAGTGATACCTTCTTTCGTTACAATCGAGGCTTCAACCCCATAATCGGATAACGTCTGGCGCATCCGCTCGGCACGTTCTCGGTTACTCGCTAAGAAGACTATCCACATGTCAGCGCGACGATATCGCTCGACTTCTTGCTTCAGGCGTTCCATCTGACCATGGAACGGCGCAATCGGTTTGATGCTGAAATGGATTGCCGCACTTTCCGGTACACCGCTCCGACGAGTCGGAAGGAGCGAGAGGTACAACAATGGTTGTCCTTCAAAGACATGTGTCATCGGAACGGACAGGACGTAATCACTGACGCTTTGTCCGCGTTCAATGAGCGACGCCATCCATTCTGCTTCCTCTGCATCCTGGACTTCTGCCGCTTCTTCAACCCGCGCGACTTCATCGACGATCAAGACGCTGCCTGTCACGTCTTGACGTAACGTCGACGTGTAGAGGATTGGTGCATACTTCGCGAACTGTTTCGGACGATCGCCGTTTTCTAACAACTCGACGTCGTAAGCAATCCCCTCTTCGAGTGCCGCGAGGACTTCCGTACTTTGGACGCGCTCTTTCGTCGCCTCATAAAGACGACGGACTTTTTCGCCAGCCTCCTTTAACTGATCCTTGGTCGCGAAGTGTTCGGCTGCTGGCATCAAACATGCTTCTGCGACAACACCGAGCGAACGTTGAGTCTCCGCATCGAATGTATAGATCGAGTCGATTTCCTCGTCGAATAGATCGAGCCGGTACGGGCGTTCAACCGTGAGCGGATAAATATCGATGATACTCCCGCGAACGGCAAACTCACCTGGTGTCGTCACGGTCGCTGTCCGCTCATACCCCGCATCAACTAAATCCTGGACGAAGTCTGGAATCGATAAGATGTCGCCTGGCTTCACCTGTTTAACGTGCGACAAGAACGTCTCTGCACCCGGAACATATCGGCGTAAGCCAACGAGCGGAATGATTAGGATCCCATCGTCCGTCGTCAATAAACGATGACGGGTTTCGATCCGCGTTGCTCGCAGTTCCGGACTCGCCCCGTAAGAAAGTTCCGCGGCTAATGTCTCATCGACCGGATAGAGCATGACGTCTTCTTCCGGCACGAGTTCAATCAAATCATCGTACAACTTTTGCGCTTGGAACATATTATGTGTCACGAGTACGAATCGACGTTTCGTCTCCTGATAAATCCCGGCGACGAACAATGCCTTTCCACTATTCATCAGACCAGTGATCAACTGAGCGTTGACACCGTCCCGGAAGCGTTCCCGAACCGTCTTGATTTCAGGAATCGCTAATAAGAGTTCTTGTAATTGTTTCATCTTCTTCCTCCTAAAACACGACAGCAAAAACGCTTTGGAACCCCCAAAGCGTTGCGTTCAGTTATACCGATTCATCAAAGCGAGAAACGGTGTGTCTATAAAGTCCGTCGCTACATCGACAGACGCATTGAGTACGTGTTGCAGACTTCCTTGTTCCGCCTTCGAAAAATTCATTAACACCCAGTCGATGACTTGGATTGGTGCCGGTGGTCGACCAACACCGAGTTTAAGACGCTTGATTTCCTGCGTACCGAGGTGCTGGATCAACGACTTGACGCCGTTATGACCGCCTGCACTGCCTTTCGAACGCAAGCGCAATTTCTCAAGTGGTAAATCCAGATCATCATAGATGACGAGCACATCCTCGACCGCGATCTTGTAGAAATCAAGTAACGGTCGCACCGCTTCACCTGATAAATTCATATACGTCAATGGCTTGACGAGCACGACACGTTCTCCGTTTATCATTCCCGTTCCGAAGAGGGCTTTAAACTTCGATTCTGAAAGCGTGATCCCGTGTTTCTCCGCTAAGGCATCGATCGCAAGAAAACCGATGTTGTGGCGCGTATTCGCATACTTCGCGCCAGGATTCCCTAATCCGACGATACATTTCATATCGATTCCTCATTTCTGTTTAAAAAAGTAAACGAACAAGGGTCCGATTTCAATAAACCGGACCACATCGTTCGTATGCATAAGCAATCAGCTGAAGAGCGGGCTGATTGATTTCTGTTCGTGTACACGGATGATTGCTTCTGCAAGCAAGCGTGCCACAGAGATTTGTTTGATTTTGCTTGCACATTCGCGTTGTGTTAAATCGATCGTGTTCAAGACGACGAGTTCTTCGATCGCTGAGTTCTCAATTCGCTCCATTGCCGGACCTGAAAGAACAGGGTGTGTACAACATGCATAGACTTGTTTCGCTCCGTTTTCGATCAAAGCGTTCGCTGCAAGTGTGATCGTACCCGCTGTATCGATGATGTCATCGATGATGATGGCAATCTTGCCATCGACTTGACCAACGATGTTCATGACTTCTGCGACGTTCGGTTTCGGACGGCGTTTGTCGATGATCGCGATTGGTGCTTTTAATTGCTCTGCTAATTTACGTGCCCGTGTGACACCGCCATGGTCTGGAGAAACGATGACGAGTTCGTTTGGATCGATATTCTTTTTCTCGAAATATGAAGCGAGAAGCGGTACACCCATCAATTGATCTACTGGAATATCGAAGAACCCTTGGATTTGTGCTGCATGGAGATCCATCGTCACGACGCGTGTCGCCCCTGCTACTTCAAGCAAGTTCGCAACGAGTTTCGCCGTGATTGGCTCACGTGAACGTGCTTTGCGATCTTGACGCGCATAACCGTAATACGGAATGACGACGTTGATCGTCCGTGCAGACGCCCGTTTCAGTGCATCGATCATGATGAGAAGTTCCATCAGGTTTTCGTTGACTGGTTGGCTTGTCGATTGAATGATGTAAATATCATCCCCCCGGACACTTTCTTCGATGTTCATCGAAATTTCGCCATCACTGAAGTGTTTGACTGAACTTTCGCTCACCGGGATTCCGATGACTTTAGCGATTTCCTCTGCCAGTGGTTTGTTCGAGTTGAGTGCGAAAATACGAATTTCATGTTCTAAGACAGTAGACATGTGTAGGTGGCCTCCATTTGTTTGGGTTTAGACGAGTAGAGCGACAAGTAATGAATTAACGATAATCGGGTTTCGTCGTTTGACGTTCCCGTGCGATCGCGAGACCGTTTTCCGGCACATCGTCTGTGACGGTTGATCCGGCAGCAACAAGGGCATTCTTGCCGACCGTGACCGGTGCAATCAAGTTGACGTTACAGCCGATGAAGGCATCGTCCTCAATGATCGTCTGGAATTTATTTTTTCCATCATAGTTGACCGTGATCGATCCACAACCGAGGTTGACGTTCTCTCCGATTGTTGCATCTCCGACATAGCTCAAGTGGGCTGATTTGCTACCTTCGCCAAATGTTGATTTCTTGATCTCAACGAAGTTTCCGACGCGTGTGTTCGCACCGAGAACCGCTTGCTGACGTAAATGCGCAAATGGACCGACTTGTGCCGCTGGACCAATCTTGCTATCCGTGACGACGGATTGACGAACAATGGCGCCATCTGCCACTTCACTGTTACGGATATCCGAGTTCGGACCAATCGTACATTCTGAACCAATGACCGTCTGACCGAGCAACTGCGTACCAGGATAGAGAACAGTATCTGAACCAATCGTGACGTCTGGTCCGATGTACGTCGAAGACGGATCAACGAACGTGACACCTTGACGCATCCAGTACTCATTCGTTCGCTTACGCATCGACGTTTCTGCTTGTGCAAGTGCGACGCGGTCATTGACACCGATCGTCTCTTCGAACGTAGGTGCCGCATACGCTGCGATCGTCTCGCCTGCTGCCTTTGCAATCTCAATCACGTCTGGTAAGTAATACTCACCTTGCGCATTATCGTTCTTAACCTGCTTCAGCGTCGCGAACAACATCTCATTATCGAATACATACGTACCGGTATTGATTTCACGAATCGCGAGCTCTTCTGCATTCGCATCCTTATGCTCGACGATTTTCGAGACGTTTCCGTCTTCGCCACGAACGATACGTCCGTAACCTGTCGGATCGTCAGCGAGTGCCGTCAAGACGGTCACTTTTGCGTTTGTCTCCGCATGATGTTGTAACAATGAAGCCAGTGTGTCACTCGTCAAGAGTGGTGTATCGCCACAGACGACGAGCGTTGCTCCCTGTTCGTTCCCGAGTACGGGTTCTGCCATTTGAACAGCATGTCCTGTGCCAAGCTGCTCACTTTGAAGTGCGTATTCCACCGATGTGCCAAGCACTTCTTTGACGGATTCCGCACCGTGACCGACGATGACGACCTGTCGCTTGACGCCGAGCGTCGCTAATTGATCGACGACGTGCTGTACCATAGGTTTCCCAGCGACTGGGTGAAGTACTTTGTAAAGCTTAGATTTCATCCGAGTTCCTTTACCCGCTGCTAGAATTACCGCGAAATGATTCATCCTTGTCGCTCCTCCACGTAAATTAGTGTTGATTTCGTTCTGAAATAGTACACTCGTTCCAACTATAACGAAAATGGCATCGTTATTCAATGATGGGACGAAGCGGAATCGATGAAAAAACGAGAAAAAAGACAGGTTTTCCCAAGAAGAGAAAACCTGTCTTTTTCTTATGCTTGATCTGCCGTTTGGGCAGAAGAGACTTCGTAACCGATGCCTTCTTCTTGATCCTCACGTGCCGCATAGGCTTCGAGTACTGAATCTTCGACCTTTTTTCGCATTAATGCATTGATTGGATGAGCGACATCCCGGAAGATACCTTCTTGCGTTCGTTTGCTTGGCATGGCGACGAAGAGACCACTGTTCCCTTCGATGACACGCAAATCATGTACCACGAATTCGTGGTCGAGCGTAATAGAGGCAAGTGCTTTCATTCGACCCTCTGCTACGACGCGACGAATTTTAACGTCCGTAACGTTCATTTTGTCCGCACCCCTTTAACCGTTGTCACAACTCTTCGTTGTCTACTTCTACTTACGGCTTAAAACAAACAAAGGTTTAGTCTTTCCCAATCTTTTTACGCATAATTTCCAAAAGTTTGATAATTACAGTATAGTTACAATCCATGCGGCTGTCAATTTCAGGTAGTCTCAGCTTCCGAGAAATAGTGGTCGACGTTTCCACGCTTGACTTGGATTTGACCATGGTCGACGTCGACGTCCGCTAATTTCATTAAGCTGACGTATTCGTTGACCATCTTCTTCTCAGCACCCTCTGCCTCGATCAAAACACCAACACCTGCGACCTTTGCTTCAAACTCGCTTAAGAGACTCATCATTCCGCGAATCGTTCCGCCAGCTTTCATGAAGTCATCAATCAATAAGACATTCGCTCCACGTGGTAAACTTCGACGCGCGAGTGCCATCGTCCGGATCGCTTTTGAAGAACCCGAGACATAGTTGATGCTGACTGTTGATCCTTCCGTAACACGACTATCTGAACGCACGATGACGAACGGTACACCAAGTTGCTCAGCGACTGCATAAGCAAGTGGAATCCCCTTCGTTGCGATCGTCATGACGACATCGACTTTCTTTTGGCTAAAGACAGATGCAAACACTTGTCCCATTTGTTTGACCATCTTCGGATCTCCAAGTAAGTCCGTCAAATAAAGGTATCCCCCCGGTAACAGTCGGTCTGGACGAGCGACACGTTCACATAGATCATCGATGAACGGTAACGCCTTCTTACTGCTCCACGTCGGAATGAACATGACGCCACCCGCAGCACCTGGTACTGTAACGAGACGACCTGTTCCCTCATGTTCTAACATCTCGCTGACGATATCTAAATCTTCACTGATCGACGATTTCGCCGATTTATAACGTTCTGCAAAAATCGTCAATGAGACGAGATGATGGGGATGGTCAAGCAAGTACCGCGTCATGTCGACCAATCGACCACTTCTCCGAATTTTCATTTGTTTCGTTCCACCTCTCCGTAATTCCGAATATTCAATAGTGAATATATCATTTTCATACGGATATTATCAATGGTTTTCGCCTAAAAGACGAACGACGTAGACTTCGTTACAAAAGCCGCGTAATCCATTATAGAGACGTTGTGCCCGATTTTCATGCTCCGTTAGAGCAAAGACCGTCGGACCACTTCCGCTCATCAAGACGCCTTCTGCGCCACAACTTGCCATGAATTCCTTGATTTGCTCGACTTCTGGGTGCATCGGCAACGTGACCGCTTCGAGAACATTACCGAGTGATTGGCAGATGGCTTGGAAATCTTGCGCCTTCACCGCATCAATCATTGCTTCGACGTTCGGACGTTTTGCCGTGTTCAAGTCGAGGGCACCATAGACGTCAGCTGTTGAAACACCGATCGTCGGTTTAGCAAGAACAACCCAGCATGGGGGTGGTGAGACAAGTTTTTCTAGCTTCTCTCCGCGACCCGTTGCAATCGCTGTTCCACCCATGACACAAAACGGGACGTCAGAGCCCACTGCTGCGCCGACTTCCGCCAACTCTTCAAGCGTCAAACCGAGTTGCCACAACTCATTTAATCCGCGTAACGTCGCTGCCGCGTCACTGGATCCACCAGCGAGTCCGGCTGCAACTGGAATGTGTTTCTCTAAGAAGATCTCTACTCCTGTCTTGACGTCGTATTTTTCTTTTAAGATCGCTGCTGCTTTATAAGCAAGATTACGTTCGTCGTTCGGAACGTAAGCATGCTGGGCATTCATTCGAATTTCTCCTGACGGCAGCTCCGTCAATTCTAGACGGTCTGCCAAATCGACTGTCGTCATCACCATATGTACATCGTGATAGCCGTCCGGGCGCTTTGCCGTCGCATCCAGGACTAGGTTGATCTTGGCCGGAGCCTTTACAATAATCGTCATCGTGCCGTTCCTCCTCTAGTTCGTTTCCTGTAGGAATTGTATCAACCTTTCCACAAAAAAAGAAGCGAACATTTTGTCCGCTTCGGAAGGTAAGTTTACGAATTCGCAAATTCGATTTGTACGGAGTCTGTTAGCACGTCGGCGTAGCTATAAGAAACTCGCTCGACATTGTGGCGCTCTGCGTCTAGCTTGACTACAAACACCGAAGGATACGTCTCAACGAGCGTTCCGATTCGGGTTACGACCTTTTTACGACCGCCGCTTGCTTTTAGCGTCAGTCTTTCACCAACATGTGTTTCGAAAACATGTCTGATTTCGTTCAACGTCTTTGGCATACGCTTCACCTCACTAATATTTATTATAGCATATTAAATAAATATTAGAAAGGGGAAATATTATATCTGTTCTACTCGTATCCGTCAACGTTTTTTAATTGGCAAAAGTGCATCCGCTAACTGTGCGAATTCCTGTAAGCTGAGCGTTTCTCCGCGACGACGCGGTTCGATTCCAGCTTCTAACAACGCCGCTTCGACCGCCGCTTTTTCCGTTTTCCCGAAGTGTGTCGTCAAGTTGTTTAAAATCGTTTTCCGACGTTGTGCAAAACTTGCTCGGACGATTTCAAAGAAGAGTGCCTCATCCTGTGTCTGTACCGCTGGCTCTTTTCGAATGTTCAAGCGGATGACTGCTGAATCGACGTTTGGTGCTGGAATGAAGACTTGTTTTGGGACCGTGAAGCAGACTTCAGCTTCCGCATAGTATTGAATCGCAATCGATAGAGATCCATATGCTTTCGTGCCTGGTTTTGCACCGATTCGTTCAGCGACTTCCTTTTGAATCATCATGACGAGCGTCCGAAACGGTGCTTTCGCTTCAAGGATCCGCATGATAATCGGTGTCGTGACATAATACGGGAGGTTCGCGACGACGGCAATGTCGGTGATGCCTTCTTGCGTGAACTCTTCAGCAACGATCGTCGAAAGATCGAGTTCAAGAGCATCACCGTGAATGACCTTCGTATGGGGATATGGTGCAAGTGTATCATCAAGAATCGGTAACAATCGTTGATCGATTTCAAGAGCAACGACTTTTTTCGCCTGTTTCGCCGATTGTTCCGTCAATGAGCCGATTCCTGGTCCGATCTCGAGTACACCACTCTCAGGCGTTAATCCAGCTGCTCCGACGATGTTTCCTAATACATTTAAATCGATTAAAAAGTTTTGCCCTAACGATTTTTTAAACGAAAAGCCATGTTTCGCTAAAATTTCTTTCGTCCGGTGCAATGTAGCAATGTCTTTCAAACTTCTTCCTCCTCTAGTTGTTTCAACGCTGCTTCCCATTCCGCCAGCGTGATTCGGATCGATGCGACACGTTTGACGAGTTGTTTTGCATTCGGTTCACCAATCGCAAGAATCTGACCGAGACGACGACGACGGATCGAGGCTGCTGGTCCACCAATCAAATCAGCTGCCAAAATCATCTCACGTGTCACTTCGGCAACCGGTGCTTCTTCCGTCTCATAGACAGCAGCGAGCGCCTCTTCGATTGCGGCAGGTGAGGCATGTTCAACACCAATTTTACCGCGCTTATCTTTTGCTTGAGCACGCGGAAGATAGGCATGTTTACAGCCTGGTACACGTTCATTGATTCGGGCACGGATACGATCTCCTGGAAAATCAGGATCCGTGAAAATGATGACACCGCGTCGTTCGAGGGCCTTCTCAATGCGTTGCATCGTCTGTTCATTAACGGCTGAACCGTTCGTTTCAATTGTATCGACATCAAAGACTTCTTGTAATCGTGTCGTATCATCTCGTCCTTCGACGACGATGACTTCTTTTAAGCGTTTCCGCATGATCTCTCCACCTTCTTCAAACACTCTCGTAATTGTACCTGTTTCCACGAAAAAAACAAGGAAGCGTCACGTGTCCGCTTCCGTTGCACTAGGAATGACCCAGACTTGCAGTTGTTTTCGACCGAACATCTTTGCTTTTTGTTCACCATCGACTAAAATATCAATCTTATTGCCTTTAATGGCACCACCTGTATCGAGAGCGATCGCAAGACCAACCCCTTCGACGTAGACCTTCGTACCAAGCGGAATGACCTTCGGATCAACCGCGATGATCGGCAAACCTTGATAGGTGATCGTATCGGTCACGTCATACCCGGTCGCTGTCAAGGCACGACCATTGTACAAACGACTGCCGTTCGAAGCTGGGTCGTTCGTATACGCCGTCGCTTCGACCATCAAGCTCTTCGCACTCTCAAAATCAAGGTCCGCATCGGCTTTCGGTGTTTCCGTTAGCGGATTGGTCGCTTGTTTTTCGTTGAAGACGGGCGCTTCGATTGGTGTCTCAATCGGTTTTGTCCCGACTTTGACGACTTGTTTGATCGGCGTCCGTGTCACTTGGTCATCAATCAGTTTTTTCTCTTTACTAAGACCGTCAGCTAACGTCAATTGATACTTTTTCGTTCGGACACCCGGACGACCTGATGTCGTCACCAGTTGCTCGCCTTCCGGTAAGGTCGGATCCTCGACTTCTTCGATCTCAAACGGAACGAGTTGATCCTGTGTCAACATCGCACGACGTGTCGTGTTGACCGTAATCAACGTCCCTTCCGTCACGCGGGTATCGGGATTTGGAGCGACCCGATCTTCCTTTTGAAGACGGATTCCTTCCCGTTCTAACAATTCGCGGACCGTCGTTTCATACGTGTAGAGTTGTCGGGCTTTTCCCCCGACGACGAGATCAACGGGAAAAGCTTCGCGGTACCGCACCGTCATACCACTCGTCAATACAGCGTCAGAAGACGGATAGATATCATCCGTGTCGGCTTTCTTGATACCGCGCTCTGCAAGTAGATCCTTTACTTGACGCGCCTGCGTCCGGACGCGACGGGACTCACCGTAGCCCATGATCAATGTGATTTCTTTTGCCCGCTGAATGACGATTAATCGTTTTTTCGGCAGGTCGGCACTAAGAGCCGGTTCAATCACATCATTGTCACGCGTCGTAATGCCGGCTTCTTTGAGAACGCCATAAACAGAATCAGCCATTGTCTTCACCTGCTGCTCTTGTCCATCAATCAAAACTGTCACGGTTCGTGGATGATCCATCATCCCATAGACGAGTGCAGCCGCAAGTAGCAGGCTGCACCCGATTGTAATGAACGTCAACGAACGCATCATGGCAAACGGAAGACCCGTTTTGCATTTTCCGTTGTTGCTGCTTCCACATCGGCATACATCATGCCACGGAGCTGCGCAATTTCTTCAGCGACGAACCGAACGTAAGCCGGCTCGTTGCGTTTACCGCGGTGTGGTGTTGGTGTCAGATACGGACAGTCCGTCTCAACGAGTAAACGATCGAGCGGTACTTCCTGTGCAACACGTTTTGGCATTTTCGCGTTTTTGAACGTAACAGGTCCACCAAGTGAAATATAGAAGTTCATCGCTAGGCAACGCGGTAACAATTCAGCACTCATACTGTAGCTATGCAAAATACCACCGACTTCTTTTGCATCCTCTTCTTCAAGGATTCGTAACGTATCTTCTGTCGCTTCCCGGTTATGGATGACGATCGGTTTTTTCTTCTGCTTCGCGAGACGGATCTGTTTGCGGAAAGCTTCCTGTTGGACGTCTTTCGGTGACGTATCCCAGTGGTAGTCGAGTCCGATTTCTCCAAGCGCAACGACTTTTTCATGATCCATCAATTGTTCGACCTTTTGATAGGCTTCCTCATCAAAATCAATCGAGTCGACGGGATGCCATCCGATGACCGCATAAAGATCATCGTACGCTTCGACGAGTTCCATCGCGCGGTCGATTGTCTTATGATCAAATCCGACGACGATCATCGGTGAAACGCCGTTTGCACGTGCCCGCTCGATCGTTTCATGAACGTCTTCCGCGAATTGGTCTGCATTCAAGTGAGTGTGTGTATCGATTAACATATCTTATTCGACTCCTTCTTTAAAAAAATGCCTGTGACATGAAGTCCACAGGCATCGGTTTTATTTTACGCTTGCGCCGTTTGCCATCGTTGATGGGACCGTCGCGAGTTCAAGTTTTCCTGCTTTCTCAGCAGCAAGGACCATTCCTTGGGAGAGTTCGCCACGTAACGTGACCGGTTTTAAGTTCGCTACGACGATGACCTTACGTCCGACTAAATCTTCCGGCTCATACCACTGCGCGATACCTGAGACGATTTGGCGTGTTTCTTTGCCCATATCGACTTGTAACTTCAGTAGTTTTTTCGCCTTCTTGATCTTTTCAGCCGTCACGACTTCACCGACACGTAACTCGATCTGATCAAAGACATCGATCGTCGTTTCCGGACGGACGTCTTCATCAGCCTCTTCCTCCACACGTGCTGCAGAAGCTTGATGCATCATGTCGACGATTGCTTCGACCTCTTCTTTGACATCGAGACGTGGGAAGATTGGTGTCGCTGTACCAACTTTTGTTCCTGGTGTGATGTCTGCGAATTTCTCGAGCGCTGCCCAGTCCATCGCTTGTCCGGAGAGACCAAGTTGCGCGAAGATCTCTTTTGGTGAACGCGTCATGAACGGTTGCAACATGATCGCCACGTGACGTAAGACGCCGACGAGATGCACCATGACCGAACCGAGTTCCGCCGTTTTGGATTCGTCTTTTGCAAGAACCCACGGTTGTGTCTCATCGATGTATTTATTGGCACGGCTGATTAATTGCCAAATGTTCGATAGCACGACAGAGAATTCCATGTGTTCCATCGATGCTTCGACTTTCGTGACCGTTTCTTTTGCAAGATCCGAGAGTGTCGCATCAAACGGTGTCACATTGCCTGTATAGGCTGGGATCTCACCGTCAAAGTATTTCGTGACCATCGCGATCGTTCGGTTGAGTAAGTTCCCAAGGTCGTTTGCTAAATCGTAGTTCATCCGCTCAACGAATGCTTCAGGTGTGAACATACCATCTGAACCGAATGGAACTTCGCGTAACAAGTAATAACGAAGGGCGTCAAGACCGTAACGATCCGTCAATGGGATCGGATCAACGACGTTCCCTTTTGATTTCGACATTTTTCCGTCTTTCATCAACAACCAACCGTGTGCGAAGACTTTCTTCGGTAATGGGAGATCAAGTGCCATCAAGAGTGCCGGCCAAATGATCGTGTGGAAACGAACGATTTCTTTTCCAACGAGATGAACATCTGCTGGCCAGTACTTATCGAAATTACCATGATCGTCCGTACCATAACCGAGTGACGAGATATAGTTCGTCAACGCATCGATCCAGACGTAGACGACGTGCTTCGGATTCGATGGGACTTGTACACCCCAGTTGAATGTCGTCCGTGAGACCGCTAAGTCTTGGAGACCCGGTTTAATGAAGTTATTGATCATTTCGTGTTTACGTGATTCTGGCAAGATAAATGACGGATTCGCTTCAAAGTACTCAAGCAGACGGTCCGCGTACTTGCTGATCCGGAAGAAGTAACATTCTTCGCGAACGAGTTCGACTGGGTGTCCACTATCGGGGCTCTTTCCGTCGACGAGTTGTGATTCCGTATAGTACGTCTCATCCGGAATCGAATACCAACCTTCGTATTCACCTAGGTAGATATCGCCTGATTCAAGAAGTGTCTCGAACACTTTTTCGACGACTTTCTTGTGACGTGGTTCTGTCGTCCGGATATAATCATCGTACGAGATGTCGAGACGATCCCATAAGACTTTAATCTGCTCGACGACACCATCGACGAATGCCTGTTCCGAGATACCTGCTTCTGCTGCTTTTTCCTGGATCTTTTGACCGTGCTCATCGCTACCTGTCAAATACCGGACGTCGAATCCTTGAAGTCGTTTGTACCGTGCCATTGCATCTCCAGCCACCGTCGTATACGCGTGACCGATATGTAGTTTTGCACTTGGATAATAAATCGGGGTCGTGATATAAAATGTCTTTGCCATGTTATTCCTCCGTTCTCTTATTTCCATCTTCATTATAGGCTATTATACGCTGTTACGGGACTGATGTCGAAATTCACTTTTTGTCGAATCGAAACATTTTTTGACATCAGACATCAAATTACAAAAAAACACACTCTATAGTTTCATTTCCTTTAAAAAGGGAAAATATATTAATAAATCGTTTCAAATATGGGTTTTTTGAGAAATAAATGACATTTTGATTTCAAGCTATTCAGATTGGTTGACTACTTTTGGAAAGTCTAGTATTCTACATTCTATAGAAACGATGTCGAATTTTGACGATTTTTCAAAAGAAAAAGAGATCCATGACATCAAAGGAGGAACAACAAAATGAAATCAACAGGTATTGTACGTAAAGTAGACGAGCTCGGTCGTGTCGTAATTCCAATCGAATTACGCCGTACACTTCAAATCGCAGAAAAGGATGCCCTCGAGATCTATGTCGACAACGAACAGATCATCCTTAAAAAATATAAACCAAACATGACTTGCCAAGTGACAGGTGAAGTATCAGAAGATAACTTCAAATTGGCTGATGGTAAATTGATTCTTTCACCAGATGGCGCACAACGCGTTCTCGTTGAATTAAAAGATTTCCTCGATCGTCATTACGCAAGCAACGAATAAACAAAAAAGGAAGCTCCTTAACGGGGCTTCTTTTTTTAATCTGCTTCGTGAAACGCGAGGTACAGTTCCTGACGATCCAGTCCTCGTTCTTTTGCGACACGCTTCAACGCTGCATTCGGCTTTTCGCCCTCTTCGATATACCGACGGATTTGCTCGAGCGGATCACTGTCTTGAATGACGGCATCCGGTCGTTCTTCGTTTGATCCTTCGACAAGGACGACGAACTCACCTCGAACGTCTTCTGCTGCCCAAGCGCGTAATTCACTCACACTTCCACGAATATACTCTTCATACCGTTTCGTTAGTTCTCGGGCTAACGTCACCTGGCGATCACCAAGTACTTCTTCGATCCCTTGCAACATCTCTTTCAATCGATGCGGTGCTTCATAAAAGATGAGTGTTCCTGATTCGTATTTCAATTGCTCTAACACTTCGCGGCGTTCTTTTTTCTTTCGTGGCAAAAAACCATAATACAAAAAGCGTTCTGTCGACAGACCGGACGCGACAAGGGCTGTCAATGCAGCGTTCGCACCCGGAAGAACGATGACAGGAATATCTGCTGCGATCGCTTGGCGGATCAAATCGCTTCCCGGGTCCGAAATACCGGGCATCCCGGCGTCGGAGACGAGGGCAATTTGCTTTCCCGCCTCTAAATCAGCGAGTAGTCGTTCGCCACTTGTTTGTTTATTGTGTTCGTGGTAACTGACAAGCTTCGTCTCAATCGAAAAATGCCGAAACAGTTTCATCGTCTGCCGGGTATCTTCTGCTGCGACGATATCAGATTCCTGTAAGATCCGGACAGCTCGATACGTCATGTCTTCTAAATTGCCGATTGGTGTCGGGACGATATAGAGACCGACTCCTTGCTGTTGATAGCTACTTGTCGCTTTCATGAGGTTCCTCCTTGAATCAAACGCTCTTTCTGTGAACGTGTCAATTGTTTAATCGCGTATTCCCGCTTCATCGCTTCTGATTTTGTCGCGAAAATTTCCTCATGAACGAGGACGACCGGCAGACGGGCACGTGTATACTTCGCCCCCTTGCCTGCATTATGTGTTGCGATGCGTTGCGTGACGTCTACCGCGTAACCCGTATAATACGTATCATCTTGGCAACGAACGATATAGACTGCATGCTCAGACATCGAACAGTTCCTTCATCTGAGCCGCATACGAGTTGTCCGCTTCATAGACGATGAACGGGGAAAGAACCTTCAGTCCAGGTTTTGCATCCTTGATCCCCTCGATCAAAAGCATGTTCGCTTCCTTCCCTGCCTTCGGATAAATCAACTGCATCCGTTTCGGTTCCAAGCGGTATGTTCGCATCAAAGTGACGATATCGAGCAGTCGTTCCGGTCGATGGACGAACGCTGCCTTTCCGCCTTGTTTTAACAAATCAGATGCACCACGAATACAGTCTTCAAGTGTACAGAGGACTTCATGCCTTGCGATCGTATAATGTTCACTTTGGTTTTGGTTTGATGTCTCGTTGGCTAAAAAATAAGGCGGATTACAGGTGACAGCATCATAGATGCCGTATCCAAGACGTGCCCCCGCCTCTTTGACGTCACCATCAATCATCTCAATCTGGTCGTTCAGTTCATTCAAGTTAATGCTACGTCGCGCCATCTCCGCTAGTCGCGGCTGAATTTCAAGACCCGTGATCTGCCCTTTCGTCCGGTAGGATAAAAAGAGTGGGATCGCACCGTTCCCAGAGCAAAGATCGGCAATCCGCCCCTGTTGAATTGGAATCCATGCAAATCGTGCGAGCAATGCCGCATCGAGTGAATAGGAGAAGACGGATGGACTTTGAATGATTTTCCCTTCTTGTCCTAAGAGATAATCAAGTCGTTCGTCTGGTAATAGTTCAAACATGTCGTGCCTTCCTTTCCGAAAAAAAGACTGACTCATGTAGAAGTCAGCCTCTCAATGTTTCGTTAACATGGATAAGCAGAAGAGACAATCGCCGTCTTTTCGTACTTGTCCATAATGCAAGTTACAGATGTGGAACCCTTCCTGGTACAATCGTCCGAGATTGTCATAGCCCGCACCAACGCCTGCTTCCGCTTCTTCCGCTTCCGTGACCGGCTGTTGTTCATCGCGTTCGACTTTTTCCCGAAGATGATGATTCTCCAGATACAGATGTTGGTTCTCTTCCATCATGTAAGCCAGCTGATCCTTTAACACGCTCAGATGCTCAGTCAGCAAATGAATCTGTTGCTCAATCGCATCGACACGCGTAATGATTTCTTTTTTATCGACTCTCTCCACGCGTATGCACCCCGTTATTCTTTTGGTCGTTTTGGTTTTACGGCACCAACGGATAATAGTTCTTCCATCGAATACGTCAAGACGCGGGAACGATCCTTCAGTTCAATTTGAACGACTTGATCGAGGATGTTCAAGCCAACGACGCGTCCTTCGCCTTCAGGTACCGTCAAACGTTTTCCATAGTCCGGCAAGTCACGGCGCATCTCTTCATACGTATCGTTCTCATATTTTAGACAGCACATTAAACGACCACACACCCCTGAAATCTTCGTCGGATTCAACGACAGGTTTTGATCTTTTGCCATCTTGATCGAGACCGGTTCGAACTCACCAAGGAAAGATGAACAACATAAGACACGACCACATGGACCAATGCCTCCAAGTAACTTCGCTTCATCTCGAACACCGATTTGACGGAGTTCGATGCGTGTCCGGAAAACAGCCGCTAAATCTTTGACGAGCTCACGGAAGTCAACACGTCCTTCTGCCGTGAAGTAGAAGATGACCTTATTGCGGTCAAACGTGTACTCGACATCGACCAATTTCATATCGAGTTTATGTTCACGGATTTTTTCGACACATACCGCATGCGCATCAAGCGCTGCGACTTTATTTTCGCGGACGATCATTGCATCTTTATCGTCAGCAATTCGAAGAATGGATTTCAGTGGCAACACCACATCTTCTTCGTCCATTTGTTTATCGGCGATGACCACTTCGCCATATTCAATGCCCCGTACCGTCTCAACGATGACTGCTTGTCCTCGTGATAATGACTCTTGTCCAGGTGCAAAATAATAAATTTTGCCCGCTTCTTTAAAGCGAACGCCTACTACTTCTAGCATGTCGCTCTACCCTTTCTGTAAGTCAAACATGAGACGCTCAACTGTTAATTGGGGATTAACATTCGCTTCGACCCGTCGGACTGCGGCAAGCACAGCTTGTAACCAGCGGGTGATCGTCGTCTGGCTCTTGGACCCCATCTGTTCAAGTTGGGGTTTACTATTCGTATAGGTCATACCTTCCCACGCCGGATTCAGTTTCAGGCGTAAGACATCCTCGAAGAAACAAGTGACGAGTTCAAGACCAATTCGGACATCCTGACGGTTCTTGAATTGTCCCATCCATTTCTCTTGTACGAACAGTGGTAAATCAGCCGGACGATTCGCTAATTCCTCCATCAATTGTAACACTGACGCTCGCGCATTTACAAACCAGTCTTCGAGTAATGCTTCTTCTGCATCCTCGACTTTTGGATAGACACGCGCTGCCAGTTGCGTCAACTCGTGGTCCCGTCCCGTTTTTTCAGATAAAACCTCGCCAATCATTTGACGATCTGCTGGACGAAAACTTAATAACTGTCCCCGCGATCGAATCGTAGGTAAAAGGAGTTGAGGTTGATTCGTCAACAATAAGGCAACTTTTCCTTCTCCTGGTTCCTCAAAGAACTTCAGCAAACTGTTCGCTGCTTGGGGAGTCATCTTATGGGACTGTGTAATGACATAAATCTGACGATCGCCTTCAAGTCCTCGGAGTGAGAGATCATGCATCAATTGTTGAATCTGTTCTTTTTTGATGGTCGCGCCATCTGGTTCGATTTCATAATAATCGACCAAGTTACCACTTTCCATCCGCCGACAGCTACGACAGACACCACATGGCTCCACATCGACCGGGGTCTCACAAAAAAGGCTTTTCGCGAACAAGTGAGCCGCTTCAAGTAGAAGCGGCTCATAGTCTCCAGTGAAGATATAAGCGTGATTGATTCGATCGTTTCGTAACGAATTTTGAAGAATCGTCGAAATGACCGATTGTGTCTGTTCCAGTTCATGAAACGTCTGCATTAGAATTGGTGAAACCCTTCGATTGGCAAGACGAAGACCGTTGCCCCGCCTACCTGGACTTCAACAGGGTACGGGATATAAGAATCGGCATGACCACCCATTGGTGAGATTGGAGAGACCATCTGTTCACGACTCGAACAATTCTTTTTGATCAATCGTAACAGATCATCGAGACGCTCACTCTGTACACCAATCATGAACGTCGTGTTTCCCTCTTTAAGAAAACCACCTGTCGTCGCTAGTTTCGTTGCTCGGAAATCATGCTCGACAAGCGCTTCCGCCAAACGTAAGCTGTCTTTATCTTGAACAATCGTAATGACCATTTTCATGAGAATCTCTCCTTTTCTTCTAAATACGTAATGACATCTTCCACTAAGTCCTGATGAATCACTTCAATCGATCGATTGGCTTGTACAATCTGTACCCGTTCTGGGTCCGATGCCGCAATCTGTTTGAAACCATCATAGACACGGGCACGAAACGCATCATCTCGTTGCTCGATTCGATCAAGTGCTCCCCGGTCCATCATTCGTTTTTTAGAATCCGTTACCGTTAAATCAAATAAATACGTCCGGTCTGGCGCTAATCCACCTGTTGCAGAATCATTGATTTGACGCACGAGATCAATCGGATGTCCAAGCCCATATCCTTGATAGGCAAGTGAGGCATCAACGAATCGGTCACATAAGATGATTGTGCCTGCCTCTAACGCCGGTCGAATCAATTCTTCGACATGCTGGGCACGAGACGCTGCATACAGCAGAATTTCCGTCATCTCTTTCATTTCTTCAAAATCAGGATTTAAAATCAATGAACGAATTTCGTTCCCAACGCGTGTGCCACCTGGCTCACGGGTCATCATGACATTATAGCCCTTTTCTTTTAACACATCATTAAGCAATTGTAGTTGTGTCGTTTTCCCGGCACCATCCGGTCCTTCGACAGTAATGAACGTACCTTTCATCTTTCAAACCCTTCCTCTATGACGCGTAACGCTCCTTGTTGCAATTGTTCGCCCCCTTGCAAATGAACGGCTACGGTTTGATAATGTCGTAAACGTAGTACCTGTTCCGCCGTAATGCGTTCGCCTCTGACGATCAACGGAATGCCTGGCGGGTACGGAATAATGGTTTCGAGTGAAACATGACCGATACACTCATCCAGCTGACGGAACGTACCTGTTGCTTGTTCTAACTGTTCATAAGAACAAGCTAAAGCAGATACCTGTATTTTACCCATAATTGGTTGCTCGATATACCTTTTCAAAGGAATTCCTTCTGATTTCATCATTTGAATGGCGCGTTCGACACGATGAACCCAGTCATCCTGCTCAGACTTTGCTAGCGGACGAAGTGGCAAAATACAGACGACGTGATATCCTAGAGCAAATTCCGCATCGAGTTGAACAGCTCGTAACGCGTGCAACAACGCATCTCCTGAATATCCCTCATACGTTAATGTCATCCGTGACCAATCATCGAAGCGAAGGACGGTCATATGATCGAACCGTTGAAGTGATTCGATAAACGCATCGTGACTAACCTGAATATCTGACATACCTTCAACTGTCCATTGTTCACGATAGGAACGGGCATAGTCTAATGAAGCCAGTAACAAATACGAAGGACTTGAGGTTTGAAACGCTTGGAGCGCTCGCTGTAACTTTCTTCTCATCTTTTCCGAAAATCGCTCGTGCATCCATGCTCCCATCGTCAGTGCAGGAAGCGTTTTATGGGCAGACTGGACAACAGCGGTTGCTCCTAATTCAAATGCAGAACGAACACCAAATGCTTTACCGAAGTGTGCACCGTGTGCTTCATCCACTAATAAAGGGAGTCCGTGCGACGTCGTGAGCTGAACGAGTGACGTGATATCAGCCACTTCTCCGTAATATGTCGGTGAAGTGATAAACACGCCAACTCCTCCTGGATATTTCGTAAACGCTTCCTTTAATGTTTCACGTGAAACATGACCACTGATTCCCGTTTCTTTATGGGTATCTGGTTCAAGAAAGATCGGTTCGATTCCTAACCATTCGAGTGCATTAAATACCGATTTATGTGAATTACGCTGTACATAAACACGCTCTCCTCTTGTTGCTACAGCTGCAAGCATCGCCCAGTTCCCAACAGTCGAACCATTCACAAGGAAATGACTCGCTTTTGCATCGTAGACTTTTTGAAGCAAAGCTATTGCGTCTGCAATAGCCTCTTCCGGATGATGAAAATCATCTAGACCAGGTAATTCTGTGACGTCCCATTTAAAAAAGTCAGGAAGAGGTGTCAGAGTCCCATTCTTATGTCCAGGAACATGCCATGAGATGGGCGTTCGATCTAAGTGACGTTGAAGTGCATATACAATAGGAAGTTCGTGTTTCATGAAAAAACTCCTTTTCCTTTAAAATGATTACACAAAAAGACCGACCTGC
>NZ_DLMP01000017.1:9156-9421 GCF_002479335.1 Exiguobacterium sp. UBA7533 | reverse complement strand
GTATCTGTTCGACGGTCTACGTCCGACACCAGAACTTTCGTTTGCGGTTCGGTCTTTACAAGCAGCGGGCGGGATCGTCATTACGGCGAGTCATAACCCACCAGAATACAACGGATATAAAGTGTACGGAGACGACGGTGGACAACTTCCACCAAAAGAAGCGGATGAACTCGTATCGTACGTCAGTCAAATCGAAGACGAGCTGTCGATTGAACTTGAGCAAGAAGAAGTCCTTCGTGCGAACGGTTTAATCGTCCGTGTCGGC
>NZ_DLMP01000017.1:7772-8966 GCF_002479335.1 Exiguobacterium sp. UBA7533 | reverse complement strand
AAGAACTTGACGAAGCGTATCAAGAAAAATTACAGACGATTCGTGTCTTACCTTCAATCCAATCGGAATTAGCCGATCCACTAAAAATCGTTTTCACTCCACTTCACGGAACAGGTCTTGTACCGGTAACAGAAGGCTTGAAACGTTACGGTTTCGAACACGTGACAGTCGTCAAGGAGCAAGCAGAGCCAGACGGTGCATTCCCGACCGTGACGTCACCGAACCCGGAAGAACATGCTGCCTTTAAACTGGCGATCGAATACGGAGATCGTACAGATGCCGATATCTTGATTGCGACGGATCCCGATGCTGACCGCGTCGGAGTAGCAACACGTGATGCAGACGGAGAATGGACAGTCTTGACAGGGAATCAGACGGGGGCATTGTTGCTTGACTACATCCTTTCACAAAAAGCGGCGCAGGGGACACTACCAGAGAACGGATTTGTCGCGAAGACAATCGTTACTTCAGAACTAGGTGCGTTGATTGCACGTCATTATGATCTCCATGTCGAGAACACGTTGACAGGCTTTAAGTTCATCGGGGAAAAAATCAAACAATACAATGCATCGGGTCAATATGAGTATCTCTTCGGCTATGAAGAGAGCTATGGATATCTCATCGGGGACTTCTGCCGCGACAAGGATGCCGTCCAAGCGTGCTTGTTAGCTGCTGAGATGGCTGCGTATCACAAAAAAGAAGGACGGACGCTCTATGAGGCATTACAGTCGATTTACGAGCAGTTCGGGTACTTTGAAGAGTCACTCCGCTCTCTGACGCTCAAAGGGAAGGATGGCGTGGCACAGATTGGTCGTATCATGGATACGTTCCGTGAGAATCCACCAAAACAAGTGGCTGGAGAACAGGTCGTCTTGTTCGAGGATTATGATGCGAGCATCGCTCACGATCTGAAGACACATCAACCCTCACCGATCAATCTGCCAAAATCCAATGTCTTGAAGTTCACGCTCAGTGATGGATCGTGGTTCTGCCTTCGTCCATCGGGCACGGAACCAAAAATTAAGTTCTATTTCAGCGTCACGTCACCAGATGCTGCTGAGACGACACGAAAACGTCAGCAAATCGAAGATGAAGTCATGCAGGAAGTCGAGCAAATTCAATAAGTCCTAAACAGGATTCCGTCGATGACGGAATCCTGTTTTTTGTCTTAGAGCATTGAAAATTGAAATTCGT
>NZ_DLMP01000017.1:5909-7708 GCF_002479335.1 Exiguobacterium sp. UBA7533 | reverse complement strand
CATTGAAAATTGAAATTCGTGCAACCGTTACCATTTTGAGGTACAGTAAACGAGATAGAGTTCATACGATAGAGGAGTGGAAGAAACATGGAACGGATTCAGCTAACAGAAGATTTATCATTCTCACGGATCATTCATGGTCTGTGGCGATTGAATGAATGGGAAATGACGAAGGAAGAGCGTCTTGAATTGATTGAAGCATGCCTTGCTTTAGGAATTACGACGTTTGATCACGCAGATATCTATGGCGATTATACGAATGAACGCTTATTCGGGGAAGCTCTTGCCTTAAAACCGGAATTACGTGACCGGATGGAGATCGTCACGAAGACGGGCATCAAGATGAAAGGGAATCATTTCTCGGATCAGTCATTATCGTTCTATGATACGACGAAAGAGCATATTATCAAACAGGTCAATCGTTCCCTGCAAGAACTCGGTGTCGAGTACGTCGATACGTTGTTGATTCACCGTCCAGATCCATTGATGGATCCGAACGAGATTGCAGAAGCGTTCGTTGAGCTGAAGGACGCGGGTAAGGTACGGACATTCGGTCTATCGAACCATACACCTGCACAACAGAGTCTTATACAATCACGCTTACCGTTCATGCTCGTGACGAACCAACTCGAGTTATCGGTTTCGGAACTGAAACATTTCGAGGATGGATCCGTCGATCTGTGTCATAAAAATGAGATGCCATTGATGGCATGGAGTCCGCTTGCGGGCGGTCGTCTCTTTAAGGACGAGCGATACGCACCGTTACGTGAAAAATTAGCTGAGATCGCTGAAAAGATCGGGGCAAAAAAAATCGACGAAGTCGCATATGCATGGTTACTTAAACATCCAGCACGTATCATGCCGATCGTTGGTTCTGGTAAGATTGAACGCATCGAATCTGCTGTTCGTTCGACGAATCTGTCGTTGACGCGCGAGCAATGGTTTGAGATTTTGAAGGCATCACGAGGTCGTGATGTCGATTAATCTAGACTGTGAGACAGAAATAAACGCATAAAATATTTTCTGTTTAAGAAATGAAGCGAGAGGATCAACCAGTACACGATCTGGAAACGATCCTCTCTTTTATGAATAGAGTAACAGTAAACAAAAAAAGTCCCATCTCAAGGGGGAGGAGAGATGGGAGATCTATGAGGTTAAGCTTCTAAGCGAAGCATCTCCTGACGATATTTATCTAAACGATCTTTACTTGCTGACATGCCAGCTTGGTCATTGGCTTGAATCGCATCGAAGAGCGTACTGAGCTCATAATCGATTTCGAGACGTAGCACTGGAATTCGCTGCTCTGCATCTTGTCTACGGAAAGCTTCAATTACTTGTTTCATCTCGGCCACGCTCCTTTGTAATTTGTCAGATAATTCTGATTTTTATTAGTATACTTGATTATTCCCGGATTGACTAGTGCTAAACCTCAAAAAATCTAAAAAAATACACTTGAAATCCTAACGGTTCCAAGTGTGAAAAATTCATTCTGGAATGCTGAAACGTGCTTCTAAACGATGTTGGACGCTTTGAATAAGTGTTGACATGATCCAGTAAATTGCAGCGGAGAACAAAAGTAGCGGCATGACGAGGTATGTCGTCGCTGAAATCTGGTCAGAGACGTACGTTAATTCCTCGACAGCAACGATCGTACCGAGTGATGTCGACTTGATGATATCGATGACAGAGTTCGAAAGCGGTGGAATCGCCCGAGATAGTGCTTGCGGCAAGATAACGTCCTTGAATGTCTTGCGACGCGGAATTCCAAGTGAGTCAGCAGCTTCCCATTGTCCACGATC
>NZ_DLMP01000017.1:4230-5829 GCF_002479335.1 Exiguobacterium sp. UBA7533 | reverse complement strand
GCTTCCCATTGTCCACGATCGACAGAGGAGATGGCAGCGCGGAACGATTCCGAAATATATGCGGAAAAGTGAAGCGACAAACCGAAGGCAAGTGCTTGGAATCCAGTTAATTGAAGCGTGACGAGACCATTATAAAGAATCAAGATTTGCAACAAGAGTGGCGTTCCGCGGAAGAACGAGACGTATAAACGTGCAAAACCGCTGAAAACGGCAACGCGGCTATCACGCATGATGGCAAGAATCAACCCGAGAATAAGCGCAAAGACGATGGCGAGACCACTTGCTAGAAGGGTCGTGCCAATCGCCTTTGCGTAGACGTCCGAGTTATCTCGGACGATCGTCAGTAATTCACTCACTTACTGATATCCTCGTTGAAGTACTTCTTACCGATTTTTGCAAGAGTGCCGTCTTCTTGCATCTCAGCGAGTGCTTTGTTGAAGTCTTTTGTATACTTGCTATTTTTCGCCATCATGAAGCCAGATTCGTTCTTATCGAACGTCTCACCGACAGCTTTGACTTTATAGCCAGCTTTTTTCAACTCCGTCAAAACGAAGAGGCGATCGTTCATGGCTGCATCAACGCGACCCGCTTCAAGGTCTTTTAAGACTTGATTCGCACCTTTATAGTATTTTACTTTAGCGCCTGCTTTTTCAGCCGTTTTTGCATAAAGTGAACCTTGTGTCGAACCGACTGTTTTTCCTTTTAAGTCATCGAGTGTTTTGATGTCATTCGTTTTATTGTTAACGATGATCGTTGAACCAGAAACCGTATACGCATCAGAAAAAGCGTACTTTTCTTGACGCTCAGGTGTGATCCCCATTTGGTTCGCAATGACATCGATTCGTTTTGAATCGAGTGCCGGGATGAGTCCTTTAAAGTCCATCGCTTTGTAATCGACTTTATAGCCAGCACGTTTTGCGACTTCGTTCATGACATCTACGTCATAACCCATCAATTTTCCTTTTTCTTTGTACGTGAATGGTGGGTATGTTGCTTCCGTTCCGACTGTAATGACTTTTGACTCTTTACCAGAACCTGCGTTGTCGTTCGAAGCGCCGCATGCTGCAAGCACCCCCGCTGTCGATAATGCTGCTACAGCTAATTTCAAACCGTGTTTCATAGCGCTCTCTCCTTTTATAAATGAATGATTTCAATTCCTAGTTTTCGAATAGGATTAATTTTAAGCTACAAGCAGTATCATACAAAGTTACAGGAACGTCTGTCAATAAAAAAGACTGCCCTTAAATGGACAGTCTGAAACATCATAACTGATCGATGATGTGATTAACGAATCGTTGCTTCTGTTGAAGCATCGAAGAAGTGTGCTTTTGTCATATCGAAGAAGAGATCAAGCTGTGATCCCATCTCGACATGTGAACGTGAATCGACACGTGCCGTGAATGCTTGTTGTCCGACTTTTGAGTAGAGATAAGACTCTGCACCCATCAATTCAGAAACTTCGATATGCGCTGGGAAACGATGTGCTGTTTTAGTGTCTTGGTAGATCAATTCCGCATGGATGTCTTCTGGACGAATTCCGAGGACGAGATCTTTATTCGTGTAACCGCGGTCGCGGAGAACTTTCATTTTTCCTTCTGG
>NZ_DLMP01000017.1:3635-4156 GCF_002479335.1 Exiguobacterium sp. UBA7533 | reverse complement strand
TTCATTTTTCCTTCTGGTACTTCGAATTTCTCTTCTGTTCCTGAAACATGGAAGAGACCGTCTTCTGCCAGTTTACCTGTCAAGAAGTTCATCGATGGTGAACCGATGAATCCAGCAACGAACATGTTATCCGGGTGATCATAGACTTCCTTCGGCGTACCGACTTGTTGAATGATTCCGGCTTTCATGATGACGATCCGTGTCGCAAGCGTCATCGCTTCCGTCTGATCGTGCGTGACGTAAATCGTCGTCGTCTCAAGACGTTTGTGTAACTGAATGATCTCCTTACGCATTTGTACACGTAATTTAGCGTCCAAGTTCGAGAGCGGCTCATCCATTAAGAAGACTTTAGCATCACGAACGATGGCGCGACCAATCGCGACCCGTTGACGCTGACCACCAGAGAGTGCTTTTGGCTTCCGCTCGAGATATTCTTCAAGACCAAGGATACGAGCTGCGTTATCAACGCGTTGCTTGATTTCATCTTTCGGGAACTTCCGAAGCTTTAATCCGAACGCCAT
>NZ_DLMP01000017.1:0-3546 GCF_002479335.1 Exiguobacterium sp. UBA7533 | reverse complement strand
TTATCGAAGACGTTCATGTGTGGATACAAAGCGTAGTTTTGGAAGACCATCGCGATATCGCGATCTTTTGGCGCTACATCATTCATGCGTTTACCGTCGATGATAAAGTCTCCACCTGAGATTTCTTCAAGTCCAGCGATCATCCGGAGTGTCGTCGATTTCCCACAACCAGATGGTCCAACGAAGACGATGAATTCCTTATCTTTAATATGCAGATTGAAATCATCAACCGCTTTTGCATCACCTGAGTAGATTTTATCGATATGTTCAAGACGAATTTCAGCCATGTTGTAGTTCCCCCTAGTAAATGATGAAATAATAACGCTTACAAGAAATAGTATAAAAGAAGTCAGGTAGTCTGCCTATGGACAACCTGACTAAATGCAAACGTTTTCAATTAGGCATCATGCTACAAGTAACAAGGTATAAAGAAAAGTGGCCCCTTCAAACGACCGAACATCGATTTCTGTCTGTTCCGTTAAGCGGTCAAGTCGATACTGGAGACTGTTCCGATGTAAGTATAGATGTTTTGCTGTCAAAGAGACATTCAAGTTAGCTCGGCAAAAAGCGAGGATCGTCTCACGAGACTCTGGCTCGAGGGACAGGATGAACTGATCGACGAGTGTTGCCCTATATCGGTCATCTAGACTTGCAAGACGAGTCATGGCAGGTAAAAAACGTTCGATTTGCGTAGAGGGGACGAAGGTGAGCGCTGCTTGTTCGAGTTGAAATTGAACGGCAATGTCGCCGGTAGCACGCTGTTGACCAAGCAACACCTTACCATCAAGCACAAAATCAGATTGTAGTGCTAAAAATAAATCGTGTAGTTCTGCCTCAATAACGAATTCTTCTCGTTCGATGATCGTAAAACGATGAGTACTGAAAGGAATGAGCGTACTGGTCTGCGAAAAGAAAGAGGAGAGCAGTTGTTGGATTTCCTCACTCGTACGTTCATCAGTTGGATTAAATAAAAAGTGGACAAGTCGAAATGGTCGATCTTCCACAGCATGAGCAGATTGGAGACGTTCTCGCCATAGATCGATATCTGACCGCGACGTCGTGATGATGCGCTCGGCAAATACATCAAGCAGTTGTTGTTCACGGTCGGAGATGGCAGTCGTCTTGATCCCAAAACAAAGCCCATCTGTAAGACGATATACGCTATACTGTTCCTGGCAATACAGATTCGGATCGGTCGTAAGCTGGTCATTGAATACAGTCATCAGTTGTCGTAACACACGGCATCACTCCTAAATCGTACATAACTAACTATCTCGACTTTACCATAAGTCGAAAATCGGAAGGAATGATAACTTATGTCAGACACTTTGTTACTCGTGTTGAAGCTTGTTGGAATCGTCATCATCGGTGCCCTCATCGGAGCGATCACGAACCATTTGGCGATCCGAATGTTGTTTCGACCACTTGAACCGAAATACATTGGAAAATTTCGCGTACCATTCACGCCTGGTCTGATTCCAAAACGACGGAATGAACTGGCAGCAAATCTCGGACGGACGGTCGTCAAGCATCTCTTGACGCCAGAAGGAATCGGGAAACGTCTCGCGTCACCAGCTGTTCGTGGAGCCGTCACGCGGCTTGTCGAACAAGAAGTCATGAAATGGACACGCTCGGAAGAGACGACGGAAGCGTGGATTAGTCGATTCATCGCCGAACCGAAACAACGGATCCATGGGAAAATCAGTTATCACTTGGAGCGGGAGTTTTCGAGTCTGATGAATAAATGGCGCGAGCAATCCGTACGCGACTTGATCGGAGAAGGCGGAGAACAAAAAATCGAGGAAGTCATGCCAAGACTCGTCACATCTGTATTGCACCAAGCAGAGGTATATTTTGATGGACCTGAAGGACGTCTGCAACTGGAGGAGACTGTTGCTCGTTTTATCCAACAGCGTCTCGGAGGTGGGATGTTTGGGATGTTACTCGCGAACGTCAACGTCGTTGATATGATTCAGCCGGAGCTGAAACGGGTACTTCAATCAGAGTCGACGTCTCAATTCATTCTTGCCTTATTACGTCAGGAATGGCAAAAGGGGCTGGATCGTCCGCTGTCGTCTTATCTGACAGAAGAGACCGAGTCACGGATTCGACAGACTGTCAAAGAACAGATCATGGCACGTTTACCGATTGAATCGATGCTTGCTACACCGTTACGCGTCTGGTTGAATCCACTTGAGTCACAATTAATCGAGCAACATGTCCCTGTCATCATCGATCATCTATTCGAACGGACGACGAATCAAATCGGGCAGATCCTTCAGACGCTCGATCTCGAAACAATCGTTCGAGAAGAGGTTGATTTGCTGGACACTGCGTATCTCGAGGAAATCGTCTTATCGATTTCCAAGCGGGAATTCCGGGCTATCACTTGGCTTGGAGGGTTGTTAGGTGGTTTAATTGGATTGATACAGGCGGGGCTTTATCTCGTCTAAACAAATTGGAGGTTTTACTCATGGCAGAAACAAACTTATACGATCACGCGTACACACTGGAGCGCGCATTGCGCGAAACTTCGGAGTACACGACATTAAAAGATTTGTATACGCAAGTTAACGCAGATCCGGAATCAAACGAATTGTTCGCATCGTTCCGTAACATCCAACTCGAATTACAACAAAAACAGATGCAGGGTGAAGAAATTACACCAGACGATATGGCGTCTGCCCAAACAAAGATGCTTGAAGTCCAAAACAACCCATTGATCAGTCAGCTGATGCAAGAAGAGCAACGGATGCACACGATGTTGACGGAAGTCACACAAATCATCATGAAGCCGTTAGAAGAGCTCTATGCGCCAATGATGGAGCAACAAGACGACGTGCAATAAGTAAACAAAAGGAAGACGTGCCGATATAGCGCGTCTTCCTTTTTTAGTATGGTTTAAGATGAAGCAGGAACGATTCGTGGTAAGTAAGCGCGCTCGAAATGAATGAGACGACCTGAACGTGTAACGCGAGCTGCATGATGGGCATAACCGCTTTCATTCAAGCGCCGAATCCCTTCTTCTCGTGCCTGACCATCCGTCTCTGCTTCAAAGACGTCATCGAGTAACGTTTCACCACGATCTGAAAATACTGTAATCGTATACTGCATACTTGTTCCCCCTTGTCTGATTGGTCTTGTACTCAGTATAATGAATCGCTATTCATTTCACAAGCGTAAGTCCAAGTCCTGCCACGTCAACTGTCTCGCAGCGGGAGGAGCTGTGAGGTGACTCACCGTCATACCAATCAAGCGGATTGGTCCATCGAAGGTAATGCCATTGAACAGTTTCGTTGTTTCCTCAAGTAATCGTTCTTCGTCCGCCGTCTCTTCTGCAAACGTATGCCGTTTCGAACGTGACTGGAATGTGTCGGTCTTCCACTTGATCGTAATCGTTCGGCAGACGAGTTCTTTTTTTTGAAGACTTGCAATGACAGATTTTGATTCTCGAATCAACGTCTCAAATATCGTATCGATATCCTCGGTATCTTCTTCAAAGGTAGTCTCAGAACCAATCGATTTTCGCTCGCGTTCTGGACGAAC
>NZ_DLMP01000005.1:425900-660949 GCF_002479335.1 Exiguobacterium sp. UBA7533 | reverse complement strand
ACGATTGCTTCACCAATGCCTTCGATGTGCATACGTGTACCGATTGGATATTGCGAAGAAGCTGCTACGATACGCATACCATTGTACGTGATCGTATTTGTAACGTCATAACCGCTTGCTGTCAACGCACGACCATTGTAGAGTTGGCTACCATTGTTAGATGGGTCGTTCGTGTAAGCACTGACGTTCATCGTCACTTTTGTACCTGATTTTGCAGGTGTTGATTGTTTTGTTGCAGTTGCTGGTTGAGCTGCTGCTTTTGGTGCTGGCTTCGCAGCCGGTTGAGCCGCTGGCTTCGCAGCTGGTTGAGCTGCTGGTGCTTTCGCTACGCTACCGAGTGTTGTATATGCACTGTGTACATAGCGTGTTTTACCGTCGATTGTTGTTTTGATCCATGCACCGACTTTACCTTCTACGTTGACTTTTTCACCTTTGTAGAGGTTACCGACATCTTTCGAGCTTGTCGTTGGTTGTGTGCGGACATTTAATACTGCCGTAGTAACTGTAGCTTTTTTAAAGTCGAATGAGCCTGCTGCAGACGTATACGCGCCATGGACATAACGTTTTTGACCGTTAATGTGTGTTTGGATCCATGCGCCAGAACGTCCTTCGACATTTAATGTTTGACCTTTATATACATTGCCTACGTCTGCTGATGCAGTTGTAGGTGCTGTGCGTACGTTGAGTACTGGTGTATTTACTGTTACCGTTTCTGAGGCAGCCTCTGTCTCTTGGGCAAATCCTACTGATAGAGCTGTTGCTGCAAGACCGGCAGCGAAAACTGCTTTTTTCATTATTGATGTCCTCCTGACATATGCTGTGTTTACTGTTCCTACTTTACACGGCAAATCTGACTTGTGCGTTTACAGGTCAATGTCATTCGAGTTACAAACTGAGCTTGTATGACAAGAAGATTGCAAAAGAACGGTTTTTGTCATCGGTAGGACATACTAATTATGAAAAATAGACGTTTATAGGTCTTTTGACTTACTTTAGATGAAATATTCGAACAATTTAAAAGGAAAAAGACTTAAATATAGAAACTATGTCATCCTTTTATCGTCTAGTGATGAAAAAGTGAAATAGGTGATATGCAGATCAATACTTGACGATCGTCGTCACACCAAACGCTGTCAAATAGGAACGATGGTACAATTCCTGCATCCAATCGTTAGCGGAAAGCTGAAACGTGCCGTGAATCGTTTGGTATGTTCGTTGTTGAATATTGATGTCAATCGGCTCTACTAGTGGAGCGGACGGTAGATGGTCATGCATGCTGTCATTTTGATTTTCAATGTAGAGTAATTCGAGGACATCTCCTTCTTCCATATAACGCTCTAAGTAAATCATGAACTCCCATTGATCAGCACCATCAATCGTATAAAGGTAAGACATCGTGAATCGTCCTTGCTTCAAGGAGACATATTCAAGCGGTTCGACTTCATCTACGTATAATCGAGGAAGATCGTCAGGTACATAAAAGGGACGGGAACTAGCTAAGAACGTAAGAGCAGACATAAAGCACCTCCATCAGAAATAAGAAGTCATAAAAAAGTCAGCATTCGCACTCGAATGCTGACTGGATCGTGCATTAGGATAAGAGCGGTTCGTTTGAACCGTGAATGGTATAGTTTTGGACCGTCCGTGAATATTCTAAAAGTAGGACGTCGAGTTCATGGCTAAGTTGCAAAACACGCGGGGAGGTGAAGCTGGACTGGTCAGCTTGATGATATAATTCGCTACGTTTGGCTTCAATGGCTAACGTCAATAGTTGTTGTGTCGTCATAGCGGTCTCCCTTACATTGGTGTCGTATCCATATTCTAGCAAGTCCATTTACTGGGTGCAACGAGATTTCAGTAAAATTGACGAAATGTAATTTTTTTGTAATTTTGGCGGACACGAATCTTTTGCAACTTTCTGTGAGATAATAGGTGCTAAATGCAGAGGAGTTTGGCAAAATAGAGAAGGAACTTCTTCTATAGTAGTAAAGAAAGGGGATGCTCATATGGAGCTCTCATTGTGGTTAGCGTTCGGAGCCGGTTTGTTATCATTCGTCTCTCCGTGTACGTTGCCGCTGTATCCTGTATTTCTCTCCTATATTACAGGAGTGTCGGTCACGGATTTGAAGGAACGAGGGGTACGAGAAAGGCGATCCCTGTTTCACACGTTAGCTTTCCTCGTTGGATTTGCGATGGTCTTCGCTGTGCTCGGACTCTCGACATCCTTGTTCGCAGATGTCTTTATCACATATCGGGATACGTTACGGATGGTCGGGGCACTCGTCATCTTCGTGTTCGGTGTCGTTCTCGTCGGGTTATGGCAACCGACATTCTTGATGCGTGAAAAGAAACTGAATCTTGGGGAACGAAAAGGGGGATACGTCGGAACGGTACTCGTCGGAATCGGTTTTGCGGCTGGTTGGACACCATGTACAGGTCCGATTCTCGCAGGAGTCATCGGATTAGCTGCGACCAATCCGAGCCAAGGTATGTTCTACATGCTCGCGTACGTCCTTGGATTCTCGATTCCTTTCTTATTAATGGCATTTTTCGTAGGTCGTTCGCGTCTGTTCGTGCAGTATAGTCTGAAATTAACGAAATTCGGTGGAGCTTTGATGATGGTCTTCGGTGTCATGCTGTATTTTGACGGTCTCAGTAAATTCGCGGCATGGATGAGTGACATCGTCGGATTCACAGGATTTTAATCAAGGAAGTGATCGGATGATTTGGATATCAACTGGGGTAGCGCTCGTCATGGGTTTGCTGATCAGCTTTATTCGCGTGAAGGCATCAGCAAAACCGACGAACGCTAAAAAAATCTTGATCCCACCGTTTGCGATGTCAACGGGAATGCTACAGTTTCTATACCCAGCTTCCCGTCTGACATGGACGGAGGTAGCAGAAGCATTGCTCATTGGAGCCATCTTCAGTATCTTTTTGATCAAGACATCCAATTTTTATGAAGCGGAAGGGCAGATTTATCTGCAACGTTCGAAAGCGTTTTTCATCGTCTTATTCGGCATCTTATTCATTCGGACGATTGCGAAATTCTTTATCGGAGGGCAAATCGACATCTTCGAGACGGGTGGGATCTTTTATCTCGTCGCCTTCGGTATGATTGCCCCGTGGCGCTTCGCGATGTATCTCAAATACAAAAAGGTGAAATCAGGCACCGTGTCTGTAGCACATTTACCCCAATAAAAAACCGCTGAAGGTGACTTCGGCGGTTTTTTCGTGCATCCTTCAATTTTGGAAATATAATGCGTAGTCTCGCCAGTCGATGGCGTGCTCCGTCAAAGCTTTTTTCAAGAATTTATGATCGCGTTTCGGCGTCGCAGAAATATACCCTTTGACGACCAGTTCAGATGTCATCTCTGTCGCCCGTTCCTCGAGTGCGAACTGTCCGATCCGCCCGGCAATCTTGCGGCGTGCGACATCACGAAATGCCGATGGGACCGGCATGACGAGAGCGTTCAATAACTCCATTGTCTCATCCGTCCAAAGATGTCGTGTCTTGTCGATGTACTCATCTTCCCAGTCCATCATCGATTTACCGTCTTCTTTCGGCAACTTCTTAAGGAACTTCCGGAACATGAAAAACCCGCCGATTGCCATGAGTGTAATCATGATAAAGCCCCAGAGCAGAATCCCGTTCATGAACCATTCCATGCGCGACTCATCCCCCTTTCACATCAAATATAGATTAGCATAAATCAGGTGGACGTGCTATGATGAATGACGGAGAAAGTGAGGCGAAAAAATGCTGCAACCATACGTACAATTGGACGAGACCGGACAGCCCCGTAAAGGTGTCTTACCTGAAACAGCGGACGGTCGGATCGTTGAATTCTATTATGATACAAAGGGTGAGGAGATTACAGTCATCTTCGTCACCGTTCCGGCAGAAGATGCGAGCCGGAAGCGTGCGTTTACGGTCGGGAAAACGTTCAAGACGGTCTCGACACTCGAAGACTTCACATTACTTCACTATGAATGGGCAAATGACCAGATTTTTGCGACACTCGAGATGTTCGCGGATGGGTCGAAACGTCAAATCGACGCTTCGAGATTGCTCGACTATTAAAAAAGAAGGAGATGCGGATTGCCGCGTCTCCTTCTTTTGATATTTAAGAAATATGAAGTCGGATGACCTCGTCATGAAGGTCAACCTGTCCACCGATCGGGAACGTAAACAAAGGACTCGTATGTCCAAAATCGACATTCGCAAGGACCGGGATCTGTTTTAGTGATGGGTAAAGTGAAATCAAGTAGCGCAGATGTTCTTCCGTCATCTTCGTCGCGAGTTGGAACCGCCCAAAGACGAGCCCACGAATTGTCTCGGCGCCTGGTTGCGCCATCAAAGAGGCGAAATCACGGGCGAACGTCGCTGGGTGGACTTCGTAATCGTCTTCAAGGAACAAGATTGTATCCCGCAAATCAGGGAAATGCGACGTGCCTTGAAGGAGGTTCAAGGTGCAAAGATTTCCACCGATCAGACGACCGCTCGCTTGTCCCGGAGATAAGAGTATCGGTCCTTTGTTCGGTAACGTGATGACATGTCCGCGATCCGAATCCCGCCAATGAATCGACGGCTTGATTGTAACCGGGTCCGTTGCGAATAAGACTTGTTTGAAATAATCAATCGTATAGGCGTCACGATCACGGAAAGCCCGTAACATTGGTCCAGAGTATGTCACTAAACCTGTATTCGTCAAAATGGCGTGACTGAGCGCCGTGATATCAGAGAAGCCACAAAGAATCTTCGGATGTGTCCGAATCAGTTCATAATCGAGTAAATCGATGAGTTCATTCGTACTGAACCCACCGCGAACGCAAAGGATCGCATCGACGTTCGAATCAGCGAACGCGGCGTGGAGATCTGCAACGCGTAACTCGGGATCACTGGAGCCGAACGGATTGACAGCACGCGCATGTTGACTGATTGAGACGCGTAATCCGAATGATTCGAGTGTCTCGATTGCATCGTCAATGATCTTCAGCTCGACTGTCGAGAGGCTCGAAGCGGGGGCGACTAGGCGGATATGTGAACCATCTGTCAGCTTCTTCGGCGTTAAGGTCGGAAGATGAGCGGAAATGATTTCCAATCGGTTACCGAATGGGTCCGCTGTAAAGAAACGACGGCGCGGAGCAAGTCGTGTATCATGCTCAACGGGATAACCTGCGGCTTGCAAGCGATCACTCATTTCTTCAAATGTAGCGGCAGTCAATCCAGGATGCGCTTTTTTAGCAGGAGAGAATGGATCCTCGATGCCGAGGTGAAGCGCTGTACCGTGTTCTTTAAACCAGACACCACCACTTTTTTGAACACCAGCAGGTTTATCGACTTCCTTCATATGTAAAAGCCCGGCATAAAATGCACGGGCGCGATCTTCTTCGTTTTTCGGCATAGCGAGTTGGACATGATCTAACATGAAGACACTTCCTTTACGAATAAGATTTAAGCAACGAACTGGGTGATCCGTTTCAGTTCACGCTCGACAAGGTTCAAGTAGAAGACACCTTCGATCCGACGATCAAGAGATTGAGCGATCTCATATAGGTTCGTCCGGAGCGCTGCGAGATACGATGCTTCCTCACCAAGGGATTGTCGATGGGCAAATGCATAGTGAGCGAGTAGGAACTGGAGATATCCACGATCGGTTAAGAATGGAATCAATTGTTTTTTCTCTTCCATCAACCAGGTATAGTTTGTGTCGTAATACATCTTCGCATATAAATGATAGGGCTCATCGCCACCGGTAAAGAGTGTTTCGCCACGTTTGACTTCTTCAATCAATCGTTCGCTCCAATCAAAACGTTCTTTTTTGCGACTAAGGAATAAGGGCAGGATGTATGGATGAGCCTGATCTGGCATCCGTGAACAACCGCGTTCATGTCGTAGTGCCGCATAAAGAAGTAAGGCGCGATCTTCGAATCCACGTTCGATTGCATACGTCATCCGGCTGAAGGCTTCACAGGATGGGCAATCACTGAGTTCGTCGCTTGGCGCGTCGACCCATTCCGATAAATAGTGATCGGCTTGCTCCTCGTCACCGAGCTTACTGTAAACCATGAAGCTAATATAGTCGCGTGTGCGCGCGAATCCATGCGCGTCACAAAAATCGATGAAGCGGTCAAGATCTTCTTCAAGAAGCGATACCGTCACGTCTTCTTGTTCTGCCATATAGATCAAATAGGACTTATAGTTCCAGTACAAATCAAGTTCTTGTTTTGGAGTTAGTGTCATCTCATCTTTTCGGATCCATTCCATCAAGAGCGTGAAGGACACAAGAAACGATCGGAAGTGTCCTAAATCAAATTGATTTTGTGAAAATGTCCATAAGGAGAGGAAGCGGAGTGAATCATCAGCTGTTTCCTCAAAGATGGCCCATAAGGCCTCACCGCGTGCAACGGAGGGTTCTTCTTCCTTTAAGCGAAGATATAAAAGATGGAGTTCTTCTTGAGGGTTCATCTGTACCCCTCCTTTCTTATATAAGTATACCACGAGCGTTTTGAGAAATCGCAATTGAGCGAGGACGGAATAAAAAAGATTCCGAACCGGCTCAATCGCGGTTCGGAATCATTTCAAGTATTTGGGAATGAGTATTAGCTGTCGGATGTAGCAAATCATGTACTGTGTAACCATTGAGTACTTGATGGAACGCCGCAATGGCATCATCGAAAGCATCACGTGCTGGATTGAGCGAAGGAATCTCGTGAATGCCTTCTTGCGGATCGAGAAAATGAACGGTTGGTTCAAACAGTTGTACGACGTCACCGATATGAATTGCATCCGGAGGGCTCGCTAATCGAAAACCACCTCCACGACCACGGACAGATTCGATCAGACCACTCTGTCCTAAACGATAGACTACTTTCATCAAATGATTCTTAGAAATGTCGTAACAATCCGCTACTTCCTGGATTCGGACTAAACGATCGGGATGAGCTGCTGCGAACAGCAGGGACCGAATCGCGTAATCCGTATAACGTGTCATGCGCATTTTCATCACCTACTTAACACACATACTAGGGGGGGACGCAAGCTTTTACAAATCTCAATGTGCAAAAAATAAGATGCATTTTAGAGATTGTTTTTGAGAGTGGATTCACGCATAATGGATGGTGAAAGGTAGGTTAAATTATGCATTTCGATCAGGCATTACACCTTTTGCAACAGCTCGGTCCATCGATGGAGCAAAAGGGATTGCGGATCGCGACGCGCTTCTATGACTCGCTCGAGGCGACGTACGAAGAAGAATTGCGCGCGCTTCGAGAAGCGGGAGCTCAGGACGGAACTCGGGCACTGCGGATTTTACGCCTGAGTCAATTATTGAATCAGATTACAAACCAGCATGAATCGAGTGAACTGTTTAAATTGATTTTACTGAATGAAATCGATCAGACGAAATCGTTTCTGTTGACGTACCCTGACATCATCAGTCGTGAAATTCTTCAAGCTATTCAAATCGAATATGACCTTAAAGAAAATGCACCTTTACTTCAAGCATGGGCAATTGTTCACCATCAACTCGTCGATACATGTCGGCATTTTTGTAAATACCGCCGTGCTGAAAATTGGCGGCAACAAGATATCTTATTGATCGCAGAAGAACATCATCTAGGAGCCGTCATTGATGAAGCAAGGCATGCTCTCTTAAGCGGCCGGAAAACGACCTTATTACATGTCTCAGCTGAAGAACTAGCAGAACGAATGTTAGCAAATGTCGTATCCTTGACGATGAAAGGCATGATCGTCCACCACATTCGTCAAGAAGGATGGGAACAACAGATGCACGAATTCTTGACGATGATCACAGCGAATGATCCGATCGTCTTCGTCAGTGGATCGACGAACTTCATTGCAGACATCCAGCAGCGACTCGATCCGCTACCGGTTCTGTTCGGTCCGTTCGTAGCGGCAAATCAATTACCTTCTTAATGAGAAAAGCGATGTGACAGGTTCTGACGGAAGTCGGAGCATGACACATCGCTTTTTTTTAGGCTGATTTCGTTAAACGTTTCGCTCGTTGAATCGAACGATCGAGTGCGAGATAGACCCCACCTGATACACAGCAGAGCAGTCCGACGAATCCAAGCGCAAAATCACCTTTTCCGGTATCAAGGAATAAGGATCCGAGAAGTGGGGCGGTGACGCCACCGATCAACCACTGAAGACTCGCAGCACCGTTGTACGTTCCGCGGAGATGTTCCGGGGCAATTAAGGCAATGAATGTCATCTGCACAGGGGACATGATCATCTCACCGAGTGTATAGAATGCATAAATCGCAAGCAATACTGTCACGAGCACGACATAACTCGTTCCGAGTGAGAACAGATAAGACGGCACGAATGCGAGGAAAATCATACCGATTCCGAAGATCGAGGCACCAAGCAACATGACTTTTCCGAATGCCTTCCCTGACAAGCGAGCAGCAATCGGGAACTGGAATAAGACGACCATGATTCCGTTGAGTGCCATCACGTAAGGAAACGGATTTTGCTTCGTCGGTAATCCTGGCAGTGCTTCTTTCAAGAAGACCGGTAACATACTTTCGACGAGGGCAAACCCCATCGAAATGAAGACACCCGCACCGATGAAGATTAAAAAGACGTGATCCTTCCGCAATACAGTGAGCGGTGATACTTTGACTTCGTCTGTCTTTTCGATATACTCCGGTTTCGTTTCTTCGATGAAGAAGTAAAGAACGAGTCCATATAGGAAAAAGACGAAGGCAGCGGAGTAGAAGATGAGCGAACGATCGACGAACAGGACAGCACTTCCGAGAAGTGGTCCGAACGCTGCGCCGACATTATGTCCCATCCGAAGCAGACCGAACGATTCATTCAGGCGTTCTGGTGGTGTGACGTCAGCGACCATCGCGCTTGCTGCCGGATGGAACAGTGAACTCGATAAACCGAGCAACGCGTTCAAAGCGAGCAGCGGTCCGAATGAATCGGCGAACGAGAAACCGATTAGCGCGATGACGTCACCGATGATCGAGAGAACCATCAGTGGTTTTCGACCGAATTTATCAGCGAAGTGGCCACCGAGAATGGCACCGACGAGTGACATGATCGGTCCAGTCGCCATGATGACGCCGACTAGGAAGTAGGAATCGAGTCGATCCGCGTAATAGAGAACTAAAAATGGTGCAATCATGAACATCATGATTCCGGTGATCGTTTCCCCGACGAACCGGATCCAGATGTTGCGATCAAGCTGTTTGAGTGCATTAAACATAGTGAAAACCCCTTATATTCCGTTTTTAGACAATAGAAAAGACGGATACGCACAAATATGGGCATACCCGTCCAAATATAAGAGGGCAGCATGTACGTATACGCATACGCACACCCTGCTTAATTAAAAATTAAACGATTGGGTGACGTACAGTTGTAGCCGATACAAAGACAGTGTGGACAGATGTCCGGGCTTGATGGAATACCATTGTACGTCTCCTCCTTCTGTAATAGTGAACTTCCTAGTCATCGTAAAGAAGATAGTGATGAATTGTCAACTTTAAATCTGAAAATTAAGTCAATGAAGTGAAATGGACGAGACCTTGAAAATTCGGTATGATAGACTAGTTGCGAAAAAGATTGATCGGATTTTTGAATATATCGGTGAAAGGAACTACCATACATGACAAACATTCTACAAACGGAAGTCGAAAAGCGTCGGATTTTCGGCATCATTTCCCACCCGGATGCGGGTAAGACGACACTAACTGAAAAATTCCTCCTACACGGAGGCGCGATCCGTGAGGCAGGTTCTGTCAAGGCACGGAAAAACTCGAAATTCGCGAAATCGGACTGGATGGAAATTGAAAAGCAACGGGGAATCTCTGTTACGTCTTCGGTCATGCAATTCGAATATGATAAAAAAATCGTTTCCATCATGGATACACCAGGTCACTCGGACTTCGGTGAAGATACGTACCGGATCCTGACGGCTGTTGACTCAGCAATCATGGTCATCGATGCGGCGAAAGGGATCGAGTCGCAAACGAAGAAACTGTTCCAAGTCTGTCGAATGCGCGGTATTCCGATTTTTACGTTCATCAACAAGATGGATCGTCAAGCACGTGATCCGCTCGAATTGATGGAAGAACTCGAAGAAGTCCTCGGTATCCCGTCGGTTGCTGTGACATGGCCAGCTGGTTCAGGTCAACAGTTCGAAGGAGTCTATGACCGTGTCAAAGGACAATTCCACTGCTTCAAAAATGATCGTAAGACGATCGAACTCGGCGAGGAAGGTCTCGCGAACGAAGAACTCGCGACGACGATTAACTCAGAAATGTACGAGACGTTGATGGATGAAGTCGACTTACTCGACGGCGCAGGTAACGAATACGATGAAGAATTGATCGCAAAAGGTGAACTGACTCCGGTCTTCTTCGGATCAGCACTCGTCGATTTCGGTGTCACACCACTTCTTGAACATTACTTGAACTTGTCTCCTTCACCGACACCACGTGAGTCAAACAAAGGAAAAGTCGAGCCGGCGCAAGACTTCTTCAGTGGTTTCGTCTTCAAGATTCAAGCGAACATGAACCCAAACCACCGCGACCGGATTGCGTTCGTTCGGATCTGTACAGGTAAGTTCGATCGTGGGATGGACGTCGTCCTGACACGGACAGGCAAGAAGATGAAGCTGTCGCAATCGACTCAATTCATGGCGGATGAGCGTGAAACGGTCAACGAAGCGTTCGCAGGAGATGTCATCGGGTTATATGACTCAGGCAACTATCAAATCGGTGATACGATCACGAATGGCGATCCATCGTTACAATATGAAGCACTCCCGACGTTCGCACCAGAACTCTTCCTGAAGGTCTACACGAAAAACGCCTTGAAGTCGAAACAGTTCCAAAAAGGTGTCGAACAACTTGCACAAGAAGGTGCGATCCAGGTCTACAAAACGGAATACAACGAAATCATCCTCGGAGCGATCGGACAACTCCAATTCGAAGTCTTCGAGCACCGGCTCAAAGGTGAGTATGGCGTTGACATCTTGAAGGATGCCGCGAACTTCCAAGTCGCCAAGTGGATCAAGCCAGCAGAAGTCGCTGCTGTCAAACAATTGACGGATTCACGGACGGTTCTCGTCTATGACCGCTGGGAGAATGCCGTTCTGTTATTTGCGAATGATTTCGTCTACGAGCGATTCGTTCAGAAAAACGAAGGAACGATCACATTGGTCGATTCACCGCAACAACTTTAATGTTTTCACGGACTACTTTTCGAAGTGGTCCGTTTTTTCGTTCTGGAAATCTCGTTTGATGACAATCGAACAAGGGTAAAAATAGAGCGTGTTTGAATTCATATGAAAAAGGACGGTGTCATGTGATGGCGAAACGGTTTGTTGGGATTTATCAGGATCAATCGAGTCTGGAACGAAAAATTGAAGAATTGAAACAGCAAGGACATCATGATTCGGACTTTTCTGTCGTCGGTCGAGATGACGCGGCAGAAGAAGCATCAGGTGCGAGTTGGATTGATCAAGTCAAATCAACGTTCTCTAAAGAACCACCGCTCCGTGAGACGTTAAAACGTGTCGGACATTCGGATGATGAGGCAGAACGGCATTACGCGGAAGTCGAGCGAGGTGGTCTTGCACTGTTCGTCAAGGATCGAGATCACGACCATGACCACGATCACCATCATGACCATGAGCATCATCATCACCATGACCACGATCATCGGTACGATGATAATAAAGTCGAAAATCCAGGGAACAACGCCTATGAATCCAATCACCGTGAGGAAGGTGAGAAGAGCGACCGGGCGAAATGGAAAGCCGACGATATCGACTAATACCTAGAAGTGAAGACGCCATATTGGTGATCTTCACTTTTTTTCGTATCCGAAGTCGCTGGGCAAGATATGTGAGGAATCGTGGTGCTATACTGAGAGCATCGAAGAGGTGATAAGACATGAAAAAAATAGTGACAGCTTTAGCAGGAATCGGTCTTGCCAGTGCTTGGTTCATCAACCGATACCCGGTGTTCGGGAAACGACCAAGCCGTGCAGAGCGGCGGAGTTTCGAACGATCAGATCGTTTTGTTGACGGGAAATTCAAAAATGAGATGGATTTCCAGTTGAAGATGGAATGGGACTCGATGAAAAGCATCTTAAAGGATTACGGACGAAACATTCCGAATCTGCGTCCTGTCAAAGCGTTACCGACGCTTCCGTATCAGCGACGGCAAGACGATAGTGAGGCACCACGTGTGACATGGTTTGGACATTCGGCATTTTTACTTGAACTCGATGGACAAACGATTTTCTTTGACCCGATGCTCGGGCGCGCACCATCACCGTTCCCGAAACTGGGGGGAGGACGTTTTCAAACGACGCAGACCGTTGATCTCGAACGCTTGCCGTTGATCGATGTCGTCGTCTATTCGCACGACCATTATGATCACCTGGATTATCCATCCGTCCTTGCCTTAAAAAATCGAGTCGGTCGCTTCATCGTGCCACTCGGGGTCGGGAGTCGTCTCCGTGGATGGGGCGTCTCGGCGGAGCGAATCACGGAACTCGACTGGCATGAATCGACGCAAGTCGGTGGCATTAAGCTGACAGCGGCTCCGTCGCGCCATTATTCAGGGCGAAATGGTCTTGATCAATTTTCAACGCTGTGGGCGTCATGGGTCATTGAAGGCTCGCAAAAAGTTTTCTTTAGTGGTGATAGTGGGTATGGTCCGCATTTCAAAGCAATTGGTGAACAATATGGTCCGTTTGATTTAACGATGATGGAATGTGGGCAGTATGATGTCCGGTGGTCCAATTCGCACATGTTACCGGAACAAACAGTTCAAGCACATCGTGATGTCAAAGGTCGCGTCTTGATGCCGATTCACTGGTCTGCCTTCATCCTCGCGTTTCATGCCTGGTTCGAACCGGTCGAACGGTTGCTCAAGGAAGCAAAACGCGATGAGATTCCTGTTCTGACACCAATGATTGGGGAGAGTGTGACACCCGAGAGCACGACACGGAAATGGTGGCGAGAAGTGCGTTAAATGATACAGCTTTTTGATTTTAATTAAATATGATGATAAAAAAAGTAGCCATTTCGATTTGACTCGAAATGGCTACTTTTTTAGATGAATAAACGGACGAGATGTTCATCATCGACTCCTACAGGAAAGCGAGGATGATGACATCGTCTGGATCGTACAATACTCTTTAGCTCGCCAATCGATCTGCTTGTATCGCGCGACGAGAACGTACTTTTTCGACAATTTCGAAACCGAGCACAAGCATCGTTCCGACGAGCAATCCATTACTGAGAAACGGACGAAGCGTCAAAGGCAGGACTTCAGCGATGACGGTCGATTGCAACAAAATACTGATGCCGATGACGGCACTGATTGCAAACGCATGGCGACGACGGCTGTTCTCCATGTTACTTTCCGCTGACTGCCAGGCAATTAAAAACATATGCGGCAATGTCGCAAGCAACGCTGCACTCGCGACGCTCCGCGGCAATGTTGCGATGATCCCGATCAAGCTTGGGAAGAAACCAATCAGTGCGATGACGAGTGAGGCAATCAAGAACGGGCGACGTTTCCGGCTTCCCGTTTGCGCGATGAACCCGCTCGTAATGGGTAAAGGCACCGGTACGAGCGTCGAGAACGTAGCAGCGAGTAAATGAATGACACCTTCGATCGACAAGCCTTGGTGCAGACGTCCTTGTTTTTGAAGTGTTGCTTCGACGGCGCTTAAAGCAGCAATCAAATTGACGACAAGCAAGATCGCGAACGGAATCGCGACAAGGAATGCACTGCCGTCAAACTGTGGCCATCCGAACGGTAACGCTTGCGGTGGTGCGAACAAACTAGACGATGCAGGAAGCGACGGACGGCTGACGAGCCAACCGACGATGATTCCGATCATCAAGGCAAACGGACGTAAGCGACTCGGTCCGAACTGGCTGAGTCCGAGTACGAGCAAGAACGTGATGATTCCGGCGAGACGTGTTGCCTCGACGGCAAGAACGGCACCAAGCATGACGCCTGTTAATTGAATACATAATAAAAGCAAAAATGTTCCGCTGACGAGCGGTGTGAAGACGGGTAATAAGTATTTTGTCCATCCTGTCAAACCGAGAATGATAAGAACGATACCGGCAATTACGACGGCTGCCATCGCAATCGTAAAGGCTGTTTTTGAATCGACCGGTAGTGCGGCGATGACAACGAAGATACTGACCCAAGATCCGGCAGGTCCCGATACGATTGGAAGCCGGTGGCCGAAAGCGCCGTGTAGGAAACAGGCAATCCCGCCTACAAAGAACGACCGTTGGACAAGGGCAGCTGTTTCGACTGAGGAGAGGTCGAACAGACTAGCGACGACGATCGGTAAGGCAATCGTGTTCGCAAGTAAGAAGACGATCCACTGGAAAGTAGAAGTCGTTTGTTTCATGAAAAAGCTCCTTTCTTAAACTGAAGATATTCCTGCATCATAGCATATGATTGATGTTATGATTCATATATCTTTATACATGAAAACATATGAAAGAGATGATGAGTATGGATTTACGTCAGTACCGCTATTTTTGTGCGGTCGTCGAGGAACAATCTGTCACACGAGCAGCGGAGCGCTTAAGAATGGCACAACCTGCCTTGACGCAACAAATCCGACGAATGGAAGAAGAGTTAAGCGTTCGTCTAATCGAGCGGGCAGGGCGCGGAATCCGGATCACACCAAGCGGCAACCGCTTATATGAAAGGGCGGTTTCATTGCTACAGTTTGAGCAGGAGACACGAATGGAATTAAGCGACATCGAAGCCGGACGAACAGGAATTTTGCGGATTGGTGTCAACACGTTATCAGCCAGTCGGCTTGTTGACTGGATCGAACAGATGAAACGACGACATCCTGGTATTATCTTACAAGTCCACCAAGGAGAATCGAGTGCGCTCATCGAACGGTTAAAAGAGCGGTCGCTTGATGCAGCGTTGGTCCGTTTGCCGATTGATGCGCAAGGCGTCTCGATTGAATGGATGGAGGAAGAACCGTTTCATCAAGTCTGGCATCCGGATCACCCAACTGCGGATCTTATCATTCCAAGTCAGGAAGGACTTGGTGTCTTTCAGACATTAAGTCAACGGCTCGGTGTCGTATCGCAAGAGACGTGTTCTGACGTCTTGACGCTGATCGGACTCGTTCGGAAGGGGAAGGCTGTGACCGTATTGCCGGAGAGTACGTTGCGGGAACTGGACACGGCAGGACTGCATCAGACATACCTGTCAGGTGCCGCGAGTACGACAGCCTTTGTCTGGTTGACGGAGACGGGACCGACGACACTGACGAAACAATTCATTGAAATCATGCAAGAAACAGCAAAATAATTAAATGGATAAGAAAGGAACAATCGAATGAAAACGATTCAAGGCACATATGGGGAAGCAAAGATTTTCACGGACAACGTCGACGAACTGACGATTAAGCAAGTAACAGCCATGTTGGAGGAACAATTTGCGACAGATAGTCGCGTTCGGATCATGCCGGATTGTCACGCTGGAAAAGGGTCCGTCATCGGAACGACGATGCATGTGACGGACGAGGTCGTACCGAATCTCGTCGGTGTCGATATCGGTTGCGGCATGTTATGTACACGACTTGCTGGACAGGAACCAATCGACTTTGCAGAGCTTGACGCAACGATCCAGCATCTCATTCCAAGTGGCATGTCGGTGCGTCAGCAAGCCCATCCATTGTCAGAACAGGTACCATTTGATCAAGTACTTGCACCGTTCAACGAGACACGGGCACGGTTGTCGATCGGGACGCTCGGTGGAGGGAATCATTTCATCGAACTGAACCAGGATGCAGCAGGACAGCGCTATCTCGTGATTCATTCCGGCAGTCGCAACCTTGGGAAGACGATCGCTGAACATTATCAGGCAGAAGCCGAGACGGCACGCTTCCAATTTGATGCGGGTCAAATCATTGAGGAATTAAAGCAGCAGGGGCGCGAATCGGATATTCAGGCGACCTTGCAGCAATTGAAGGAAAAACGATCTACGTTTAACAAAGATTTAGCATCTGTTTCCGGAGAAACGATGGAGCGTTACCTCCATGATCTTAAGATCGCCCAACGATACGCAGCATTAAACCGTCAAGCGATGACCGAAGTCATTTTCGAGGCGATGGGATGGACGGTAGTGGATCAGTTCGATACGATCCACAACTACATTGATCTTGATGCGATGATTTTAAGAAAAGGTGCCATCTCTGCGAAAGCCGGCGAGCGGGCAATCATTCCGATGAACATGCGCGATGGCTCCTTGATCGTCGTCGGAAAAGGAAACCCTGATTGGAATTATTCCGCGCCACACGGAGCAGGACGCATCATGTCACGATCTAAAGCGTTCAAAACAGTTGAACTCGATGCATTCGAAAAGACGATGACCGATGTCTGGTCAAGTTCTGTCGTCGCGTCGACGCGTGACGAGTCGCCTTTCGTCTATAAACCGATGGACGAAATCATTCGCAATACGAAAGAAACGGTCGATGTCGTCGAGATCATTAAACCGCTATACAACTTTAAGGCAAAGTGATATCAGGGTGTTTTCAAAAGGGGAGGATAGTGTATGCGCTATAAGCGAAACATGGCGATCCTATTTTCGAGTGTATTTTTAAGTGTAGGATGTACGGATGAGGCGGTCACGACGGAACAGAAAAAAGTAGAAGTCAAAACTACTACTCATACGAATCAGAAGACAAAACATCCTATCTTACATCCTGTTCAGTATGAAAAGCTGTTCAAGTATATGGATGAACACTTGAAGATGGATCAATTTCAGTTGCAGGCAAGTACGATAGGTTCAGATTTCACGGCTGTAGATCGATCATTGAGTTTTGGGAAGAGACGTTGGTTAACAGTTGACGGAACGATAGACACACCGTCGACACAAGAGACACTTTATTTTGAAAATCAAAAACAAGATACGCGGTTAGCGATCCATTTTACTTATACAGATCGATATATAGGCAATGACGTGATGCAGTATCAATCAAGTGATGGCTACAAAGGGCTTAATCAAAAGCTATCGAATCAGTCTGATCTTATCATCATCAGCTACAAAAACATCCTCATATCCGTGCAACAAAATGCTTTATATAAAGTCGATCCTGACACGACGCAGGAGGCAGCAAAACAGGTGATTCACGAATTAAAAAACGCTCCCGTTTAAAACGAGAACGTAAAGATGACAACTTTGATTTGATTAGACGGCACCATCCGGCAATGTCTCACCTGTCCGGCGAATCGTCGCTCCGAGTTCAGCGGCAATCGCATTGACGGCTTCTGAATCTTCGTTGACTTCACTGATCAAGATGACACCGTAATGATTGGGATTGATCTGATTCAGTGTCCGGTTAAACAAATCAAACGAATCTCGTTCGTTTTTCTCATCCCGATTCGCACCAATCAAGTAGCCAGCGACGGAACCGACGAGCATCCCGAACGGACCACCGATGACACCAATTGCCATGCCGATCAATGAACCCTTGAACGATTGATCCTGTTGCGTGAAGTCGATCGCATCGATGAAAGAGAACCCCTCTGCTTCGTCGCGTTTTGCGAGAACCATCTGCTCCATGTCGATTTCCTTGATCGCTTCGAGGTCTTTGATCATCGCGAAGCCTGTTTGCGCTTTTTCTAAATCATTGAAAATAATCGTCGTAATGACGTGCGTTGCATCGCTTTTATATTTCGCCATAATAAACGCCTCCACAAGAATCGGATATCATACTACACTTTTTAAGTACCCTGAACATTCTAAATGGAAACGCATGACTGGAAATATGGCAAGAACAGGACAACAGAATAATTTTCTAATATCGGCAATAAGTAAAACTTATCGAAAGTCTTTTGTTCTTTCAAATTGTAACGGAATCCATATTATACTATGATAGAACTGTACAAGTAAGCGGTATCAGGGGCTTGATGTCGTGAACACTTAAAGGGGGAATCACCATGAAGCAAACAGATGTGTCGCAAGATGTCTTTGGCGCACGCCGTTCGTTTGAAGCAAACGGTAAGAATTATCAGTACTACAGTCTTGAAAAATTGGAAGAACTCGGATTGACGGAAGTCAAACGCCTTCCATATTCGATTCGTGTCCTACTCGAGTCAGTACTTCGTCAACAAGATGGTCGTTCGATCACACGTGAACACGTCGAGAACTTGGCGAAATGGGGAACAGCTCAAGTTTCGAATGATGTCGACGTTCCGTTCAAACCGTCACGCGTCATCCTTCAAGACTTCACAGGTGTTCCAACGGTCGTTGACCTCGCATCACTTCGTAAAGCGATGCAAGATCTCGGCGGAGACCCATCGGTCATCAACCCAGAAGTACCAGTAGACCTCGTCGTTGACCACTCGGTTCAAGTCGATGCCTACGGTTTTGCTGGTGCACTTGCAGAAAACATGGATCTCGAATTCGAGCGTAACGAAGAGCGTTACAAATTGCTTCGCTGGGCAACGTCAGCATTTGACAACTACCGTGCCGTACCACCAGCAACAGGAATCGTTCACCAAGTCAACCTCGAGTACTTGGCATCTGTCGTCCTTGAAAAGGAAACAGCAGACGGTACAGTTGATGTCTATCCGGACACACTCGTCGGAACAGACTCACACACGACGATGATCAACGGTCTCGGCGTCCTCGGTTGGGGAGTCGGTGGGATTGAAGCGGAAGCGGGCATGCTCGGACAGCCGTCATTCTTCCCAGTACCTGAAGTCATCGGTGTTCGCATCACAGGTGAGATGCACCCAGGAACGACAGCAACAGACGTTGCCCTTCGTGTAACGGAAATGCTCCGTCAAGAGAACGTCGTTGGTAAATTCGTCGAGTTCTTCGGTCCATCACTCCACTTAATGTCACTTTCTGACCGGGCAACAATCGCAAACATGGCGCCAGAATACGGTGCAACATGTGGATTCTTCCCAGTTGATACAGAGACATTGACGTACCTTCGTTTGACAGGTCGCGATGAAGCATTGATCGAAAAAGTCGAGAACTACTCGAAAGCAAACGGTTTGTTCTACACGCCACAAAACGAAGATCCAACGTTCACGAAAACGGTCGAACTCGATCTTTCAACGATCGTTCCTGCGCTTGCTGGACCAAAACGTCCACAAGACCGGATTGATTTGACGGATGTCCATACATCATTCAAAAAAGCGTTGACGGCTCCACAAGGAAACGCTGGATTTGGTCTTGCAGAAGAAGAAGCAAACAAAGTCGCTGTCGTTCAGTTCGAAGACGAAGCGGTTGAGATGCGTACGGGTGATGTGGCGATCGCTGCGATCACGAGCTGTACGAACACATCAAACCCATACGTCATGATTGGTGCGGGACTCGTCGCGAAAAAAGCGATCGAACTTGGTCTTTCAGTTCCGAAATACGTCAAAACATCGCTTGCGCCAGGATCGAAGGTCGTTACGGATTACCTCGAGAAATCAGGACTCCAAACGTATCTCGACGAACTCGGCTTCAACACAGTCGGTTACGGCTGTACGACATGTATCGGTAACTCGGGTCCACTTGACCGCGCTGTTGAAGATGCGATCCTCGGTTCAGACTTGCTCGTTTCGTCTGTCCTCTCCGGAAACCGTAACTTTGAAGGTCGTGTCCACCCGCTCGTCAAAGCGAACTACTTGGCTTCACCGCCACTCGTCGTCGCGTATGCACTTGCAGGAACAGTCGACGTCGATATCATGAACGCGTCACTCGGGACAGGCAAAGACGGACAAGAAGTCTTCTTCGCTGACATCTGGCCTTCACGTGATGAGATCCAAACGATCATCAACACGGTCGTCACACCAGAAAGCTTCCGTGCAGAATACGATTCAGTCTTCACAGGAAACGAACGCTGGAACAACCTTGACGTGCCAACAGGCGATCAGTATGATTTCGACGGTGAGTCGACGTACATCCAAAACCCACCATTCTTCGAGAACTTGGCGAAGGAAGCGGGTCAAGTCGAAGCCCTCAACGGACTCCGTGTCTTCGGTAAGTTCGCTGATTCAGTCACGACGGACCACATCTCACCAGCTGGTTCATTCTCGAAAACGACACCAGCCGGTCAATACCTCGTCAATAAAGGGGTTGCACCAAAAGACTTCAACTCGTACGGTTCACGTCGTGGTAACCACGAAATCATGATGCGCGGAACGTTCGCGAACATTCGGATCCGTAACCAAGTAGCACCAGGTACAGAAGGTGGCTTCACGACGTACTGGCCAACAGGCGAAACGATGGCGATGTACGATGCTGCGATGAAGTACAAAGAAGATGGCACAGGTCTCGTCATCCTCGCTGGTAAAGACTACGGTATGGGTTCTTCACGTGACTGGGCAGCAAAAGGAACGAACTTGCTCGGCGTCAAAGCCGTCATCGCGGAGAGCTTCGAGCGGATTCACCGTTCAAACCTCGTCATGATGGGCGTTCTTCCACTTCAATACGTGGCAGGCACAACAGCTGAAACACTTGGTCTAACAGGTGAAGAAGCGATCAGTATCGCAATCGATGAGTCTGTTCGTCCACGTGACATCGTTAAAGTCACGGCAACAGCGGCAGATGGAAAAGTCACTGAATTCGAAGCGATTGCTCGTTTCGACTCAGAAGTCGACATCGATTACTATCGTCACGGCGGGATCTTACCAATGGTCCTTCGTGAGCGTCTCCAACAAGCATAAGTTGTCTAATCAAAGGTGGGGGAAACCCCACCTTTTTTTGACGAGAGGAGGAATTCGATGAATCGATTCAAGAAGTGGTTTCAACCGAAGGAAGACCGACCGTTGCCGATGCGTGACGTGACGCTTGATGAAGTCAAACAAGCGACGCATGCGTTTGAATCTGAACTACCGAAAGGGACGAATCGGACAGTGCTTCTGGATAATGAGCAACGGATCGACCTGAAACAGCTGGAGCCGTATTTGAAAGCACGCTCGACACAAGTGTTTTACATGTCGCGTGAGACATTCACCATCATGGAAGCAAAAGACCGGGAACTCGTCTATGAGATGGATCATGTCCAGGTTGCTGTCGATCGCTATTTTGACCGGGTGAAAAAACTTCCTTTAAAACCGTATAGCAAAACGTTTCAAGTCGACTGTGCGATGTTGTTTCAGGATGGTTATTTACGTGAAATGCCACATCATAGTTATTACTTGGTCGATGAGTCGATGATCGTCTCGCTGACGCCGAAGGAAGCGTAAACGTAATCAAGGGTGGACCGAATTCATTCGGTTCGCCTTTTTCTGTCGTCCTGAACGTTTTCTGATTTGTTCAAAAGTCTGACGAATTTACTCAGAAATCGTGAAATCTTGGACAAACCCTTTGTATTTCCCCTTTAAAACCGATACGATGATAGGGAATAGAGACTTGAGCTAGGAAGGTGTACATGGCATGACGAAACGAACGAGCACGTGGATTGCAGTAGCAATCGTGGCAATGGCGATCCTCCTTGCCTACAATTTTTATCTCTTGAACAAGACGCAGACCGCAAGCGATGAAAAAGCCGCAACGGTCAAACCGTTTTATACGATGACACGCATTCAATATGTCGAGAAGAAACTCGCAACGAAAAAAGATGAGCTCGAAGCCCGGACATATGAAGTCGTGTTTGACGACAAAGGGCATTTTCGGACAGAAGTCGTAGACGGACCGTCAAAAGGATCGCTTGCAATCTGGAACGGCACAATGTTCCGTGAGTATGATGCGACAGGGAAGTTAGTCAATGAGACGAAAGCAGGCAAAAGCGTCAGTGCGCCGCGTCCATTCCTCTCTCGTGGATTCAATGAACAGATTCTCGCCTTCATTAAAAAAGGGGACTTTGGACAAGTCGAGGGAGAAGCAGACATTGCAGGGATGGCTGCGGACGTTTACGTGAAAAAAGAACCATCGAGCACGGTTCCTGAAGAATGGATCAAACAGTATCCATCGATCTTCGATAAAGAAAACAACCAGGAACAAGCGACGTATTATATCGCATCTGACCGTTCGAAAGTCCTCGGTGCCGAATCACGCAATAATGGTAAATTGTTCTACTCTGTCAAGATGAAGAGTTTTGAGACAATTGATATGTTCGATAAGGAATGGCTAAAAGCAAAATAAACAAGAAACGACCGGCGATGACGCTACGAAACGGTAGCGGACAAAGTCGGTTTTTTCGAGACGCAGGAGGTTCAACATGGAAGCATTCTCGAAAGAGGAGATGTTCAATCAAATCAAGGCGTGGGAAGAGGGCGCGAAAGTTGAGGAGGTGCTTGCGCTACGTTATGCCCAAAGTAGTCGGCTACTTGGAGAAACGGAAGCACTCGTCCGTATCTTAGCGTTACTTGTCGAGCATCGCTATATCATGACAGGACGACTGGACGCCTTAGCTGAGAGCTGGATGCAAGAAATCCGTCAGCATGGTCGCTTGCCAGCACGTCTTGAGCAGTTATTAACGGAGCAACAACTACAAAGTACGTATCAGCGTCTCGTCGCGCATACGTTCCCGACGATTCGTGAGACGGACAATGCAAACGCGAAACGATCTGCGACAAAGGAACTGATTCTCCAAGCGAGCCAAATCGTCGAGGAGACGGATCAAATCGTCGAACTGACAGAACGACTTCGTCGGCTAGATGCCGAACGCTGGACGGAACTGTTCGATGCTGGAACGGCATTGCTACGTTCGAGTGCAACGCTCGAGCAGACGGCGCAGACATTCGTCGATAGCTTACAAGAACGCTTCTATTCCCGAGAAGCGTTCCGTGAGATGACGGAATTGAAGGCGACGACGATTCAGGATCTTAAGCGTGTCGTTGCCTTACTTCCCGTCGAAAGCAAACAAGTTGAACGATCAGCACTCGAGGAACTCGACGCGATGATTGGTCTCGAAGACATTAAACAACGGGTCCACCACATGTATCGTTTTTTGAAGTACCAACAAAAACGGTCGGAAGACGGCTATCGTTCAAGTGATCAACCATCGCTACACATGATCTTCATGGGGAACCCGGGGACCGGGAAAACGACGCTTGCCCGTTTGATGGCGAAGATCTACCATGAACTTGGACTACTCGAACGACCAGAAGTCGTCGAGACGGATCGTTCGTCGCTCGTCGGTGCCTTCGTCGGACAAACGGAAGAACAAGTCATGAGCAAAGTCCGGGAAGCTGTCGGAGGTGTACTCTTCATCGATGAAGCCTACGCCTTAAAGCGTGCCGGACAAAGTGGGAACGACTATGGGCAGGCAGCGATCGATACGCTCGTCGCTGCGATGACGAGTGGGGAATATGCGGGACGGTTTGCAGTCGTCCTCGCTGGTTATCCGGAAGAGATGCGTGATTTCCTGAAGGCAAATCCCGGACTACGAAGCCGTTTCCCGGAATCGAATCATTATCTGCTTGCAGACTATACGGATCAAGAGCTGCTCGCGATCGGACGCTCGATTGCGACGGCAAATGATTACGTCTTGACGGAACAAGCAGAGCGGGCGTTGCTCGGTCGGCTCGAGCGGGAGCGCGTCGACGCGAGTTTCGGAAACGGACGGGCGGTTCGCAATATCGTGCTTGATGCGATCTTCAAGAAGGGAGCAAGCCTTGGAGAGAGTGCCAGTCACGAAGACTTTGCCTTACTCGAACAAGAAGATTTCGAGATGGTGCAAGAACCGGACGCGACGGTGGAAGAACGGATCGCTTCGCTCGTCGGATTGTCTGATCTAAAGGATGAATTGAAACAGATCGAAGCCTTATTATCAATGCAAAAACGCCGTCGTGAAGCCGGTTATAAGGTATTACCGGTCGAACTGCATGCGGTCTTTAGCGGCAATAGTGGAACCGGTAAGACGACTGTCGCTCAGCTTTATGCCGATGTGTTACGACAATGCGGCTATTTAAAACGCGGACACTTGAAAGTCGTCAGCCGAGCTGACCTCGTCTCCGGATATGTCGGACAGACCGCGAAAAAGACACGCGACGCGATTCGAGACGCGCTGGGTGGTGTCTTATTCATTGATGAAGCCTATGCGTTAAACGGTGGAGCAAATGACTTTGGGAAGGAAGCCATCGATACGCTTGTGGATGAGATGACGAAACATCAAGACAATCTCGTTGTTGTTCTTGCTGGTTACGAGCAACAAATGAACGCCTTGCTCGCGAGTAATCCGGGATTGAAGTCGCGCTTCAAGCGGTCGTTCCACTTCCCCAATTATTCGCCAGACGAGTTGATTCAAATCATTGAAGGATATGCGGCACGATTCGGATATGAGCTGACGGAGGACGCGCGACAGACGCTTACCGAGAAAATCGATGTCGTTCCGAACGGAAACGCACGGGCGGCGATCACGATTGTCGAACAGGCGATCGCGAAACAATCGATGCGATTAATTGACAAAGTTAGCTTATCCGGTTCAGAATGGTCCTATCTTGAAAAAGAGGATTTTTAAGGGGGAAGCTACATGCATACGATTGAAATACCTGTTCGGTACGCCGAGACGGACATGATGGGCATCGTCTATCATTCGAACTATCTCGTCTATCTGGAACTGGCACGGACAGAATTAATCCAGTCCTTGGGTCTTAATTACAAGGAGATGGAAGATGCGGGTTATGTCTCCCCGGTTACGAATGTCAATCTCGATTATAAGCGCTCGTTGACGTACGGTGATACGGCGGTCGTCACGGTCTGGATTGATCATTACGATGGCTTACGGACGATTTATGGTTATACCGTCAAGCATCCAGACGGAAAACTTGCGGTATCGGCAAAGACGACACATGTCGTCGTCAAGAAGGAAAACTTCCGACCGATTCGTTTGCCGAAGGTGTTCCCAAACTGGCACGACATCTACGAGAAGATGAGTGAGACGGACGCAGCACTCTTAACGGAAGCGTGAAGATGTACAACAATAGCGGGATCGATTTTATTGAATCGGTTCCGCTTTTTTTTATTTGCACCCTGAACAGTAAAAATTAGCACTTGGTACTAACGACCGATGACAAAGTCAGAATCATTTGCGAAAATAAAGAAGCTGAAGTAAGGTAGGGTCTTAGTCCATCTGTTGGAAGTAGGCTCGACGGATGGAACAATTAGCGGTAACATAGAGAAGCATAAAAAGAAGAGGGGTCTTACTCATGAAAAAAATCGTAACCGTTAGTACGTTAGCGCTTCTCCTTGCAGGATGTAATCCTGGGGATCAACAAGCGGACGATACGACGAAAACTGAACAGAAATCAGATGAGACAACACAATCAAAAGACGAAACGAAAAAAGAAGACACAGCAAAAGACACGAACAAAGAAGAAACAAACAAAACAGACAAAACAGATGAAACAACGAAAGACGATACGTCAGAAGATGCAAAACAAGAAGACAAGTCATCTGAAGACAAATCATCAGATGAGACGACACAAGAGGACCAAGGATCTTCGGATGAGGCAACGAAGGATGAAACAGAAAAGAAAGATGATACACCTGCAGCAGAGAACAAAACAGAAGACAAAAAGGACGAATCGACGGATAAACCGGATAGTTCGTCTCAGGATCCAGAGCAGGAAAAACCATCGAAACCAGAAGATGAGACGCCAGACGTCGATAAATCAGCAGATGCCAAAGCCGATCTTTCGCTTGGAATGCTCGTCGTCGTCAACAAGAAGTATAGCTTGCCAATCGACTACAAGCCGTCGGATCTCGTCGTTCCAAACGTCAGCTTCTCCTATTCGGGTGTACTTGAACAAAGCTACATGCGAGCACCAGCTGCGAAACAGATGGAAAAGATGTTCGCTGCTGCTAAAAAAGAAGGCGTGACATTGAACGCTGTCAGCGGATTCCGTTCCGGCGCACGTCAAAAAGTATTGTATAATAATTATGTCGCACGTGACGGCAAGGCAGCTGCTGATCAATATTCAGCACGCCCTGGTCACAGTGAACACCAGACAGGTCTCACTTTTGATATTTCGGCACCAAGTGTAGGTAATGGATTAACAGCCGCTCTTGGTGATACGAAAGAAGGAAAATGGATCGCGAATAACGCAGCGAAGTTCGGCTTCATCGTTCGTTACGACCGTGGTTTCCAGTCGCGGACGGGTTATACGTATGAGCCATGGCACATTCGTTATGTCGGAGTCGATGTCGCGACACAAATTAAAAATAACGGACAGACTCTTGAGGAATATATGAAAGTCGGTCACTAAGAGGTTGGAGGTTGACTATGATTGAAATCATAGGGATTTTGGTTCTTGGCTATCTGCTTGGTTCGATTCCGTTCGCATTACTTGTCGGGAAATGGGGACACGGAATCGATATTCGTCAACAAGGTAGCGGGAATCTCGGAACGACGAATACGTTCCGTGTCTTGGGGAAAAAAGCAGGAATCATCGTCTTGATCGGTGATCTTGGAAAAGGAGCCGTCGCGAGCCTTGTTCCGATCTTGATGGGCGCGGATGTGCATCCGCTGTTTGCTGGATTAGCGGCTGTCGTCGGTCATATCTATCCGATTTTCGCAAAGTTCAAGGGCGGAAAGGCAGTCGCGACGTCTGGTGGGATGTTGCTCGTGACGAGTCCGATTCTCTTCATCTTTCTGCTCGTATCCTTTTTGACGACACTTCGCCTGAGCCGGATGGTCTCGCTCAGTTCGATCGTCGCAGCAAGTGTCGGGATTGTCGTGTCGATCACGATCGGCGTCTTGACGAACGATTGGATCGTTCCGACGTTCTTTACGGTTCTTGCGTTGTTCGTCATCTTCAAGCACCGTGATAACATCCAACGGATTCGCCAAGGAACAGAGTCTAAGATTCCACTCTTTGCAAAGAAATCATCTGAATGAACGACTAATGACGCGTCTGCATCTCACTCATTGAGAGGCAGGCGCGTCTTTCGTTTGATGAAAGAGTCGGATAACGGACGAATTCAACGACATTTCATAGGAACTACACGTTTATTTACATCGGATTTACAAGACCTTTACAGACGTTCGCTACACTAGAACTAGAACTGGTCTGTAAAGGGGGAAGCGCACGTGTCGTTGTTAGGAGAAGAGCGGAAATCACGCATCATGGAATGGCTGGAAGAGGAAGGGAAAGTCATGACGAAGGATTTGATCGAACGTCTCGATGTCTCGGGAGAAACGGTACGACGCTACTTAGAGGAGTTGGAACGCGAACGTCAATTGAAGCGTGTCTATGGCGGTGCTATCTATCAAGGAGGAAAACGGGAGACGCCGATCTCACGGCGAACGGATCAGCTATCCCGCCGTTTAGCGCGCTATGCGAAAGGGTGGCTCAGTGACTATTCCTGTATCTTTCTCGGACGGGGAGAACCGGTCGAGCATTTGTTACCTTATTTAACGGGAAACGCGACGATTGTCACGAATTCACTGATCGTCGCCAGTCACTTGGAGCAGTGCCGTAAGACGGGACCGTTCACTGGGGAAATTCGATTGTTAGGCGGAACAGTCGATGCATACGGACAGACGGTCGGGGTCGAGGTATTGCAAGCGCTGGATGCCTATGCTTTTGATGCCTGTTTCCTATCGTTTGATGGTGCTGAGATTGAGCGAGGCTTCGTCAGTGATGATATCGAATCGTCACTTATTCAAAAAGCGGTCATTAGTTGCACAAAAGATGTCTACGCCTTCTTAGCCAATGACGAGTTCCAAGGAAATCGAAAATATAAAGTGGCAGAGTTCCGGCGCGCGAAAATCGTCCTCAGCCCAGCCTCCTATCCGCCATCATGGGAGATGAAACTGTTCAACGAACGCGTGAACTGGATGGTCGTCTCATGATACACTGATGCGGGAGGGATGTATCATGTTAGAAATCATTGCATCGACCGTAGAAGAAGCGGTCGCAGCAGAACAAGCCGGAGCGGACCGGATCGAGCTCGTTTCCGCATTATCCGAAGGGGGATTGACGCCGAGCTACGGACTGATCCGTCAAGTCGTCTCGACGGTCGAGATTCCGGTTCACGTCCTCGTGCGACCACATAGCAAATCGTTCGTCTACTCGAAATCAGATGAGGAGACAATCATCACGGATATTGACTTGATCCGTGAACTCGGTGCAGCCGGGATCGTCGTCGGCTCATTGACAGCAGACGGTCGTGTCGACGAAGGTTTCCTCGGTCGCATCATCAAACATAAAGGGGAACTGTCATTGACGTTCCACCGAGCAATCGACAATAGTCGTGATATTCTTGAAGCGGCAGAAGTACTCGCTGATTTTCCGGAAGTCGACCGAATCTTGACGTCAGGTGGTCAAGCGACGGCACTAGAAGGTAAAGAGACAATCGCACGTTTGATTGCAGACTATCCGGACTTGATCATCTTACCAGGATCCGGCATCACACTTGAAAATGCAGAGGCACTTCTTGAAGCAACGAAGGCGTCCGAACTGCATGTAGGATCGGCGGTCTTACAAGACGGTGCCATTCAAAAAGAACGCGTTGAGGCGTTGACACGACTCCTAGGATGATCATCGAGTGAATCAATCCATTTTTCTGATCTGTTGAGATGAGGGAAATGGATTTTTTCATGCGCTCGTGACGACTTTTCGACGATTCGCTTCAAGCAGATGAAAAGCAGAGTGGGAGAACTAGGTTTTTCAAAGGAACTGGGCTAAAATCAAAAGTGGAAATAGTGGATATAAAGGAGTACGACATGAACCCTAAACAATTGAAACAAGCTGCTCTTGGTACGTTAAAAGGACAATGGTTGGTCGGATTAAGCATCTCGATCATCTACTTCCTTATTTTTGCGCTCGCTGCAAGCCGGATGTCATTTGATCAAGATGACATTGATAGTATGGTTCGATTCATCGCACTGAACATGGTCGTCACGATCGTCCTGGCTCCAGTGACAGTTGGTCGAACGATTGCTTACTTACGTTTCACCCGCGGGGAGTCTGCCGGAATCGGAACACTGTTCGAAGGGTTCTCTTCGTTTCGACGTGCTTTCCGGACGATTGCCGCATATGCGATCGTAACGGTATTGGTCTATGTTGGATCATTTTTGATCTTACCGGCACTATACTTTTACCTAGCATATCGTCTCGTTCCGTATATTTTAGTCGATCGACCGGAATTATCGTTTTGGCAAGTACTTGGTGAAAGCCGCCGGATGATGAAAGGGCATAAGCGTGAACTGATCATGCTTTACTTGAGTTTCATCGGCTGGGGGATCCTCGCACTACTCAGTACAGTGGGTGTCATCTTCTTGACGCCATACTTCGATACGACGATGGCACACTTCTATGAACGCTTGAAACCAACACGTTCCGTTAAGGGATGAACGTAAAAAAGCCTGTACATTACGTCAGTAGACGTAGCGTACAGGCTTTTGCTTATTCTACGGAAGCGCGTGAACGCTCAGCAAGCAATAGATAAAGCGCTTGTGTACCGGAATCGGCGTGACCCAGCTCAGCAAGTTGTTCGTATAAGTCTTTCGTGAGTGCGAGACCAGGTGTCGCGATACCCATCTCAGCGCCGCGTTCGAGGGCAAGGCGCATATCCTTGATGAAGTGTTTGACGAAGAAACCAGGTGAGTAGTTTTCGGCGATGACGCGCGGAATCAAGTTCTCAAGACTCCAGCTACCGGCAGAACCAGATTTGATCGTCTCGATGAACTGTGTCGGATCGATTCCGGATCGTGTGACGAACAACAACATCTCCGCTGTTCCAATCATCGATCCGGCGATTGCGATTTGGTTCGCGAGCTTCGCCGATTGTCCTTTACCAGGACCACCGAAGAGTGAAATCGATTTCCCCATCGCCTCGAATAATGGCTTCGCTTGTGCGAAAGCCGCTTCTTCACCACCGACGAGAATCGCGAGTGTTCCGTTCTTCGCACCGAGATCACCGCCCGTGACAGGTGCGTCAAGTGCCTGAAGACCGCGTGCTGTCGCTTCCTGCGCGATTCGTTCAGCAAGAGCCGGACTAGACGTCGTCATATCAATCAGAATCGTTCCTGGTGTCGCATGATCGAGTATGCCGTCTTCGAAGTAGATCTGCTCGACGTCTTGCGGATAACCGACGATCGAGATGACGACGTCGACATCCGTGACGACATCTTGAATCGTATCGACGATTTCGACACCATCTGCTTCAAGGACGAGTCCTTTCTCTTTCGTACGATTGTATCCTTTGACTGTAAAACCTGCCTTACGCAGATTGCGGACCATGCCTTGTCCCATGACACCTAATCCGATGAAACCGACTGTCTTCATACGTGATTCCCCCTTGCACGTTCCGTGCCGATGAATTGTTGCGTTACGAGCTTATTATACAATGGATTGTCGACGACAAGTCGATCATGTGTCCCGATACCTGAAATCTGACCATCTTCAAGAACGATGATTTGATCGGCATGACGGACCGTCGCGAGACGATGGGCGATGACAAACGTTGTCCGTCCGACCATTAATCGCTCGAGTGCTTCTTGAACGACACGTTCCGACTCGGAGTCGAGACTGGATGTCGCTTCGTCAAGCAACAGAATTTCCGGATCACGGAGGAGTGCACGTGCAATCGCAATTCGTTGGCGTTGACCACCAGACAGTTTGACACCCCGTTCTCCAATCTCAGTCGCATAACCTTCCGGGAATCGTTCGATAAACGTATCGGCATTCGCCATCCGTGCAGCCGCACAGATTTTGTCTTCACTGATGTCATCTGTCAGACCGTAGACGAGATTGTCACGAATCGTTCCTGATAAGACGGGGGAATCCTGCGCGACATATCCGATTGCCTGTCGCCAAGACGATAACGTCAAATCAGAAATGGGTTGATCTCCGAGACGGATTTGTCCTGACGTCGGTTGATAAAATCGCTCAAGTAACGCAAATAATGTTGTTTTACCGGAGCCACTCGGACCGACGATTGCTGTCGTCTTGCCGCGTGGTAACGTAAAGCTGACATTCTGTAAGATCGACGTCTCATTGTATCCAAATGACAGGTGTTCGACCGTCACGTCCGTAAACGGACGAGATGCTACAAGCGTTCCAGGTGCTTCCGGTGATTCATCGAGAAGCTCGATGATTCGCTCTGTCGCACCGCGTGCTTTCTGTAACTTCGTGATGAATTCAGTCATCGTCACGAGCGGTGTCATGATTTGGAACAAATAGAGCGAAAAGGCGACGAGTTCACCCGCCGTGATCTGGTTCGTCGCAACGCGGTAGGCACCAAAACCGATGATCAAGATCAGCATCGTCGTTAGAGTGACGTTAAAGATCGGCAACAAGAGGGCTTGAATTCGTCCTTCCTTCACACCATATCCGTATAAGTTCTCAATCCGCGTTTTTCCTCGTCCCAGCTCATAGTCTTCTGTTGCTTGTGATTTGACGAGTCGGACCTCACCGAGCATCTCGGCAAAAAAACCGGATAATCCTGCAAGTTCCTTCTGAGTCTCACGAGAAATCTTGTGTAATTTGCGGACGAGCGGAATGATGATCAACAAGGTCACGGGGACAGCGATGACCATGACGAGCGTCATTTGCCAATCGAGGAAGAATAGGATCGTGATTGCTCCGATGATTGAGACGAGTGACGTCAGCAAACGGACGAGTTGTTCCGATAGCAATTGCTGAAGTGTCGTTGCGTCACTATTGAGTCGTGAGACGAGCTCACCGGATTTTGTCTCATCATAGAACGGAATCGATAGCGTCAATAGATGCTTCCATAGAAGCGTTCGTAAATTGGCGACGATCCGTTGACCGACGATCTGTAACCAATAGATCGATAAAGCGTTCGCGACGACTTGGACGAGGAAAACGATCACAAATAGACTGATCAATTGTGGTGTCAGTCGATCGACAGTAAAACCATCAATCAACGTCTTTAAGAACCAAGGAATGGCGAGCGCAGCCAGCGCTTGGATGACGGAGACGGAAACGGCGGCAGATAATAAACCGACCGGTGGTTTCGTTTTTTTTAATAACAGGTAAAAAGATTGGAACGTCGCAGCGTTCATTTCAACACATCCTCTCTTTTCTATTGTCCGGAAGAACGAAGAGACGGTCAAATGGGAAGCGCGACTTGACAAAAAATCTTTCGATTTGTGACACTGATAGTGGAAACAATAAGGGAGGATTCAAATGTCTATTTTCGTAGATGCGGACGGATGTCCCGTTGTCGATCTTGTCATTCGACACCGACAGGGACGTGACGTCTTTTTAGTTTGTGATACGGCACACCAGATGATCCGAGAAGGAGCGACGACGATTACCGTCGGACAAGGACCAGATGCCGTCGACTATGCGATCGTCAATCGGATGAAACATGGCGATCTCGTTGTGACCCAGGATTTTGGTCTGGCAGCACTCGTCTTAGCGCGAGGGGGACTCGCAATTGATCAAAATGGTCGCCAGTTCACGAACGATAATATCGATTCATTGCTCCACACTCGCCATGTCGGACAACAAATCCGACGAGCAGGCGGGCGTACGAAGGGACCGAAAAAACGGACGCGTGATGCGGACCGTTCCTTTGAAGAATCATTTCGTACATTAGTGCAAACCAGCATGTAAGGAAGACAATGCTGGAACTGTTGATACGGTACGGACCGTGATATAATTTGAAGCATGAATGAAATCAGAAAGGAGGATACACGTTGAAACGAATTTTACGCGACCACTCGAAGGATCGCCCTTACCGATTGCGCCAAGGAACGGTTCCGGCATCAACTGAGGCACGATTCACATCACTCGATCAACGTGAAATCAATCGATTACAACAGAATTTACGAAACGTCGAAGTGAAATTGAAGCAACGCAATGAAATCATGGAAGCGTTGGCGACACAAAATGTTGAAGCAGCCTGTGAGACTGTCTTGATGATCTTGTTGCAACTGCTTGAGGTAGAAGAAGGAGCTATCCTCTTGTACCGGCGGGAGCAGTTAAATCATTTCGTCGCACAAGGGATCGACGATATGGAGCTGATCGAAAAAGATCTCGATCAATATTCGGTCTTGCGTCGCGCATTCGTCATGCGTAAATCGGTCCAATTGCCACTCGGCGACCAGTTCGAGTCAGCAATTCCCGTGCAGTCTCCAAGCAACGGACAAGTCGTCGGACTGCTATACATCCGCCATGCCTTCGCCCAGTTCAATTTAGAACAAGTCGGGGATTTACTTGATCTATCACGAAAACTTGGAATGACGCTTGAACGCCATCTTCTGTTCCATCAAATGGAGCATGAAAAAATCAAGACGTATCAGCTACTCGATTCGATTCGGGAAGCTGTCCTATATATCGAGAGTAGCGGGGAGCAGATTTATGCGAACCAGGCCTTATTGAATATGTTTCCACCAAAGCTCGTCAATCAGGCGCAAGGGTTCCGTCACGCGTATGAACGGGCGACGTCGCTGTTTGAACATGTCGATCAGCCGGAAGCACTTCATGATTACATCGGTCAACTGATGAACGGGGATATTCCGGGAGAAACGATCGAGTTATCGGCATTCAGGGGGAACTTGTTGCTCAGTGCCTACGCTGAACGGATTGCGATTGCGAACGTTGAATGGGGGATGATGCTTGTCTTACGTGACGTGACGAAAGACAAGGAGCTCGACCTTAAGCAGGCAGAGTTCGTCTCGATCGTTTCGCACGAGTTACGGACACCGCTTTCTTCGATCATGGGCTTCACGGAGTTATTGATGAAACGAGAAGTCGATCCGAAGCGGCAGAAACGCTATTTGCAGACGATTCATTCGGAAACCGTTCGATTGGCGGAATTGATCAATGACATCTTGGAAATTCAAAAAGGGGAAGACTCAACACACGGAACACAAAAAGAATTACTTGATTTAAAACAATTGATGTTCGAGATGAAGCCGATGTTCGATCTTGCGAGTCGCGCACATCGCATCAGTGTCCAATTTAGTCCGGGATCCTATACGATTTCAGCCAGCAGTGAGAAGATGAAACAACTGTTTACGAACTTGATCATGAACGCGATTAAATATTCGCCCGAAGGCGGCGCGATTCGGATCAAAGGATCAAATCAGTCAGATCAATTACGAATTGAGATTTCAGATGAAGGGCTTGGTATTCCAGAAAAAGCGCTCCCTTACATCTTTGATAAGTTTTACCGAGCAGATAACTCGGATACGCGCAAAATTGGCGGAACGGGCTTAGGACTCGCGATTTGTCGGATGATCGTCCTCGATCATGGCGGAGCAATCTCCGTCCAATCGATGGAAGGGGAAGGCAGTACCTTCATCATTCAACTTCCGATCGGCGTATGACCGACGACAGACTCAGAAAGGAGGAAGACATGGTGAATAACTCACATATTCGTTATGAAGCATTACATCCACTCGTTGAGGAAATTCTTGAAAAGCTGAGTGAACGAATTGGCGTCAATACGTTATTTTTTGCATTGAACGACTCATACAGCAACTTTGTCGTCAAGGCAATCAATCAAGAACGTCAGTTGATCGAAGAAGGCTCGACCCATGTCTTCCAACATGTCCTCTGTAAGCTAGTCGTCGATGAGACGGACGGGAAGGTCTCGATCAATGAATTGCTCAACGATCCATTGACCGTCAATCATCCGGTCACGAAAGCTCTTGGGAACGGTAGCTTTTTAGGAGTAGCGATCAAAAATGCGGAAAATGAAAAAATCGGGACATTATGTGCCTTTGATGATCAACCATTCGACTTCAAGGAGCAGGATATCGCACTCGTCGAGCGGTATGCGGATATTATTAGTAAATCGATCAACGTCGAAACGTATGTCATCAAAGATGCGCTAACAGATGTCTATAACGAACGATACATGAATAGACTGATCTCGAGTGTGACGATTCATCCTGCTTTCTTAATGGTGTTGAACCTCGACCGTTTCCATGCGATTAATGCGACGCATGGGTACCGGGCAGGGAACGAAGTGCTACGCGAAATCGCGAATCGGCTGAAATATGTTCCTTTACCGAATCATGTCGTCGGTCGAATGGATGGGAATGAATTCGTCGTCTTAGCAGCACTTGAACAGGAACAGGAATTCGAACAATATGCGGAAGATTACGCTCGCATCGTCACGGAAGCGATTGAGCAACCGATCGTTGGTGTTGCAGCCGAACCGATTCAGGTGACGGCATCATCTGGCGTCAGTCTTCTGACCGGTGACATGGCAAGTCGCCAGACACAAATCTACGCAGCAGAAGCCTTGATGCAACAAGTCAAACACGAGGGGAAACAGCGAACCTCATTTGTTAATCCAAATCGGAATGCGGAACAGCATCCATTTGCATCAGTTCTTGAATCAGAGCTTTCGCATGCACTAGAACGGGGACAATTCGAGCTCTACTATCAATGGATCGTTGATGCGAAACAAGAACGCTACGTCGCGGTCGAAGCGCTTCTACGCTGGAATCATCCTGTGCTTGGGTTCGTCAGTCCGACGGATTTTATTCCGATTGCCGAGAAGATGGAGATTTTCCCAGACATCGGTCGATTTACGATCTGTCAGGCGATCCTGGATCAACGGCGCTTGGAGGAGACATTTGGACGTAAGATTTCCGTCGCCGTCAATCTATCGGCAAGTCAGTTCGAGTCGGATCAACTCTTTTCAGAATTACTGAGACTGACAGAAGAATCGTATTTCCCGGGCGAACGACTCATTCTTGAAATCCGGGAGGAAGTATTGCAGACGCGTCGTCGTTTTGCAATCAAACGTTTGGAGCAGCTGCGCCAAGCAGGCTACCGTCTGACGGTCGATCATTTCGGTAGTCACTACGCGTCACTTAATTCGTTATTGCGTTTACCAGTCCAAGCAGTCAAGCTCGATCCAATCTTTACACGTCGACTCGTGCAAAATCAGTTAGAGCGTTCGATGATTCGCTCTGTTCATTCCTTGACGTCGACGTTAAACATCGCGCTCGTGATTCAGGAAGTCGAGACCGCGTCGCAATTGCAACAGATTCAAGTGTTGGATGAGCAACTTTATATGCAAGGCTACGAGGTTCATCACCCTCAGCCGATTGAACAATTACTCATCGAGGACATCGTTCGAGGGCGTGCTGAGGTTTAACCGTTCTTCAGTCGGGAATACATTAAAATGTGGAACAAGTACATTTTAAGGGGGATGCCAAATGGCTGATCAACATGATAAAGAGACGGACCCGATTACTTCAGGAAACCGGATGACGAAGGATGAGATTGCCGGACGTGACCCGCAAGACAATACGGAGGTTCCGGAAAAATCGAAGGATGAAAAAGAAACGAAGCATCAAGATCAAGAAGCTGAGAAAACAGAACGACCAGATGACGAAGCTTCAAGTGAAGAGGCACCGGATTTGTCGCATGCTTCTGATGAAGATGGCGATGTCGAGCCATCCGATGAAGAGAACCAACAAGGTTAAGAATGACTAAAATAAAGGGCAATCGATGTCCGGCAGAAATGCCACACGTCGATTGCCCTTTTTAATGTATTATTTTTAAACGGTTACTCGCCACTCCCACCGCCATCACTTCCACCATCGAATCCACCGTCAATTCCGCCATCTGTCGCATGTGACGTATCGGTCAAATCAACAGGGAAGAGCAAGAACGGAGTCGCATCGGCGCTATCCGGCGGAAGAATCGAAGATGGGAAGAGTTGTTGCAGGATCGTTTGTTGACTCAAGTATAATCGGATCGCCGTCAAATAGACCAAGTCCCTCCGGTACTTAAAACGTAAATCGGAGCGTAACGTCTCTGCCATCTGTTGGAGTGCCGAAGCATGAATGTTGGGGTCGCCGAGTAGTGCAAGCATTCCGTGGAATGACAGCGGGACATGATGCTTACGATGTAATTTACGGGACGACTCCAATTGCGCGATATAACGATCCCAATCGTCCTCTGGTAATAAAGAGAATAACAAGGCGACGATATACGTCTGTTGAGCGCGACCGAAACGTCGTTTCAGTCGTTGATAGACTGCTTCAATACGCGAAGCGAGTTCGTCTAAATCACCGCGTGTCGCAGCATGAAAATAGACGAAGGAGGTCAACAGCGGTGATACGATGAAACGATGCTGTTTTTTAAGAAGAGTGTATAACTGAACGGTCCGCTCGAGTACCGTGTCTTGTGGAGAAATACGACTAATGAACAGCGCAGTGGAGTAGGCATTCAGGGGATGCGACAAACGATGGGATTTAAAATAGCCGTGAAGCGACATCATCTCAGAGATGCGGCTCGGTGCATGAGCGTCAAAAGCATGGATTTTTGAAGCGAGCAGCAAAGCCTGCGTAGTTTGCGTGCGCAATCGTGTCATTAAATCGTCTGCTGTCTCAAGTAACGTGCTTGCGGATACCTGCTCCGTTCCGATCGTCCGGTCAAATGCCAATTCGATGAGAATACCGTCCTGATACGTTCTGAATTCTGGTGCGATATGATCCAGTTGTCGCAAGAAAGTCGTCGCCATCTCCATGACTGTTCCTCCTCTGTTTTTTCTTATAGTGTATCACGCAGTGAAAGCGTTATCTTATTTTTTTAGTTGGGTATCGATCAATTGTTCCGCTGCACGCCGGTACAGATTACTCATATGAGCCAGCGCTAAAATCTGTTCCAGTGGATCGGTCGTCGAGGCGGTAAGAGCATCTTGTTCGGTGATGAAACGGGCTGTATTTCGTTCTGTCAGTTCAAGGTAAGTGCGATAAAAGTCTTCCAGATCGAGTTGATTCTGTTCGATGCCTTCGTTCAAGGGCGTTAGGATCGTCTTGATATCGTTAATCGAAAACGAACTTTTCAACTGATAAATCAAGCTAATTAAAATCAAGTGCTCCTTCGTATACTTTTTATTCGTAACCGGAAAAAATAATTTTTTTTTGGCATAATTGTTGATCATCGTCTTCGTCAGGATTGTCTCATCCGCATTCCGCGTCGTTTCCTCGAATGTTCGCTCAAACAGTTGGATGACTTGATCCATATAAAGATCAATGTTCGGGATATCTGCGAGCTGTAATTGACGATCATGTCTCGTGTCGTCAGAACGTGTCATAAAAAAACCTCCAAAATCGTTAAAATAGGACTTTCTACTTCTTCATCATATGATAGAATATGTATATAACGCCATGTAGTATTCAAAACTACATATCAGGGAGGAACAAAAGTGAAAGCTTATATGAGAGAACCGATTAATGGATTAACACATTTGGGAGGGGCTGTCTTTGCTTTTGTCGGATTACTCGCACTCGTCATTAAAGCATCGTTAGAACGCGGAGCATCACTCGCCATCGTCGCAGCGATTATTTTTGGGGTCAGCATGATGGCACTCTATGCTGTTTCGGCAACGTATCATATGGTCCTTGCGAGCGACCGGGCGATTGCGATCTGGCGACGATTGGATCACTCGATGATTTATTTGTTGATTGCCGGTTCCTACGCACCGTTTTGTCTTGTCAGTCTGAATGGCCCGACGGGTTGGGTCTTGTTTAGCATCGTCATGTTGATTGCTGTTTCCGGAATTACCTTCAAATTAGTCTGGTTCAACAGTCCACGCTGGTTATCGACGACGCTCTACATCGGAATGGGCTGGATCATGGTGTTTGCGATCACACCACTCGCGCAAGTCTTATCACCGCTCGGCATCGGTCTATTATTTCTTGGTGGTATCTTCTATACGATCGGTGGCATCATCTATGGACTCAAGCCGCGTGTCTTATCGTTTAAACATCTCGGATTCCATGAAATCTTCCACATCTTCGTACTACTCGGTAGTCTAGCGCATTTCCTATGTGTCTACTTCTTCGTGTTATGATGATGTCCTCCTTTAGTCAATGACTGAAGGAGTTTTTTTGTATCTATATGGAAAATACAGGAGAAGTCGAGTGTCCTCACGAATGAAAGAACGGAAAGATCACGAAAAGGGGGAAATTACATGCAACACACACGATGGCAATTAGAAACACTCTATACGATTGATGACGTCAAAGCAGGCATCGCTTCCATACAAACAGCATTGTCGAATCGGCCGATTGATGTGGCAGAACAGGTCGAGCGTTATCAGCAAGTCGCGCGCGACGTCGAAGAATGGAGCGACTTCATTTATTGTCTGTACGCTGAAGATGTCACGCGCGTAGAAGTCCATCCATTGCTTGAAGAGATCGAAGTCGTCCAAGCGATGGTGCGCAGTGAAGTGGCAGCACTCGATACAAAGATCGCAGCTCTGTCACAAGAAGAGTGGGAAGCGCTCGTTACGGATTCACCGTACGCCTTTTTCTTAAACGAACGCCGTGACATCCAGTCCCGTCGTGCACCACTGATTCAAGAACAATTGTTACAGGATCTCGGTGTGGATGGATTCCAGGGCTGGGGACAACTCTACGATCAGCGCTTCATGGCGTTACGGGTCGACTTGAACGGAAAGCAGGTCACGATCGGTCAAGGATTGCATGAAGCGATGTTCGCGCCTGATCGTTCGGCTCGTCTAGCGGCAGCAATTGCAGTTGACGCCGCTTGTGCCAAAGAGGCTGACTTGTTTGCGACGATCTTGAACCGGATCTCCGGCTTCAGATTGCAATCCTACAAGATGCGGAACTGGGAGCAACCATTGACAGAGTTGCTTGAGCAGAACCGGATCTCAGAAGCGAGCTTAAAAGCGATGATTGAAGCACTCGATCAGCACCGAGACCTCTTTCACGCCTATTATGCCCGCAAGATTGTTCAGGCAGAGCAGGTGACGGGAGAATGGCATGATTTTGAGACGAATACGTATCGTTCCGCGCGGCATGTTCCGTTTGAGACGGCACAGGCAATCGTAAGCAAACAATTCAAACAGTTGAATCCAAAGCTCGGTGCTTTTGCTGAAAACGTGTTTAACGAGGGATGGGTCGATGCGGAGAATCGTCCCGGAAAAGCGGAAGGCGGATTCTGCGCTGCCTTTCCGATTGCAAAAGAGAGCCGGATTTTCATGACGTACCGTGACAGTTATCCAGACGTCGCGACACTTGCTCATGAATTCGGTCATGCCTATCATAATTATGTTCTGCAAGATGAACCGTATTTAAACCAAGTCAAAGGAACGAGTATCGCGGAGACGGCTTCAACATTCATGGAGAATCTCGTCCTCGATGCTGCGATCAAAGAGACGACGGAGCGCGAGGAAGTACTTGTTCTCCTAGAGGTCAAGATTCGAGAGGGGCTGAAATATGCCAGCATCGTTCCCGGAATGTTCCGTTTCGAGCAACGTTTTTATGCGGAACGTCAGCATGGTACGATCAATGCTGAAAGGTTGAGTGAACTCTTACAAGAGGAAGAGCGCTTAGCCTATGGTCCAGTGCTGCCTGAACCAGCGCGCTACAAATGGATGTATATCAGTCATCTGTTTAATCCGAACCTTGCGTTCTACAACATTCCGTATACGATCGGTTATCTGCTTAGCAATAGTCTTTATCAGACGGTTCAAGCGGATCCGAGTCAATTTTCGACAGTTTTTGATGCCGTCATGCACGATTCCGGTCAAGCGACGATCGATGAAATCGTTAAACGTCACCTCGACGCCGATCCAACATCTATCGCGTTTTGGGTCGAAGCTCAGCAACCGCTCGTCCAGGCGATTGAGCAGTATCTGACGTTAACGGAATCCTCTCTCTCCGTCGATTGAAGACGAATCGAAACGGGAACAGAAATGTAGGGAGGGATGCGGATGTATGAACAGGAGAAACAATTAGTCGCTGAGGCAGCACTAACTTACGTGAAGGATGGAATGATAGTGGGTCTTGGAACGGGTTCGACGACGGAACGGTTTATCAAGGCGCTTGGTCCACTCGTACAGGCTGGACTACAGATTCGTGGCGTGGCGACGTCGCTTGCGACGGTAAAGCTTGCTGATCAGTTACAAATCCCATTGATTGATCTGGAAGAGGGAATGGAAATCGATGTGACAGTTGACGGAATTGATCAAATCGACGGTCAGTTTCAAACCATTAAAGGCGGTGGCGGTGCATTGTTTCGTGAAAAAATTGTCGCCCTGATGAGTCGCGAATTGCTCTATCTGACCGATTCCTCGAAGTTCGTCCATCATTTAAGCGGACCGTTACCGGTTGAACTGGATCCGTTTGCCTTACCGTATGTACGACAACGGTTGCGTGATAAGCATGTCTCCGCAACGTTGCGGCTGAAAGACGATCGTCCCTTCATTACAGATGGAGGTCACGTGATTCTTGACGTTGATGTATCAGCCATTTCGGACGTTCGATTATTCGCAAAAGAAGTGAAGAGCTGGTCTGGAGTGCTTGAGACCGGTTACTTCGAGCGACAACCTGATCATGTCCTGACGGTCGAAGAGGGAAAGGTCAAACGCATCGCGCATCCTCGCCTGCGTGACGGTGGTGGGTTGGTTTAAGAAAAGAAAGAAGGAAACCGTATGGGCTTGAAAAAACGGTATTTATTTGGAGCTGGCATCATTGCCGGTGCGAGTCTACTTTTGTTAAGGAAGCGGGAACAGGGCACACAAACAGATGCACTACGTGAATATTTAGCGCATCTCGATCAGGATCCGAGTCCAGATGCTGGGAAGGACCCGGATGAGGTCGGATTGACGAAGCTCGATTCGATTTATCGAGCCGAGTGGCAAGCGAATGGTTTCCCACGTTCGCGGACGGAGCTAGAAGAGCTGGAAAAATAGAAAAGTAGTAATTAGCTAAGAAGTATTTAAACGGCTTGAGTCCAAGATTTGAACGGGCTTTAGCCGTTTTAATTATAATTGAAGTTTTTTAATAATATATCATTGTCGTCTCATGAACCTCTAAGAACTCTAGTCTATGTAACGACTGATCTGGGTCTCATCATTCAGTAGAGGTGCAAAGTAAGAGTCATGACTATTATGTAAAATAGAACTATTTTACTTCACACATTGAACAAAAGTGAAAAACAACTCTCAAACCCTCTTTTCCTAAACTGCTTTCTGATAAGATGTGGATTATATCCAATGCGATTCGAGAGGAGATTCATTGAGTGAAGACGTTTTTTAACATCAACATATCGAGCTTTTTGTATGCCGTCGCTTTATTCGTTCCGTTGCAAATCATGCTAAATATCAATCGAATCATGAGACTTACGAATATGTCTTCAGGTATGTTTTGGACTTTGAATATCATGATTGGATGGATCACTTTAATCAGTATTCCTTTTTTGATTAGACAGATCACTTTCAAATCCACTCTACATAAATCGTTTGAACGAATCACCTGCCTCTCCTGGTTCGTCTACTATGTGTTATTCACATACATCACTAGCCGAATCATTCCAATCAAAAATGGGGGAGATATGCCAAGCCCTGTTCTTGGCCTCATCTTAATCCTGGTATTGTCAAGCTATCCTCTCTATATAATAATTTCGAAATGGCTCATCGTGGATCGAGAGTCGAAATAAGGTATGAAAAATCCGTAACATCAAGGAGGCATATTTTGAAAAAACGCTATTTATACTTTTATTCGACAGCGATTATTCTGATCGGGGGAGGCATCTATTCATATAAATCAGGATACATCCCTCGCTCAACTCCCTATATAGAACGAAAGCATGAAGTGCTGATGGATGCTAAGACCGTCAATTCAGTCAATCGAAAAGACTATATCGAAAGATCGATGCGATATATGGCTAGCTTTGCACCTTATTCAACGGGGGATTCCATCACAAAGAAGTCGACAATGAGCGAATTGAGGACAAAGATTGATACGATGCACGATATCGAACAGTCCTTCCAATTCAAGTCGGATGATCCAGAATCAGAATCTTTACGGAAAGTAGCAAAGAACTATACTTCTTATATCGAGGCGCTCGAATATGTTGCGAGCAACATGCATGGTAAGGAGTCGATGAACATCGATCAAGTAAACTACTTGAAGAGCGTTTGGAATGAGGTCGTCACACCTGCACGTCATATAAAAGGTGAGGTCGGTCGTTCACAAGAAGGCGAAGCCGTCATGTTTGAAAAAGAGATCACCACAGTCTGGTCCTAATATGTTAAGAGCTAATTGATAAGAATGTAGTAATATATAAGATATATCTCTATGAGAAATCCCTTCTTTTTAATACGAAATAAGTAGTTGATTATAAACTAAACAGCCCTAGATCAATGGATCCAGGGCTGTTTTCATGCGTTTTAATATGTAAGCGACCCAGCAATGATCAAACCGATCGAAATCGATAAGAAGAGGAGCAGCAAGCCGACTGCTTCGTTGTTCGCATCAATCTCTTTCGTCATGCTCAAACGTGGGATTAGTAAATCCGCGAGATAGAACAAGACGATTTGTAAGACGATTGCGAGTGCACCCCATAAGACCATATCGAGAATGCTGACGGAGTTCGAGATACTCGAATAGAGGACGATGGCAAGACCGAGAATACGTCCACCGAATGCATAAACGGCTGCTTTCTTACCATTACGGATTAATTCCAGTTCCTTTGATTTCGTCGTTACCTCGAATAGGACGACACCAATTGCAAGGAGTACGGTCGCGACACCGATATACGTAAGGGTCGAGAGGAATAAGTCACTGAATGTCATGTTGGTACCTCCATCATGATTTTTTATTTTTTTTGCGTTGTTCGTATGCGACATACAATTCAAGCAGTGCTCCGACGAGAATGCCTGCTGATACATACAAATAGAAGTTGTCACCAATGAATCCGAACACGAGTCCTAAGAGAAGACCGATCAGGATATAAGGACCTTTTGTTAACTTCATATCAATCACCTGCCTCTACTTTAAAGGTAGCGGATTTCAGCGGTGACGTCCATCGTTATTCTTGGAAGCTGACGGCGGATTCTGCATTAGGAGAAAACAGGACGACTTGATTCCGTCCTTGTTGTTTTGCTTGATAAAGCGCGGCATCCGCATCCGGTAAGAGATGGTCGATTTGAGATGTCGTCTCATCATACGCGGCTAAACCAAATGATGCTGTAAGTGGCAGATCGGTCGTCGCTAGTCGGAACGGGCTGCAGGCGATACGTTCACGTAATTGCTCTGCTAAAGGAATCACTTCAGCGAGCGGAACGCCTTCAAACAAGACGGAGAACTCTTCACCGCCGTTACGAGATAAATACCCGCTCTCTGCGACGCCATCACGCAGTCGGCTGGCAAACTGACGTAGCACTTCGTCACCCGCTTCATGTCCATACGTATCGTTGATCTGTTTAAAATGATCAATATCGATCGTCAACAACACGATGGACTGTTTGTTCAAGATCAATCGTTGTTTGAGATCCGTGAAGTATTCGTTAAAAGCACGTGAATTATTCAATCCCGTCAAAAAGTCGAGTTGTGCTTTCTGCCGAAGCACCCGTAACGACTGTTTCGTCAGGCGGATATCACGAATGATCAAAAGGGCGAGCCAACTGCTAACGAAAGAAGCGGGAATGACGACCGACATGACCTCGAGTAAGAGGATTTGTTTCGGTAAGACGATCCATAAGACAAGGGCGTGCAAAGCCGTCGCATAGAGCGTCACGAGTGTAAAGGTCCGTTTTGCGTAAGGCGGCATTTCACGAACAATCAGACTCGTTCCGAGGGCGACAGCGACGATGAAACCAAATGCAGTGAATGCAGCCAAGTTCGTTCCCAGACTAAAGCGATAAACAATGATCGCGACCGTCACGATCGTTGTTGGAATAACGCCTCCAAAGTAGGCGGCGACAATGACCGGAACATGGCGCAAATCAATCATGACGCCGGGGGCTGCTTCGATTGTCATCTGCATGAGCAGTAAGGAGATCATGCTCAGGGCAAGACCATACAGTACGCGGGTGAGACGTGGAGATTCTCGCGTGATCGGAAGCGGTGATAATTTTCCAAGTAGATAAAAACCAGCCATTAATAGCGTCACGTTATGTAAGACGTCAAAAAGGATGCTTTTCATGAATCGTCCATCCTTTCGAAAAAAGTACGTTATTTAAGAAATATACGCCATAAACGGACTAACTCCTGTTTATAGAAAAAATAAACTCTTCCCATCAATTGTGTCTATAATGTGAACTTATGATTTCTATAAGCTATACTTATGGTTTTAGGGAATTTGATTGACCTCCTCGACACTGCATTGTTAAATGATGAAGAAGCGGTATGAAAGCGCTTACTAAATTTGAAGGAGATCTTACTCATGGAACTCGTCATCATTCTTCTTGCCTTATCTTTATTGATGTTCGTTGCCTATCGTGGTTTTTCGGTCATCCTATTTGCACCAATCTGTGCCTTGTTCGCCGTCTTACTGACGAACCCGGACTGGGTGTTACCATTCTTCTCGAATATCTTCATGGAAAAGATGGTCGGCTTCATCAAAGCATACTTCCCGGTCTTCCTCCTCGGAGCGATTTTCGGAAAAGTCGTTGAGATGTCCGGTATCGCGGAGTCGATCGCAAAGACAATCATTCGTATGATTGGTGCGAAGCGCGCTATCCTTGCCATCGTCTTACTCGGCGCCATTCTTACATATAGCGGCGTCAGCTTATTCGTTGTCGTATTTGCTGTCTATCCGTTCGCTGCGAACTTGTTCCGCGAAGCAAACATCCCGAAACGACTCATTCCGGGAACAATTGCCCTTGGTGCGTTCACGTTCACGATGGATGCCTTACCAGGAACACCTCAGATTCAGAACGTCATCCCAACGACGTTCTTCAAAACGGATATCTACGCTGCGCCGATCATGGGTTCAGTCGGTGGATTGTTCATCCTAGTCGTCGGCATGTGGTATCTCGAGTCACGCAAGAAAAAAGCCCATCAAGCAGGTGAAGGATACGCTGGATTTGAAGCAACAGCGGCAAGTGCCGCACCGCAGATGGAGTTGAAGAACGAACCAGAAATGACGCTCGAGACGGATCGTCAACCAGTCTATCGCCAAGTCCTTGCCTTCGTCCCACTCGTCCTTGTTGCCGTAATGAACAAAGTCTTTACACTCTCGATTCCGAAATGGTATCCAGAAGGATTCGATTTTTCAGCAATCGGTCTAGAAGCATTCGGAAAGATCGAGACACCCGCCGTTCTTGCGATCTGGTCCGTTCAAATGGCATTGTTGATCGGAATTCTCGCAGCGATGCTCTATGACTTCCGAAAGATCAAGACGAACTTCCAAGCTGGTCTGAACGTCAGTATCGGTGGTGCGCTCTTAGCGGTCATGAATACAGGTGCTGAGTATGGCTTCGGTGGCGTCATCGCGGCGTTACCAGGATTTAAGTCCGTCTCAAGCGGAATCTCGGAGACATTCACGAATCCGCTCGTCAACGGAGCCGTCACGACGACGACGCTTGCCGGTGTCACCGGTTCCGCATCAGGCGGGATGGGGATTGCGTTAAGTGCGATGTCGGATAAATATACGCAGGCAATCACATCGGGTGGCATACCACCGGAAGTCATGCACCGCGTCATCTCGATGGCGTCCGGCGGAATGGATACGTTACCGCATAACGGTGCCGTCATCACATTACTTGCCGTCACGGGCCTAACGCACCGTCAGTCGTATAAAGACATCTTCATGATTACGATCCTTAAAACAGTGACGGTCTTCTTGATGATTGGATTGTATAGCTTGACTGGTTTGTACTAAGAGTTTAGAAGGGGGCATCATCAGATGAAACAGGGGAAAGTATACGCATCATTCGCGGAAGCGACAGCAGACATTTTTGATGGGGCGACGCTAGTCGTAGGGGGCTTCGGACTCTGCGGAATCCCGGAAAAATCCATTACGGCGTTACAAGAGAAAGGCGTCAAGGATTTGACGGTCGTCAGTAACAATTGTGGCGTCGATGATTTTGGACTTGGTCTCCTCTTGCAGACGCGACAAATCAAGAAGATGATTTCGTCGTATGTCGGGGAAAATAAGACGTTTGAACAACAGTACCTCAGTGGCGAGATCGAAGTCGATCTCGTTCCCCAAGGTACGCTAGCGGAACGTATCCGTGCCGGTGGTGCTGGTATTCCTGGTTTCTATACACCAACAGGCGTCGGGACACCGATTGCTGAAGGAAAGGAACAAAAGGAGTTCGACGGGAAGACTTATCTGCTCGAAGAAGGAATCGTCGGCGATTTTGCGATTGTCAAAGCATGGAAAGCAGATCGTCTCGGGAATCTTGTCTTCCGGAAGACATCACGCAACTTTAACCCGATCGTCGCGACAGCGGGAAAAGTAACGATCGTCGAAGTCGAAGAACTCGTCGAGGTCGGCGAACTCGATCCGAACGAGATCCACACGCCTGCTGTCTACGTCCAGCGCATCGTTGTTGGAACGGATTATGAAAAACGCATCGAACGCCGGACTGTCCGGGAAGCTTGAGGAGGAGATTGATATGAAAACGACACGAGAGATCATCATTGAACGCGCGCTTCAGGAAGTTGAAGACGGGATGTACGTCAACCTCGGGATCGGGATTCCGACATTGATCGCCAATGCGATTCCGGACGATATGCATGTCATGCTGCAATCCGAAAACGGACTTCTTGGCATCGGACCGTATCCACTTGATCATGAAGTCGATGCCGATGAGATCAATGCTGGCAAAGAGACAGTCACGGCACAATCCGGAGCTTCTTACTTCGACAGTGCTGAATCGTTCGCGATGATTCGCGGCGGACACATCGACCTCGCGATCCTTGGCGGTATGGAAGTCGATCAGAACGGTGACCTCGCGAACTGGATGATTCCGGGCAAGATGGTTAAAGGCATGGGCGGAGCGATGGACCTCGTCAACGGAGCGAAACGCGTCGTCATTATCATGGAACATGTCAACAAACACGGCGAATCGAAAGTCAAACAGTCGTGTACCTTGCCGTTGACAGGACGCGCCGTCGTCAATCGTCTGATTACGGACCGGGCCGTCTTTGATTTCACGCCGGACGAGATGGTCTTGATCGAGACGCTGAATGGTCAAACGGTTGAAGACGTCAAACAAGTCACGGAAGCACGATTCACGGTCAGTCCGGAACTCGAGCGCGTGACGGTAGGGGAGTGAAGCAGATGGTTCAAGGAGATATCGTACTCGTCACAGGTGCAGGAAGCGGAATTGGTCTAGAAATCTCAAAGGCGTTCGCTGCGGCAGGAGCGAAGGTCATCGTAACGGACGTCCGCGCGGAAGCAGCAGAGGAAGCTGCGTCAGCGATTCGCGGAGCTGGTCATGAAGCAGTCGGCATGACGCTCAACGTCACCGATGAAGCACAGGTCGAAGCCGTCTTGAAGCAGACGGTCGAACAGTTTGGTCGACTTGACGTCTTGATCAACAACGCGGGTCTTCAACACGTCTCACCAATTGAAGAGTTTCCGACAGAGAAGTTCGAATTGATGATTAAGATCATGTTGACGGCACCGTTCATGGCCATCAAACATGCTTTTCCGATCATGAAGGAACAAGGTTACGGACGTATTCTCAACATGGCATCGATCAATGGTTTGATTGGTTTTGCTGGGAAAGCAGCATATAACTCGGCGAAGCATGGATTGCTTGGTCTAACGAAGGTCGCAGCCCTTGAAGGAGCGGAATACGGGATCACCGTCAACGCGATTTGTCCGGGTTACGTTGATACACCACTCGTTCGTAATCAAATGGAAGACTTAGCGAAAACGCGACACGTCGAGCTTGAGAAGGTACTTGAAGAAGTCATCTATCCGCTCGTTCCGCAAAAACGTCTGCTTGCTGTCGAGGAGATTGCAGATTATGCATTGTTCCTTGCGAGCCGCAAAGCAAAAGGCATCACTGGACAAGCGAACGTCCTTGATGGTGGATACACGATTCAATAAGGAGATGGAGCAGATGAGTGAAGCAGTCGTCATCGTCAGTGCGACGCGCACGGCGATCGGGAATTTCAATGGAAGTTTGAAGGACGTCAAAGCAACGGAACTCGGTGCGACAGTCATTCGCGCAGCACTCGAAAAAGTAGGTGTCGCTGGGAATCACGTCGATGAAGTCTTTTTCGGCAACGTCCTCTCAGCAGGACTTGGTCAAAATCCAGCACGGCAGGCAGCCCTCGCTGCCGGGTTACCGGAGACATGCCCCGCGATGACCGTCAATAAGGTCTGTGGATCCGGTCTCTCTGCTGTCCATCTTGCGTATCAGGCGATCAAGTCAGGCGAAGCCGATGTCATCGTTGCTGGTGGGATGGAGAACATGAGTCAAGCACCTTACGTCCTCGCGGGCGCACGGTCTGGACTAAAGATGGGTGACCAACCACTCGTCGATACGATCATCCAGGACGGGCTCGAATGTGCCTTTAATGACTATCATATGGGGATCACGGCAGAGAATTTAGCAGACGTCTACGAACTTTCCCGCGAAGCGCAGGATCAGTTCGCCGCGACGAGTCAGCAAAAAGCGCAGACGGCATTAGCGGAAGAACGGTTCGTCTCAGAAATCACGCCAGTGTTGATTCCACAACGAAAAGGCGATCCGATCCGTTTTGATCAAGATGAGTTTCCGCGCGCCGGAACGTCCGTCGAAACGCTCAGTCGTTTGCGCCCGGCGTTTAAGAAGAACGGAACGGTCACGGCAGGCAATGCATCTGGCATCAATGACGGGGCTGCGGCGCTCGTCATCATGTCAGAGGCGAAGGCGAAAGAACTCGGCGTGACACCACTCGTTGAAATCGTCGCGAACGGAACGTCCGGTGTCGACCCGAGCATCATGGGAATCGGTCCAGTTCAAGCGGTTCAGAAGGCACTCGATAAAGCGGGACTAACGCTTGACGAGATCGATGTCATCGAGGCGAACGAAGCGTTCGCGGCACAATCTCTCGCGGTCGATGCGGAGCTACGGTTGCCGCATGAAAAACTTAACCGCAATGGCGGGGCAATTGCTCTCGGTCATCCAATCGGTGCGAGTGGTGCGCGGATTCTTGTGACATTGATTCATGAGCTCGAACGGACGGGTGAGACGCATGGTCTTGCGACATTATGTGTCGGTGGCGGTCAAGGGGTAGCGACGATCATTAAAGCATATGAAGTTAGCTAAGGAATGTTAAAAGCATCAGGCGTAGAGAGAATCACTTCCTATGTCTGATGTTTTTGCTGTTCTCATCAAGTCAGATGAACTTATGAATCCGGTTTCATACTTTGACGCGAAGACGTATTAGATTCTTTAAACTAAAGTGGTATCAAACTTTCTGCCGAATTTTCAGAATATTCTCCAGATAAACTCCTAGCACGAGCTCCTAAACGTATGTTATCCTTTCGAACGAAGTACTTCATCTGCTTAGGGAGCGGATGAAGTCGGAAATCATCAGTGGGGGTTTATTATGTCTAAAACTGTTCCAACATCATTTATCATCGTCATCGGCATGATGCTCTTCGCCTTGTTCTTTGGGGCAGGAAATCTCATCTTTCCGCCGATGCTCGGACAGCTCGCAGGGGAGCATGTCTGGGTTGCCAATGCCGGATTCCTTGTCACTGGTGTCGGTCTACCATTGCTTGCGATTCTCGCATTCGCGTTTTCAGGGGAACGCGATCTACAAGCGATGGCGTCACGTGTTCATCCTGCTTTCGGAATCGGGTTCTCGGTCATCTTGTATCTTGCGATTGGACCATTCTTCGCAATTCCACGTGCCGGAACGGTCTCGTATGAGATCGGAATCAAGCCGTTCTTCAGTGAATCGACGAGCCATTTGCCGTTACTGATCTTTACGATTTTGTTTTACACGATTGCTTGTCTATTGTCCTTAAACCCAACAAAGATCGTCGATGTCGTCGGGAAAGTACTGACACCGATTAAAATCACGTTCATCGGTCTCTTGATCATCGTTGCCGTCTTGCATCCAATCGGAAGTTTTCAGAATCCTTTGAAGACATATCGAACAAATGCTTTCTTTAATGGTTTCCAAGAAGGATATATGACACTCGATGCGCTCGGTGCCTTTGTCTTCGGTATCATCATCATCGCAGCGATCAAGGAAAAAGGTGTCACTTCGAAGCGGCAGTTGCTGCTGATTTGTACGAAAGCCTCGTTGATTGCCGCAGCCTTGCTTGCAATCACATACACGGCGCTTGCCTTCATGGGCGCGTCAAGTGTCTCTGAGATCGGACAGCTCGCGAACGGTGCAGAGATTTTGTCTGCTGTGTCGGATCATTATTTCGGTGAGTATGGGGCGATTTTGCTTGGTCTGATGATCACAGTCGCTTGTATGACGACGAGTGTTGGTTTGATCACGGCGTGTGCCGCTTTTTTCTCGGCACTCGTCCCAAAAATCTCATACGTCAAATGGACGATTGGTCTATCGATCTTCAGCGCACTCGTTGCGAACATCGGTCTGAATCAATTACTCGCTGTCTCTAAGCCAGTCTTGATGACGCTTTATCCTCTGGCGATCTGTCTGATCTTCTTAACGTTCTTGCATCCACTCTTTAAAGGGAAGCCAGCCGTGTACCAAGGGGCGCTATGGATGACGTTCCTCGTCAGTTTATTTGATGGATTGAAGACAGCAAAGATCAACGTCTCAGCCGTCACAAAAGTGTTTGATGCGGTATTACCGTTTGCTTCTGTCAGTCTCGGTTGGGTCGTTCCTGCTATCATCGGTGGGGTGATCGGAGCGATCGTCGGTAAGAAAAAAGCGGAGACACGATCGTCGTCACGTGTGGCTTAAGTTGTCATGTATAAAGGGAAGCGGATTTTTGATCGTATGATCAAAGTCCGCTTTTTTTGTTCACTCGATTGTGGGTTTAAGCATAAGCGGAAACGGCAATTCCTCTACTGTATATCATTGACCATCGTGTCCCTTACAGAAAGGATGTTGAAACATGTCAGAACGTGTCTTCATTAGTCCCTCGAAGTATGTCCAAGGAAAGGATGTCATTGACCGGCTCGGTACATATGTGAGCCCGTTCGGTGAAAAAGCGCTCGTCATCGCGGACGATGTCGTCTGGAAAATCGTAAAGGAACGTGTCGAGCAGTCGCTGTCCGGCGAAAACGTCAGCATCGAGAAGGCAGACTTTAGTGGTGAAGCCTCACGGCATGAAGTAAAACGAATCGCTGAGCAAGCAAAAGCAGCGGATGTTCGTTTCGTCATGGGAGTTGGGGGTGGAAAGACGCTCGACACAGCAAAAGCCGTCTCAGATGAGCTGAACGTGTCCGTCGTCATCGTACCGACCCTTGCTTCGACCGATGCACCGACGAGTGCTCTGTCCGTCATCTATTCCGACGAAGGGATTTTCGAAAGCTATCGTTTCTATAAGAAGAATCCCGATCTTGTTCTCGTCGATACGAAACTGATTGCCCAAGCGCCAGCACGTTTCTTCGCGTCCGGAATTGCCGATGCACTCGCGACGTGGGTCGAAGTTCGAAGTGTCGTCGCCTTTGGTGGACAGACGATGGCGGGAGGTCGACCGACAATTGCGGCACAAGCGATTGCCAAACGTTGTGAGGAAGTCTTGTTCGAGCACGGACGTCTGGCGTACGAATCCGTTCAGGCACAGGTCGTCACCCCAGCACTCGAAGCCGTCGTCGAAGCGAATACCCTGTTAAGTGGGCTCGGCTTTGAAAGTGGGGGACTAGCAGCGGCGCATGCGATTCATAATGGCTTTACGGCACTTGACGGTGAGATTCACCACCTGACGCATGGAGAAAAAGTTGCCTTTGGTACACTTGTCCAGTTGGCGCTCGAAGAACATCCACAAGAAGAAATCGAGCGCTATATCGCGCTTTACACGGATCTTGGTTTACCGGTGACACTCGAGGACGTCAAGCTAAAAGATGCGTCACGTGAAGATATCGTCAAAGTCGGAGAGGCAGCAACTGCTGAAGGTGAGACGATCCACAGCGGATTCAACGTTACGGCGGACGAAGTCGCTGATGCGATCATCGCAGCCGATCGCTATTCAAAAGCGTATCAAGCAAAACGAAAACAATAAGAAAAAATAACCCTTGCCGAGACGGCGAGGGTTATTGTCATTTTACAGATAATCGAGTGGATTGACACTGCTACCAGCAGAAGTTGCGCTGTAGACGTACGATCCTTTATGGAGTTCAAAATGTAAATGTGTTCCGAAAGCGTTACCTGTCTCGCCAACTGTTCCGATCTTTTGACCTTGCGTGACGGTTTGACCGACCGAGACCGAGCGGCTATTCATATGTGCATACAGACTGATGAACGGCGATCCGTTGATCGTATGTGAAACCATGACATAGTTGCCGTACGCGCCTTTGAGCTGAGACGTAATGACCTTACCGCTAGCTGTCGCATAGACCGGAGTACCTTTTGCTGCACCATAATCGATCCCGTTATGGAATGTGTAACCATAAGCACCACTAGAAGGTCCATAACCTTGCGTGATCGGACCGCTCGTTGGCGTCGCGAAGTTCTTTGATGTCGACGTTGACGCTTTTGATGCGCCACTGCTATTCGTCAGTGTCAAAACAGCGTATTTCGAGACATAGTCCGCATGGACGAATCGTTTATCTCCACCGTATAAGAACTTGATCCAATCGCCTGTACGACCGAGGTAGCGGAACGTTTCGCCCTTATCGACACTTCCGACGACTGTACTGCTCGTTGAACTGCTGCTACGAACACGAAGGTTGTCGACACTGACTTTAATCTTATAGATACGTGTTACAGAATATTTTTTAACATATGTAGAAGAAACATAGACTTTTTTTGAACCGTACAGAATTTTCGTCCAGTTGCCTGTCCGTCCGAGATACTTATATGTATCACCTTTTTCAAAGCTCGTGACCGTACCGTATGATGTCGAAGGACCCGTTCGAGCACGCAAACCGTCCTCCATGACTTTTACCTTATAGAACGTCGTTGCTGCATCCGCACGTGGGATGGCAAACGAAGCAAAACTTGCCACAGCGATGGCTGTCGCTGAAACACCTTTCCAAAAACCATGCATGATTCATTCCTCCTGAATATGTAATCTGTGTGACTAAACCGTTATGTAAATTTCATAGATGAGTATAACATTTACGAAAATGTTTAAATGTTACATTCACATTTCGATATTATTTCAATAAATTATATTAAACAGACTTAATTTTATTCATTATCCAATTATCCATAAAATTCTTTGACAAGATTGGATGGAATTGGATATGATGAAATGCCCATTAAAAATAAGAAAGGTACCCCGGTTGAGGTACCTTAAATGCTTATAAAAAGGCGAGTGGATTGACGCTGTTTGCTGCAGAAGTACCGCTATAGACATAGTTACCGCGATGGATTTCGAAGTGAAGATGAGCACCTGTCGAGTTTCCTGTACTGCCGACTGCACCGATCGTTGCGCCTTTCGGGATCGTTTGACCGACGAAGACAGAGCGTTTGCTTAAGTGAGCGTATACCGTTGTGTACGAAATACCGTGCACTTTATGTTTGACCATGACATGGTTTCCATATGCTCCTTGGTAAGACGATGTGACAACTTTACCTGCCGCTGCTGCATGAACGGGCGTTCCGATTGGTGCACCAAAGTCGACGCCGTTATGGAACGTGTAGCCGAAGATGCCGCTAGTTTTTCCATAACCTTGTGTTACTGGACCGCTTGTCGGACGCGAGAAGCCATTTGATGAAGTCGAGAATGAAGCTTTCTTCGCTGTATGACCAGAAACGCGATATTTTTTCACATAACCTGAGTAGACGTAACGCTTATGTCCTTTATGAAGAATTTTTGTCCAGTTTCCGCGATGACCCAAGTATTTGAAAGTCTGTCCCGAATTGACGCCGTCGACGATCCGGTATTTAAGAGATGGGCCAGTACGAACGCGAAGTCCGTCTGCTTTGATTTTTACTTTGTACGTAGATTTCGTAGCTGCGTCAACCTTATCTGTACCCGTAGCTGCAAAACCTGAAACAACGAGCGCGCTCATTGCAAGTGTCGTGATTGTTCTTTTCATGAATGTTCCTCCTTGATGTAAATCGAGATCTTGTCGGAAATGACATGTATATAGAATGTGTGTGGTGTAAAGTGTGGTGAATTGAAGTAGATGATGCTGTCGTCATTTGACTAACGAGAGTATAGCATTGAAAAGTCAGACGTTTGTATTTCAATTCGATTGCTTAGATATATTTTAATAACAATTCTTGTAATGTTGAATATATATTCAATCTCAGAATCCCTTAAAATCAATATGAATCCGTGTTACAACGAGATGAATTTGATGACAAAACGCAATCGTGGGAAATGATGAGAAAGTATGGGAGTCTAATAAAATGAGAGTAGGTAATGAGATGGATTTGACGTTTGCAGTAAATCAAAAAAAGCTTAACATTCGCGCAGTGGCGCTGTTGATTCAAGATGGACATCTTTTGATCCATCGGCAAGGAGAAGATGATTTTTGGTCATTACCGGGAGGACGGGTACAATTCGGTGAAAGTGGTGCCAAAGCGATTGAACGTGAATTATTAGAAGAATTAGGACAGTCAATCGAGCCACCGGTCTTCCGTTTCCTGCATGAAAATTTCTTTAATTACGCAGACCATCAGTTTCATGAACTGGGGATGTTTTATGAAGTGACATGTCGAGAACCACTACCACTTTCAACGGAAGACTTCTATGGTCCCGAAGGTGAAGAATTGACGTACCGGTTCGTTCCGTTCGATAAACTGGATCAATATACATTGTATCCAAGCGAATTATCAAAAATGCTTCAAACCAATATATTTCCAACGCTATTGACGAATGACATCTGACTTTTCCGGAAAAACGTTTATAGATGTATCGCAAGGGAATGGTTAATCATGTAGTTCATTCCACAATGATAAGGGAGCTGATCGTTCATGAGAGAAGAGCAGTTCGAAGCGATGCATCAAGAAGCACGAGGGCAGACGCAGGAACAACAACCCGGTGTCGAGTACGCCATGAAACCGGAACCGATCTACGATGATCCGGATTATGTCGGTTCAGGAAAACTGACGGGGAAGGTTGCACTGATCACAGGTGGAGACAGTGGAATCGGTCGAGCCGTTGCTGTCGCTTATGCGAAAGAAGGGGCAAATGTCGCAATCGTATACTTAAATGAGGGGAAAGACGCAGAAAAGACGAAATCGTTGATTGAAGGCTACGGGGTCAAAGCCTTAAAAATCGCGAAAGATGTCAGTCAACCGGAAAATGCGCAAGCGATCATCGATACCGTCATTGCAGAATTTGGTCAATTGAACATTCTCGTTAACAATGCCGGAAAACAATTCCCGCAAGATGATTTCCTTGCGATCACACCAGATCAATTGAAGGAAACGTTCGAAACGAATGTTTTTTCGATGTTCTATTTGATTCAGGCTGCGCTTCCACATTTGCATAAAGAAGATGCAATCATCAATACCTCATCGGTGACAGCGTATCGCGGAGCACCGTCGCTGATCGACTACTCAGCGACGAAAGGCGCTATTACGACATTGACGCGCTCGCTTGCTTCAAGTTTGATTGAGAAAGGAATCCGCGTTAATGCTGTCGCACCGGGACCGATTTGGACGCCTCTCATTCCAGCGACGTTCTCGAAGGAGAAAGTCGAGTCGCATGGGGAAGACACGTTAATGAAGCGTCGGGGACAACCGTCAGAAAATGCACCGGCTTATGTCTATTTGGCTTCTCGTGATTCGAGTTACATCACGGGTCAGACGATTCATATCAACGGCGGCGATTACATCACGTCTTAAGGGGGGAAAACATGATGAAGAAAAATCCGAATGAAGTGCCTGAACGTGAACCGGATCATCAACCGGACGAAGTTCCGCAAGCACCACCGAGCGAGGTGCCAGACACACCACAGGAAGATCCTGTCCGTCAACCGGAACCGGATACGTTCCCAGAACCAACCGAGATTCCCGATACACCCCAGGAAGATCCAAATCCCTATTAATGAGTTGACCGTAGTCACCGTCCAAGAATCGGATGGTGACTTTTTCATGATTAAGAAGACAAACCAGCTTGACAGACAAACTGTATGGTGAGTATGATACAGAAGAGAAGTGTATTAATGTTTTAATACATTACACAGGAAAGGGAGGTCTACCGATGCAGTTCGACCAAAGAAGCCCGGTGTACCTGCAGGTCGTCCGTTGGTTCAAACAACGAATCGCGACCGAGGAATTGCAAAGCGGGCAAGAGATCCCGTCCCGCCGCGAAATCGCCGCACAGCTCGGAATCAATCCGAATACCGCACAAAAAGCATATAAAGAGATGGAGGAGCAGCAATTGATTACGACAGAACGGAATGTCCCGAGTAAGATTACACGCGATCCACAAGTCGTCCAAAAAGTACGGACCGAGATGCTTGAAGAAGCAGTCTCTGAATTCATCGATGCCGTCAAGGCGATTCAAATTCCACTTGATGAGGTCGTCTCGAAAGTTGAGACCGTCTATCAGGAAACGGAACGGAGGAAGATCGATGCTTGAAGTTCATGGCTTACAAAAGAAGTACGGAAAAAAACCAGTCCTTCAAGGCGTCTCGTTCTCGGTTCCGATGGATCAATTGACATGTCTGATCGGTTTGAACGGTGAGGGGAAATCGACGATCCTGAAAGCAATCGCAGGACTTGTTCCAGTCAACGCAGGAACGATTCTCGTCGATGGCGAGATCAACCGAAATAAGATCGCCTTCGTTCCAGATATTCAGACGATGCCCGGCTACATGACGGTCGGTGACGCACTGACGTATATGGCGGATTATTATTCTGATTGGAACCAAGAGACTGCGAATGAATTGATGCGAATTTTCCAACTACTTTCAACAGATAAGATTACCGACTTATCAAAAGGAAACCAGGCGAAGGTCAGCTTAATTCTCGGATTTGCTCTCGATCGTCCGTACTTATTACTCGACGAACCGTTCGCAGGAATTGATTTGTTTACGAAAGAACAGATTGCAGGATTATTCTCAAGCCACTTCATGGAAGGGCGCGGTATCCTGATGACGACACACGAAATTCAGGAAATCGAGCATTTGATCGACCGGGTCGTCTTCTTACAGGACGGTCGAATCATCGATGAACATGAGACAGAAGAGATGCGAGAACTGTACGGGAAGTCGGTTCAGGACCGGATGCGGGAGGTCTATCAGCGATGAAACAATACATACAATTGACGAATGAAGAGATTAAACGGAGTTTTAAGTTATATGTAATTGCCGTGCTTGTGATGGCGGCGATTGAATTGATATCAGTCATTGCACAAGTGATGCTTCATGAGCAAGAAATCAAGAATTTCATGGAGAATAATCGTGCAAAATTATCAGACGCACTTCAGCAAATCGGAAAGCTAGATTACGCGGATACGACTTCTTTTTTCGTATTTATGACCTTAATAGGAATTGTATTTGTTGTGATTTACGCATTTCAAATTTGGTATCGTGATTGGCTTGGGGAAACAAAATACATCTATCGACTATTAATGCTTCCAGGGAGCAGATATAGCATCTTCTTTTCAAAATTAACTGCTGTATTTCTGGTTATGATTAGCTTTATTGGTTTGCAATGGTGTTTTCTTAAGGTTGGATCTTATTTATTTGATTGGTGGATCCAAGCGGAGTATCAAAAAAGTTCTAATACGAATATATTCAGTAGTTCATTGGAAGAATTTTATACGACGAATTTAACTAATATGATTCTCATCATCCTTATTTCTACAATGGTTATTTGTTTAATCTTTTTGCTCGTTTTGTTGGAACGATCGTATCGAAAAGTAAAAGGAATGATTCGAATCGCGATTGAAATTACAATTTTTATAGCGTATTCGTTCATTTGTATCTATTTTTTAGATCAGACACATTTATTACTAAGTTCTGAAAAAGATGCTTTATTCATAGGGTTTGTTTTTGTCTATATGATTTACGCCTTGTGGAGAAGTTTACGACTTTTGAAATGGAAAATCTCGGTCTAAGGAGGATAATATGCGATCATATAAATATTTTATAAGTTTTATACTAATCAGTGTCGCGTCACTAGCTTTTTATGTGGGATACGTCTTAACTTTAGAAAAACCTGAATTAGTAGTTGAAACCAAGAGCGGTAGCCCGAAGCAAAGCACTCTTCAAAATCTACAAATCAACTTAATCGATGTAGTTCGTCAACCTACAGACTACTCTGTTTCGATTAAAGATGGACAAGTCTCTGAATCAAAATCATCATATCTAAATAATATGTATCTCGATCGTGTTTATTTAAACGATGGAGCGCCACGGTCATTTAAACAGTTCATGCAAGAAGAAACGTATACTCTCATGCAAGATTCTGTGACTTACGGATTAAAAGGTCGAGAAGACGGTAGTTGGGAGTTGCAATACTGGGATCTTAAAACTAAAAAATTGACGACAAAACAATTGAGCACTCCCTCAGAAGTTAATAATAAAAAGTACGCCTACTCACCCTTTCAACGAACAGAAGATCTACTTTATGTGGAGCGCTATTCGATGGATGAGCAAATCCCCAAAAGCTTTATTTATATTATTCACTTAAAAAATAATCGCGTACGCAAACAACTACTACCAATAGAATTAAAGAAAAATGAATACATTGAGTCATTTTATAAAGGACAACTTCTTTATTCTCAAACCTATTTTTCAAAAAATAACCCTGATACTGAACGGCAGCGTCTACTGATAACAGACGGAAAAATAACGAAACGTTTAAAGCAACTGGAAGGAGAAGACTTTAACACTCATATTTTAAACGAAGGAAAATTAATCGTGACGGTAAATGAAAATGATGATAAACAATTAAGTTGGAATACGTTCGATATGGAATCGAAAAAAAATACAGTACATCAAGTTCCACTTCCTGACCGTAAAAGATTCCCGGATGGAGGTGGGTTCCCAGTCTCGATTTTGGAAAATGGACGCATCTATTTTTCTTATCAGCTGAAAAACAATGATTATAAAGTGTTAGTCTTCAATCCGACATCAGCAAATATTGAATATGAAGGAAACATTTCGAATAAAAATGCGAAGGTTGAGTTATCTTTAAGCGATATGCGATTGAGGTAAAATATAGAAATTTTATTTACTTATTTGAAACCTCCCGTTTTCTTCCAACGTATAAAGACTATACAAGGGGGGAACTCACATGCAATTCTTGATTTTTGTCGTCTTCGCAGGTGCTCTGTATTGGTTCTACTACAGCTTCTTACTGGGGTACCGTAAGAAAAACATCACGCTGACGTTTGACGATCGGTTTTATTCACTCGACGAACATGTCGCAGCAATCGAACAAAAGCTTGCAATGGATGGACGTTCAGCGCGTTATCTCGGTGACCGTCGCTTTGAAGTCGATGGCAAACCTTATCTGTTCCTCGAGCGGACAGTCCCAGTCGGCGGGGTTCCGACACAGCAGACGATTCTCGAGCAACAAAAAAAATAACTCTCCCGCGTTTGGGAGAGTTTTTTCGTTAGACCGGAATCCGGTCGAGGGGATGTGGTTGTTGCGACGAACGATACCAGTGCATGATCCAGTGATCAATACCGATTTGATACGCGTAGCGTCCTGCAGCAAGTAAGACGATTGAGGTAGCTAAGAACAACGGGTTTAACGCAATCGTTCCAGCAAGTAAGTAATTGAGATTCATGATGCTCCCGACGACCAGTGCAGGAACCGTCAATAGACTGAGAATCAACAAGATCCCGACGACGAGTTCTGCGAACGGAATCAAGACGTTGATCAGCCCGACGTTTGGTAAGGCGAGTTGCTCGATCCACGTCGCGTACCACGAACTGACGAGTGCGTCTTCGCCTATCGCTTTCGTTAGCGCCCCTTCAAGAAACGGTTTTGCATCAAAGCCATTGATGTACTTGCCGATCCCGACGATGAACCACTGAATTCCGAGCCAGAGCCGGATGATCGTCACTAAACTGATGCCGATGATGTGTAATGCTTTCACTTTCAGACACTCCTCTACTACAACATAGTCCCCATCATACTGAAAAATCATCAGTAAGATAGGGACTATCATCATAACGTCATCGAACCGTCATCGACCTGTTACAAAAAAGGATAAGGTAGCCGTTCATGACCGCTGATCGAGACGATGACTGATTGCAGTTAATAAAGCAGCGACAAGCGCAACAAGCCCACCGACCAGTGCCGTGTTCATCATCGGACCGTTCGCATAAACGATGCCACCGAGTGCCGAACCGAAAGCAATCCCGACATTACTCGCAACCGGCATCAAGGAAGCGGCGAGTCCTTTTGCTTCCGGATTGAACTTTTCGGCGAGGTCAATCAAGTAGATTTGTGTCGAAGTCGTCAATAAAATCGACATCAATGACATCAAGGCGATGTTAAACAGACCAAGTGAAAGGGATACTGTCGTGAAGTATAATGCAGCAAGGACGATTGCTTGCACGACGAAGACGAACCGTAAGCGACCCATCGGATTTTTACTTGCAATCTTGCCGGCAAGGATGTTACTGAAGATCGAGACGACACCGTAAGCGAGCAGGATCGGACTAATCCATGTCTTCGCGATGCCGAGTTCCGTTTGCAGGATCGGCACGAGGTACGTGTAGACGACGTAAGTTGCTCCGAAGCCGAACGACGGAATGAAGAAGGCAATCAGGATCCGTGGATTAGCGAGCAATCCAAGCTGCTCCTTGATTGAACCGGAACCCGTCGATTGCTGGACGGGAACGATCTTCCACACAGCGAGAAACGCAATCATTCCCATGACTGTCGTCAGCCAGAACGTGGCTGCGAAGCCAGCGTGTTGACCGATGAACGTACCGATCGGAACACCGAGGACGTTCGCAAGTGTAAAACCCCCGAAAATGAATGAGACGGCGACACCGCGCTTCGCGACAGGCACGCCATCGCTTGCGACGACCATTGCGAGCGAGATCAAGACACCGGTCAGGATGGCAGTCAGGATGCGGGTGGCGAGCAATACTTCGTAACTTGGAGCAAAACTACTGGCAAGGTTCAGTAAGACCCAAACGAGTAACAGACGTAGAATCAGGCGACGCCGTTCCAAGTGACCGGTCAGCGACATGACAATCGGTGTACCAATCGCAAAGGAGATGGCAAATGCCGAGACGAGCGTACCGGCTGTTGCGATCGTGATATTAAGAGCTGAGGAGATTTCAGCGAGGATCCCGACGATGACGAATTCGCTTGTTCCGAGAACGAACGTCAGGAGCGACAACGTGGCGATCAACAGCCAATCGCGTCGACTTAAACGAGTAGTAGGTGACATGGATGATTCCTCAATTCTGGCGCTTGCGCGCGAAACTATGAGTAACAGGATAGCATGAAACGATTTCGTCGGGTATCGCAAAGCGAGAATTCGGGAAAAGAACCATTATTCGAAATAGCGTGAGAATTTCCAGGCTTGCTGTTTTTTGCGTATACTACAGATGAAGACTACTGACAAAGGAGTGGAAACGATGCAAGCGACAGTGACATGGAACAAACAGATGGGGTTTAGTGGACAGACGGAATCAGGGCATCATCTTGCGATGGATGCAGCACCGGAGAACGGTGGCGAAAATCAAGCACCACGACCGACTGAACTGCTGCTACATGCCGTTGCCGGCTGTACTGGAATCGACATCGTCTCGATTTTAGAGAAGATGCGCTTGACGATCACCCATTTCGAAATGGATATCGAAGGGGAACGGTCAGAGGATCATCCGCGGCGCTTTACGTCGATCTCGATTCATTACCGGCTTGAAGGTGATCTCTCGGAAGATAAGGTCCGTCGCGCCATCTCGTTATCAAAAGATAAATATTGTTCGGTCTCGCAATCCTTGAACGCTGAGATTTCCGTCTATTATTCCATCAATGGTGTCCGGAGCGAGGATCCTTTGTGAAGAAAGTAGCACTGATCGGTTGCCTGTTGCTTGCAGGGTGTGCGCAGGAGACGACGGAACCAACGAAACCATCACAACCAGCAACGAAGCAACCGACGGAGGCGAAGAAATCAAAGCCTGAGCCGACAAAGGAAGAACAACAACAAGCACGATTAAAGCAGCAACTTGAAGCGATGTCGACGTCAGAAAAGATCGATCAATTGCTCTATATCGGAGTTGCTGGAACGGAACTTTCAGCAGCTGACCGGAAATTGTTGCAGACGCATGCGATCGGTGGGGTCTTACTGCTTGGTGGGAATATTACGTCAGAAGATCAACTCTTGACGTTCACGCGTGCCATTCAAGAAACGAACCAAAAACCGTATGTTTTCGTCGGGGTTGATGAAGAGGGCGGACGGGTCAGCCGGGTACCGGATCAACGATTACGTCTCCCGACGAGTCAACGGATGGCGCAAGGTGCAGATGCTGCAAAAATGGAAGATGTCGGACGTACGCTCGGTCACCTGTCACGATTTTATGGGTTCAACATGGACTTCGCACCGGTCCTTGACGTCAATAGCAATCCGAACAATCCAATCATCGGCGACCGTGCGTTAAGTGCTGATCCGAAGACCGTCGCGACTCTCGGTACGGCCCTGATGCATGGGATGCAAGAGACGGGAACGATTCCGGTCGTCAAACATTTTCCCGGTCACGGCAATACGAGTGTCGATTCCCATGTCGGTTTGCCGAGAGTGACAGCATTAAAGGAAGAACTGAAGCGAACGGAACTGTTACCGTTCCAAGAAGCGATTCAAGAGGGCGCCGAGATGGTGATGGTCGCCCATATTCTCTATCCCGCGTATGACGATCAAAATCCATCTTCGCTCTCGAAGCCGATCTTGACTGACCTTTTGCGTCAACAACTCGGATTCAAGGGTGTCATCATCACGGATGACCTTGTCATGGGAGCGATCACGAAACGATATGGTCTCGCGGAAGCGGCACGCCAGGCACTTGTCAATGGAGCTGATATGGCGATGTTTTCGGAAGCAGGTGCCTATCCGAAGGTCCACACCGAAGTGATGCAAGCCGTTAAAGAAAAAACGTTGTCGTCAGAGATGCTCGATGCTAAAGTGATGCGGATCTTAAAGCTGAAGCAGACCTATGCCGATAGCCAGAAGCAACAGCGACCGACGAAATCGGAGCTTGTTCAGCAAGTGGAAGCGCTCAACTAGGACTAGCGAAGCAAAGCGACTCATGCTAGACTAATGGGGCAAGCCAATTAAACACGAAAAGACACTAGGGGAGTCTCGCAGCAGACTGAGACGGAAGTATCCGGACCCTTTGAACCTGATCTAGTTCGTACTAGCGGAGGGAAGTGGCTCGAAACCTTAGATATCCTTAGCGCTTCAGCGCATTTTCGGACCACTCCCTTCAACATCGGGAGTGGTCCTTTTTCGTATGGAAAGGAAGAACATGATGCGTCTACATCTGATTTCGACGGGATCCATCAATCCACGCGATGGAGTGGAAACCTTTCAATCGCTTCAACCATATACGGACCAGCTTCATCTTCGAGAACCAAATTTGTCGGCAACAGAATTGTTAGATCTGATTGACGCGCTCCTTGCAAAAGGGTATTCGTCTGATCAATTAACCGTTCACGACCGGGTCGACGTCGCCCATGTCGCTGGCATCGGTGTGCAATTGACGCGACGTTCCTTACGTGTCTGCGATGTTCGGCGACACTTTCCGAATCTCATCATCGGGAAATCCGTCCACTCTCTGGCAGAAGCACTTGCAGCGGAAGCGGAAGGAGCCGACCGACTGCTGTACGGTCATATTTATCCGACAGCGTCGAAACCAAACGTGCCACCGCGAGGGATCGATGCCTTGAAGCAAGTTGTCACTTTCACGACGAAACCAGTCATCGCAATCGGCGGGATCACTCCTGATCACATTCCTGAGATCGCAGCGACCGGTGCAAGCGGAATCGCCGTCTTATCCGGTATTCTCGGTCAAGCGGACCCGCATGCTGCCATTCAGCGTTATCAGGGGGTACGGGTATGACGGATCACATCATCATCGGTGGTGGAGTCATCGGTTTGACGCTTGCTTACAGTCTCGCTTGTCAGAACGAATCCGTTCTTGTCCTTGATCGCGGAACATGCGGACAAGGGACGAGTCGGGCGGCTGCCGGGATGCTTGCGACGGACATCGAGCTGAGAGAAGAATTGCATACGCTTGCCGCGCGAAGTCGCCGTCTGTATCCGTTACTTGCGCGACGCCTCACGCGCGAGACCGGGATCGATTGTGGCTACCGGGAACAACCATTTTTATTGAAACAAAATGGGCAAGAATACTTATTTCCATCGGTCGGTCAAATCGATCCGCGACGACTAACGACTGCATTGATGCATGCTTTACGAAATCGTGGGGTACCAATCGAAGAACAGGTGGACGTCACGCGAATCGAGGAGAGTAATGATTTCATTAGGGTTGAGTCGAACACGGGAACGTGGACGGGACGAACGGTGACGATTGCTGCCGGACGCGGGTCCCAAGCCTTGCTCGATACAGCGGGTATTTCGATAGCGACGTATGGTGTCAAAGGGGAATGTCTCGCAGTCCGTCTCGCAGGTCAGCCATTACGCTCGATCCTGTTTGATGACGCCGTCTACCTCGTACCGAAAGCGGACGGACGGATATTGATCGGTGCGACCGAACTACCGCACGACGAGACGATCGGTGTTAGTGTCGCAGGAGTCACGTCACTGCTTCAAGCAGCAGAGCGTCTCTATCCACCGATCCGTGATGCTGTCATCGAAGAAGTCTGGTCAGGCGTACGACCACAAACAGAGTCCGGCTTGCCATATATCGGAGTCGCTGATTCGTCCCGGCGGATCTTTATAGGGACGGGGCATCATCGGCATGGCATATTACTCGCACCGGCGACAGCGGAAGTTTTGGCAAACACATTACGGTTGACCCTAAAGGAGGAAGTTCGATGAACATTACGATTAACGGCAACTACCACACCATTGAACAGATTGAGACGATTGAGGACATGCTCACGCAACTTGGCTTAGGGGAAAAACTTGTCATCGTCGAACAGAACCGACAGATCATCGACCGCGGAGCTTACAATCAAACGGTCGTTCGGAACAATGACACATTCGAAATCGTTCATTTCGTAGGAGGAGGATAAAGATGTTGAAAATTGGAGAAAAGACATTCGAATCACGGTTATTACTCGGAACGGGGAAATATACGGATGCTACGGTACAGCAGGAGGCCATCGATGCGTCCGCTTCACAAATCTTGACGTTCGCTGTCCGGCGGCTCGATCTCTTCGACAAACAACAATCGAATTTCTTGGAGTCGCTTGATTTAACGAAGTACGATTTACTACCGAACACGGCTGGTGCGAAGACAGCGGAAGAAGCGGTTCGGCTAGCAAAGCTTGCGCGGGCATCCGGTATGTGTGACATGGTCAAGGTTGAAGTGATTGGGTGCGATAAGACATTACTACCTGACCCAATCGAGACGTTACGGGCTTCTGAAGAGTTACTTAAAGAAGGATTCATCGTTTTACCGTATACATCGGACGACGTCGTCCTTGCACGACGACTCGAGAAACTCGGCTGTCATGCCATCATGCCGGCAGCGTCACCGATCGGGTCTGGGCAAGGCATCCTCAATCCGCTCCACCTAAAGTTCATCATCGAGCAGACGACGGTGCCTGTCATCGTCGACGCTGGAATCGGTTCTCCAACTGACGTCGCCTATGCAATGGAACTGGGAGCGGATGGTGTCTTATTGAACTCCGCTGTAGCCCATGCCCAGGATCCAGTCAAGATGGCGCACGCGATGCGACTAGCCGTCGAAGCAGGGCGCTTCGGCTACGAAGCGGGAAGAATCGAGAAGAAACAGTATGCAGTCGCGAGTAGTCCAACGAGTGGATTGATTCGATGACACGTTATTCACGTCAAACTCGATTTCAACCGATTGGAGAAGCAGGACAAGCACGCTTCGCAACAGCAAAGGTACTGATCATCGGGATGGGGGCACTCGGAACAGCATCGGCAGAACAACTCGTTCGCGCTGGTGTCGGCGTCGTCCGAATCGTCGACCGCGATTATGTCGAGTGGAGTAATCTACAACGGCAACAACTCTATACGGAGGATGATGCACGGCACAGCGTACCGAAGGCGATTGCTGCAAAAGCGCGACTTGAAGCGATTAATTCGACGGTGACGATCGAAGCACATGTATTAGATGTCGACCGGGCAGCGCTGACATGGCTTCTCGATGATATCGATCTCATCATCGATGCGACGGATCATTTCGATATTCGTTTACTGATGAACGATATGGCATTGTTGCGCTCGATTCCGTGGATTTACGGCGGCTGCATCGGCAGTTACGGGATTACTTTCACTGTTCGCCCGGGAGAAACGCCATGTCTGCATTGTCTGCTCGATCAATTACCATGTGATCAGGAGACGTGTGATACGGCGGGAATCATCGGTCCAGCTGTTCAGATGGTCGCCTCTCTACAAGTGACGGAAGCGTTGAAGTGGTTGAGCGGGAAGACGGACGCGTTGCGGACACGTCTGCTTGCCTTTGACGTGTGGTCGAATACATTCCAACAAATCAACGTCCAGTCACTGAAGCAAACAGAGTGCCCCTCGTGCGGCATCGAGCCGTCTTATCCTTATTTATCGAATCAAACGGTGCGTTTCACGGCACTGTGCGGTCGCGATGCCGTTCAAATCCGTGGAGACGGGCAGCGGGATCTCGAACAATTAAAACAACGCCTCCAGCCGGTTGCGTCGATTTCCGCCCATAATCCATACTTGCTGGCGTTTACGACGGATGAGCATCGAATGGTCGCCTTTCGAGATGGTCGTGTCTTGATTCATGGCGAGGCGGATCTCGTTAAAGCAAAACGACTGTATCACGCCTATTTCGGATAAACGTTCATAAAACAGTAAAACTAATTTTAAAAATATATGTTTTAAATGTTTAAAAAACAGGTAAATAAGACTTCAGACATAAATCGGTCTACAGGTTTTGAACGTGAAGAGGAGTGATTCAGATGAAACAAGAATTCGATCCGATGAAGGATCAAGCACAGACGGAAGAAACACAGGCGGTTGTCCAGCAAGCCAACTGGAATCCAGACCGGTACCGGACGAACTTGAACCCATTCTATCTGTCACCTTGTAGTGTCGAACGTAGAGAAGATTTGCATCAGGATGCATCGAAGATTCTCGAAGTCGAGACGTCGTCGCCCCTCCAACAACTTTTTGAACACAATCAAGCAACGCATACATCCGAACCAACGGGCAAAAAATTTAAGACAGGCATCGTCGTCGGTGTCGGTGCGATCATCGGCGGATCAGTTTCTGTGATTCGTTCCGTCCAACGTTTTAGAAAGCAACGGACGAAGTAATACGCTCGTTGTGAAAGCGCAAAAAGCAGGAGGCATTCGCCTCCTGCTTTTTTTTGCAACCTCTTCATTTCACAAAAAAAAGAAGGGATTTTCGTATGTATATTGTTTCTATTTTGATATTTCTAGATTTATCAGTTTGTTATGTTATCAAACGCGGTAGATTTACCGTTTACGTAAACATCGATGATTTCATGTTCAGGATCTAAAGTTAATTTATAGACATGCTGCTTTGTCTTCTTATGAGTTTTAGATTCATTCAATTTAATCTTCAGCGTATCTCCTTGTGCTTCAAGATCAGAAGCGACTGCTTTCTTTGTGCGATAGATAATATAGGCGATATCGTCTTTCGTGTTGATCATTTGCAAAGTAGTGGCAGGATTTATTTTCGATTGGAGAGCGTTAGGTACTATTTTTAGCTCACTAAAACTGAGTTTAGAATCGTTTGCGTTACAGGCTGATAAAGTAGTACATAATACAGTCAACATTAATAATTTCTTCATATTTTTGCTCCTTCGATTCGAGTGGAAATGTATACCTTATATCTTAGCAGTTTTTTGAAGTTCCAAGTCATCAAAAGGTATAAGGTCAACAGAAATTGACTTGATGTTAAAGATAAAGTAGTTTTTTGATCAAAAAAATTCTAATTTTTTTTGTTTAAATGTATGGTAGTGTCGCTGTGTGTTAGGATAACTCCTCCTTTTTGTGTTCCAAACAGATGTTCGTCGCAGAACGAACGCTCGCATGCTACACTTAAGCTACTATATTTAAAAAGTGAGTGTGATGAAGATGAAATGGATACATACTGCCGATTGGCATCTCGGTAAAATCGTTCATGGCGAGTCGATGCTCGGGAACCAACGGGCGGTCCTGAGCGAGTTTTTGACACTCGTCGATCGCGAACAACCGGATGCAATCGTCATTGCGGGTGACTTATACGACCGTGCCGTCCCGCCGACAGAAGCCGTTGAACTACTCGATGAGACGCTCGCTGCTCTGATTCTTGACCGGGACATACCGGTCATTGCGATCAGCGGAAATCATGATTCAGCCGAACGGTTAAGTTTCGGAACGACGTTACTTCAACGGGCGGGTCTACACCTTGTTGGAAAATTGACGCCGGTCATCAAGCCGGTCGCGATCAAGGGAGTATCATTTTACCCGGTGCCGTTCGCTGATCCTGCGACCGTCCGGTATGTGCACAATGATGAAACGATTAAGACGCATGATGACGCAATGCGGACGATCCTTGCCGGATGTGTCCCAGACGGACCGAGTGTTCTCGTCGGTCATGCCTTTGTCATCGGTGGACTCGAGACAGATTCGGAGCGGCAATTATCCGTCGGAACGGCAGGGCAAGTTAGTGCGAGCCAGTTTGCACCGTTTACCTATACAGCACTCGGTCATTTGCACAACCCGCTTGCAATTCAATCCGAGACGGTCCGATACAGCGGATCGCTCTTGAAATATTCGTTTTCAGAAGCACATCACGTCAAAGGCGTCGATGTGTTGACGTTGAACGATACTGGTACGTTCGATCGTCGATTCGAACCGCTTGCACCAAAACGTGATTTGCGAGAACTGACTGGTAGTCTCGATGAATTGACGGATCCTGCGTTCGTTGCGACGCAAGTCACGGATGATTATTTAAAAATCAACCTGACGGACGGCGAAGCCTTGATGGATCCGATGGGCAAGCTGAAAAAAATCTATCCGAACATCCTGCACCTCGAGCGAATCGGATTCGTCCGCGAGAGTACGCGGGCGGTCAAAGCATCGCGTGAGCAGGTCAAGGATGCTTCTGTTGCGGATCTGTTCAGTGAATTTTATGAAGCAGTTCGTGAGAAGAAGCCGACGGAAGAGATGCGAGCCGTCTTGAAGGAGGAAGCGACATGCGCCCAGAACGACTGACATTACGCGCCTTTGGTCCGTTTGCTGGTGAAGAGACGATTGATTTCACGGCACTTGCTGGACGGACGATGTTCGTCATTTCCGGGAATACAGGGGCTGGGAAAACGACGATTTTTGATGCATTGACGTTCGCCCTGTATGGTGAGACGTCCGGTGGTGAGCGGGAAATGAGTGAGTTGCGAAGTCATTTTGCCGTACCTGAACAAAAGACGGAAGTCGAACTGGAGTTTACGCTCAAAGGGGAACGGTATCGCATCATCCGGCAACCGAGTCAACCGCATCCGGTCAATAAAACCGGCTATTCGCATGAAGCAGAGTTCGCTCGGTTCGACAGCGTGGCGTGGAAACCACTTGCCATCAAGATTCCGGAAATCAAGCAGCGCGTTCAAGAATTGATCCAGCTCGACCATAAACAGTTTTCACAAATTCTCCTGTTGCCGCAAAATAAGTTCCGGGAACTGTTGATGGCAGAGTCAAAAGATAAATTGCAGATTCTCAAACAACTGTTCAAGACGGAACATTATGGTGAGTTCCAACAACGCTTGCACCGACAAGCGCTCGATCTTGCGGCACGCATCAAGGAAACGAAGACGAAACAATGGGCCAAGCTTGAGGAGTTACCCCTGCAAGCAAACTGGAGTGAATTAACGGAAGCGGACATCCGGTTACGAATGGAAGCGTTGACGACGGAACGGGATGAGTGGTTGACAGCGGCTCATGAAGCGGAGCAACAAACACGTACGATCGTCGAGAGCAAAACGACACGGTTGCAACAGGGCGAACAACTCGAAGCAGCTTTTCAAGAGCAAGAGCAACTTCAACGGACGGAGCAGTTGTTGCTTGAACGATCATCAGACATTAAGCGGATGCAAGAAGAAGCAACGGCTGCCGAACGTGCTCAAATCGTCGCACCATTTTTTGATCAATGGCAACAAGATCAAGAACAGCTAACACGACTTAAACGGCAACAGCAAGAAACCGAACAGCACGTCACGCGCTTGACAGAGCGGCAAGGCACCGTTCAAGACAAAGTAAATCGATTACTGGCGGAAGAACCGCAGATTGAACAACTGAGTCGTCGTCTTGAGAAAATTCAAGAAGAATGCGAACGGTTGGAAGCGGAGACCCTCTTACGGCAACAACAGCAACAACTGACAGAACGCTTAAAGCAACTTGATCCGGAACCGTTCAGGAAACAACTTGAACAAACGCGGACGGAGCGAAAGACCGTTCAGGAACAGCTACGACCATTGCAGAACGTCGGAGCAGAACGCTTACAGGCGCAAGAACGACGCTTCACCCTGCAACAGTTGGCGACGAAGTTCGCAGAGTATGACAAGTTGGAAGCAGAGCGACAACAGTTGATCGTCCGCGGTACAAGCGTCCGGAATCAAAAAGAGGCGGCAGCGCGTGCGTATGAAGTAGCTCGTAAAAGTGAACGGGAACAACTGGCTGCTGAACTTGCCAAGGGATTGACGGACGGGCTGGCTTGTCCTGTCTGTGGCAGTACGTCGCATCCGCAACATGCTGTCGCCGTCGCACAGGAACTATCGGTCGATGTAGCGCAACAGCGGTTCCTAGAAGCCCAACAAGCGCATCAAGAGTTACAAGCCTCGTACCGAACGGTTGCCGAACGTCTGCAACAACTGACGACCGAGATTCAAAAGACGAGTGAAAACAAGTCATCTCATGCGGATGTTTCAGCACAGCTTCGGGAAGTCGAACAGACGGAAGCCCGATTAGCGTCAGCACAGACGGAAAAAGCGCGTCTTGAGACTCGCCTGCAACAACTCGAGCAATCCATGGATCAGCTACAACTGAAAATCGATGCAATGATCAAAGACCGGACCGTCATCGAATCGGAAATGGCACACTTGTCTGGTCGCCTAAGTCAATCAGGAGAGTCCACGAAATCGCTACCAGCACTCCGTGAGGAACAACAACAGGCAGAAACACGTATCGAGCAGTTCAAGCAAGACAAACAGCAACAGCTACACGAGAAGGAACAGCTCGATCGTGACTTCGCGGAACACCAAGGTCGATTCCGTCAATTGACTGAGGCATCTGCTGAACAAAGCGACCGATTAACGAAACGCGAAAAGGAATTACACGCAGTCTTGGCAGAAGAAGCGTTTCCGACGATTGAAGCCTTCCGCGATGCGAGACGGTCTCGTGACGAACTCCGTCACCTCCAAGAATGTTTGGAACAAGATCGTCTAGCGCGGCAGGAATTGAAGCTGAAGCAGGAACAAGCCCGTTTGAAGACAGAAGGTCAAGTGCGTCCGGATCTCGAACAGTTGCGGATGGATGTGAAGACGGCGTCGCTCGAACTGACGGAGCGGACCGACCGACGTGTCGGGCTTGAGAAGGAACGCGCACACATCGATCAATTGATTGCGGCTTGGGAAAGCTTGCAACGCCAGATTGAGGACGAGGATGCGAGATACGGAGTCATCGGCGAACTCGCTCGCGTTGGTGTCGGGGAGAATGCGCAACGGATGACATTCGAGACGTACGTCCAGACGGCATACTTCGATGAGATCTTGTTCGCCGCAAACCGGCATCTGCACGAGATGACCTCTGGTCGTTTCCAGCTTGAACGGAAAACGGAGGCGGGAAAAGGACTCAAGAAATATGGGCTTGATTTAAATGTCTTTGACGCGTACACGTCGCAAACACGTCACGTCAAGACGCTATCTGGTGGAGAAAGCTTCAAAGCATCACTTGCGCTTGCGCTCGGATTGTCGGAAGTCGTTCAAGAAGCAAGTGGTGGCGTGTCACTTGAAACGATGTTTATCGATGAAGGATTTGGAACACTTGATCCGGAATCACTTGAACAAGCGATCGAGACGTTGCTCTCGATTCAAGCGAGCGGCCGTATGGTCGGAATCATCAGTCATGTGCAGGAGCTGAAGTCACGTGTTGATGCGAAAATCGAGGTCAAGCAAGGAAAAACGGGGTCGACGATAGCACTAGTCGTCGAGTAAGGAGATAAGATCGATGGAAACACGAAACATGGTCACGAAATCACAAATCAAAGAGGCGTTACGCGAATTAGGTGTGACGCCCGGTATGAAACTGTTCGTCCATACGTCACTTAAACAAATCGGCTGGATTCCCGGTGGCGTACAAGCGTTGATCGAAGCCTTGCAGGAGGTCGTCACGACGGAAGGGTTAATCATGATGCCGGCGCAAAGTACCGATAATTCGGATCCGAAGAACTGGAGCCAACCGGCTGTACCGGAAGAATGGTGGGAAACGATCCGCCGGGAGATGCCGGCATATGACCTGGCAAAAACGGTCACACGCGGCATCGGTCGCGTACCGGAGGTCTTTCGAACGTATCCCGGCGTCGTTCGAAGCGATCATCCGATGTGGTCCGTGACGGCTTGGGGGAAAGATGCGGCGACATTCGTTGCCGATCATACACTAGAAAATGGCTTCGGTCCGGGTTCACCGATTGAACGCTTCATCGAGGCCGACGGTCAAATCCTGCATATCGGTTCGCCTTGGGATACGACGACCGTCTGGCATTATGCCGAATACGGACTGAATCGCCCGGACGTCGAGGACGGTTGTAAAGTCAGAGAAGGAACGACGGAACGGTTCATCCATTACCGACACCGTCAAGTCGATAGTGATGCATTTGGTCCGATCGGGGAAGCGCTCGAAGGGTCGGACTTCGTGACGTCCGGTTTGATTGGGCAAGCGAAATCACACCGCATCGATGCCAAAGCCTCGATCCCAGTCGTCATGTTGCAATTAAAAGCACTCGATCAATGGTTATTTTGAAACTTTTTCGGGAAGCTTTCGTAATACAAAGCAGAATCATAAAAAGGAGTGAATGCAATGGCTTCACGTTTTAAAGTTAACCCGGCATTGCGTCGTGGCTTCGATACGGCACGTGTCGGAGAACGACCGATGACGAAAAGCGGGACGATGAGTAAGATTTTCTTACTGCTCGCTCTCGTCACGGCAGCAGCTGGAGGAAGTTGGTTCTTCCTCGCAGAAAACCAAGGATTGTTGTTCCCAGCCTTGATTGGTGGACTGGTCATCGGTCTAATTCTTGCCTTGGTCATCACATTCAAACCGGCGACGGCACCGGTTCTTTCACCGGTCTATGCGATCGTTGAAGGGGTGGCAGTCGGAGCGTTATCGCTCATGTTCGAAAGCATGTATCCAGGAATCGTCGGGAAGGCAGTCGTTGCGACATTCGTCGTTGCATTTGCGATGTGGTTCGTCTACTCGACAGGCATGATAAAAGTGACGCAACGTTTCCGTTCTGCGGTAACAGCAGCGATTCTCTCGATCTTCGTCTTGTATGCAGTCAACTTGATTCTCTCGTTATTTGGTGTCGACCTCCCATTCATGACAGGTAGCTCACCGCTTGCGATTGGTATTCAGTTCGTCATCGTCATCGTGGCATCCCTGTCACTCGTGATGGACTTCGATTTTATCTCGCAACAAGTTCGTGCGGGTGCTCCGAAATCGATGGAGTGGGTTGCAGCATTCGGATTGATCGTGACGATCATCTGGCTCTATATCGAATTACTCGATCTCTTATATCGCCTCGCGGCGCGGGATTAACAGCAACGGAGCTGACTCAAAAGTCAGTCTCTACAAAGATAAGGGTGGCAGAATGATGATCTGCCACCCCTATCTCGTAATAAAAAGAATGACTCGTCACACGCAACTCCTACAGGAAAAAGCGCATTTATGCGCTGTCAGAGACAATCAAGACCTGCTTTCCTGCTTGAATGAAGCAGGAAAACTGGCTTGTGTCTCGCCTGAGGAAAGGGCGTGAAAAGACGCGTCATTCTTTTTGTTGAGTCAGCCTCGTTTTTTGTCGCAAGCAGGGATGATTATGTGAAATGAGAAATAAAAGAGTGGTGAAACGACAAGGAGGATCCCATATGAAAGAACGTATCGTCATTGGAGCAGGACCGTACCACAACAATCCCGGTTGGTATCATACACAGGAAGATGAGCTGAATCTACTCAATCGGTCCGATTGGGAACGATTGTGTTCGAACGACACGTTGCAAGCGATTCTTGCGGAACATGTCTGGGAGCACTTGACGTTCGAAGAAGGAATTGACGCGGCACGTCATTGTTATACATACCTTGCACCAGGGGGATACGTCCGTTGTGCTGTGCCGGACGGTTATTTTCGGGATGACGCATACCAAGCAATCGTCCAAGTCGGTGGCCCGGGTCCCACTGACCATCCGGCAGCGAGTCACAAAATCGTTTATACGCACGAAACATTACGACAAGTATTTAAAGAGGCTGGATTTCAGGTGCGTCTTCTCGAATATTTCGATCAGGATGGAATCTTCCATCAAGCGGATTGGGACGGCGGTGACGGTGTCATTTTCCGTTCGAAACGATATGATCCCCGTAATGCAGAACAGATGAGATTTCCTTCGTTGATACTTGATGCAATCAAGTCGAATGACAAATAACGGTGAGCGCTCAAATAGGTGCTCACCGTTTTCTTATGAATGAAATCCTTCCTTGATCGTTCGCAGTAACACACGCGCACTGGGCGATAAAGTCGCCTCCTTTTTCCAAATCAAATGGACGTCCGAGACGACGGGAGGATCAAGGGGAAGAAAGATTAGATCGGAAGCGGTCGTATCGATGATGCCATCGATTGCTAGAGCGTGACCCACTCTTTGGCGTACGAGTAAAGACGCATTGAACAACAGATTATATGTTCCGATGATCTGACAATCCTCAAGCGTTAGACCACTCTGTTCACGGAAATACGTATCGAGTTGTGTCTGCTCGGATACGAGTAACGGGAGGGTGACAAGTTGTTCTCGTGAAATCGACTTAGACTGTGCGATCGAGGCATCACGACGTGTTAAGATTCCCCAACAGTCCTGACCGGGCAACCGTAAGGAATGAAACGCGGATAGATCGAACGGAGCAATGACCAATCCGAAATCGAGCAATCCCTTTTCGAGTCGGTCGAGTACATCATTTCCATTGCCGCTATACATACGAATCGTTACATCAGGATGAATGGAGTGTAAGTCTCTAAACGCTTGCAAGACTGTCGTCAGTTGTTGTGTTTCGCCACCACCGATATGGATTTCGCCCGTTAGTACTTCTTTTGTATTGAGGTCGACCAATACCTTATCTGCTAGTGTAACCATTTCGCGTGCGCGCTCTTCAAAGAATCGTCCCTTTTCAGTCAAACGCAACCCCTGTTTCGAGCGTTCGAACAATTCGACCCCAATCGTTTCTTCGAGTTGTTGCAGCTGACGCGATAATGCCGGTTGCGACAAACGAAGGATCCGTGCCGCTTTCGTAATGTTTTTTTCTTCAACTAATGCTAAAAAATAACGTAGTTGTTGTAATTCCATCATTTCACCTCTATCCATGCGAAAAACGTATGGTTTATTACTTAATATTAGCATTAGACATGAATGGTTGTCAGCCGTAAGATGAGACCAAGCGATCGAGAGAAAGGAGGATGTACGATGACTGAACTGCAAACCTATGTAAGAGAACGTACGATTCTTCCAGCGGATCCGGTCCTTGAGCGCATTCATGCCATTCAAGATGAAATCGAACCGGAATTGCAGCGATTGAATCAAGCGATCTCACAAGAAGAGCGAAGACAGGCGCTTGCCGTGATCACAGGGCAAGACATCGATTCGTCTGTTAGAGTCTTAACGCCTCTATTTACGGATTTCGGACGGCATCTATCCATCGGCAAGCACGTTTTCCTCAATCGAGGTGTCATGTTCACGGATCTTGGGTCGATTCGGTTAGACGATCATGTCTTGATTGGTCCATTCGCACGGTTGCTGACGGTCAACCATCCGGAAGCACCAACGAAAAGAGGTGGCGTTGAGACAGCACCGATTCATGTCGGGCGTAATGCTTGGATTGGCGCTGGGGCGACGATTTTGCCTGGCGTGACGATTGGTGAGGATGCGATCGTCGCAGCGAACGCCACGGTTACACGTGATGTTCCGCCCTGTACGATCGTCGCAGGTACTCCGGCGAGAATCATTCGAATGGTTGAGATGTCGGATGAGTAGATGGTACGGTTGTCTACTTGCATTTTTTCTATTGAGTGGATGCACCGACATGAAAGAATCGTCACGACCGAGTGAATTAGAACAAAAGGAGTTGAAAAGCGTCTTGCTCCAAATCGATGAAACAACCGTCCCGATTCGTTTTGCGGACAATGAGACAGCGATGGCATTGCAAAAAAGATTGCCGCTGACGATGCAGATGAAAGAGTTGAATGGGAATGAAAAGTATCATTACGTTCCATTCTCGTTACCGACGAATCCAAAGTATATCGGAACGGTGCAAGCGGGAGATCTCATGCTGTATGGATCAGATTGTCTCGTCCTATTTTACGAGTCGTTTCAAACAGATATTCAATACACGCGAATTGGTTGGGTCGAACCGAATCGATTATCTGAACTATTATCAGCTGATACAGTACGTGTTCAAATGAGCACTGAACAATAAGAAAACAAGAGAGGACGTCATCATCATGGCCATTCAAGGAAAAGTCATTATCATCACAGGAGCAAGTTCAGGTATTGGAGAAGCAACAGCACGCTTACTTGCAAGGCAGGGAGCAAAGCTAGTGTTAGGATCACGTCGCAATGATCGACTGGCGAAACTCGTCGATTCGATTCAAGCGGACGGTGGGAAAGCAATATACCAAGAGACAGACGTCGTGAAACTAGAGGATAATCAACGACTTATCGAAGCAGCATTGACGGCGTATGGTCGAATTGATGCGATTTTCCTTAACGCGGGGCTGATGCCGAGTTCTCCACTATCTGCTTTACAAGTAGACGAGTGGAATCAAATGATTGACGTCAATCTCAAAGGTGTCTTGAACGGGATTGCAGCTGTCATGCCGACATTCACTTCCCAACGTGCGGGGCATATTCTGACGACCTCATCCGTAGCAGGTCTTAAGGCGTATCCGGGTGGAGCCGTATATGGCGCAACGAAATGGGCAGTACGTAACTTAATGGAAGTCTTACGGATGGAGTCGGCGCAAGAAGGAACGAACATTCGAACGGCAACGATTTATCCGGCAGCGATTCATACCGAATTGCTCGAGACGATCTCACACGGGGAGTCGCTTGAAGGAATGACGGCACTATATGACCAATACGGTATCTCACCAGAGAGTATCGCGCGGATCGTCGCCTTTGCGATCGATCAACCAGAGGATACGAACGTGAGCGAATTTACGGTCGGTCCAACGACTCAACCGTGGTAAAAAGGAGGAGTATTAATGTTTCCACGAGGCGAAAAGAACGAAGCGTATCAAGAGGTATTCACAGGTATCAGTTATTTAGCACCACTTGTCGACGAATCGTTACCCGTTTCCGTATCACATGTGACGTTCGAGCCGGAGACGCGGAATCATTGGCACATCCATGATGGGGGATATCAAATTCTACTCGTCACGGAAGGGGAAGGCTGGTATCAAGAAGAAGGGAGACCCGCTCGACATTTGCAAGCAGGAGATGTCGTCGTCACGCATGATGGTGTGAAGCATTGGCACGGGGCAACACAGTCTTCCTGGTTTTCGCACATTGCGATCACTGCTGGGACACCACTCTGGCTCGAGGCAGTTTCGGACGAACAATATGAAGTAACGGAATGAATAGAAAGACCATCTGAACTTCGCTGTCAGATGGTCTTTTTGATCATATTCCGTGCTCGCTTTTTAGTTGATCGACGTATTGTTTTGCTTCGAGCAAAGACAATCCGAGCGTCTCTCGAACGCGTTTGACAGCTTCAACCGTCTTTCCTTCATGAAGCAACTGAACCAGTTCGACTTGTAACGCTGCTTCTTCTAGTGACACCTCATTCAGACCGAGGTGCTCTTCGATCCGTTGTAGCTTCTTCAGAATCGTTTGTTGGCGGCGTTTCGCTTCGTCTGCTTTTTGAGATAAGGACATCCAGATGAAGAATAAGACGATTAGTGGTGCGAACGTGACGACAGAATCCATGGAGAACACCTTCCTTTGTTTTACCGTACCATAGGATAGTCACCATAACAAATAGTGGAAAATGAGGTGGAAATTGATTATGCTGATATAGTGGAAAAGAAAGGGTTAATATGGAAAGGAGATAAATCTAGTGGACAATGTGTTAGTGACATTTTTGCCATTCTTGATTCAAGTTGGACTGCTCATGGTGCTGTTCTTCTTCGGAACGTTCGGTTTGTTCTTCTTCGTCAAACGAAGTTCATATCACAATAGCCGGTATTACCGACTGACACGCGAGCCGTTTTTACGGATTGTTCGTGATAAAGGAAAATGGGGCGAGTACTTGACGACACGTCAACTCGATCAAGTGTCCGGATACGGCACGTATGTCTTTAATACATACTTACCACGTGCGCGTGGAGAAGGAACGACGGAAATCGATGTGACGTTCATTCATGAAAGTGGCATCTATGTACTCGAATCGAAAAACTACAGCGGGTGGATTTTCGGACGCGAGCAGGACCGTCAGTGGACGCAGCAGTTCCAGAATCGCTTCAAACAACGGTTTTATAATCCGATCAAACAAAATGAAGGGCATCTCAAAAGCATGCAACGCTTCTTAGAAGGAACGGATCCTGCGCTCTTTCACTCCTTGATCGTTTTCAGCGAACGCTGTGAACTGAAAAAAATCACGGTCGATTCAGCGCATGTCCGTGTCTTGAAACGAAACGTCTTACGTAAGACGATCGAGCAACTCGCGACAGAAAAGCCGTTGACACCGAGTCAAGTCGATACGATTGCAGGAAAACTCGGTGTTCATTCACAAGTCGATCGTGCCACCCAACAAGCGCATATCGATGGGATTCGTCAACGACAGGCAAAATGAGACCGTTGACGAGCTCATTCTCCTTCAGGTATAGTGAATAAATAATAAGTAGTGCAACTATATGGAGATGATGGGATGAAAGAATCGGAATGGTCGCTTGGAATGCAATTATCCCGTAGTTATTATGCGTTCAAACGTGCTGCTGCTAAACGGATGGAAGCGTTCGGTCTGACACCAGAGCAGTTTTCTGTCCTGAGCGAACTCGCTAAACAAGATGGTGTTTCGCAAAAGCAGCTGGCACTCGTGACAGAACGTGATCAAACGACGATCGGTAAGATTCTCGATAAGCTCGGTAAAAAAGAACTAATCGTTCGGACGCCGGACCCCCGGGACCGACGAGCGGTTCTGCTCTTGATGACACGAGAAGGACGCGACATCGTCGATCGCCTCGGGCCAGAGCTCGATCAGCTACAACTCGAAGCGTTCCGTGGACTATCGCGAGAGCAAATCGAGCAATTAAAAGAAACACTTGAGACCATTCACCGGAATGTGACGTGAATGGTTTTCCTTCGGACATATAGTTGCACGTGATATTATAAGTAATGCATATAAAAAGGAGATAGAAACATGAAAGCATGGAAAGATGTCTGGTCAATGACACAAACGAAAGTCGGACTCGTCTTCGCGATCGTCGTACCGCTCTTGTTCCTCGTTGTCTGGATGACGGGTTACCAAGGAACGACAGAACGTCTTGATCAATTAAATGTTGGGGTCGTCGCAGAAGCGAATGATCCGTTCATCCAGTCGTTGCAACAAGCACCATTCACGGTTCAGACGGTTGCAACAGAAACAAAAGGGTTGCAAGCACTTGATGCGAATGAAGTCGATCTCGTCTTACAAAAAGATGATGCAACGCATCAACTAACGGCACACGTCAGTCAGACGAATGCGGAATTCGCAAATGCAATCCTCGAGAGAGCAACGGAAACGATCAGCAAACAGTTGAATGGTGAGCCGACGTTCACGACGTCAATCGTTACGGAACATGCCGTCTCGGATTTTGCTTTATCAATGCTTCCGCTCATTCTCGGTTTTGTCATTTACATCGCGATGATGACGATGGGGATACAATTTAATCTCGTCAGTACGATTTTAAAGAGTCGTCACACAAAATGGGATCTCTTTTGGAGTCGCCAACTCTTGCACGGCATCGTCTTACTCGTCGTACCGTTACTCCTCGTCTCGATGGCGCATCTATTGACAGATATCACGACACCGTTCGTGAAGTTATGGGCATTCGAGCTCCTCGTTGTTGCGACCTGTATCGCCGTCACGCAGATGAACTTTGCGATATTCGGACCGGTGGCGCCACTCATTAATGTAGCCTTGATTCCGTTCCAGTTGATGACTGCCGGAAATATTGTCCCGGCGAAGATGCTGGCACCGTTTTATCAATCGCTCGGAACGTTCTTACCTGTTCCGAATGCCGTCTCTGGATTTGGTCGATTATTATTCATGGATGGATCGGTTGAAACGCAAGCCCTGCATTTATCATTACTTTTTGTTGGTAGTTTCTTGGTGACATGTCTAATTACAGCATGGAAAAAAGAGGGCGTTAGGCAGCAAGCCATGGCTTGAGAAAAAGTATAGTTTCAAAAAAAGCTCACGTCTCAATTTCCGAGACGTGAGCTTTTGTATTAGAACAACTCGTTGATTGGTGTGTCACCTTCGAGTAGTGTGACGACTTGTTTCGATGCTTTATCATGACCGATCGCAGCTAAAATAACACGGGCGACATCCTCGCGTGGAATTTTTTTAGTCGCTTGCTCGGACGAATCCGTCGTGACGTTTCCTGTTCCCGCTTCATCCGACAGTCCACCCGGACGAAGAATCGTATAGTTGAGTGATGATTCCTTCAGGACACGATCCGCGTAGCGTTTCGCGATGTAATACGGCTTCATGCTGTCAGACCATGTTTCCGGCGAATCGGCGTTCAAGGCACTGACCATGATGAACTGTTTCGCCTTGATTGCTTCTGCTGCTTCAATCGATTTGACGGCACCATCGAAGTCGATCAGCATCGTCTTGTCGGCTCCCGTGTGACCACCTGATCCTGCGGTAAAGACGATAACATCTGATCCTTGTAATGCTTCCGTGATTGTCGCGACGTCGGCTTCAAGATCAAGATGGACCGGGGTATGACCGAGTTTCTCAAAATCACTGAACTGGTCCTTGGAACGTAATCCTACTTTGACATCATGCTCCGAATCCTGCAGTAAACGAGCAGCGTGACGACCTACTTTACCATTTGCACCAATGATAAAAATCTGACTCATGTTCCATTCCTCCATTTCACGATTTGATGATTCTGTTTCAGTATGGAAAAGACGAAGGGATTCTGTAAAGAGAGACGACTTATGGAACTGTAACCGTCATCAAAACATCTTTTTAACGCTTTTATGCATAAAATCGTCAAATTATCTTGAAATCACGTGTAAGTGTGGTAGGATAATGACTATTACCCACACCGAAAATCGTTTAGGTTAAATTGTGGAAATATTCGGTGAATGGGCAACGACGAAACAGAAAGGAGAGATACGGTGAGAAAGAAACCATGGCTATTAGCTGGACTTGTCCTGACAGGCGTTGCCGCTTGGATGATCTGGAATCAACAGACGAATGCCGAAGCACATGACATCTTTGAAGACCAAAAACTGGTTGTCGGAACGACGGGGGATTATAAACCCTTTACATACTGGAACGAGGAACGGAATCGTTATCAAGGCTTTGATATTGAAGTCATCCAAGCGTTTGCTAAAGCAGCGGATCTTGACGTGACGTTCGTAAAGACAACATGGCCGACGTTATCGGAAGATACGAAGTCAGGTAAGTTTGATATCGCTGTCGGCGGGATTACAAAGAAAGTCGAACGCGAGGTCGTCGGAGACTTTACGTCGTCGTATTTCTCCTTTCAAAAAGCACCGCTCGTAAAGAAGGAAGATGTCAAACGCTTGAATTCGCTTGATGCAATCAATGATCCATCCGTCAAAATCGGTGTCAATCCGGGTGGGACGAACGAGGCGTTCGTGAAGAAGCATTTTCCGAAAGCGAATGTGACCGTCTTTGAGAAGAATTTAGACATTCCAAAAGCCGTCCAAAGCGGTCAAGTCGACGTCATGGTAACAGACGACATCGAAGCGTTGCATTACGCAACAGAACTGAATCTTGCGGTTCCCAAACTCACTGAAGCATGGGAAGCAGCCGAGATGGCGTATTTGATGAAACCAGGACAAAAGCAGCTCGGAGACGTCTTCCGGGTCTGGATTGAAAGTGCGGAAGGACAAGAGCAGGTACAACAACTGAAGGAAAAATGGAACATCGTCTCGACGCGTGAGACGGTCGGAGCGAAAGGAGCGGGAGCACATGAGTAAATGGGGATGGATCGTCGTCGGAGGTGGCGTCTTGTTTGCCAGCTTACTAACACTTTGGCAAACGGAGCAACCACGACGTGTACAAGCAAAGAACGTCTTTGCGACGAAAAAAATCGTCGTCGGAACGACCGGCGATTATAAACCATTCACCTATTTAAACCGGAAGACGAACGAGTACGAAGGATTCGATATCGAAGTGATCCGTTCTTTCGCGAAGACGACCGGCATCGATGTGGAGTTCGTCCCGACGACATGGCCGACGCTGTCTGCTGATCTCGCTAGCGGGAAATTCGATATGGTCGTCGGGGGAGTGACGAAAAACATCGAGCGCGAGATCATTGGCGACTTCACGTCAAGTTACCTGTCATTCCAAAAGACACCGCTCGTCCGTAAAGAAGATGTCGGACGCCTCGCTTCGATTGAACAGATCAATCGACCGGACGTGACGATTGGTCTAAATCCAGGCGGAACGAATGAACAATTCGTCCGCAAGACGTTTACGAAGGCGAACATCGTCATGTATGAGCAAAACCTCGACATCCCGCATGCTGTTGCCTCAGGCGAAGTTGATGTCATGATCACTGATACGGTCGAGGCGATTCATTATGAAGCACTCGATCAACGACTCGCGGCACCAAGAATTCAAGAAAAGTGGATTCCGGCGGAGAAAAGCTACCTCGTCCGGGAGTCAGAAGGGGACGTCGTCGATGTCTTTAACCTCTGGATGCAGTCGTATGAAGGACAGGAAGAGATGGAGCAATTAAAAGAGAAATGGCAAGTGGCGTCATAAGTGGATCGTGTCTCCTGATAGCAGGAGGCATGATTTTTTAATGACAGGAATCTGATGGGAAAAGTCGAACAAGTATGTAGAAGCAAACCAGGAGGGAACCGATATGTTGAAAAAGAGAACATCGAAACAATGGCTCATCATGACCGCTCTTTTTGCCTGTGTCACTTACACATGGCTCGTCATCGGAGATGTTTGGATTAATCCTACGTTATTGTTCGCAGGAGAGCTTGTATTTACGAGTGGCGCGGTACTATCGTTTAGTCTCGCGTTAGCGCGAGCCGTTCGCTTAAAAGGAGTTGAGTTTAAGATGATGCTGGTGTCGGTAGTCGTAACGCTCGCCTTGTCTGCAGGTGCCGTATATGGTGTATACCAGATTGTAGAGTAATCGTTAGAGATTGAATCAAGGCACCGATTCAGGTGTCTTTTTTGATTTGCGAACAGAAAAAATAGGGAAATCTTGGACATGACTTTGAATTCATGGAAAGAAGGAATGAAGATGATTCATGTCGTGAACTTGACGAAGACGTACGATGGAAAGGATGTCGTCAAAGGGATTTCGTTTGACGTGCAAGCAGGGGAAATCTTCGCCTTTCTTGGACCGAACGGTGCCGGGAAATCGACGACTGTTCAGATGCTGACGACACTGATTAAACTGAGAATACCGATTAGGACGAGCAGGAAACGATTGAATCCGTTCATATTTCATCTCTCCTTTCTGTCGTTAAATTGTTTAGACGTTCGGGAAATCACGATTATCATGAATAATATGTGACTTCAAAATAAAAATACAGTGAATGAAAAAAACTCCTCTCATTGTGTCATGAGAGGAGTAGCAACCGTTTTATTTTTCGATTTTCGGTACTTTTACGATGTAGTAGATCGTACTTAAAATCAAAAAGGCGATTCCGATTAAGATTGAGACGCGTGTCTCGTCATTGAACAGCATGCCGACGAGTACTGTGATCAGCGCGACGATCGATAAATAGTTCGTCACCGGCGCACCTGGCATCTTGAACGGATGCGAGGCTGTCCGTTCACTTTCGAGTTTTCGGTAACGGATATGACTGATTAATATCGCGAACCACGGCACCATCCCTGGTAGTACCGAAGCGCTGTAGACATAAACGAAGATGTTCGTATCCTTTCCGAGAACGTGCGGGAGAATGATATCGAGAATGACACCAAAGAAAATCCCGATTGAAATGGCTAGAACTGTATAGAGTGGAATCCCACGTTTATTGACCTTTAAGAAGAAAGACGGCATTTGCCCTTTTTCCGCTAATGCATAGATCATCCGACTGGCGCTGAAGATTCCTGAGTTACAACCGGATAAAGCGGCCGTGATGACGACGAAGTTAATGATGCCGGCAGCAATCGTCACACCGACCTTGGCGAATGTCGCAACAAATGGACTTCCAAGATCGGATAATTCGTTCCACGGATACACCGTGACGATGATGAAAATCGCTCCAACGTAGAAAATCAAAATCCGCCAGACGACACCATTGATCGCCTTCGTGATGTTTTTCTCTGGATCTTTTGTTTCCCCAGCCGTGACTCCGATCAACTCGACACCGATGTAAGAGGCGAAGACGATCGAGAGGGCAAAGAAGAACCCGGTGAAACCGTTTGTGAAGAATCCACCGTTTGTCCAAAGATTCGAGAAACCGACTGGATTTCCTCCATTCCCTAGTCCAAAGAAAATAATGCCGAATCCAGCGACGATCATCAGAAGAATCGTCAGTATCTTGATCGAAGCGAACCAAAACTCGAGTTCACCGAACATCTTGACGGAAGCAAGGTTTGCGAGCGTCAAGAGAATGATGACGACGATCCCTGGAATCCATGTTGGTAGTTCAGGCCACCAGAAGCGTAAGTACGTTCCAACGGCGATGACTTCACTCATCCCGACGACGACCCAGTTGAAGATGTTGCTGCTTGCTGTTAAAAAACCAGCAGCTGGATGGATATAATCGTTTGCGAACTTTGCGTACGATCCACTGTGCGGATGGGTGTAGACCATCTCGCCGAGTGCCCGCATGATGAAAAAGATAAAAACTCCGGCTAGCATGTACGCAAGTAAGACTGATGGTCCTGTCCAAGCGATCGTACTTGATGCCCCGAGGAAGAGACCAACACCAATCGTTCCTCCGAGCGCAATCATTTGTACCTGTCGTGCTGTTAAATCTCGTTTCAAATTCGAACTCATCGTTTCCCCCAAAAAAATCTGTGACGTCATAATGTTCAGACAACTTGTCGTAAGAACTATAAAGCTGAGTATACTATCCTCGGATAGGGCTCGGCTAGTCTTTTTGAAAATTTGAAATAGAGTTTTCAATAATCAGATATTCATGAAACAAATATGTAACAGCTTTCATTCGCCCATTAGTAGAGTGTCAAGTTGTTGACCTAGTCTACCAAAATACAGATGCTCAGCAGTTGCTAAGACGATCAAATCATCACGCATTGTAAGGTCACCTGACAGAGAATTTCCTTGTTCGGTCATGAAACGAATCGAACGAATGCTCTTAAAACGTGTTCCATTTCGTTCAAGTAATTGTACGTCATCAGAGTATGCAGCAAGTAGATGGTCATTGTACCGAGCGAACTGAGAAAAGGCGATCGTAGGAGCCTCACAAACGAGATCGTCCTCTTGATTAATACGGACGAAACGATAATCGGAGTAGTAGAAGAACCAGACTTCTGTTGATGAACAGACATTCAGAGCATAACAATCATCAATCGGATATTGCCGATTCTTATACTGCACTTCACCTGTATCGTTAAAAGCGACCAGACCGAAAGCACCATTTGAACTCGTGACGGCATCGGCATAGACACCTTCATCAAAATAACTGACCCAAATCCAACCTTGTTCGTCGATTTGCATATTTTGAATCCCGTCGTCTAAACAAAAGCTATTCAGTAACTGACCTTGAGGATCGTAGATAAAGGCATTCGGCAACCATGTGCCGTCGATATCATCATCACAACGAGAAGCGACGAGTAACAGCCGTCCGTCTGGAAAACGATCAACGAGGGAAAAGTCGATGTCGTTTCTTTCGACGATCGTCGTCTTTCGCCAATCATCCTTCAGTTGATGAATGGAGAGGATCTGTGTTTCACGAGATTCATCAATCGATTCTTCAACGATTAAAATATGTCCGTCGACAGTGATGCCAGTCGCGACCGGGCTTCCAGAACGATAGGATGCGGTCAAACGACGTAGCGGGAAATGGGCGAGCGGGTATGTGAGCATGGCACGACCTCCTGTGTGTTGTAAAAAGCAGTCCGTCGACAGACAGACTGCTTAATGAGTTAAACCGACCGTTGACGGCGTTTATAGAAGAAATAGACGATAATTAAGGCGACGGCAGCAATCAAAACACCATTCGTATATGGTGCAGCGACTTCCTTGATCGAGCGCCAGTTCGTTCCGAGTGTTTCTCCAAGATAGAGGAACAAGATTGACCATGGAATGATGGCAAGAACCGTGTAGAGCGAAAACTTCGTTTGATCCATTTTCGCAAGACCAGCTGGAATCGAGATGGCATGGCGGACGACAGGAATGAAGCGAGCTCCGAAGATGACACCTTGACCGTACTTCAAGAACCAGCGTTCAGCTAAATCCAGATGATGTTCAGAGATCAGGACATACTTTCCGTACTTCAAGATCAATGGACGACCGCCATAGCGAGCAAACCAATATAAGAACAATTGCGACAACAATCCGCCAATGACGGCGGCGACGACAGCGAGCGGCCAGCTAATCGTTCCTTGAGAAATCATGAATCCGCCGTATGAGAGAACGATCTCGCTCGGTATGATTTCAATCATCAATCCGAGGGCGATACCGAAATATCCGAGATCGGCAAGTGAAAGCAAAATCTGGTTGACGATTTGAGATAACACGTAAGACAACTCCTTTGTAATCAGTACATTCCTTTATTTTAGAGAACCGAAGATCAAATGAAAAGGAAAAAAACGGAGACAATTAAAAAGACGGATCCACCATGATAGCGAATCCGTCTTGTTTTTATAATACGACCGCAGCAATCGTACCGAAGATGAGCAACGGAATATTGTAGTGCAAGAACGTCGGAATGACGGTTTCTCGCATGTGATCGTGCTGACCATCGGCATTCAAACCACTCGTAGGTCCAAGCGTCGAATCTGACGCGGGGCTACCAGCGTCACCAAGAGCACCAGCTGTCCCGATGATCGCAACCGTCGCTTCTAAGCTGAAGCCGTACTGGATACAAAGTGGAACGAAGATCGCAGCGATGATTGGAACAGTTGAGAAACTTGATCCAATGCCCATCGTGACGAGAAGACCGATCAAGAGCATGACAAACGCGGCAACAAGTTGGGAGTCGCCCATCAATGCTTTTGAGTTCTCAACGAGCGGTTCGATATCACCCGTCTTACGCAAGACGTTCGAGAATCCGTTCGCTGAGATCATGACAAAACCGATGAATGACATCATCCGCATACCACGCGTGATGACGTCATCCGCTTCACTGAATCGAACGAGACGAAGCAACAAGAAGAGGATGAGTCCCGTCGTTGCAGCAAGAATCATTGATTCCGTCTGCAGTTGAACGATCAATGTCGCAATGACGACGACACCACTTAAGATCAGTTTCGTTTTCGTGATGACCGGGATTTCATAGTCGTCCGGGGCGATATCACGAATTTCATACGTCCGCTCTTTCCGGTACGTATAAAGACCAATCAAGAGACCGACGACCATTCCGAGTGCTGGAATCGCCATCGCTTCGATGACAGAAACTCCCGTCGTATCAAGACCATTAGCTTTAAGGTTTTTCAGTAAAATCTGATTCAGATAGATGTCTCCGAATCCGATCGGTAAGAACATGTACGGTGTGACGAGACCGAATGTCATGATGATCGCAATTCGACGTCGGTCCATCTTCAACTGAGAAAAGAGACCAAGAAGCGGCGGAATGATGATCGGAATGAAGGCGATGTGAATCGGTAAAGCATTTTGTGAACTGATTGCGAGTAACAGAATCGCAAACAAGACGAATCCTTTTAATTTCTTGACCGATGCGGCACTTGCGTTACCACGTGAACGTGCAATCAATGCGTGAGCGAGAGCATCCGGTAAGCCCGTTTTCGAGAGGGCAACAGCAAACGCACCAAGCATCGCGTAGCTAAGAGCGATTTCTGCCCCATCGCCAAGACCACCAGCAAATGCTTCGGTTGTTTTCGTTAAATCGAGACCGCCGACGAGACCGCCGGCGAACGCACTGATGACCATCGCGAGCACGATGTGGACGCGGAAGATCGCTAAGATGAATAGTAAAAAGACGGCAAACAATACGGCGTTAATCATTCGGTAAAACCACACTTTCTTTTGTTATCACTGCACTATACTAAAGTATCTTACAGCCATGGTGGAACACTGTCAAGGATAAAAGTCTGACCTCGTATTAAAGGACTTCACGATAGGCTTTTTAGCTTTGCATAAAAAGTCACATTTTTTTATACCCGGAAGCATGAGATGAAAAGCGTTTTGATCACTAAAAATGGCTCACACAAAAAAACGTGCCATCCTTCTCTTTTAAAAGAAAATGGCACGTTATCTTTAATTTAAGATGGAGTAGAATATCCAAATCTCGTTGAGTTTCTTCTATAGAGAGCAATCAGCAATCGACGATGTCGAGTTTACCGGTTCCTGGATCGATGACGAGTCCGTGGACATTCGTACCAGGTGGCAGTAAAGGGTGGTTCTTCACGAGGCTGACAGAGTGGGCGACACTCTCCTGAACTGACGTAAAGCCACGCAACCATTGATTTAAATCAACACCTGATACTTCAAGCGTGTGAAGAATCTGTTGGTCGATACCCCGATCCTTCATTTCACTGATCATGTGTTTAGGATCAATCGTGCTCATGCCGCAGTCGTGGTGACCGATGACGACGACTTCTTCGGCACCCAGTGCATACAACGCGACGAGAATCGAACGCATGACGGAACCGAATGGGTGCGATAGGATAGCACCAGCATTTTTGATGATCTTCGCATCCCCGTTCTTAAGACCGAGTGCGTGTGGAAGAAGTTCCGTTAGGCGGGCATCCATACACGTCAGGATGACGACCTTTTTGTCCGGGAACTTATCCGAGACGAACTGCTCATACTGTTTTTCAGCGACGAATCGCTCGTTGAAAGCTAACATTTCCTGTACAACTGACATTCAAGTGTCCTCCTTTAGTGGTAGCTCTTAATATGTACCCCATAATCAGAATACAAGATGATGAAACGGCTATCAAGTCATGAAAATGCGGGTGTGATAAATCGCACACGTCTTCGTATATAGAGCAAAATGACGAAAAAGAAGAATTCACAATAGATGTAAACGTTACCAATGATGTGAGGGAATTCACAGGATGGTCATGCACAAAACAGGAAAAAGGAGTTATGATTGATTTGTGAAGGAAAGCACAAACTATTGAAAAACAGCTTGGCATTCCTGACATAATGGTTGGCAAATCAAACTCAGATTCGTTCCACGACAGGGAGGAAACCACTCATGGCTGTGAAAGAAAAAACAAAATCGACGGCAACGCCGGTCGAACAAGCAATTGGACAAATTGTTGAAAAAGGACAACGTGCATTACAGGAGTTATTGACATTCGATCAAGAAAAAATTGATACGATCGTCCGTGATATGGCACTTGCCGGACTTGAACGGCACGTCGAACTCGCTCGTCTCGCAACAGAAGAGACAGGGCGCGGTGTCTTTGAAGATAAGATGATTAAAAATATATTTGCGACAGAATACATCTACAACAGTCTACGTCATGAAAAAACGGTCGGGATTCTGGAAGAAGATGTCCAAAACGGCATCACCTATATCGCTGAACCGGTCGGTGTCGTCTGTGGTGTCACACCAGTCACCAACCCAACGTCAACGACGATGTTCAAAGCATTGATTGCGATCAAGACACGTAATCCGATCATCTTCGCGTTCCACCCGTCGGCACAACGGTGTTCCGTCGAAGCGGCGAAAACACTTCGCGATGCAGCCATCAAAGCTGGGGCGCCGAAAGACTGCATTCAATGGGTCGAAGAACCATCACTTGAAGCAACGAAAGTCTTGATGAACCATGAAAACATCGCCATGGTCCTTGCGACAGGTGGAGCAGGAATGGTCAAATCAGCATATTCAACAGGTAAACCGGCACTCGGTGTTGGACCAGGGAACGTTCCTTGCTACATTGAACAGTCAGCAAAAGTCAAACGGGCTGTCAGCGATCTCGTTCTCTCAAAAACGTTTGATAATGGGATGATTTGTGCATCTGAACAAGCCGTCATCGTTGACCAAGAAATATATGCAACGGTCCGTGCAGAAATGGAAGCACTCGGTTGTTACTTCTGTACATCGGAAGAAAAACAACGTCTCGAATCACTCGTCATTAAAACCGATACATGTGCCGTCAACGCGGACATCGTCGGGAAACCTGCGACATGGATTGCAGAAAAAGCTGGGATCGATGTTCCGGAAACGACGGTCATGCTCGTCGCGGAACTCGAGCACGTTGGAGCAGCAGAACCACTGTCTCATGAAAAACTCAGTCCCGTCCTCGGTGCGTACCGCGTTGCATCTACCGAAGAAGCGTTTACGATTGCTGAACAAATGCTTGAAATCGGGGGTCTCGGTCATACCGCCGTCATTCATACGACGAACGATGATTTGATGACAGCGTTCGGACTCCGCATGAAAGCCTGCCGGATTCTCGTCAACAGTCCATCTGCTCATGGCGGAATCGGTGATCTTTATAACGAGTTGACACCATCACTGACACTCGGTTGCGGATCATACGGGAAAAACTCTGTTTCTGAAAACGTGACAGCGAAACATTTACTCAACGTCAAGAAGGTGGCGAGACGACGCGTGAACATGCAATGGTTCAAGGTACCAGAAAAAATCTACTTCGAAAAGAACTCCGTTCAGTACTTGCGGTCGATGACAGACGTCTCACGCGTCATGATTGTCACCGATCCAACGATGGTACAGTTCGGTTATGCCGATAAAGTGATTCAAAACTTGCCACAGTCCGTCAGTTACCGAATCTTCGACCAAGTCGAACCAGATCCATCGGTGACGACTGTTCAGACAGGTGCCCAAGCCATGCGTGACTTCAAACCCGACTTGATCATCGCTCTTGGTGGTGGGTCAGCGATGGATGCTGCAAAAGGAATGTGGCTCTTCTATGAACAGCCAAACGAAACGTTTTCGAACTTACGTCAAAAATTTCTCGATATCCGCAAACGGGCGTATCAATTCCCAGCACTCGGTCGTCAAGCGAAGTTCGTCGCGATCCCGACGACATCGGGTACGGGTTCAGAAGTGACACCGTTCACCGTCATCACGGATAAAGAGAAAAACGTCAAATACCCGATTGCTGACTATGCCTTGACACCCGACGTCGCGATCGTTGATCCGGAATTCGTCATGACTGTACCGGCTTCGATTACTGCTGATACCGGAATGGACGTCTTGACTCATGCAACAGAAGCATACGTATCGGTTCTTGCGAACGACTACACGGATGGACTGGCACTCAAAGCAATCAAGATGATCTTTGACTACTTGCCACGAGCGTACGAGAACGGATCTGACGCAGAAGCACGCGAAAAAGTGCACAATGCGTCAACGATGGCAGGGATGGCTTTCGCGAACGCCTTCCTCGGAATCAACCACTCGATCGCGCACAAAATCGGTGGGGAATTCCACACACCACACGGACGGACGAACGCGATCCTGATGCCACACGTCATTCGCTATAATGCGTCACGCCCAACGAAACTGGCAGCATTCCCAAAATACGAATCATTCGTCGCCGATGAACGGTATGCCGACATCGCACGTTACCTCGGTCTTCCTGCAGCAACGACAGAACAAGGGGTCGAATCACTTATTCAAGCAGTTGCCGATCTTGGACAACGTCTCAACATCAAGATGTCATTCAAGGCGCAAGGTATTTCAAAAGCAGACTTTGAGGCAAAAATCGATAAGATGGCAGTCGATGCTTTCGAAGATCAATGTACGACAGCGAATCCAAAGATGCCGCTTGTCGCTGAATTACGGACGATCATGGAACAAGCATACGAAGGCATCTAATAGAGAAAAAAATACTATGGCAAAAGATCGTTCAACCGGCTTCTCACTCTGAGAAGTCGGTTTTTGTTTTGGAAATCGATGGAGACAGTCAGAGAAAAGGTGGGATATAATGGCTGTTGAATGAATTTGATGTTTTTGGTTTCGTTGTAGCAGGAATATTCAAACATCAGACATAAAAAGGAGGAAATGGGATGGAGTCAAGGCAAGAAAGGAAACAACGACGGTTTTCCGTCTGGGACGTCCTGTATGGCGTCCTCATCGGTCTCATCTTTTTCGGTGTCATCTACGGTGTGATGGCATTTTTGACTTCACAAATCACCTCATCCTCAGACTATCAGGATCTCGTGAAGCAGATGCAACAGGCGAATATCACATGGAAAGAAACAGACATCACTGTTTCGTTGATGCTTTTGTTCGTCGGTGGGCTGTCGATCACGATGCCGAGCGCAGTCCGAGAAGGGATCATCAATCAGGTGCTGGATGCAAGTTCTGCCGGCGACGTCTTATCGTTGTTTGGGATTGACTTAAAACAAGTCCTCGCGCCATTGACGTTCGATGTCTCTTACGGCACGTTGCTTTATTCTGTTTTTGGTATCGGATTGATCGTCCTGTTATTTTTAGTGTTACGGATTAAGGCAAGTCGTCTTGGGTGGACGATTCGATCGGTCAGTTTCTTTTTAACGGTCGGCATCATCTGGTTCGTCCTTGCCGGACGCGGAAACGATGTCCCGTTCCTTGCGTTACAAGACGGCTATGCGATGAGCGGGATCTTACCACTTCTCGTCGTCAGTCTGCTTGGTTGGATGGCGTTTTTCCCGCAAAAGTTATCCGGTCTGACAGCTGCCGGACGTGCCAGCTTGCTGATTTTGATGTTCGCGAGTACGCTTCAACTTGTCTTTACGGTGCAGGACGAAGCGGAGTATGACGGTGATTCCTCACTACGAACGGCATTGACCGTTGCGAGTCTGAACGCCGGAAGTGGAGGGATGTATGACTGGATTCATGGTGGACAAGTCGTGTATCAAGCAGACGTCCTTGGAGCGAATGCGGAAATCCCGGTCTCGATGCTAAACGGGGAGACTTCAACGGAACAGCTCAATGACTCGATTCAGAAAGTTGTCGATGGGATTGATACGAATCGGGTGACGGAACAATTGCTGACGTTAGTCGGTGGAGAACGTCCAGATTTATCAGCGACACAATTGAAGCTTGATCCTGTTGATTACGGTGTCGCACGACAGACGATCCAAGCAATTGATGCTGAATCGGCCGGAACGACGGCACCAAACATCTCAAGTGAGAGTGCGTATTGGGTGTTGTTACTCGTGACATTTGTGATTTACTTCGTCTGTAGTATCCGGAGTTTCAAGTCGATCATCGACCCATTCATTTTTGCGATCGCGATCGGTGTCATCAGCTTCATCGTCAGTCAAGCTTCATATGTTCAGTTCGCGATGAAGTGGCGGAGTGACGTCTTATTCGAGTTCGCTCAACAGACGGCAGGATGGACGGTGCTTTTCGCAACAGGACTTGCGTTACTTGGTGGAATTCTTGGTTATGTCGTCCGGCGGAAACCAGAGAAAACGGTGTAAGGGACGTGGAGTGGTGAAAATCTTATGCCATGAATCTGATCGAAGAACGTTTCTGTCATTTTCGTTTTCCACAGTCGGGTAAGCCGCGGTATCCTAAACTATGTTTCGTCTACCGGGTCTCACCTGACCTTGACGAAAGCGAAAAACGTGCTTTCTTTTCCTGTAGAAGTTGAGAATGAACAATTACGTTCTACATCAATTATAAACGATACGTTTTCAGGTTCATGTCCTGAAATGTATCGTTTTTTTTGTGGTGTATCTCCTTTTTTTACCATGTGAGCTCGATTTGTAAAGGTAAAATCAACAATGTTAAGCCAGTATTTGGAATTAGTTAAGTAGGTTAAATAAGACGGATGTCCGACCTATTTGAAAGGACTATTAGCTATAATCGAACCATGCTAAATTAATGAAGCAGTCAAAACTTCCTGGGGGGAAATCCAAATGAAAAAAGCAACGAAACTCGTCATCGCGTCGACATTGATCGCACCGATGCTCGTACCAGTCGTTCAAGTCAAGACACTTGCTGCCGACAACAGTGTCGTCAAGTTACGCTTCTTAGAAACAACGGATTTACATACGAACTCAATGAACTACGATTATTTCAAGGATGCGCAGGACGAAACGATTGGTCTCGTCAAAGCCGCTACAGTCATCAAACAGCAACAAGCTGAAGTGGGCGTTACGAATAGCTTCTTGTTCGATAACGGAGATACACTTCAAGGAACGCCATTCGGGGATTACGTGAAGAACCAGTACGACAAAGGAAACAAAGGCAAACATCCGATGTACGAATTGATGGAGTACCTTGGTTATGACGCGGTCACGCTCGGGAACCATGAATTCAACTTCGGACTCGATTTCTTGAAGTCAGCGATGAGCGCTTCGAGCGGTTCAATCAAGTTCGTCAACTCGAACGTATTGGATGCGGTCACGAAAAAGCCGATCGTCTCAGACTACAACAAAGATGGAAAAGACTATCAAATCATCGAACGTCAAGTCAAGGATCAGAACGGTGACATGAAAACAGTCAAGGTTGGTGTGTTCGGAGTCGTCACGCCACAAATCATGGCATGGGATGCGGGGAATCTGACGGGGAAAGTCACGGCTGAAGATATCGTCCCGACTGCGAAAGCAACAGCGAAGAAATTAAAAGACGCAGGAGCGGATGTCGTCGTTGCACTCGCACACACAGGTATCGGGGATACAGTGGATCAAAAAGATGGCGATGAGAATGTCGGCTACGCGTTAACGAAAGTCGCAGACATCGATGTCTTGATGACAGGTCATCAGCACGGAAAGTTCCCAGATGCGAAATCTGCATTTAACGGATTACCAAATGTTGATGCAACGAACGGTCTGATTAACGGTAAACCAGTCGTCATGGCAAACACACAAGGAAAAAATGTTGGTGTTATCGATCTTCAATTGAAGCAAGTCGACGGGAAATGGGTTGTGGATACGTCTGGCGCAAAACTAGCGGACGTGACGAAAGATACGACAGCAGATGCCGGCGCTGTCAAATTGATCGAAAAAGCACATGAAGGAACACTCGCTTACATCCGTCAAGAAGTCGGGACGATCAATGACGATATCCAGAGCTTCTTCGCTCTCGTGCAAGACGATGATTCAGTTCAGTTCGTGACGAACGCTCAAAAATGGTATGTCGAGAAACAACTGAAAGAAAATGCCGATCTTGCGAAGTATAAAGATCTCCCGTTGTTGTCAGCCGGTGCACCATTTAAGACAGGTGGTCGTAACCAGGTCAACGCGTCAGATTACACACTGATTAAAAAAGGACCGATCGCGCTCAAGAACGTCGCCGATCTCTATGTTTACCCGAATACACTTGAAGTCGTCAAAGTAACAGGGGCTGACGTCAAGGATTGGCTCGAGATGTCCGCAGGGCAATTCAATCAAGTCGACGGTGAGCAGACAGAGTTGTTGAATAAAGAATTCCGAAGCTACAACTTCGATATCCTCGACGGATTGACGTACGAAATCGACATCACGAAACCAGCGAAGTTTGATGCAGAGGGTGTATTAATCGATAAAAATAAAGATTTAGAGCACCGCGTCCAAAACATCAAGTATCAAGGCAAAGCGATCACAGACGACCAAGAATTCCTCGTCGCGACGAACAACTACCGCGCAGGCAGTGCGACGTTCCCGGGTCTTGGGAAAGGTCAAAATATCGTCTACAAATCGGCTTACGAAACACGTAACGTCATCTCGGACTATATCAAGGCGAAACAACCGGTTGATTACAAAGCGGACGACAACTGGTCACTCGTTGCAAGCAGACCGATGACGGTCAGCTTTGATTCAGCGGCTGCAGCTGCACCGTACGTTAAGCGGTACGAAGGCATCACGAATACAGGTGTAACACGTCCGGGCGAGACAGGTACGTTCCTTAAATTCAACATGAACGTGCCGATGAAAGACTTCACGGTCTCGGCAAAAGCAGTTAAACCAGGTGCGAAAGTCGTTACTGGTCAAGCCGTTCCGGGCGCAACAGTCACGGTCAAACTCGGTGATAAAGTCCTTGGTACAGCTACAGCAAACGAAGCGGGTCAATACGAAGTCGTGACACGTCCGCTCAAATTGCGTGATCAGTTGACGATTGTCTCTGAACTCAGCTTCATGAAGACAGAAACGAACGTCACAGTCGGCACAGGTGTCGTTGCGACACCAGCGATCGATAAAAAGTCAGCAGTCTACGGTTCAACGGTCCTCCGCGGTAAAGCAACGGAAGGTCTCGACGTGACGCTCTATAAAGGATCAACGAAAATTGCGAAAGCAAAAACGACGGCAAGTGGTTTCAAGATTGCGGTCAAGAACGGTCTAACGACTGGAACATATACGGTCAAGTCGACAGACATCTCGAACAAAATCACGAAAAAAGCGTCGTTCACGATTAAGAACACATACCCGGTCAAAAAATGGTCAGGTAAAAAGACGTTGACAGGTAAAGTCGAAAAACGTCAAATCGTCCGTCTCTACCAAAAAACAGAGTCTGGTTATCAATTGATTGCTCAAGACGTGGCGGATCAGCACGGGAACTATGTCTTGAAGATGCGTAAGGCATTGACGAACGGCTCGTACAAACTCAACATCTATACAGCTAAGGATCATCTCGATCAGTCACGCTACTTCATCACGAAGTAATATCTCACACGGATGTCTGCATATGCAGGCATCCGTTTTTATTTGGAAAGATAAGTGCGTCGTGAGAGCAGAAACCGTTTAATGCGTTCATAGATGATTGCTTGCTCGACCGTCAATTGATCCGTCGCGTGCGACATGTAGAGTTGTGACTTTACTGTAAATACATCGTCCGTAATGAAGGGAAGTCCCATCTCCCGACAAACGGAAACAGGAACGAAGCTGAAATACCGTTGCTGGCGTAAGGCGAGCTGAAGTGAGACATCATCGATGTAGTGCGTGGTATCGGCATAGATGTTCAGTTCCGCCATCTTCAATTGGATGAAGCGGTTGTAGTCCTTATTGTGGGAGGGAAACAAAAAGGCAGTCTCCGTTGCATCCGTATAGAGTGCTGTAATCGCTTCTTTCTCTGAATAGGAAGCAGGGTAGGTGATGACGATCTCCTCTTCCACGATTGGTTCACTCGTAATGAGCGGATGTTTGAGTTCCATGAAGCTGATTGAGAAATGGAATTCTTGATGAAGGAGACCGCTCAGGATTTCACGGTTCGAGAGGATGTCCGAGTTGAACAAGGGAGCAGTTTGTGGAAGAAGAAACTCCCGTAGAATCAATTGGATGAAGCGACCATGTGAACTGGCAAGACTGAGTGGTGTTTCCGTTGATGCATCGTTTCGTACCATTCGTTCCTGAACACGTGTCAACTCTTGTTCGATTTTTTCGACAGACTGAAGTAACAGTCGACCATTTTCAGTCAAACTGATCGTTCTGCCTTTTCGATGAAATAATGTCGTGTTCAATTCACGCTCCAGCTTTTTGATCGTCGCACTAAGGGCAGGTTGGCTGATGAATAATCGTTCGGCAGCACGCGTTACGTTCAATTCCTCTGCGACGTGTCGAAAATAATTTAAATGTAAGAGTTCCATGATCTCCTCCTGACATAACCTATAGGTTATCAAAATATATAATTATATATATTTTTGTTTATGATGAAACTAGTATACCGTATATACCAGAGGTGATAGAAATGAAAATCGGAATTTACGGAGCAGGATCCCTTGGAACCATCATGGGAGCTTATCTAAGTCAACAGTATGCGGGTGTCGATTTGATTGATACGAACCGTGCACATATTGAGGCACTGAACACAACAGGGGCACACGTCATTGGTCCGGATTTAACGCAAGCTGTTCATGCAATTCATCCGGATGACATCACAGAGACGTACGATATCATATTATTGCTGACGAAGCAGGTCTACAATGAACCGGTCCTCGCGAAAGTGCGGACGATCTTGAAGGAAGACGGCATTCTCGTCTCCTTGCAAAACGGTGTACCGGAAGAGTTCATTCAACAACAGATTCCAAGCGAACGTATCATTGCGGGATCCGTCGAGTTCGGAGCGACATACGTCGGACCTGGCGAGTCACGCCTGACATCAGATTACGAACATTTCAAGACGTATGCGATGCAAATCGGTGAACTGGACGGGAAGAAGACGGATCGGATCGTCCAACTGAAGGAAATCCTTGATCACATCGGTGGGACAGAAATCTCTGATAATCTACCGGGAACGAAATGGTCAAAACTCGTCATCAATAGTACGTTCAGCGGGTTATCCGCTGCGTGTAACGGTACGTACGGCGACGTTCTCGATCATCCTGTCTTGTTACGGGCAGCAATCCATACGATGCAGGAAGTCGTTGAGGTCGGTCACGCTCACGGCATCACATTCGCGCCGATGAGTACGTTTGAGCCGGCAGCTTACGCAACACTAGACGATATCGATGAAAAACTGATCACCGTACCACAATTGATGCACGGGTCGCGTGACTTAGAAGCAAGCATGTTGCAGGACTTACAAAAAGGTCAACCGACCGAAATTCGTTTCATCAATGGGATCGTCACGATGTACGGCAACACGTACGATATCAAAACGCCGTTCAACTCGCTCATTCAAGAAATCGTCGAAGAAGCGCAAGCAGCGAAGACAGTTCCTGATTTTGAAACAAGTGTCACACGCTTTGCCGCATTGTTAAACGCATAAAGGAGGGATTCAAATGAAACAGAGCGATGTAAAGAACGTCGTCGCGACGCCGATCAATGCGCCGGTTTTTCCGGCAGTCGATATCTTCTTTCGGAATCGGGAATACTTGAACATCATCTATGAGACGGACATCGAAGCGTTACAAGCAGTCGTTCCGGAACCGCTTGAGGTGCTGAGCAATCAGATCAAGTTCGAGATCATCAATATGCCGGATAGCACGGGTCTTGGGAGTTATCTCGAGTGCGGACAAGTCATTCCGGTTCGGTATCAAGGGGAGGTTGGTGAGTTTTACCTCTCAATGTATGTCAACAATCAGCCGGCAATCGCCTCTGGTCGTGAAGTGGCTGCTTTTCCGAAGAAGTATGGTTCACCCCGGCTTTATCTCGACAATGATGTACTCGTTGGAACGCTTGACTATCATTCGCTCCGCGTCGCACAAGCGACGATGGGATATAAATACGTTCCGATGGCAGTCGAAGAGGCACAGTCAATTGTCGGTGCGCCGCAGTTCATGCTCAAACAACATCGCGGCTATCAAGGCGAGTTGATCATCTCTGAACTGACACGCAGTCAAATCACGGATCTTGAGATTAAAGAAGCATACCGTGGACCGGCTCGGCTTCAATTGTTTGAACATGTCATGGCACCACTCGCTGACTTCCCTGTTCGAAAGATCGTCGATGCCCAGCATATCATCGCCGATCTCCGACTGGGTGGACCTGCGAAACTGTATGATTATCTAAAGGATTAACGAACATCGGACACCATGCGTAACGAAACGACCTCCAAAGCGGATGGTCGTTTTGTTTTACCCCAAAAACTGGCATACTGAATTTAGAGGGGGAAACGACCATGCGACAAGTCATTGTGTTACCGTATCAATCAGAATGGGCGAGTGCATATACACGAGAAGCGGACCGGTTACGAGAGGTGTTTGGAGCACGTCTTAAGCAGATTCATCATATGGGAAGTACATCAGTTCCTGGACTCGCAGCAAAACCGATCATCGATATACTGCCCGTCGTCGATGCGCTCGAGGGGATCGAGCAGTTCGACGCACGGATGGAAGCAATCGGCTACGAGGCGAAGGGTGAATTCGGGATGCCGGGACGTCGCTATTACCGAAAAGGTGGAGACGAACGGACGCATCATATTCATCTCTATGCGACGGGAAATCCAGAAATCAAGCGTCATCTCGTCTTCCGGGATTACTTACGCAAACATCCAGAAGAAGCCGCTGCTTACGGGGCATTAAAGGAACAGTTAGCGACAACATATCCGCTTGATATCGAAGCCTATATCGCCGGTAAGGATACGTTCGTCAAGGAACTCGAACTCCGCGCAATTGCTTGGGGGAACGCGCATGACTGACTGGGAACGTGCTCTCATTCGCCATGTCAGTGTTGGTGTAAAGACGTCGAAAGTCTTGTTTGAGAAGATCGAAGCAAAGGACTGGAACACGCAACCGATCCCTGGGAAGCGGACCGTCGGTGAAGTCGCCGTCCATCTCGCTGTATTACTTGAAGCCGATTTGATGCTCGCAGAAGGAGCGACGGCAGAAGCGATGCAGGCATTTTATGCGGAACCGGTCATGTGCAATCAGTTATCAGAGCGAATCGATCAAGCGTTTCGGGTCTATCAAGAAAAAGTCACGGCCGGATTTTCGACGCGTCCGACGTACTGGGGAGTTACCGATTCGATGCATGGTTGGGCGATTGAAGCAGTCGTGCATCTCTATCATCATCGATCCCAGTTATTTGATTACTTGAACATCCTTGGGTACGAATTAGAGATCTCGTTATTTGAATGAATGGAAGTAGGGATAGCGTATGGAATATATCGTCGAAACATCAGCCGGTCGATTTGATACCCGGTTGACGGGAAGCGGGGACGTCACATTCGTCCTCGATCACGGGATGATGTCGAATCGGCATCAGTGGGGTTGGCTCCGAACTGAATTATTGAAAAGGGGACGGGTCTTTGAATATTCGCGTCTCGGTTATGGGCGGTCGAGTCGTGGCAAAAACAAACGACTCTTTACACATCAAGCGGATGAGTTGGCAGATGTTTTACGGATGCTTCGAGTTGAAGGACCGTATGTCTTCATCGGTCACTCGCTCGGAGCCTATATTTCGCTCGCGAGTGGACGATTATTTGCAGACGAGACACGCGGCATCGTCTTGCTTGATCCGTCGCACCCAGATGTCGATGCGGCATTGCCGAACTGGTACGAACGAACACAAGAAGAGTGGAATCGATTCCTCTATTTCCTTAGTCACATTCGACCGATTGCTTGGATGATCCCTGACCGTTTGGGAAAAAAGATGTTCAGTGTCTTACCGGAGGCTGATCAATTGCCGATGTGGCAGCATTTTGCGGCACCTGGGCATTGGCGGGGAACGCTCGATGAATGGCAATCGGTAGAGGAGAACAATCAGATGATTCTTTCGTTGATCGAAGACGTGACGCAGCCGGTCCTCGTCCTGTCTGCTTCGAACTGGGCAGGCGGCATGCCGGAAAGTTGGTTGAATCCGGCATTGACCGAACAAATCAATGCGGCTCACGCTGAGTTCGCCGACAGTTTACCGAACGGGATGTATCATGTGATTGCAGATACGAATCATTACACGATTGCTGGTTTTTCGCATGAGGCAGCGGAGCGGATCACGGATTTGATCGGGACGACATGGGATTTACCGATTCAAAGTCAGTAGTAAGGTTACGTTTTTTCGTTTCGCTCGAATCGTTTTCCTGGGACAAGCATCGCGCCGCTTCACTTCGTTGCAGGGTCGCTCCTGCCTGTATTTCTCTAGGAAGCGATTACGAGCGAAAAAAGTTTCTTTTCTTGTGCTTCGGAATATCTGACGGAGCTGACTCTAAAGCCAGTATCTACAAAGAATGACGCGTCACACGCCACTCCTACAGGAAAAAGCGCATTATGCGCTGTCAGAGACAAACAAGACCCGCTTTCCTGCTTGAAGGAAGCAGGAAAACTGGCTTGTGTCTCGCCTGAGGAAAGGGCGTGAGAAGATGCGTCATTTTTTTTGGAGCCAGCCCCGTCTACTCCTTGAGTCGACACTTATCAGCTTTTTTTTGGAAACAAAATAAATCGAAATCATTACGATTGACGTCAGTTAAAAAGTCGGTTACTCTATAAAACGTAACAATTACGTTTTAGGAGATGAATGATGATGCAACCGATATCGATCACCGTTTTATCCGGTTATTTAGGATCCGGTAAAACGACACTATTGAACTATTTACTACATAATCGCAAAGGGCGCCGCCTCGCGATCATCGTCAACGACATGAGTGAGGTCAACATTGACGCGGCATTGATTGAGCAAGGCGGATTCTCGCGAACGGAAGAGTCGTTCGTCACGCTTTCGAACGGCTGCATTTGCTGCACATTGCGTGATGATCTGTTGCTTGAAGTCAAACGCCTCGTCGACCAAGGCAATATTGACGGGATCGTCATCGAATCGAGTGGTATCTCGGAACCGATTCCGGTCGCCCAGACCTTCACGTATGAAGATCCGGACAGCGCAATCGATTTATCACATGTCACGAAAATCAATGCGATGGTCACGGTCATCGATGGGTACCGTTTCCTGAAGGACTTCGAATCCGGTGAGTCGTTGATCGAGCGCAGACAGGCAGTCGATGAGACAGACGTGCGCGAAGTCGTCGATCTACTCGTCGACCAAGTCGAGTTTGCGGACATCATCGTCTTAAATAAAGTCGATCGCCTGACACCGGAAGAACGCCATACCGTCATCGGCTATCTGAAGGCATTGAATCCAGTTGCCCGCTTGATCGAGACGACATATGGTCAAGTCGATCCGGCAGACATCTTAGACGTTGATCTATTTGATTTTGAACAAGCGGCAGCGAGTGCTGGCTGGATCCGTGAGTTGAATGCGGAAGAACATATTCCGGAAACGGAAGAGTACGGGATCAGTTCATTCGTCTACAAGCGCAACGTGCCGTTCCACCCTGAGCGCTTGCTAGCCTTGATTGAAGACTGGCCGCAAGAAGTCGTCCGGGCGAAAGGATTCTTGTTCCTCGCGACACGTCCTGAGATGGCACTGTTGTTCCATCAGGCAGGATATGCGTCGAACATGGAATACGCCGGTCGCTTTGCATCAGACGAGGATCGACGGACGGAACTAGTCTTGATTGGGATCGGACTAGAACAAGAGAAGCTCGAAGCGTTGTTTGATGCGAGTCTCGTCCAGGAAGACGAAACAGACTGGGCATCTCTGAACGATCCGATACCCGGTCGTGAGATGTACGAAGAAAACTTTTTATAAAAGGTCAATCTTTAGAGAAACCGTATCTGCGGTTTCTCTTTTTTGTTATATTTTCATAGTGAATGGGGAAAGAATACTAGTGAAGGTATGTTAATTGAAGGAGGAAGGTCTGTGCGCAACCGGATTTTACAATTCGCGCTTGTATTTTTAGTCGCCGGCGGAATTATTTGGGGACTATATCAACTCGGCTATTTATTTTATGTCTTAACGATTTCAGCGACGGTTGTGCCGCTCGCCGTCATCATGATCATCTTCATCGAGAACCGGACAGCGGAATCAACGATTGCTTGGTTTCTCGTCCTGATTTTCTTACCGATTCTCGGTGTCATCATCTGGTTGATGTTCGGTCGGAATCCACGGCGTCGCCGCCGGAATCGTCGTTCGCATGACGAACGAAAATTGCTGAAACAAGCGATTCGTCCAGTCCGGTCGCTTGCCGTCAGTGAATTGCCACCGAATCACTTGAAGCTTGCGAACACGATTCGCAACTTCGGTGGTGGCGGGGTGGACGTTCATACAGCAAGTGAGATTCTGACGAACGGGGAAGAGACGTTCCCGGCGATTCTTGACGCAATTCGTCAAGCGAAACATCACGTCCACATCCAGTACTACATCTATCGAAACGATGAGACAGGCAAGGCAATCCGGGAAGCATTGATCGAGCGACTCGAAGCGGGAGTCGAAGTGCGGTTCATGTATGACGGACTTGGAAGCTATATGCTTGGTGAGAATTTCCTACGTCCGTTACGCGACGCTGGGGCACATATCGCAGCCTATGATCCAATCTCGAGTCCCTTATTCATCTTCACGGCGAACTTCCGCAATCACCGGAAAATCGTCGTCGTTGATGGGAAGGTTGGCTTCACCGGTGGACTGAACGTCGGTGATGAGTACGACAGCAAGAGTAAGAAGTTCGGGTTTTGGCGCGATACGCATTTACGGCTCGAAGGACGTGCCGTTAAGGAATTACAAGCGACGTTCCTCGACGACTGGATTTATGCCCAAATCGAATCGGACGACACATGGGAGACGTTTGCGGGGGAAGAGACAATCCACCAGTACTTCCCGAAACATGATGTGGCGTCCGACGGAGCGATTCAAATCGTCACGAGCGGACCGACCTCGAAGGATCCCGCGATTCGCAATGCCTTGATTGCGGCCATCATCTCGGCGCAACGCTCGATCTGGATTGCGACACCGTATTTGATTCCGGACAATGAGACGATGACGCTACTTCGACTTGCTGCACGTGCCGGGCTTGACGTCCGCATCCTGACACCGGGGAAAGGCGATAGTTTTACGTCTTACTACGGCACCCGTTCCTACTTTGGACCACTCCTGAAAGATGGGGTCAAGATTTACACGTACAACCGTCACTTCATCCATGCCAAACTGTTTCTCGTCGACGGCAAGATCGGTGCCGTCGGAACGGCAAACATGGACATTCGCAGTTTTGTCCTCAACTATGAACTAATGGCGTTCCTGTACGATACGGAAAGTGCCGAGCAGCTCGAGCGTGACTTCATTGCTGATTTCGACGTCTCGATTCAGTTATCATCGAATGATTACGTCAAACGCCCGCTCCGCTTCCGGATTTTCGAGTCACTTTCGCGCTTGATTTCACCCTTATTATGACGTAACGTCCCGCATCTATTTTCAGGTGCGGGACATTTTTAGGTTGATTCTTCCTTGAAGTGGGAACATGAACTCTTATACACTAGATGTGTAATCGGTTGCACACTACTTAGCCTGGAAGGAAGTGAAAGGGACGGAAGTCCCGAACCCGTATGCGAACAATTGATGAATCCCATTTCTACACGCGCGACATGAAACCACAAGCACGACCAGACGCTATCATCCAAGGAGATGTCTACCGTTTCACGGTCTTGACGAGTCGGATGATCCGACTCGAATACGCGGCGGATGGACAATTCGAGGATCGACCGACCCAAACGGTCTTCAATCGTGATTTCCCGGTACCTGCTTACCGCATCGTCGAAAACGAGGAAGAATTGCAAATCATCACCGAGCACGTCCATCTGCATTATACAAAGGGACCGTTCGCTGCGAACACACTTTATATCGATGTCTTAGGGAACTTCAGTACCTATTACAGCCGTTATACGTTCGGCGGACCGCTCCGGACGTTAAAAGGAACGGCACGGACGCTTGACCACGCGGACGGTGTCATTCCTCTCGAGGAAGGAATTGTCTCACGGCAAGGATACGCGGCGATCGACGATTCGAACGCCTTCGTACTGACGGAAGACCACTTCGTCGAACCGCGTCGCTCTGGTACGCATGACATCTATTATTTCGGATACGGTCACGACTACAAACAGGCACTGCGTGACTTCTACCACCTGACAGGACCGACACCGATGTTACCGCGTCAGGTACTTGGCAACTGGTGGAGTCGCTACTGGCGATATAGTGAGAAAGAATATAAGGACTTGATGACACGCTTCAAGACGGAAGATATTCCATTCTCGGTCAGCGTCATTGATATGGACTGGCACGTTACCGATATTCCGGAACGATACGGAAGCGGTTGGACGGGTTATACGTGGAACCGTGATTTGTTCCCGGATCCACGCGGATTCTTGCAATGGTTGAAGGACGACGATCGGATGGTCACGCTCAACTTGCATCCGGCGGACGGTGTGCGTGGGTTTGAGGAAGCATACGAGGCGATGGCGGTCGCGATGGGTGTTGATCCCGAATCGGATGTCCGGATTCCGTTTGATTTTTCGGACCGGACGTTTATCGAGAACTACTTCACGAAGTTGCATCATCCGCATGAGGCGGATGGCGTCGACTTCTGGTGGATCGACTGGCAACAGGGTGCGAACTCGAAGATGAAAGGGCTTGATCCGCTCTGGATGCTCAATCATTACCACGCACTCGATATCGCCCGCGATGGTAATCGACCGTTGATCTTCTCACGTTACGCGGGACCCGGAAGTCACCGTTATCCGGTCGGTTTCTCGGGTGATACGATCATCTCGTGGGCATCACTCCAATTCCAGCCGTATTTCACGGCGACGGCGTCGAACATCGGTTACGGATGGTGGAGTCATGATATCGGGGGTCACCAGCGCGGGGAAAAAGATGACGAGTTATCGACACGTTGGCTCCAGTACGGTGTCTTCAGTCCGATTATGCGTCTGCATAGTACGATGAGCATCTTCAATGGGAAGGAACCATGGCGCTATTCGACCGATGCGGCGAACGTCATGAAGAAATATTTACGACTTCGGCATCAGCTCGTGCCGTACATCTACACGATGAATGCCCGCAATCACTTTGACGGCTTGCCCCTCGTCTCACCAATGTATTATGAGCATCCAGAAGACGATCAAGCATACAATGTCCCGAATCAGTTCTACTTCGGAACGGAATTAATCGTCGCGCCGATGGTCACACCGATGCACCGGAAACTGCACATGACGGCTGCGACTGCATGGTTGCCAGAAGGAGAATGGTTCGATTTCTTCAATGGGCACCGTTATCGAGGTGGCAAACAGATCCGTCTGTTCCGCTATCTCGAAGACCAAGGCGTACTTGCGAAAGCCGGTGCGATCGTCCCACTCGGTCGTCATCTCGAACATTCGAATGCATTGCATAATCCGGACGATCTCGAAGTTGTCGTCTTCCCAGGAGCCTCGAACCGGTTTACGTTGTTTGAAGACGACAGCACAGGGATTGCACACCGCGATGGCGTCAATGTTGAGACGACATTCGCGCTCGACTGGGAAGCGCGTGAACTGACGATCGCTGCACCGACTGGACATCGTGACTTGCTACCGGAAAATCGGTCAATCACATTGATTTTACGCGGGGTCCGCGAAGGTTACGTCCAGCGCGACGGGGAAAGTGTCACCGGCGTCTATGATCATGCGACGCAGTCACTTCGTGTCGAACTCGGTGAAGTGACGGATACGATCACGTTGTCGCTCCAAGTCGAGATGTCGACGAACGAGAACAAGATGGACCGGTTGTATGCGTTCCTCGATCAAGCGGAAATCAGCTATGACCTGAAGGACCGTTTGTACCGTCTATTGTCACAAAAGCTCGATCCGGTCAACATGATGCACCAGTTGCAAGCACTTGAACTGGAGAAGGATCTTGTCGACTGCCTGCTTGAGTTGATGTTGTCTTAAAAGATTTTACATGCATGCAACAAGCCAGTATTCGTCATCCGTTTGGACGAGGAATACTGGCTTTATGGTTTAGGTCATAACTCTTCGTCTTTCTCTTCGTCCATCCAAGACAACAGATCCTCTGCATCGAGATCGTCACCTTTGCTGAGGATCAAGGCAGTGACGACATCTCGTTTCTGGTCTAATAAATCCGGGTTGTTCGTCAAGACTTCTATGAGGTAATACGCATAAGAGCCAAGGAAATCAGGCTGGTCGTTTCGTTCGATCAGTGTCATGAACGCTTCGATGAGTTCTTCTTGTTCTTCATCGAGAATCATCCAGTGGGAGTAGGCGAGGAGTTTTTCGTTTTCATCATCTCCACGGAGAATGTCCTTGATTTCAGGTAACGTCAGAAATACGACATCCGGCATGACGACTTCCGGAACATCGCTACTCAGCTTCGTTAACCACTCGTCGTAGGTTGACGCAACGAAATGGGTCGTCTCGTCCGAAATGTCGAGACACCAGACAGTCGGCTCAGTATCTTCCGTAAAGTGGAAGTACCAAAAATAGCTACCTTCTCCTTCAGCGAACATCATGACGTTCCCTTCGACGTCCCATTCCCGGAGGACCGACAATTCGTCCAGATACCGCTCGAATGTCAATGATGTCATCGAGCAGAGCGGAAGATGTAGACCCGTTTCTTCGTCCGACCATGTATTCTCGAACTCGACCATCACGACCTTCGCTTCTGGAACACCACCGTTTTGCTTTCGCATCTGTTTGAGGTAGCGAGCGGGGAGTCGACCGCTGACGGCTTGCTCGATTCGTGTGATGTCTGTTTCTTTGACTGAAATGATCGTTTCTTCTTGTAGATCTTCATCCCAAAATGGCATCATATGACCTTCCTTACTATGTAATGATTGAAGTAGACCTTGATTATACGAAATATGTTTGGAAAATGTTTCAAAAAAAGACCCTATCCATTAAGGAAGGGTCTATTGTGTCATTTACGACGCAATTTTTTCGCTTTTTGTTTCATGTCGTTATACGTGATCATTGGACTATCGTCCATCGTCAAGCGCAGATGGTTCGGTTCACCTTTGTTCGTGATGCCGGAGCAATAAAGGATGTCAGCATATTGATCAAACAGTTCCTCATATGCCGGCAAGTGGTGCATCAGACGACCAGGAGAACCCCAGCCACAGAGGACGACGCCATTTTTCGCTTTGACATCGGCAAGCGTCTTCGCTACGAACTCATAGTTCGTCTCATCGAAGCTTGCTTGAGCGAACGGTAGATCCTCGCTGACGAGAAGGTCCGGCATCAAACTGATGATGTCATATTGTTTGACGGGGTCATTGACATACTTCTTCATCAAATTGTACGCACGTTGTGTCGTCGTTCCAGAGAGAAAGGCATCCGTCGTCCGTGGTGTGTAAATTAAAGCGGCGACGTGCGTTCCTTCTGCGATGTCGTCAAAGATATAGCTGCGTAAATAGCGTTTCGTCTTGTCTCGATCAAACGTCGTCTGGACGCGGATCGACGATTCCTCAATCAAGAGTTCGGAAGAATCGGCTGGTGTCATGGGTGGTGCCTCCTTTTAATTGGTCAAACGTGAGCTGATGCGAAGGAAGAACGCGAGTGTCTTCTTCTTGAGGTCGAGGTCGTTCGCATCGATCGCCTCGACGTGTTGCTGGTAACGATCGTATTGGGCGAGCACGTCAGAGACATATTGTTCACTGCGATTGTATTCAAACAGTGCTGTCGCGAGCGTGTCTCGGTCGGATGTCTGTGTGACATCGTGTTGCTTCAGGTATTTCGCTGCCGTGTGGGCGCTATCGACGAGACTTGTCGGATCGGCTTTCCCGTCGCCGTCCGCGTCCACTCCGAGACCACCATATTTCTCGATGGCTTCCGGATCCGTGACGTCGATGCCGTCATGCTCGATGTCACCGAGCGACGTGCCACCTTTGTATCCCCAACCGACCCATGTTTTCGGCATGAATTGGAACGGGCCGATGGCGCCAACGGACGATTGCATCGCTGACGAGTTCGAGAAGATCGTCTCGACGCGATGAATGGAGGCGAGTAGCTTCCAGTCGATGCCGTAACGTGCCGCGGCTTGTTCGTAGATGTCGATGTTCTCGGCAGGTACGCCATGCTGTCCATAATACGTACGATACATTTCATTTTGAACACGTTCCCGATTTTGCCAGTAGATGAAGCTACTGACGATGAGGGCGAACAGTACGAACAAGATGCTGATTCGAAAAACTTTTCGCATATTGTTCTCTCCTCTGTTTAGGATTCCACTGAATGGTATCATATTTTAATAGGGTCTAATAGCACTTTCTGTGACGGGAGTGTGGAATCAAAAAAGGAGTCGAAGTCATGTATCTCTTCGTAAATGGGTTTTTACTCGGATTACTCGTCGTCCTTTCGATCATCGCAGCGGTCCGTCCGGTCGATTTGACGATCGTTCCTCGCAAGGAATTCTACCCCTCGATGGTCCAGTCAAGCGGGATCTTATGTTTGTTGCTCGTCGGTGGAACACTGATCAGCGGCACACAGTTGCCGGAAATCGGCGTGACGTTTGTTGTCCCAAGTGGTCCGGTCTGGTACGCGACAATCGGACTGATCGTCATTCTCTGTATCGTCTTGCTTTTGACAGCGACCGTTCCGGCGTTTCGCAAACGTTTGTTGCCGCTTTATCAAAGTGAGGCGGAGCGACTGATTCTGCCACGAACGAAAGAGGAACGGACCGGGTTTCAGATGGTCGCGCTGATGGCAGGAGTGACGGAAGAGTTGATTTATCGCGGATTTCTCTTTCATGCTCTCGGATTATTTTTACCGTTTTCTAACGTCAGTTTCGTCTGGATCGGGGCAATCTTGTTTGGTGTCGCGCATCGTTATCAAGGGTGGTTCGCAATCCTCGTGACAGGACTGATCGGGGCGGGATTCGGTTACTTGTATCTAGCACTTGAGACGCTCTGGCCGCTGATCATCATCCATGTCTTGATCGATCTCGTTGCTGTCTACATTTACAAGGACGATGTTAATTCCTGACATCGTCAAAAAGCGTTGAATTTGGTAGACTGAATGTCAAGCGAAGTCATCGTTTAAAATGGTCAAGTTGACGGTTGCAGAACAGGTCAAATGACAGGTAAAATGAGAAGGTAAACGCTTACACATCAAAAGGAGATGGATGAAACCATGCGAACGATCACTTCCACTGGCGAGCGAAAAAAGACGAGTTGGACATTGAATATCGGCAATCAGCCACATTTGATGATGGATGGTGTGACAGAACAAACGCTTGATGCCGAACAACGTGTCGTCTATAACGAATTTTTGATTCCGACGACGGACACTTTGATTCATCGGTTCAAAGCCCGCTTCCCGAACCATCTCTGCGAGAACGGGTATGATGTGTATGGCGCTGCCGCTTTTGACGAACAGGTCGTCGAACTGATCTCGAATTGGTTCATCGAGCTGGTCACCGTCTTAACAGCGATGCAGCGGACGAAAGGCATTCAGCATGTCCAGATTGAAGGCGGTGTCGCAAAACGGACCGACTTCTTACCGACCGTGCGTCGGACATGCCGGGCACTGGAGTCAACGATTGATATTTATTGAAGCACCAGTCACGTGTTCAGAGGGGGCGTCCGTTAGGATGTCCTCTCTTTTTTTAATCAACGAATCGAGAAAATTCGACGTCGTGAAAACAGCGTGCACTTTTTTGTTCATCTCGAATCGTTTTCCTGGGACAAGCATCGCGCCGCTTCACTTCGTTGCAGGGTCGCTCCTGCTTGTTTTTCCTTAGGAAGCGATTTCGAGTGAACCAAACGTCTCACGTCTCTCTTCTTTCATAAATTAAAAAGCAAAAACGAAGTCGAATACTCGCGGAGTCGGACAGGATTGTCCGGCTCTTTTTCATTTTCTGGATGATAGCAGGAAAAAAACAAGTTGACGCTAGACTGTATGGCATGTACCATACAGTTAACAGATGTACTATTGTCTTAATACAATGGTGATAATCAAGGAGGGTGAATCCGATGCTTGAGGTAAAAGGGTTACAGAAGCGATATGGACGAAAAAAACAGGTCTTACGTGACGTGACGTTCTCCGTCGGTCTAAACGAAGTGACATGTTTGATCGGCTTGAACGGGGAAGGGAAGTCGACGATCCTAAAAGCAATTCTCGGTCTGATTCCGGTGGATGCCGGTACGGTGACGGTCGACGGTAAAACATCGCGCGACAAAATTGCGTTCGTGCCTGATCTTCAGACGATGCCGAGCTACATGACGATCGGACAAGCGCTCGCATATATGGCAGATCATTATCCGGACTGGAATCAAGAGACAGCGGAACGGTTACTGCAGACGTTCCAGCTGTTTACGACGGATAAAATGGCGAACTTATCAAAAGGGAACAAAGCGAAGTTCAATCTCGTCTTAGGATTCGCCCTCGATCGTCCATACATATTACTCGACGAACCGCTCGCGGGAATCGATTTGTTCATGAAGGAACAGATTGCCTGGATTTTCTCAAGTGAGTTCATGGAAGGACGGAGTATCCTGATGACGACTCACGAAATCGCTGAAGTCGAGCAAGTGATCGACCGAGTGTTGTTCTTACGAGACGGTCAGATCGTCGAAGTCAAAGAGACGGATGAACTGCGAGGTCATCATCATCAATCGGTCCAAGACCGGATGCGGGAGGTATATCAAGGATGAAACGCTGGTTGTTATTAACGAATGAAGAACTGAAACGAAGTACGAAAGTATTGGTGTTGTTGATTTCAGGCTTGATCGTCGCGGAAATCGCGTCTCTGCTCTATCAAATTTACGATTATCAAAGCACGATCGAGAAAACGATGCGGATTGAACAGATATCAGAAATGGACGCAATTGCGCGAGCAGGTAGTGCGTTGACATTCGCACAGGCAACGGATTTTTACGATTCAATCATTGTATTAGCAATGGGGATGATCATCCTGTTTGCGTTCTGGATTTGGTACCGCGACTGGATAGGTGAGACGAAGTACATCTACAGATTGCTATTGTTACCGGGATCACGCCGGGCGATTTTTGGGTCGAAAATGACGGCACTCTTACTTGTCGTGACTAGTTTGATCGGAATTCAGTGGGGGCTGTTGTTGCTTAGTCGTAATCTCTACTTATGGTTGTTACCAGATGCTCAACAGGTCACAGCCAGCATCAATGAATACTCCTTCTACATGAAGTTGTTCTATACGATGTATCCGAGTGATATTTTATTCATCTTACTGATGACATTCATCGTCATCTCGTTCGTCTTCATGACAGTATTACTTGAACGATCGTTCCAAAAGGGAAAAGCGTTCTTGCTCGTCGGATTACATGGGATTGCGTTGATTGGCGGTTATATCATTTTAGGTGTAGCATTGTCAGCTATTTCGAACGATTTGAGTCAACTGCACATGCAATTTTATCTCGGGTACATCGTGCTCTTAACGTTATATGTGTCGTACAAAAATCTGCGGTTAGTCCAGACGCGTCTATCCGTCTAAAGGAGAAATCTCATGAAACGATATCGTCAACTTCTGATCTATGGAGTGATCATTCTCATAACAATCGGAAGCTACATCGGCTACACGCTGTCGATCAAAGGAGCAGACTTTTCGCTCGAGACCGTCAGTGGAAAACCTTCGCAAATCGAAAATTTTAATTTACGTCTTCAGACGAAAGGCATGCGTTCGACGATTTATGATGTCAACGCTAAGGGAGACATCGAAAAACAGTCAAATTCTTACGTCGGACAACTATTCCGTGAAGATAGCATGACGGATTTGCCAGATAAATATTACGAATTCACGACACATATGGAAACGAATGTAAGTGGAGATGGACAATCAGAGTATGCGATTCAGATCAAACACAATAAACTGCAATTTAAGATGTTTACGTTTAAGACGGAGGAGATGTTCGAGAAAACATTTCAGTATGATACAAAACTTGAGACGGGGATGGACATACAAGCCAGTGTCGTCGATAAACAGGCGATGAAGGTCTACATTCAACTCGATCGAGTCGATCAGCCAAGGGAAACGAAACTGCTTGTGCTCGATTTAACAAGCGACCGGGTTGAAGAGATCGTTCTTCAAAAGCCAGTAGCGCCTAAACACGCTCGTCAATTTTTAGCGATTCATCAAAATGAGGTCGTCTACACGGAACAACCGTCTGACAGCGATGAGGAGAACACTAAACTATCTTATTTCCTTGATGACGGGAAGAGCGTTCGTTCCATCAAGGAGTTGAATCAGCAGCAAATCGGTTATACGCCCTATGCGAACGGTCGTTATCTCATTGGCTTCCGCCTGCCGGAAGGGGAGACGAAACGAATCGAATGGTCGATGTTCGACTTGGAAACGAAACGATTATCCGAGCATAGCGTAAGCAGTCCGCTCGTTTTGAAAAAGATTGATTGGTTGGATTCGAAGGACGAGATGCAGCTTTATCTCTCTTCCGAGACAAACGATGGATTCCAAGTGTCCGTGATCGATCTGAAGAATGAGCAACTGATGTATCAAGGAGAAATCAAAGATGCGAATCGTAAAAAAGGAACGCGTATCTATGATTTTGCGGTTCAATGATCCACGAAAAAACGCTTCGTCCCGGAAAAACTTATCCGGGACGAAGCGTTTTTTTCGTTTTGACTAGGAATCGATACGTTCTAGGGCGAAAGCATCAAGACGTGAAGTTTTTCTCTGCTGCTTTACAGGCACGCAATAAGGCGTCCTTGAAGAAACGATCTTCCTGCGAAGCGAGTTGTTGTGTCGCTTCCTCGTCTCCGCGCAGTGAGCGGGCGAGCATCTGAATGACCTTGACCCAGCGCCGGACGTGATCAAGTTGCGGACGACCCATCGCGACGTACACTGTGAACCAATCATTCTGATCGCGACGGATCATCCGTTGGAACAGTGATTTCGCGAGCTCGACTTCTTCGGTCGTCGGGAGTTCGTTCGTCTCGAAATAACGACGTAACGCGGCAACGGCAGTTGCGTACGCTGCTTTGACATCGTCTGACGGCTGATGCTTACCGTAGTCGGATGTCGACAGATGAAGTAAGGCAGGTTTTTTCTCGACACCCGTGATCCAGGCAGAGATCGTCTTATTGCCTTTATAGGCTTGACGGTTCGCGACCGGGAGCTTCGCCGTGACGTTTCCGACTTTCCCGATCAAGGTCACTTTGTTGTTGCGATCCTGAATTTCGGTCACTTTCAACTCGACCGTATCACCCATTTCATGAGGAATGGCTTTCGGCTGGAGCTTTTCTCCTGCCGAGAGCGGCGAACGCTTGCGGATCATCCGCAATGCTTCTTGTTCAATCCGGTCGTCAAGCGACCACAGATGTTCCGGTGGGACGTTGCGGAACCGGCGACGTCGGACCTTGATGTACTGGTCAAGCGCGTCAGCAGCTTGCTCCCGCGTCGATTCACCACGTGCGACGGGGCCGATGATGTCTCGGAGCGTAATGGATTCGAGACGTTCCATGATGCCTTCGAACGGGATGAGTTCCATTACGTAGAGACTACAGACGACGAGTTCGCATTCGCGAGGAGTGAGTGGGCGTTTGGCCATAAATTGACTTCCTTTCAGCTGGTTGATGTTTCTAGTATACCAAAAAAAAGCCATCGTCACGTAATCCCGTGACGATGGACTGAAAAAGCTTACAACACGAATGGCGATTCCGAACTATTTTGCAATTCAGCGGACGCGAGACGTGTGACACCGTTCATGAACGGGTCATGGGCGACGAACAAGTCACCGATTGCTTTGATCTCAGCCACGGTCGCATTTTCCTTCGCACCAGCGATCCGCAAGCGATACGGTTTTTTTGTCACCGTATCAAATGTCAGGACGATCGTATGTTCCATCAATGGTCACTCCTTTCATGAAATGTAGGGACGAGTTATGTCTTGAGTAGAGCGTAGTCACGGCTGATTTCCGTCAGCGCGTAGCGTCCGTCGAGTAAGCTGCCGACCGCTTGACCGATCGAAGCGACGACGTCTGCTGGAAGATTCGAACGTAAGCCGTTATAGCGGCGCCGAGCAACGACGGCATCACCGTTTGCTGTCACCTTGTCCTTCCGCTCGAAGACAATGACGAGACTCGTCTTGATTTCTTCTGCTTGTGTCATGTGTATCACCTCCTTCGCCCTTATTGACAGGGGAAGAGACCGGATTGTTCGAAAGGAATGAAAAAAAGATGGTCTGGTTACGTTTTTTACGAAAAGTATCGTTTTTACGCATGCGGACGCTCGGATATGCGTCCTTGATCTTCGTCTTTGGTGTCGCGGGCATCATGTATGCTCTTGAGCCAGAAACGTTCGGATCCTACTTCCGGGCCGTCTACTGGACGATGACGACCGTCGTCACGGTCGGGTACGGCGACTTCTTCCCGAATTCTGATACCGGTCGGATTCTGACGATTTTCGTCTTCATCTTTGGAATCGGGATCGTCGGGGGACTAATCTCAAAACTGGTCGACGGTGTCCAGTTGATTCGCAATCAAAAGGAAAGAGGGTTATTACAAGTGAAAGAAACAGGGCATACCGTCGTTTTCGGTTACAGTCGGCGTTCGAAGCACGTCATCGATTCATTACTCGAACATACGGATGTCGTCCTCGTCGATGATTTAGAGCGCGAGCCATTCAGTCACCCACGATTTCATTACGTCTGTGGTGATCCGGCACTGACATCGACGCTCGAACGGGCACACATCGAAAAGGCAGTTCGCGCGATCGTCCTCGCCGATCATTCGATTCCACCGGTCCATGCTGACGGACGGACATTGTTGATTGCTTCAAGCATCGAACGGGCGAATCCGAACATTTATACAATCGTCGAAATGATGCTTGAAGAACACCTCGACAGCTTCGAACAGGTTAAGGTTGATGAGGTGTTACTTGGTGATGAGACGATTGCCCGGATGGCGATCCTCGCGTCCCATCATCCTGGTGTGACGAAGGTCGTGACGGATTTGTTGACGAAGGACGGTGAGGGCATGTTCTCGATTCCGAGTAGACCGGAGTGGGGGACGTACCGTGACGCCTATCATGCCTTGCTAGAAGAAGGCGTCACGATCTTATCTGATGGAAAACGACTCGATTTGAACCGTCGACTCGATGAAGCGATTCCGAAAAACGGGACGTTGATCGTCTTGTGTTCGGAGGAAACCGCCCAACGAATCGGAGCGATTTAGAGAAGAAAGGATTTAACCAATCTTTTTTCGGGTATAGTAAATAAATTTACTAGACGGAGGAAAAAGATTATGACACAACCACAACCAGAATGGATTCAAGAATTATTTGAGACGGTCGATCAAGGCGAAATTAAAAATGCACCAAAATTACTCTATATGGCACTGACGCTTGAACCAAATTATTTTACAAAAGCAGTTAGCCGATTCAATCAACGGTTAGAAGTCGAACCATTAACGGACGTTTCGGAATTGTTGACGGTCTATCGTCAATTTTTCCTTTCAGCTAATCCATCAGAGGAGTACTGGTCACTTGCCTGGAACGAACTCATCCAGACGCTACAACATATGATTGACCGGCCGGAAGCTCATCAATTACTTAAAGAGCATGTCGATTTACTCGACTGGTGGTCGAGCGAATCGTTGCTTTCACTCCCGAGCTGGTTGACGATTTTAGATGTCGCTGAACGAATCGACGCGCTTGATCAATTTAGCAGTTATCTTCCAGATATCTTCGAGAGTTACGCGCTTGAAACAGCGAAGGACGAACCGTTCGCCCGTCTTGCCTGGTATGCACTCGCAAGCAATCAACAAGAGTTGCTTGCCCCTTACAGAGACCGGATTGAAGCTGGTTCTTCAAAGGAAATTCAGTCTCTTCGTCAAGCGGATCTCATCGATCAAATTGAAACGACGCGGGTCGTTATGTTAAAGTCGAAAGATAACGAGCCGATTGAATTAACATTTGATCGAAAATGGACATTATAAATTATCGAAGAAAAAATGACACCTAGAAGCCGCACGAATTCAGTCCGAGGGGTGTAGGGATGATTCACGTCAATTTACCGAGTGGTGACTATGTCGTGTTAGTAGAAATAAATCGTGAAGTGCTGCTGTGTCATTCGATTGAAGAAGCGGAACAAGCACAACGCGACCGGTATGAACTGGTCGGACGGATGAGCGAACGCTTGCCGGCAGAAGTAATTGGACCCTCGATTGCGGATTTTGTCCGCTTTTCGACCGGGTTCATCGGCGAAGAAGTGACGTGGCACGAGGAGGAAGAAGCCTTCTTTTGCCAACAGTTCGAGACATTCGACGGTTCCCCGTTAGGTGAAGATCTGACGGGAATCGATGCAACGCGTTGGCGTGCGGTCCTTGCACGCTATTATGCTTACGTGACGATCGGAAAGATCATTCCCTTTGAAGTCAGCGAAGAACCGGACGGCACGGTTCCGCTTTAGTCCAGACGATTCTTCGGTCGGTGCGTAATCAGAGAAGGGCAGGGTTCCCATGAAAAAGCAACTTGCACTACTCACGCTAGCGACAATCGTCGCCATGCCAACGTCTGCTTTCGCGCAGTCTCAATACGTACAATATGATCCGACGTTTACAGAACAACAAAAACAAGAGTGGTTGGCGAATCAGGGGCTGACCGAGATTCGTGCCTTGAAACAAAAAGGATTCTCGCTCGTCGAGCCGCTTGCGCATCTCGAAGAAAAGGATATCGATGCCGATTTGATTCCAATCACGGACGTCAAGAGAGCAACGGATTCCGCTCAATTTCAACAAACGTATCTTGATCAGTCACGCATTCCGGCTTACTGGAAGTACAGCCGTGGAAAATCGGACATCCGAGTTGCAATCATCGATGATGCAATCGATACGAAACACCGCGAGTTCAAGGACGTCATCTATAAGACGACGACGATTTCTGGAATCCGGAAACCTGACGATCACGGGACACACGTCGCCGGCATCGTCGCGGCGCGTGAAGACGGTCAAGGAATCGTCGGTGTCGCTTCTGGTGTCAAACTGATCGGGGCCGATGTCTTCGATGGAGACTTTGCCGCATCGATCGACATCGGCGACGGTATTTTGTATGCAATCGAGCAGGGAGCAGATGTCATCAATCTCTCACTCGGACAATATGAGTTTGATCCGTACATGGAAGCAGCGGTCAAAAAGGCGGAAGCGAAGAACATACTCGTCGTCGGAGCAGCCGGAAACGACGGGCGCAATAAAGTACTCTTCCCAGGATCGATGAGTCAAGTCGTCGGTGTCGGGTCCGTCGGAACGCTGGGGCGTGCCTCGACGTTCTCGAACTACGGTAAAGGAGTCAACATCATGGCACCGGGGGAAGGGATCTACTCGACAATCGTCGGCAACAAGTACGGCTACTTGGACGGAACATCGATGGCGACACCGGTCGTCAGTGGTGTGTTGGCGCTCGCGAAATCGAAGAACCCATTCGTCTCGAACACGACGATGCGCAGTAAGTTATATGCTGCAGCGACGAAAAAATCAGGTGATACGAAGTTGCATTACGGAGCAGGTCGCTTGAATGCCGGAATCTTAGCGACACTGCCGGCACCGATCTCGAAGATCTCATTACCGGCAACGGTTAAGCCGAATCAGGCGTTTACATTCTATTTTGATGAGTATGCGAGTGCGAAGACGACGACACGTCTCTATAAGGACGGGAAGGTCGTTAAGACATTCACGCAATCGAACTTAACGAACGGTACGCATAAGTTTACGTATAAGTTGAAAGACAAGGGGTCATATAAGCTTGTCTTTACAACGACAGGTGGACGGCATACGCGGACCGTCGAACGCTTACTGACAGTCAAATAAAAAAGCGCCTCCCACTGAGTGGGAAGCGCCGTACGAGACCTGAAGGTTACTTCGGGTCTTTTCCTTTTTTATAGACGGGCGTCGGAGGCGTCAATGCCTCTCCAGTCCATGTGATCATCGCTTCCATCTTGTATCCTGTGTCATCCTCATGGACGAACGACAGGCGACTGGAATCGATCAATTGATATAAACCATAAGCGACCTGGTCGGCCCAAGAGCGTAACGTCATCGCTTCATCATACAACGGGATTTGCTCAGGGAACCGTTCGTTCATAAGCAAGATATCGTGTTGATCGAAATGATAGCTACGTTTTGAGAGTGCATCGGGCGCCTTGACGTTGAACGGCTCGAACGCGTGGATGAGCTCTCCTTGACGATAGAAGGCGAAGATGCCGTTTCGCAGATGAAGTGCCTTGATCTCGTCGATCTCGATCAGGAATGTCAACTTGCGAACCGTTCGCCGGTTCGTACCAGAGCGTCGTTTTTTCATGCTGCATGCCTCCTTCTGAACTCTTGTACTATACCGTGAAATGAGGCAGGGACGCAACTTTTTCGTTTGTAAAACGAGAATTACCTCTTGCAGGAAAGCGGCATCTACGCTACACTCATAAGCAGTGACTATGTTGGTTCGGACAATCGCGGGGCATTTCGATGCTTTGAGGAAAGTCCATGCTCGCACAGCCTGCGATGGCTGTAGTGATCGTGCTACACTAAAAGATAAGTGTAGGCAGCGTCAAGCTGACGGCAGAAGGAACGCCTAAGTCTTCGGATATGGCCGAAACTTCTTGAAGGTGCCACAGTGACGGAGCTTCATGGGAAACCATGAAGGTGGAACGAGGTAAACCCCACGAGCGAGAAACCCAAATTTGGTAGGGGAATTTCCGGAGCGGAATTGAACGCAATGGAGAGCGTATGCAAATACGGAGATAGATGATTGTCGCCTGCGTGTGAGGGTCAAACCGTTTGGAACACTAAGGAACAGAACATGGCTTACAGGACCACATAGGCTGTTATTTTTAAGTTGAACGAGAGTCCAGGTCCACCCTGGGCTCTTTTTTTATTGCAATGAAACGATCCAGTGGAAGAAACGATAAAGGAGTGAACGCGATATGGCAAAACGCTTAGTCATCGCGACAGCGGCGATGGGAATCGAAGCGCTCGTCGCAAAAGAAGTCCGTGCGTTAGGGTACGAATGTACGGTCGAGGACGGAAAGGTCTACATCGATTGTGAGATGGAGGACATTCCTCGTTTGAACATGTGGCTCCGGACAGCGGACCGGATCAAACTCGTCGTTGCCGAGTTCCGCGCGACGACATTCGAAAAATTGTTCGATCAAGTCAAGACACTGCCATGGCACGAATTGATGCCGTGGGATGCGAATTTCATCGTCAACGGTCGTTCGGTCAAATCGAAGCTGTTCTCGATCCGTGACTGTCAGAAGATCACCGAGAAAGCGATCGTCTCGCACATGCAAGAAGCGTACAACAAAGGAACGGAATGGTTGCCGAAGACAGGCGCAAGCTATCCGATCGAAGTCGCCTTGTTAAAGGATATCGCAACATTAACGATCGATACGTCAGGCGACGCATTACACAAACGTGGATACCGTGAGTTCCACTCAGCAGCTCCACTGAAAGAGACGATGGCAGCAGCGATGCTGATGCTGACGAACTGGAAGCCGGATATGCCGCTTTACGACGTTTTCACCGGTTCAGGCACCCTGGCAATCGAAGCAGCGATGATCGGGCGTAATATCGCACCAGGCATCAACCGTGAGTTCGTCTCACAAGAGTGGAAATGCATTCCGAAGAAAGCGTGGTTCGATGCGATCAACGAAGCGAACGAAAAAGCGGAGTGGGACAAACCACTGAAGATTTACGCAAGCGATGTCGATCCAGAGATGGTCAAGCTTGCGAAAACGAACGCAGAACTCGCAGACGTCCGCGATGCGATCAACGTCATGCAACGTGACGCGGCAGACTTCAAACCGAAGGAAGACTTCGGTGTCATCATCGGAAACCCACCGTACGGGGAGCGTCTCGAGGACGCACGTGAAGTCCATCAGTTGTACCGCAAGATTGGTACGGCGTATAAAGAATTCCCATACTACAGCGTCTATATGATCACGTCGTATGTTGAGTTCGAAAAAGCGTATGGTCGCCCAGCGACGAAACGCCGGAAACTGTATAACGGAAATATTGAAGTTCAGTTCTATCAATATTATGGTTTGCGTCGGAAAAGACCGCAACAGTAAGCCATTTCCGACTTCCACCAGACCGCCATTGCACATTCATTGCACAGTTGGTCTAAAAAATACGTTTTTTATTAGGAGCCGCTCGGTTGAGCGGTTCTTTTTCTTTCCAGTAAATGTTCGAACTGACTTGCCGTATCCGACTGCAAAGTGTGCAATACATGCGCATAGGTATCCATCGTCAAGGTGGCATCGGCATGACCGAGACGTTCCTGGATGACTTTCGCGTGGACGCCCATCTCCATCAACAAAGACGCATGGGTATGCCGCAGACCGTGTAATGTGATGTTCGGGAGAGCTGCCGCTTTGACGGTCTCGATATGACGTCGGCGAAGTCCGGAGTGCCAGAGGTAAGCGCCATTGACACCGAGACAGATCAAGTCCTCTTCGTTCCGCCATCCCATCCGCAAACTATTGTAGCGTTGCTCCGTCCGGATGCGGCGCAGCTCTTCCGCGACGTGCGGGGGATCGTGACGACACGTACTTTCTTTCCTTTCGTATTCGAGAAGGAGTGCCCACCCTTTGACCTCAATCGCTGTCCGTTTTACCATGATGACCATCCGTTCGAAATCGATATCCGACCATCGGAACGCTGTCGCTTCCCGAGTTCGAAGACCGGTGTAGCTGATCAACATCATGGTAGCGTAGTTCCCGGTCGTCATCACGTCACGAGCAGTCCGTAGATACGTGGCGAGTTGTTCAGCCGAATAGGTCTGCATCTCCTTCAATCCCTCGTTTCAGCTTCGAGACGGCAGAGAAGGGGTTCGATCCTTTGTAGTTTTTCATACGGATTGCTCAACTGAACATGACGATCAGAATGGCGGGACGAGAATTAATCGTCGAAGCCTTCAACGACGTCCGGCTCCAATCAGCAAGAAGGCGCTGGGCTTGAATCGCTTCGACGCGATCAACCTTCAACTTCGTGAACCATTCCGGAATCTGTTTGACGATCGATTGATACGAATGATACGTCGTCTTGGCTTTCGTCAGACGGGACATGGTCTTCAAGCCGTACCTTGAACAGTTGCGCCATCGTCCGTACCTGTATGACTTTCCCGATTGTCCCGTCTCGTCGAGCGGTCATTTTCTCCGTGATCCAGAACTCGACCTCTTGTTTTCGCTTGCTAGAAAAATAGGCTTGAATCCGTTTCCCATGTTCGTCCGTTTCGATTGAGGGACGAATCCACCAGAGTCCTGTCTTTTCATTTTTCTTGATTGTTGCCATGTTGTTTCCTCCTCTTACGTACATATGTTCTAATCATGTCTATAAGAAAAGGCACCTGAGTGCCTTCAATGTACTACGTTCATGATGCTTCTTCATCCGCATACTTCATTATAAATGTAGTGTAGGCGGAGATATCTGTTTGAGTGAGACGTTTCATTGCATTGAAATTCTGTTTGATCTCTCGCGAGAGTTGAGCAGCATCTAAATAATCTTGCTGGTCTATGCTTTGGAACTGGATCTGCAAGCGTTCATAGATTCGATTAATCTCATCTTGATTCGCAGCCAGTTGCTGTGTCGTAGCTGCCACGTCGCCAGGTGCGTTCGCATTCTGGAGCGTCGTGAGTTCTCCGTTGATCGGATCAATCATTTCTTTGAGCGAGAACAGTTGCGAAGAGATAGGGGCTGTCACCTTATCACCGCTTGTTCCGACCATTTTATTCAACTCATCAATCTTGAAAGCGAGTTGATCATACATTTGCGAAACGTTGTATATACTAGGTAAAATCGTATCTGTATCATAGACAACTTCTATCTGTGCGTCAGCATTTCCTTCTTCCGTCACGGGTTCCGCGATAATCGGTTCTTCCTCCTCTACGGATTCAGATTTCTTAACGACGTCATTCGTAGCGCCTGGGTGCATATCATATCGGGAATCGTCCATGTTTTTAAAGTTAATTGGTGAATTGATTTTGTCACTCAAGCTTTTTTTGAGACCTTGGAAAACGCCAAGGTGAATCCAATAACCATCCGCCTTCTGGAAGAAACGTTCGCGATCGACTAAAACCATGTCTGAAAAATTCTTAAGATTCATCTGATCAAGTGTTTGACGGGTATAATAGGATTTCAACACAGGTTCAAGTTTTTCGTTTCCATTATCATCTGTCATGACCGTAGACCGTTCGAAAGCAAACAAATCGAAGTTCTTATTTTTGTAAAGGTCTTCTAACAAGCGGGTTGAGTCGAGGGCATAACTTTCGATCATCGTGTTTTCGCTCCAAAATGCAGAGTCTTTATACTGGACGATCAACGTCTTTTCTTTCACTTTCGCACCAGTAATATCTTTACTATATTTTTTTAGTTCGCCACCAATCGTCTTCGGCGTGGCATATTTGAGGTCTATTGTGACTTCCGGTTTCTTCTTCTCTTTCTTATCTTCTGCTGACACTTCTTTATTACTCTTCGGATCTTCCACGGTCTGATTATCATCCATATTAAAAATGGCAATACCGAAGATAATGAAAACAACCGCGAGCAAAATACCGTTCATGCGTCGCTGATTCAACCGCGCGCGCTCTTTGCGTTTACGTTCTTGTCGTTCCTCGCGCGAATACTCTTCGTCCATAAAATATCCTCCTTTATTCATTTTTAAATTCCGATAAATTCCATAAATGTTATAAGTGCTAATAATTATTCTATACTAAAGTGGTTTCCGATATGACGCCATTTTATGGGATATAGTAAATATTATTCAACAAAGTCTGATCATTGGTTTCGAACGATATCTACCAAAGGTAAGAAGAAACGTAATAGTTTTATTGTGTTAATTCCATTTTATCAGTATTAATGTCTCCGTCGAAAGAAGACCGTAACAGTAAGTAATCCATTCTCGACATCTGACAAATTTCCATTACGCTTTCATTGCAAAATGGATTCGAAATATGATTAGTAGAAAAACCGCTTAATGAACGTTTTTTGATTACTAGTTTTACTGTGAATAAGGTATAAAGTTCCCGAAAAAACAATTTATATGACCTCCCTAATTAGTTCTTTAAAACTATTTCGATAAACAAATAGGGATATTAGACTAGTCTATCGAAAGTTATCTTTAGAAAAAATCTAATGAGATTTAATTCTTTAAAAAAGACTTTAAAGTGGAGGGAATATGTTGGATAATTTTTTAATGATATCGTCAACGATCTCAGCTCCAATCGAGACTGTATGGCGTTTGTGGACAGAACCTCAGCACATGATGCAATGGTATCGATCGTCGAATGGCTGGTACACGACACATGTCGAAAACGAATTAACGGAACAAGGACATTTTAAAAGCCGAATGCAACGCGAAGGAAGTCCGACATGTGTCGAATATTTGGGTACGTATCAGGAGGTCTCGCCCTTAGAGCATTTGCGCTATCAATTAGAAGATGGACGACTTGTCGAAGTCATGTTCATTCCGTTGCGCCATCGAACGAAAGTGATTGAAATTTTTGAAGACGATCAAGTGAATGATCCGGATGCACAACGTGCTTCATGGCAAAGTATTCTGGATCGTTTTACGACTTATGTCGAAGCAGGTAACTATACTCTTGTGGATCAGTTGAATCCATAACACTCTAAAAAAAGAGAAATATATCGTTTTGCATATCAAATCCCTTCTTACATGGACTTTAGTCTAAGAAGGGATTTTTTGTGAGTAAGGTATAGAGAGTAATGCTGTTTAGTTTGTAAAAAGATAAAAAATAAAAATATAAAATTTTTAATAATTGTTAAATGATGTTATTTAAAGTATAATATAAACATTTTATTTAGATAGAATGATATGATGGAAAAAAGGAGGTCAAATTATGCTTAGAAAAGTATTGCTCGTGTTTTTAACAATGTGCTCCGCAGTGGCATTATTATTCATCGCATCAAAAAATGCATTAGGAGATCACGTCATTTCGTTAGAGGAGCCGGTAGCCTTTAGTATTTCGGTAATCATGACCATAATATTGTTCTTACCACCGCTCATTTTATCGTTCTTTAACCGTCCACTAATCAATATCATCAATGTGATCTATCAATCCTTTATTGTTCTAACATTTATCGGATTGATGCCAATTGGCTTCATGATTCCAAATGGGATGACAACAACATTATTTTCGTTCATTGGAACGATTTTAAGTGTTTTCAGCATCTGGAGTATTTATAAATACCGCTCACCACGCACTTGAATACACGCGTCTTATTAAAGTAAATGAATGATATCAAAAATGTATGAGTGAAGTAGCATGAGGCATACATAATCTTGAAAAGCGTTTAAAACGAACGGTATTAGACAACGAGTTAAATGTGTAGATCTTTGGAAGAAATGAAAGATGTGGATCATTCTTGGATTAATGGCAATTGGATTTACTGCACTGAATATCATCTTTTATTTGATTGGTAAGGATTATCGTTTCCTGATGGTGCTTGGACTGAGTTTTACGGCACTGACGCTGTGCGCGGAATACCGACTCGTCGCGGAATTCGTGGCTCGAGAAGATTGGGCAGCGTTACAAGACGTCGTACCGGGCATGGAGCGGGCACTGTGGGTGTTGACGTTCATCTCAATCGGATTAAACGTATTGCCGCTACTGTTAGACTATCGAAAGAATCGATCGCGTTGACGAACCGAAGAGGAGCTGAATCTTGATGAGCTATACATTTTCACCGCTGACGCAACGACAGGCGGAACAGGTCGCATACGAGTGGCAATATGACGGGGCGTTTGCATTTTATGATATGCCGAACGACGAAGAAGATTTAGCAGAATTTCTCGATCCAGCAAAGCGGACGGAACATTATTTTGCTGTGTTGGATGGGGAAGAATTGATTGGTTATTATGTATTCGAACCGAACGCAGACGTCGTTGACGTCGGTCTTGGCATGCGACCAGATTTGATAGGACGAGGAAATGGAGTGGTATTTTTAGAGGCCGGTCTTGCGTTCATCATGGACCGGTTTGCACCTAAACAAATTGAATTAGCTGTCGCGACATTCAACGAACGGGCGATTCGCTTGTATACGAAAAGTGGCTTCCTTCCAGTTGAACGATTCCAACAGGCGACGAACGGTGGAAGCTATGAATTTTTGAAGATGCGTTTGCAACCCGTCCACTCGACGGAACCTTTTCCAAAATCTATAAGTAGATAAATGAAAAGGAGATGATGTCATGGCACGCTGTACGAATTGTCAGTATAAGTTCAACACAAAAGAACTACTCGCTGTCAGTGTTGCAATACATGGGAAAGGCAAGACGTGTCCGAACTGTGGCGTGAAACAATACATGTCTCGAAAGTCGCAATTTTATCTTTCACTCGGGAATATCAGTCTCTTGTTCGTCCTGTTCTTGCCGTTTCTGATTCGGTTGAGCGACCAGGAAGAATCGATGAGATAAGATGTCGGTTACCTTCAATTCCATGAAACTTTTCCCTGAATCCACCAGTAGATAAGGAAGAAGGAGATGATCAAATGGTACGTTGTACGAATTGCCAGTATAAGTTCAAAACGAAAGAAGTGCTTGCTGTCGGATTTGCGAAACACGGGAAAGCATGTCCGAACTGCGGCGTGAAGCAATACATTTCAAAAGACTCGCAACATTACTTATCGCTCGGATACGTCAGTCTCTTGTTCGTCTTGATCCTACCGTTCGTCATCAAACTGAGCGACAAAGAAGAGGCGATCTGGTAAAGCATTACGCGCATGCCTGAAAACGACAGGGTGTGTGTTTTGTCTTATACTCGGGGCAAAGGAGCTGGGAAACATGCAAACCGTATATGATGCAATCGTACAAAATGCAGCAGGAGAAACTGTTTCGCTAAGTGATTATGCTGGACGAGTCCTCGTGATCGTCAACACAGCAAGTAAGTGTGGGCTCGTCAAACAACTTGGCGAACTACAGGCGCTTTATGATAAATATGAGAAACAAGGAGTCACAGTGCTCGGATTTCCGTGTGATCAATTCAATCAGCAGGAGTTCGGGAGTCAGGAAGAGACGATGCAGTTCTGTCAGCTGAACTATGGCGTGACGTTTCCGATGTTTCAGAAGATCGACGTCAATGGACCGGACGAGCATCCGCTTTATACGTTCTTGAAGAAAGAACAGTCCGGCTTGCTGTCGTCGAAAATCAAATGGAACTACACGAAGTTCCTCGTCGACCGGAAGGGACAGGTCGTCAAGCGCTTCAGTCCAATCGACTCTGTCCAGTCGATTGAAAAGACGCTGCCTGTTTATGTATAATAAAGGGAACCGTTTAGCGCGAGTCGTTGCAGCGGGACGAAGAAATACCCTACCTTTGGCGAGGTAGGGCTTTTTTATGTCATTCAGCGTTGAACGAATCAAATGAATACGTGACAATTGCATCACTTCGTTTATGTCCGAGGTCCGTCAGAACTGGTGGACGGGGAGACAAGATATGAAAATCCTGTTCGAACGCACGGAGCCAGTAATGGACCCAGTCTTTCGCAGGATCGAGTCCCATCAGTTCACGCGCAAACGTCAGTAGTTTAGAGTCGGTCAGCGTCAGAAGTGGAATCGGATTGATTTCGACGTCTTCTTTTAATTCATAGAGGTCCGGTGAACGGAGCAGAATCGCATCCGCCTCGAAGGTCAATCGAAAGTAATTGCAACTGTAGTCACCAACGATGACCATTGTCTCCTCCGTATGCCCACGGAAATGAAATATCAATCTGTTACCATTTGTAACATCCATCAAGAACTGATCGAGTCCGATGTTGTAATCCTCGCGAAACTGCAGTTTTTCAAGCGTGATTTCTTGCATGCTTTAGCCTCCTGTCCGAGTTTGTCGTTCTTCTATCAAAACGGTTTGGCGCGTTGCTAGGCGAGACGAACTGATCAATAAGGCGATTCCGAGTAACAATAACGAGATTCCGAACCAAGCCGTACCACTTAATTCTTCACCGAGGACTAACACACCAAGCAAGGCGGCCGTCAATGGTTCACCGAGCGAGAGAGTGACGGCAGTCGACGACGGTACGTTCGATAGTCCTTTTGCGAATAACCAGTAAGCAAGCCCGGTCGCAACGACACCGAGATGGAGGCTGATTCCGGCACCACGTGACGTGAACAACCAGGAGAGATCGAATAAGAAGAGCAGAGGTGACAACAGTAAAGCGCTCGTCGTGAAAATGACGGCAACGACTGACAGCGGCGCGTGTGTCTTGACGAGGTTTCGACTGACGAACGTATACCCGGCAAAGGATAGTCCGGCACCGAGTGCAAGGACGATTCCGATTGGATCAATCGCGACCGTTCCTTGATTGTTCAATAGCAACAGACAGCCGGTGATCGATAGACCGGTCGATGCCCACCACAGCAGCGCTGGACGTTTCTTTAGGAACAGCCACTCGATACACCCGGAAAAGATTGGTGCGCTACCGATTGCGACGACGGTACCGACGGCGACACCGGTCATCAATACAGCGGAGAAGAACAGCGGTTGGTAAGCCGCCATGCTGACGGCAGCGAGTAAAATCGTCCGCACCGGCCAGTCGCGTAACGTCAGCGTTCCTTTGAAGAGAACGAGACAGAGTAAGAACAGTCCACCGACAGCCAGACGAACGGCACCAATTGCAATCGGGTGTGCATCTTCTGGCGCAAAGGCTTGTGAGGTTCCCGTCGTGCCCCAAAAGATCGCAGCGAGTAATATGAGCAACATCGATGATGATTTAGACATGGGTCACCTCTTCGAATGCAATTTTTTAAAATGATATTAGAACGAGAATACCACAGAACGCGTAGGATGGAATACACCAAATAATTGAAAAAATGGTATGGTGTATAGGGTGAAGTCGTATCATTCACGAATACGAAAATGAAAAGGATGGGACCCATGAAAGAAATGAACCAAATCGAAGCGGTACTTGACGTCTTATCACAAAAAATCAATCACGGGTCGACCTTCATTCAGCGACGATACGATACAGGAGTCGCTCAATTCAATTTGAATGATCCGGTGACGGAACAGGCGATTCAGTCATTTGAAAAACAGTTCAAACTAACGTTACCAAGTGAATATAAGACATTCCTTCGTTTACATGACGGAGCGGAGTTGTTCATGATCCAAGGTCTTGGTATCGAACTCTATCCACTTGAAAAAGTCATTGAAATGACGATCCAGGCTAAAGAGGACGACCTGATCCATGAAGACTACGATCATTTCTTGATGATTGGCGAAATGAACGAAGGATACGTCTTGATCCATACGGAAGATGCGAAGACGGAGGAGACGCCGTATATGCACTGGATGTTTCATGAGTTGTCGACAGAGGAGACTGACCCGATCGGACAGAACTTCGGCACATTCCTCGAATATGCGATCATTGCGCAAGGGGATATGTTCTGGGAGTTCAAGGAGTTCTCGATTGCGACGGATGATTATTATGTAGAGGACCATAATTCCGTAGAGGAAATGAGCAAACCACGACCGATTCGCTTCGTCGACTCGGTTCGCGTTGAAATCGAGTACCCGATTGCGAAGAAGAATGCTTATTTCTCGGTTAAGATTTTCGAAGGGAAACAAGATAAAGAAAGTCTCGGCGCTAGCTACGACTCGGATGCGCGCTTTGAAAAAGTGATGCAATCGGTTCGAGAATATTTAATGGCAGAGCGATTCCAGTATTCGTCGATCAAGGTCTTTCAAACGGAACACCGATTTTGGCAGAACGATGACGAGACGGGTGATCCTTTGATTCGTAACCACAATCCACAACGGCAAGGAATGCGCTTCGACGGGTACCGTACCTTCGTCGAGGAGCTACCACGCCCACTTCCAGGATGGGAGTAACTCAGCAATTTCTTTATACAGAATGGAGTTTTATAGATGAAAAAATGGTTGTTAATCCCTATGATTCTTTGTTTGACCGGTTGTATGATCCAACCGCAAAGTGGAAGTGAGACGAATGAGACGTCCTTTAAAGGGACTACGAAAGAGGGACTCGTCTTTGAATACAAATTGACGAACACTGGAGACCATGCATTTGATGTCGTTGCGCGTTCTGGACATTTGTTGAATGTCGTCGTTCGTGAGAGCAAGTCGAGGACTGTCGTTTTTGATTCAAGAAAACAGAAGAGTAAAACAAGCCAAAAAAAGAAACGTGTCAATGCATCAGAAACCGTCGTTCTTAAACAAACGGTACAAGGCGGTACGATCGAGCCGGGTACATATGATATCGAATATCTCGTTGAGGAGAAAGAAAAGAATAGCGACAGTTCTAGTTCAGTAGAGGATATGGAAGAGAAATTAAAATGATTTACGCTCTGGTGAACGACTTCTTTTAAAAATATCTTAGAGCCTCATACAGGTTCCGGTACGAATGATGCTACTAGTAACATGAGATGTAAAAAGTGGTTTCATGGGAAGCTGATTTTTGTCCTTTAGGCAACTAACGGGTGAAAATCAGCTTTTTGTTTATTAATGATACTATGCGACGCTGCTCTATCAACTGACGATTGATCAACCCTAGGTCCACGAATCCCATTGCTCCTTGAAACGATCGGTCGCGACCAAGTCTGTTCCTTACTCGATTTTTCAAAAGAGATGGTCAGCGAAGCCCGCAGGAAATCTGCTGATCCATCCTGAAAAAGAAGAAAAGAACTTTATTATTGTATATAGAAATTTAATTTCAAAATTAAATAAAAAATATTGAATTAAAATTTCTTAATTGTATAATAAAGGGAGGGATAACAGAAAGGGTGAAGCAGATGTTAGATCAGTTAGCAACGGAACGTCGAAATGAGCGCACGATGCATCTCGACGATATGTCGGTCGAAGATGTGTTGCGCGTGATGAATACCGAGGATCAGACGGTCGCAACGGTCATTCAAACGCAGATACCAGTCATTGCTGAAGTTGTCAAACACGTCATTACGTCATTTAATGCCGGAGGACGCTTGATTTACATCGGTGCTGGTACGAGCGGGCGGCTCGGGATTCTTGATGCAGCAGAATGTGTACCGACGTTCGGGGTCTCACCAGATATGGTCGTCGGTTTGATCGCTGGTGGCGAACGCGCGTTGATTAAAGCCGTTGAGGGAGCTGAGGATAGTCGGACGCTTGCCGTCGATGATTTGAAAGCGCTCCAGTTAGAAGCACGTGATACAGTCATCGGGATCGCAGCAAGCGGACGGACGCCGTATGTCATCGGTGGGCTTGATTACGCGAGGGAAGTCGGAGCGGTGACGGCAGCGATCTCTTGTAACACGAATGCGGTTATCAGTCGGCACGCGCGTTATGCGATCGAAGTCGAAACAGGTCCGGAAGTCTTGACGGGATCAACACGATTAAAGGCTGGAACGGCGCAAAAGCTCGTCTTGAACATGATTTCGACGGCGGCGATGATCGGTGTCGGCAAGGTCTATCAAAACCTGATGGTCGACGTCCAGTCAACGAACGAAAAACTCGAGATTCGGGCGAAACGGATGATCAGTGAGGCGACAGGAGTCGATGCCGTAACGGCGGAACGGATCTTCCATGAAGCGCACGGACACGTCAAGACGGCGATTGTCATGATTCTCGCAAACATACCGTACACGGAAGCCGTCGAACGATTACAACAAGCAAACGGATTCGTCCGAGACGCACTCTAAGGGGGAAACACGATGAAGAAGGAAGAAGTGCTGGCACAAGCTATCCTCGAGCACGTTGGTGGAAAAGACAATCTCCGGCAGCTTGCGCACTGCATGACGCGAGTTCGCTTATCGTTAAAGGACCCGACGCAAGCAAATATCGATGCTCTAAAACAGATTGATGGGGTCATGGGGGTCATCGATGACGAAACGTTACAAATCGTCGTCGGACCGGGAACGGTCAATCGGGTGGCAGATCACTTAAGTCGCGAGACGGGACTCGCGATTGGGGAAGAGTCCGTGGATCCGAATTTGACACCAGAAGAACGAGCAGCGGTCGAGCGGCAAAAAGTGAAAGCGAAACAACAGTCACCGTTCAAGCGCTTCTTACGCCGGATCGGGAATATCTTCATCCCGCTCATTCCGGGGCTTGTCGCTTCCGGTATCATCAACGGGGGAGCCAACTTCGCGAAGAACGCGGGTGTCGATGCAACACAGACCTGGATGCAAATATTATTATTGATCGGTGGGACGGTCTTTGCATATCTCGCCATCCTTGTCGGTTGGAATACGGCGAAGGAGTTCGGCGGAACACCGGTGCTCGGGGCGATTGCCGGTGGGATTCTATTCAATCCGGTACTTGCGGACATCACGATTTACGGGGAACCGCTTGTTCCGGGCAGGGGTGGCTTGTTTGGTGTCATCTTCGCCGCTTGGTTGATGACGTATCTTGAGAAACATATTCGTCGTTTCATGTTCGCATCGATCGACATCATCTTTACGCCACTATTGACAGTGTTGATCGTCGGATTCGCCTCGCTGTATGCGATCATGCCGGTGGCTGGACTGTTGTCAGACGGCATCATGAAAGCAATCAATGCCGTACTTGAGGTCGGTGGACCACTTGCTGGGGCAGTACTTGCCGGTTTCTTCCTACCACTCGTCATGGTCGGTCTCCATCACGGACTAACGCCGATCCACCTTGAATTCTTGAATACGATCGGCAACACGCCACTCTTACCGATTCTTGCGATGGCAGGAGCAGGTCAAGTCGGGGCAGCGATGGCAATCTTCGTCAAAACGCGTAACCCGCGTTTGCGTAACATCATCAAGGGTGCGATTCCAGTTGGTTTCCTTGGAATCGGTGAACCGTTATTATACGGGGTCACATTGCCACTTGGTCGACCGTTCGTAACGGCATGTCTCGGGGCAGCGGTCGGTGGTGCCTTCCAAGCGACGATGAAGACGACAGCACTTGGTGTCGGCGTATCCGGTTTATCGTTAACACCGTTGATCGATAACGGGATGTACTTGACGTATATCGGTGGTCTCGTCATCTCATACGTCGCAGGCTTCCTGTTCACGTACTGGTTCGGCTTCAAAGAAGAAATGGCAGACGGTATTTAAAGTATTGAAAAGCAGTTGAATCCTTCGAAAAAGAAGGAATCAGCTGCTTTTTCCCTAAGTAGAGAAGTGAAGGAGTGAGTAGATGAAAGGATTATCAATCTATTTAAGTGAACCGATCACAAACGAAACGAGCGAGTGGTTAAAGCGGATGCGCACCGTCGGCTTTACGTCGCTCTTTACATCGCTTCATATCCCTGAGGATGATTCCTCACTGTACGTCGAACGCTTGCAAGCGCTCGGTCGTGTAGCAAAGACACTCGGGTATGAGCTCGTAGCGGACATCGCACCGGCGTCACTTGCGACGCTCGGCAAGACGTGGGAGACGGCAGCGACGCTAACGGACTGGGGTGTCACCGGACTGCGGCTTGATTACGGAATCAGCCCGCAACAAATCGCGACATTATCGAACCAGATGATGGTCGCACTCAATGCCAGTACCTTAACGGCAGACGAATTAACTGAGATGAAGGCACATGGTCTGCAACTCGAACGTACGGAAGCGTGGCATAACTTTTATCCGCGACCGGAAACCGGACTCGACCGGACGTGGTTTGACGAAAAAAATGCCTGGTTGCAGGCGCAAGGATTACGCGTCCAAGCATTCATACCGGGCGACGGAACACTTCGCGGACCGTTATTCGAGACGTTACCGACACTTGAAGACCATCGGGGAGTGGCACCGTTCGCAAGTTATCTGGACTTAAAGCCGACCGTCGACCGAATTCTTGTCGGAGATCCACGATTGGCGGAAGCGACGATTCGGCAATTCGAAGCAGAGCAAGACGGAGTCATCGTACTTCGGGCATTCGCGAACGGACGACAAGAACAACGGGATACGGAAACGAATCGATTTGATCCGGCGCGGGATGTCATTCGATCCGTTGAATCGCGGATGAGTCCGTCATCGATTGATCTGACACCGCAAGAACCGTCTGCCCGCCCGCTTGGCACAATCACGATTGATAATGAACGCTACGGGCGATACGCCGGTGAGGTGCAAATCACGAAGTGCAATCTTTCGGCAGATGAACGGATTAATGTCCTTGGACGCGTGATTGCAGAAGATCGTCCTTTGATTGCGTTACTTGGTCCAGGAAGTAAATTCCGGATTGACTGGGTGGCGCCATGAGGCAGATCGTTGCCGAGCGCTTCGCCTATCTATACCGAGGGGAATTGTTCACGGTCATCACGATTTTACCACTCAGCTGGTTTGGTAATCGTGTCTTTCCGCAACTTCAATTATTTGAACTCAGTGCATTTTGGATGTCACTGTTTTTGTTCGAACTGTTGTTGATTCAGGGAGCTTGGTATTGGTATAGCAAGTTAAGACGTTTGAAGAAAGAAGGAACGTCGAATACCCCGAAACTGGTCGTCCGACGATTACGCCACTGTCGTGTCATCAATATTATTCTAATCGTTCTGACGACGTGCACGTTCGGAATCGACTGGATTCGTTTTCAATCTGAGCTTCCGGTGTATGGATTACGAATCACCTTGTTTTTATATATTTTTGCGATTCTTGAATATATCAATTATTTCCATATCCAACTGATGTACGATAACCGGTCAGATATGCAATACTTAATACGGAATCGACGTTTGAAACGATCAGCATTGAATAAGGATATGCAACGACTTCGTAAAGTAGTCTAAGGGTTCATAGAAAATAGGAGGGATTGTATGCTCGATATGCTCATTCGTGGCTATCGAAAGTTAAGGAAGTTAAGAGGGCGTTAAGAGGGAGGATACTATCGATGAAGTGGATCAATCGACCGACACGTATCGAACAGGAGACACCGTTACGCTTCATGACGGATCCGGATACGGATTTTTGGCGCAACACCCATTATCAGTTCAACCGTCTGACGGGGCATGCGTTGTTGCAGGATGCTCCAAATGGAGAATTCAAATGCCGGATTGAAGTGAAATTAAAACCGAATGCTACATATGATCAAGCGGGGATTTTGCTATATGTGAACGATGACCACTGGGTGAAAGTCTCGGCTGAGTTCATTCCGGATGGTCCATCTCATCTCGGTGCCGTCGTGACGAGCTTTGGGTACTCGGACTGGTCGTGTCGGGATGTCGACAATACACTATTTGATGCGCCGCTCGTCTTTGAACTTCATTATCTCAATCAAGACGTCACGATGTATCACGTGACGGGAGAGTACAAAGAGCAGCTCCGGATCGCACACTTACATGACGTGACCGATTTGAAGATCGGACCGTACGCCTGTAGCCCGGATGTAGAAGCGTCAGGATGTGAAGTAGAAGTATTGAATTTCACGTTAGAGAAAGTCGTTGAATAAAACATCAAAAAAGTGGGGCGATGCTATACATCGCTCCACTTTTTTTAAGAAATTGTTAAAAAGAAGGCGGATTAAAACTTAGCCGCTTTTTCTGGCATCGGACCCGTATACAACGATTGTGGTCTAAAGATTCGGTTGTCTCCTGCTTGTTCAAGGATGTGTGCCGTCCAACCGATGATGCGGCTAGATGTGAACGTCGGTGTGAACAGTTCTTTCGGAATATCGAGTCCTTTTAAGACGGCTGCCGCAAAGAACTCGACGTTCGTATAGAGTTTTCTGCCCGGTTTGTACTCTTCGAGTAAATCAATTGCTGTTTGCTCCATTTGTGTAATCAGATTGAACCAATCGCTTTCTTGCGCGAGATCTTTTGAGACGACTTTTAAGGCTTCTGAACGCGGATCACGTGTTTTATAGACGCGGTGACCAAAGCCCATCAGTTTTTCGCCTTTTTCTAATTTGTTCCGGATCCATGGTTCGATGTTGTCGATCGTTCCAATTTCATCAATCATCGCGATGACTTCTGAAGGGGCACCACCATGAAGTGGTCCTTTCATGGATCCGATCGCGGCACAGACGCCGGAAATCATTTCCGATTCCGTCGAGACGACGACACGAGAAGCGAACGTCGAAGCATTCATGCCGTGTTCGATTGTTAAGATCAGATACGCTGTCAGTGCTTTGATCTCGACGTCACTTGGTAAGTGTCCCTTGATCATATAGATGTAATTCGCGACGTGATCAAGTTCCGGATTCGGTTTAATGAAGTCAGCGCCTTGATTTTTTTGATACTTATAGGCGATGATCGTTGGTAGGAGTGCCGTTAAGTGCATCGCTTGATCGATTGTTGGTGGCCAAGCGAAAGCGGGTGTACCAAGCGCAGAGATTGCCGTGCGCATCGTGCTCATGACATCCATCTCGTTCGGCAATGTATCGAGAATCGTCTTTACGTAAGAAGGAAGTTCACGATAGCTTGTCATCTGTTCCTTGAATGTCAAAAGTTCCGATTCAGTCGGGAATGCACCGTTCCAGATGAAATACGCCACTTCTTCGAATGAATAGGATAATGCGAGTTCCTTTGCCCAGTGTCCACGATAGATAAGATGACCTAATGTTCCATCGACTAAACCGATTTGTGTTTCAGCGGCAATGACGCCTTCGAGTCCTTTTTTGTATTCCATCTTCAACACTCCTTTTCTAATACCTACTGTCAGTATGACTTACAACGACATCAAATCACCAGTTATTTGAATGCGTTTCCAAAATTATTCTTTGAAGCGCTATGATTAGAGTGCATTCTGTTTCATGAAACAAATCAAATAGATAGTAGCTATGAAGGAGTACATATGAATAAAGCCATGATTATTCGCTTATTAGGATTTTTCTTTGTATTGAATGTCTTTTTAATGATCGATTTGTTCTGATCGATGAGCCGAACGATTCTTGAGCCACTAGCATTAGTCGTTTCTTCATTGACCATGCTCATTCCTATAAAACGGCTTCAGCCTTTAGAGGACGAAACGTTGTCGGTTTTCAAATCGAGTATCGCTGTCATAGTAGGGATGCTCTTGATGAGCGGATTATTCTTACCCATTGTATTTATCTTCGGATAAGTGATCCTTTGTTCGTCATACAAAAAGAGACCGGGACAGTATGAATGTCCCGGTCTTCTTCATGCCAAAAACGTATCCAATTGGTCTTGGCGTTTATCAATCATAATCTGAGCCTTTGGAATGTTAGCACCTTGTAACACGTTAATCGTATCTCGGAGAAATTCATCACTACCAACGATGTAGAACAAACCTTCCTTGTCCGCTGTCATCGCTTTGATAGCATCGTAGTAGGCAGAGCGATTTTCGACATAAGCAGGGCTAAACTGCTCATGTGAAAGAAGCTGAGTCTTGAATAGTTCAGTTCGCGCAGAATCAACGTTCAACGAGTGCATGTGCGGAATGCCATTTTTGTCAGTCTGATATTGCAAGATGATCGGGCGAAACGTTGCCAAACCAACGCCTGCTGAGAGTAAGTACACTGTACGACCTTCCCGACGCAGTGGAACATTCGAATGCGTCTTAAACAAAGCAATCTTCTCACCCATTTTTAGTTGCTGAAGTGTCTGCTTAAAGACGGAACATTCCGGTTTGATCCGTGTCGTGATCCCGATCGTTCCTTCACGAGGGAGCGTCGAGATCGACATATGCCGGATCAGACTGCGGTTCGGCTTTTCGCCTGCATTAAACCCTTCTAGTGCCATATGCGTGTGTGCGCCTTCCTCCCAAACGAAATCATCCGGGCGTTTCAAATGAAACGTGTAGGTGTGTTCGCCTTCTTGCGTTACTTGTTCTAGTGGTAGCCAATCGATCTGCATCGTTCATTCCTCTCTTCTATATAAAGTATCAATACACAGCAATTGGACCATACGGACCTTCGATGATCTCAAGTCGTGTCTCGAAAATCTCGGATAATAGCGCTTCATCCATGACTTCGGCGACCGTTCCGAAGGCAGCAATTTGTCCGTCCTTCATCGCACAGATGTGATCAGCGTATTTCGCAGCAAAATTGATATCGTGCAAGACGGTGATGATCGTCCGTCCAAACGTATCGGCGACGTGTCGCAGGTACCCCATCATCTGGACCGAACGGGCGATATCGAGATTATTGAGGGGTTCGTCGAGTAGAATGTATTCCGTTTCCTGGCAGAGTACCATCGCGACATAAGCTCGTTGTCGCTGTCCGCCCGATAATTCGTCGAGGTAGCGGTTCTCAAGCGACGTCAGCTCGAGAAAATCGATGTATTTCGAGATGATCGTTTCGTCGTCCGCTGTCAGGCGACCTTGTGAGTAGGGAAAACGTCCGAAGCCGACGAGCTGCCGGACCGTCAGCCGGGTCACGAAATGATTTTCCTGCCGCAGGATGGTGATGATCTTTGCTAAGTCTTTCGATTTGCTACTTGTCACGTCCATCCCGGCGACTTCGATCTGTCCGGCATCGAGATCAAGCAAACGGCCGATCATCATCAACGTTGTCGACTTGCCAGCGCCGTTTGGACCAATCAAAGCCGTGAAACCGCCTTTTGGAATCGTTAAGTCGATTGGACCGATTCTGACATCGTCTGTATACGATTTTTTAACTTGTTCGAGTGATATCATAGGGACCTCTTTCTAAGCAACACGATAAGGAAAATCAGCCCGCCGAACAGTTCGATGATGACGGAGACGACGCTTGGCGTGTTGAAAATGTGATACATGAAGAAATAGGCAGTCGTTAAAACGAAGAAGCCGATTGCGAATGCCATCGGGAAAACATATTTATGATCGTATGTCGCAGCAACTTGATAACTGAGCGTCGCCACTAAGAAACCAAAGAACGTCAATGGTCCGATCAGAGCCGTCGACATCGACATCAGGAGTGAAATCAAAATCAAGAAGTAGATGACACTGCCGCGATGATTGACACCGAACGATGTCGCGACCTCTTTTCCGAGTGCGACGACGTTGAGTCGTCCGGACGAAAAGTAGAGCAACAGACCAACGACGAGGACGACCGGAATGACGATCGGGAAGTAAGCTGCGTCGGCATTCGTGACCGAACCGAACAGGCGCGCTTGTAAGATATCGAACTCGGACGGCGCGAGCATCTTTCGCATGAATGACGACAGCGAGTTGAGACCAGTACCGAGAATGATTCCGACGAGTAACATCAATTGCAAGTTCGCGTACTTACCAGACAATAACCATCCGTATAACAAGAGGCTCATCGCGAGCATGATCGCGACCTGTGTCAAAAAGGCGCTCGTGCCGGTAAAGCCAACGAGTGCTCCCGCACCGAAGAAAAAGATCATCGATGTCTGGATCGTTGAGTAAAGGGCATCAAAACCAAGCAGGGACGGTGTGATGATCCGGTTGCTCGTGATCGAATGAAAGGCGACGGTCGCGAGACTTTGGCAAATTGCTGCAATCGCCATCGTAATGACTGCCGTGATCCGGCGTTCGACGACCGGCCAAAAGGACGGAGAATCAACCGGAACCGGATTATTGTAGAGCAAGAGACCAATCGTACTGAACACTCCGCCGCTAAGGAACAGGATGAGGAGAATCCAGTAGCGGCGCTCGAGTCGTTTCGACTGAAAGGCAGACGCCCGGCGATTGGTTTCACGTGTAACGCTCGGTTGATTTCTTGTATGTTCTTGTTGTCTAATCGCGGTACTCATCTGACACCTCCAGTCTTCCGCCGACGTAACAGAATGATGATGAAGACTGCTGCTCCGACCGTTCCGAGAATCAAGGAGACCGGCAGTTCAAACGGGCGGATGATCGTGCGTGAAATCAGATCACTAATTAGAATCGTTGCCATGCCAATCAGACAGACCCATGGCAAATTACTACGAAGATCGTCACCGCGAAACATCGAGACGATGTTCGGAACGATCAAGCCGAGGAAGGGCAAATTGCCAATGACAGTCGCGACGACACCGACGGATAGGGCAATTAGTCCGGTCGCAATCAGCATCAGCCGGTTGTAGTTGACACCGAGACTCGTCGCGATGTCTTCGCCAAGCCCAACGAGCGTCAAGCGACTCGCAAGGAAGAAGATACAGACCGTGACTCCGATGATGATCCAGAGATACTCGTAGCGACCGATCTGAACGGACGCGAACGAACCGACGAACCAGCCTTCGATTGCCTGACTGGCACGGAAGAACAAGCCGAGGAACGTCGAAATCGCAGAGATGACGGCTCCGAGCATCAGACCAATGATTGGGACGATTAATGATGACCGCAGTCGGACCGAACGGAGAAACCAGAAGAAGACCATCGTCCCGATGAATGCAAAAAGAATAGCACCGGTCATCCGCATCATTAGCGACGGTGCCGGAATGAGTAAGTAGACGGCTAACAGTCCGAGTCCTGCCCATTCGATCGTTCCTGTCGTCGTTGGTTCAACGAGCCGGTTTTGCGTGATCAGTTGCATGACAAGTCCTGCCATCGCCATCGCAGCACCGGTCAGCATCAAGGCGAGCGTCCGCGGAACGCGCGTGATCCAGAACATATCGAAATCGTTCGCGGCACTCCGTAGTTCGTAGACGCCCGTGAAGAGGGACGCCGTAGCGAGCGCTAAGACGAGACATAAGGTCAAGACGAACGGCTTCGTCCAAACGACAGAAAAGGAAGGTCGAGCGGGTGGCTCAACTCTTCCATTCATTTGTTGCTGTGCATGTGCCATTACTTCTTGAGCGCTTTCGCGATGTCAGTGAAGAATTCCGAGTACGTCTGGATCGATTCATTTAAGTACGTATCTTTTGGTGCATAGACGATGTTGTCGTCTTTGATTGCTTTCGTTTTTTGCAGAGCAGGCGCACGGTCGATGACATCTTGCGCCGGTACGGCACCTTCTGCGTTTCCGAGTGGCGCGTCACGGTCAAGGACGAGTAGCCAGTCCGGGTTACTTTGAGCGATCGCTTCGACCGAGACTTCATCACCTTGATCGTTCCCTGATTTTTGTTTAACTTCGAGCGCTGGTTTCCAGTCGAACAAATCATACATCGGTCCGAAGACGCGTCCACTCATCGGCGCTGAGAATCCAATATCGCCACCCGAGACGATGACCGACATGACGCTGTCCTGTCCGTTATACGATTTTTTGACGTCTTTGATCGATTGCTCGAGCGTCGTCACGAGCTGATCCGCTTCTTGTTTTTTATCGAAGATCTGTCCGAGTGTCTCAGTCGTATCTTCAAGTCCTTTGACGAGTAACTCACCTGGCGTACCAGAGTTTTCCGGTAATGCGATGTCAAGATCGATGACAGCGGCGTTTGGAACGAGTTTTTTGATGTCTTCATAATGATCAGCGAAACGCTGCCCGACGATGACGACGTCCGGATTGACACCAGCGATCGCTTCGAGGTTCGGTTCGAAGTGCATGCCGACATCGACGATATCCTTATCTTTTGCATAAGGTGACTCAGCCGGGAGCAGTCCGACTGGTGCTGCAACAAGTTCGACGTCCCATGCGGCAAGCGTCTCAAATGTCCGGTTATCGAGTGCGACGACTTTCTTCGGATCAACCGGAACGTTGACCGTTCCATGTGCGTCTTTGATTTTGATCGTCTTTGGTGCCTCGGCGTCCTTCTTCGTGTCTGCTTCTCCTGCGTTCCCGCATGCTGCGAGTAAAACAGCAAGCGAACTCACGACGAGTGGTGTTTTCCATTTCCCCATGATGACTCAGCTCCTCATATTTGATTTGATAACACATAAATCACGGATTGAGCAGCAGATGGATTATGTATGTCTACGTGATTAATCTGTTCTCAATAAGTGATAATGATTATCATTGTCATGTTCACTGAGAATCATAGCAAACGAATTCGGAAGACGCAACGCCATTTTCCAAGGAATTACCTGGAATGGTTTTTTACTTCTATAAACTATACAAAAATAAAAAAATGATAATCCTTCTCATTTGGATATAGAAATAGGACCATCGGACGCTTTTGAGCAACAGAGGTTTAGACGACTTCAAAAAGAGAAAGTGGTAATATATGTATCAAATTTTCAAATCAGAGACACCGCAGAAGACGACTTTGGAATGAGGTGCTGTATGAATCAACCATTTGAAGAATTGAAGATGTATCAAAATTTTGATGAGCTCGCAGACGATGTACTCGATTTCGCAAAAGAAATTTTACCGGATCAGATGTTGTACTTATCAGCAATCGAAGCAGGACAACAACGGATGTTAAAGATTGCAAACGATAAAGCAGATATTCCGATGGTAGAAGGCATGCAGATTGAATTGAACCAATCATTATGTAAACTGGTTGATTTCGAGACGAAACAGCCGGTCGTCCTCGAAGATATTCCGAACGCGGAACAACTCGGCGACTGGCGAAAAGGCTTGGAGGAGGCTCACGTCCGGTCCTACTTAGGGATTCCGATCGTCTTGACGAGCGGAGAGACGTTCGGCACATTGTGTGCGATCAATAATCGGGTCAGCTTGTATGAACAGAAGAATGTTCAGCTATTGCAACGGATCGTCCGACTCTTCTTGTACTATCTGGAGCTTGAGCGTCATGCTTGGAAGGATGCGTTGACAGGACTGTATAATCGGCGCTACTTAACGAAGCAGTTCGAGGATTATCCCGGACAGACAGGAGCGGTGTTCTTCCTTGATCTCGATGGCTTTAAGCAAGTCAACGACGTCTTTGGACACGAGACGGGGGACATTGTTTTGCAAGAGGTCGCGCAACGTCTGCGACAGTTCGTGCGCGAACAAGACGATGCGATGGCCGTGCGCCTAGGAGGCGATGAGTTCATCCTCCATTTCGGTCATGCTGATTCAAGGGAAGGGTGGGAGCGACTCGCGAAGCGGATCGTCACTTCGTTAAGTGAGTGGGAAACAGACTACCGAGTGTCAACAAGTATCGGGATTGTGATATATGACACCGAATTTCGTCCAGAGTTAAAAGTCTTGCTACAGCAGGCAGATGTCGCGCTATATGCCGCTAAGTCGTCAGGAAAGAATACGTATCAGTTTTATGAGATGGCGAAGAAATGACGAAATATTAAAAGACCTGACGCTTCTGAGTCTTCACAGAAACGATCAGGTCTTTTTAATTGCTATGTAGGCGATGGACGATCCGAATGATGTCTTTTTTCGGACGGTCAGGAAACCTGAGACACAACGTCTCGACACACTTCACAGCATCCTCATTCTCTAACAAGCGGAGGGCTTCCTTTACGACTGGATCATGTGATTCGGTGACTTCGGAAGATTTAACAGTCAAATCTCCTGATTGATGAATCAGGTAAAACAATACCGTATGTACGGACACAAGTACGATTTTCGTCGCGAGAGAAATCGTGATGAACTCAATGTAGAGATCCATCCAAAGCAAGACACTTAAACTTACCCAAAAATTCACTACGGCAAAGAGTACGTTCGAGATAGGGCGTTTAAAAAGTCCACCGAACGCACGCATCGTTCCGTCGAAGATGACGCTAACAAGTAGACTCGCGAGATAGAAACATAAGAGAAACACAAGGCAACCAACGAACGAGTCATAGGAAACATCTCCGACGGATAAAATCAGCCCATCGATCATTAGCAAAGGAAGAACTAAGAGGAGAGCGAGAAACACAAGCGAGACGGAGGAAACCAGTCGTGACATAACATCATCCTTTCAATACGAATCGTCTTGTTGCACAAGAGACATATCCTACAGATTAGGATACCGTTTAACGTATTTGATTACAATTATTTACAAAAAAGAGACGTGCTCAGAACGTGGCTCAGTTAAGTGTGGTAATCCTGTCAAAAAGCGCCTCAAAGTCCAGTCAACATCTTGATTATCCATTGACAATCCTTATCTTTCCCTCTTACAATTGAAAATGATTATCAATACAAGTTGGGGGATCTGCTTACCATGAACGTTAACCGTAAAAAATTACTGATTTCTACCGTCTCGATCCTGTCTTTGACATCATTATTGATCGGCTGCTCGAACCCGGGCGAGTCGACAGGAGAGCGAAAAGATAAAGATACATTGACGCTCGCGTGGCCACGCGACGTTGGAACGATGAACCCACACGTCTATAACCCATCACAACTGTTTGCACAGTCGATGATCTATGAGCCACTCGTCCACTACGGCGAAGGTGGAAAGCTTGAGCCATACTTAGCCTCATCTTGGAAGATTTCTGAAGACGGAAAAACGTATACGTTCACGCTCCGTGACGGCGTCAAGTTCTCAGACGGTTCGACGTTCGACGCAGCCATCGTCAAAAAGAATTTTGATGCGATCCTTAAACAAAAAGCCTTACATAGCTGGCTTGGGTTCATCACGAAAATCGAGAAGACGGAAGCGGTTGATGCGAAGACATTCCGTCTGACATTATCCGAAGCCTATTACCCGACGATTCAGGAACTCGCGGTCGTCCGTCCGGTACGTTTCCTCGGAGAGGCTGGATTCCCGGAGAACGGCGATACATCGAAAGGTGTCAAAAAGGAAGTCGGGACAGGTCCATGGATGCTCGACGAGTACAAACCGGATCAGTACGCGACGTTTAAGGTCAACAAGAACTACTGGGGACCGAAGCCGAACGTCGATCACATCAAGGTCGACATCATCCCGGATGCGGAGACACGTGTCTTAGCACTCGAAAAAGGACAGGTTGATCTGATTTACGGGGAAGGGGCGATCAGCATCGATGCCTTCAACCAGTTGAAGACGGATAAGTCGTACAAAACGCAGATGTCTGAACCAGTCGCGACGCGTCTCCTCGTCTTGAACACGAAAAATAAACGTCTGTCTGACGAACGCGTCCGCCAGGCGTTACAGCACGGGTTCGATAAAGCCGCCCTCGTTGAAGGGATCACGTCGGGATTAGAAGCACCGGCTGATTACCTTTTGCCACCGAACATGCCGTACACATCGAACTTGAAAGTGAAGCAACGGGATTATGACGTCAAGGAAGCGAATCGTCTTCTTGACGAAGCAGGTTGGAAACTTCCGAAAGGTGAGAAGGTTCGCGTCAAAGACGGTCAACCATTGCAAATCGGGATGATGTATGACGCAGCAGAACAGGTCCAAAAGGCGATGGCCGAGACACTTCAGTCGGAATGGTCAAAAATCGGTGTCGAGCTGAAGACAGAAGCTGTCGAACTACCGGATCAAGTCCAGCGCTTCAAGGATAACCGGTTTGATATCAACTTCTACAGTAACTTCGGTGCACCGTATGATCCGCATACGTTCGTGAACCTGATTGATACGGATGGCTTCGGCTTCAAGGAAGCGATTTCAGCTTATCCGAATAAAGAACAACTGTTGCAAGAAATCAAAGATGTCTTGAAGACGACGGACGAGACGAAACGTCAGAAGATGTACGCCGACATTCTGCCATCACTCCAAGATCAAGGGGCATTGATTCCGATTTCGTACTTGAAGAAGATGGCGATCTATCAGTCGGACGTGACGAACTTCCAGTTCCCGGCGAACCGGGATGAGAGTCCATTTGCCCGGATCGGCATTAAGTAAAGGAGGGATGACATGGGGGTCTTCCTCGTCAAACGTATATTATCCGTCATCCCGATCTTGTTACTTGCTGTCTTGATTCTGACCGGGTTGATTCATTTATCGCCAGTTGATCCGGCACAGGCCTATCTATCTGCTGCCCATATCCAACCGACGGATGAACTGCTCGCGGCAAAACGAGCAGAATTTGGGCTCGATCAACCGTTCTACAAACAATATATCGATGCCGTCATCCGCTTGGCGCAGCTTGATTTCGGAACATCGTATCTATCGGGTAAACCGGTCCTTGAAGATGTCTTGCTCCGTTTACCACCGACAGTCGAACTGGCTTTGACGAGTCTGTTGCTGGCGCTTGTCATCAGTATTCCACTCGGGTTCCTTGCCGGCATTAAGAAAAATGGCTTCTTTGACCATCTGAGTCGGGGAATCGCCTTCATCGGGGCTTCGATTCCGTCGTTTTGGCTCGGGTATCTGTTCATCTTCTTCTTTGCCGTAAAGCTTGATTGGTTTCCAGTCGGCGGGACAGGAAGTGTGATGCACTTGATTTTACCGGCATTGACACTCGCCTTTCCGTTGATTGCCCTTTATACACGATTGCTGCGCGGAAGTGTGATTGAAGCATTGAATGAACCATATGTCTTGTTTGCCCGGACACGTGGATTAAAGGAAGGACGGATTCTTGGCAAACACGTCCTTCGGATGGCGATTCCGCCGATGATCACCGGTCTTGGGATGAACCTCGGGAAGTTGCTGACGGGAACGATCATCGTCGAGACCGTTTTCTCGTGGCCCGGCTTCGGTCGCTACTTCATCGAAGCGATCTTTGATCGAGACATGCCGGTCATCCAAGGCTACGTCTTTCTCGCGGCACTCGTCTTCATCGGCAGCAGTTTGCTCGTCGATATCATTCAAGCCGTACTCGATCCACGACTAGCGAAAAAAGGAGGAGCAGTATGAATACTCCACTTCCAGCAACGATGATCCGGTCGCGGTATACGCCGCTACTTTATCTTTGTGCCCTCGTCTTGATTGGCATGGCAGGCGTTGCGTTGTTTGCACCGTGGATTGCGCCACATGATCCGAATCTCGTCGACTTGACGCAAAAGCTTCATGGACCTTCGTCAGCCTATCCACTCGGAACCGACCAGCTCGGACGCTGTCTCTTATCGCGCTTGATCTATGGTGCGCGGATTTCACTCGGCTGTGCCGTGTTGATTTTCGTCGCCTCACTTGCGATCGGACTGTTCGTCGGAACACTTGCCGGCTATCGTGGCGGTTGGGTCGATCAACTCTTAATGCGTCTGTGCGACGGCGTAATGGCGTTTCCGAGTCTGATACTCGTCCTCGGTCTCGTCGGTATCTTTGGTCCGGGTCTCAAGCAGGTCATCATCGCCTTGATGCTCGTCCAGTGGGTTTATTACGCGCGGATGTTCCGCGGAATGGTCATGACGTTGAAGACGGAAGCGTTCATCGCGGCTGCTCGCGTCAACGGTTCATCTTCATGGAAGATCATCCGGACGCACATCCTGCCGAACATCTTACCGCCGCTACTCGTCATCGGGACGCTTGAGATGGGCTGGGCGATCATGGATATCTCGGCGATGTCGTTCCTTGGGCTTGGTGTCCAGTCACCGACAGCCGAGTGGGGCGCGATGATTCATGAAGGAAAATCATACATCCGGACGAATCCGGAGTTGATGATTTATCCAGGACTCGCGATCATGTTCGTCATCATTAGCTTTAATCTAGTAGGAGAACAGTTAGCAGAACGATTCGGTGTTTCGAAAACGATGAAATGAGAGGAGGTGCCCGTATCGAACCGATCTTAGCTGTCGACGGTCTGACCGTCCGTACGAAACAACAGATGACATTGATTGAAAAAGTAACGTTCTCGATTCAACCAGGCCAAATCCTCGGTCTCGTCGGAGAAAGTGGTTGCGGGAAGACAGTGACGAGTCTTGCGTTGATGCGTCTGCTTAATCCGCAAACAACAGACGTGACCGGTGATATCCGACTGAACGGAAAATCAATCTTTTCCTTATCGGAACGCGCTGTTCGGTCGATTCGGGGTGGTGAGATTGCGTTCATCATGCAAAATCCGATGAGTGCCTTCACACCGGTCTACTCGATCGGGCACCAGATGATCGAGACCATTCAGACCCATTCACGTTGTTCAAAGCGTGAAGCGAAACAGCAAGCGATGACGGCACTTGAAGAAGTTAATCTAACAGATGCCGCCCGGTTGCTCAAAGCTTATCCGTTCGAGCTGAGTGGCGGGATGTTGCAACGGATCATGATCGCTTTAGCCGTCGCCCTTCGCCCGAGCGTCCTGATTGCCGACGAACCAACGACCGCGCTCGACGTCTTCAATCAAAAGACGGTTCTTGGGTTACTTGAACGGATGCGGGCGACCTACGGAACGGCGATGTTACTCATCTCGCACGATCTCGGTGTGATCGCTGAACTTGCAGACGAAGTCCTCGTCATGCAACAAGGACGGATCGTCGAACAGGCGGATGTCTTTGAATTGTTTGATCGACCGCAGCATCCGTATACGCAGTCACTTCTCGCACAGCATATCGGAAGGGAGGCGTTCGGATGAGTCTACTGCAAATTGATCAAGTCTCGCATGTCTACAAGCGCCGGTTTCAACCAGCACAGATTGTCTTACACGAAGTCTCATTGACGCTTGAAGCCGGACGCTGTCTTGGGTTGCTCGGATCGAGCGGTGCCGGGAAAAGTACGCTCGGACGACTATTGCTCGGACTCGAACGTCCCTCGAGCGGAACGATCTGGTTTAACGGTGTCGATCGCCACGCGACAAAACGTCCGTTTCAAGGTGACGTCCAAGTCGTCTTTCAGGACTCGTTTGCTGCCGTCAATCCGAAACTGACAGCGGCTGATATCATTGCGGAACCGCTTGATAACTTCATTCGTTTAAAGGGAGATGCGCGGCAACAACGTCTCGTCACGCTTATTGAACAAGTCGGACTCAAGGCAACGGATTTGACGAAATATCCGGCGCAGTTCAGTGGCGGGCAACTGCAGCGGATCGCGATTGCGCGAGCGATTGCTGCTGAACCACGTCTGATCGTGTTAGACGAAGCAGTCAGTAGCCTCGACATGGTCAACAAACGATTGATTCTTGCATTGTTAGCTGACTTGAAGCGGCTACACGGTCTAACATATGTCTTCATCACCCATGACATTAAAGCTGCCGAGCAACTCTGTGACAGCTTTGCAATTTTGGAGCAGGGACGCCTTGTCGGTCATTACCCGAGTCTAGCGGCGTTCGATGCTGCGACGGATCCTGCCGTTGAACGGATGCGTCAAGCGAAGCTTGCCATGCACCCAAGACAACGAACGATTCGAAAGACACAACCAAACAAAGGATAACGGACTGCTGAACGCCTCCGTTATCCTTTTTTGTTGTAGAGTCGGATCAGTAAGCCGTTTTTCGGAACCGAAGTGTCGACCAGCCGAGTGTGAGGACAATCCAAACGAGACAAGAAATGACACCGAACAGATGGGACGAAGAAAAAAACGATGTGTTCGATGGAACTGACAGAAGCGCACCAGGCATGAAAAATAGAACGTCTGGCTTTAGAGAAGGAAGTACAACAAGAAGCAAGGAGACGACGAGCGATAGGATGCCAATTGGTACAGCGCGTTGCAAGAAGGTGCTGATCAGTAATGTCAGACTAACGACGAACAACGTCCAAAGACTAAAATCGAGGGTGATGCGTAGCGCAAGCATCGGCGAAAGGAATCCGAACCAATAGACGGTCAGACAATAGGACGTGAGTGCTCCGATTAGAATTCCGAATAAACTGATCATACCGTGACTGAACCATTTCGATAGCAGATAGACATTCCGAGAAACGGGACGCGTTAAAATGAAATCCTGCATGCCGGTTTGGCGATCTGACGCTAACAGTCCCATGAAGCTCATGATCAGAACGATCAAGCCAAGCTGATTGAACTGTCCATGAATCGTTGCGCTGAAGACGTCAAGTGATTGCGGAGCAGGACGATTTGGGTCAACAATGATGCCATCCGCGTTTCCGACGTGTGCGAGTAAGACATCCATATACATCAACAGCAATGGTTGCGTCACGCCGAGAGCAATGAAGAACAGCGGTAACCAGACGATTTTCCATTCTTTCCACGCTTCCAACCACTCGGTCAGCGTCAGTGTATAAAACGTTCTCATACGTCCGCCACCATATCGAGGAACCGTTCCTCAAGTCTAATCGGTTGATAGGCAATCGAAGCAATCGACCATCCTAGTTGAATCAAGGTGGTCGCTAACTCTGAAAGGTCAAGTGGCTGCTGTGCGGAGAACTGATAGCAGCATGGGTTGATTCGATTAATCTCGACTCGTGGAAATAGCGTCGCAGAAAACGGTAGGACAGGTGTAAGCGTTTCGACTTGAATCCGGTATTGATCCACGTTGCGTTGATTGTCGAGCGGACCAAGCAATTTTCCATGTTTGATGACGAGGAAGCGGTCGCAACATGTTTTCGCATCTTCTAAGAGGTGTGTCGAGACGATGATCGTCATCCGTTTCTTTAAACGGAGGATCAACTGATTGATATCATGCCGACCACTTGGATCAAGGGCGGAAGCTGGTTCATCGAGAATCAGAAATGTCGGTTCATGTAAGATCGCTTGGGCGATCCCGAGACGTTGGCGCATCCCGCCGGACAAGCATTCGATGACTTCTGCTTGTTGAGCGTAGAGTCCAACTTCATGTAGAACGTCCGGAATCCGCTTATTTAACGTTGCGCGATCAAGCCCCGACAAGCGACCGAAGAAACGCAGGGACTGTTCGCACGTCATCCAAGGTTTAAAGTCGGTTTGTTGTGATAAATAGCCGATTGTTTGTTGCTGTTGCCGGATGGGGCGGGAAGACATCGTGATGGAACCACGATCACTCTCGATCATACCGCTTAGACATTTCAGGAGTGTCGTCTTTCCGGCACCATTTGGACCAATCAGTCCGAGACATTCATGTTCGTGAATCGTAAAGGAAATATCGTCTAGAATGAGACGTCGTTGAAGTGAAAGCTGGAGATTGGAAATCTGAATCATGCCGTCGTCCTCCTTCCGATGACGAAGTAGAGAATCGAGCCAATCGGCTGGACGAGGAGAATGACCATTAACCATACCGCCGGTGTCGCGATTCGGTCCTTGCGTCTAAACCAATCGATACAGGCGCAGCTGAGTAGAATCAGGTTGATGGAGATGTAAATCAATAATAGGGGCAAAAAGCGTTCCCAGTCGATTTGTGATAAGGCAGAGAAATCTGTATTCATGAAACACCCTCCTTTTCTATTTCCATTATCAATAATGAAAATAGAAAAGTCAATGACCGATGCGAATTACCGTTTGTTTTCAATCCATTACAGCTATGATAAACTTCTCTTATCAAAATTTTCCAAATGACACATAGATTGATTAGTTTGAATGAAAGACGAATTATAATTTATAGGAGGTCATATGCAGATTTATCAATTCAAAAAAGAAGTTGGTAAAAAAAATTCGAAATTCGATTCGAATTTTGTGATGTCACGGATCATGCAGACGGAAAAAGTGACGCACATCGGATGTATTCATTTAGAAAAGGATGGCGTAGTCGGTTATCACCAGGCTGTCGTACCGCAACTTCTATTAATTGTAGAGGGTGAAGGTTGGGTAAGAGGGGAAACGGATGACTACATAAACGTTCAGAGTGGGGAAGCCGTGTTTTGGAGTCAAGGAGAATGGCACGAAACGAAGACAGATACGGGTTTAACGGCGATTGTAATCGAAAGTGAAGAACTCGATACATCATCTCTCGTTTCCGTTTAACAAAACCTAGCATGATACATAAAGAGGCTGACTCAAAAAAAAGAATGATTCGCTTTCTCACGCCCTTTCCTCAGGCGAGACACAAGCCAGTTTTCCTGCTTCATCCAAGCAGGAAAGCGGGTCTTGTTTGTCTCTGACAGCGCAATAATGCGCTTTTCCTGTAGGAGTTGCGTGTAAAGCATCATTCTTTTTATCTTTGTAGAGACTACAGTTTGAGTCAGCATCTACTCTTATTACGTACACCATTTTTCTAATTCTTCGAGGCATAGATGCAAGCGAGCAGTTATCATTTCCCGATTCCCCATCTGTTGCGTTGTTTTATGATTGAGGTGAGGTTGCTGTAAGGTTTCATAGTGCTCATACGCTTCTTGCAATATCCATAATGTATATTCATCCAGTAATCGTCGAATTTGAGTGGTGCGTTCGTCTCCAACCACGTTAAAGAAGTATCCACTTATAAATCCATCAGCGATTTCTTTTAACACATTACTTTTTTCTTGATACGCTTGATTTATGTATCTTGGAGCATTCGAAAAGGCTGGTAACAGAAATTTGTAACAAAAAACAAAGTAAGCCGTATATTTCAAATCAAAATCCAATCTTGGAAACGGATCAATGATTGCGATCTGCTCATTGTTTAAGATTAAATTTTCTGGGGTTACATCTTGATTCACGAGAGAGATATTTTGAATTTGAGTTCGTCTATTTTTAATTAAAGCATGAATATGTTTATCGACTTTTTCTTTATCAAAGCGAAGGCTAGAATGAATGAGTGTACTTAAAGCGGTTAAGACATGGTTATTTTCTTCCTGCCATAATGTATCACTGTTTCTTAAATCGCTACCTTGTAAAGTTTCTGCCTGCCAGCGCAGTTCTCCGAAACCTTTAATGGATATTTTATGGTTATGTATATTGTGATAAATTTGTCCTAATTTCGTACCGTAAGAATGGGCTTTATTCTGATTGAGTAACAATAAGTCTGTTCCACGACCCATGAAAGTTTCTACTGTGAATACTGTGTCATCTTCAATAAAATATTCATAAAAGTCAGGACAGACATGTTGGTCACTTGTATTGGCGTGTAAATAGTAAGCTTTCGTTGACTCATACTCTGTAGTCAACTCTTGTTCATCAATCTGTTGTAATTCGCCATAAGCATCATTTTTTTTCATTCGAATTACAAGGTCTTGATCATCTACTCTCTTTAATTGATACACAGTGTGCCAAGCTCCTTCACCAATCTTAAGAATCTGCTCTGCTTTTATGTTCAACGTGTCCATTACAATTGCATCAAGATCTTCTTTGATGTGTTTCATAGGGTCCATGTTCTCTCCCTCGCAATATGATCTCGTTTCATTTTGATAAAAACAGCCTCCTTAAACAGAGAATAGTTACGGTAAGATGACGAGTGAGACAGTCCGTTCTCTTGCCCGGTCTTCCGTCTCCAGATGATGATATTTTTCGAGCAATGTCCGCATGTCCTGTTGGAAATCATTGAAGGTTTCATCCGTCAGCTGCAGTTTAGCAATTGAGAACGTCGAGTGGTCCTGACCTTCCGTTTGAACGGTCTGTTCGAAGTATGTTTGGTACTGCTGTAAGACATACATGAAGTAGAACGAGACGAAATTCACTTTTTCGTCGTACGTCGCACTGTTCCAGTCTGCTTCGCTAATTTGATAACCGCTTGTGTTCAAGGCATAAATTTTCTCCTCGACTTTTCCGACACGATGGACGGCGACGACTTTCAACAACTGATCGTCCATCATCGCATTAACTTGCCGGTATAAGGTCGACTGCGGTACATCCGTTAAGCGTTGATTCAGTTGCATGATTGATAAACCATCTTCGAGATCAATCAATTCGAGCGCAATCTTAAAACGGACATGGTTTTTGAAGAGATTAAAGTTCACGTAGTGTTCCCCTCCTTCATTTAATCGTTTCCTAAAACTATCTTAGCATGTTTTTGGAAACATTCTTAAAAATGATAATGAAAAAAGAGGAAATGTGATGCCTCTCTTGAATGATTTATACTAGAATATTGTAAAGAAAGGAGTCATCATATGAAAAATATAAGTTATCGCTATGGTACATATGCACTCGTTACTAGTTTTTTCTTATTCTTTATCGTTCAATTATTCCAAGCGTATATTGAATTATCACCCGAATTTCTAGGAGAAAACCTTGGAGAATACAATTTATCGTTTTTCCCGATAAGTGCATTGCTCGTTGGACTCGTATTATTTATCCACGGCTGGTGGAGTGAAGATGAAAAAAAGCAGCATGAAAAACTAGCTGCAAAAAATCAGCAAGAATCGAAGGAATCGGTGTGAAATCATACCGTTGAAAGAGAAGACCGACAACGAATTTTCGTTGCCGGTCTTTGTCATTTCATATGCCTTGTTTCGCAAATCGTTCAATGGCGAACGGTGCGATCGGTTCATTCGTCGATCGTTCCATGATCAATTCACTGAGTACTTTTCCGACCAAGCTGCTGAACTTGAATCCGTGACCGGAAAAGCCGGCGGCGATCGCGATGTGCGGATAGTCCGGGTGCAGATCGATGATGAAGTCCTCATCTGGTGTCATCGTATAAAGACATGCTTTACCATGAGATAAGGTATCGATCGAGGGTATGAATGTGTTCGTGAACTGTCGTAAATCTGCCAGATCACCGGCTTCTTGACCAAATGGACGGCGTGGATGATTCGGATCAACCGAGATGCCACCATCGTGCCGTCCGATTTTCAGACCGGCTTGAGCGATGCTTGGAAAACCGTAATAATAACCGGCGGGTGTATCAAAGGCAAAAGCAGGGAACGCCGCATCGTTAAATACTTCTTCCGCTGCTTCAAACCAGGCAAACGTCTTTCGGACCGGGCGAAGCGGTAAGGAGAGGCCGGTCTGTTCGAGCAACGGACCAGACCAAGCCCCGGCTGCGACGATCAACGCGTCAGCTGAATAGATGTCTGATCCAACCGTCACGTCAACACCAGTGGCATGAGCAGTAAGCGTCGTCACTGTTGCATTCGTCCGGATGTCGACACCGTTCGCGACAGCAAGGTCACGGTATGCTTCAATACAATCCTCGCATTTCAATACACCGGACGTCGGTTCAAAACAACCGATATAATCGTCGGGCATCGTTAAGCCGGACCAGCGGATTCTAACTTCCTCAGCCGTCAGGACCTCGAGCGGTAAATCGTATTGCGCTGCACTCTTGATGATCGTCTGCATCGAACGGGACGAGCGTTGACCGGCATTCAAGACTCCGGTGTTCAGGAACAAGCTCCGACCACTGACCTGTTCTAACTCGTACCATAAGCGTTGCGCAGTTAACGCGAGCGGTACGTAAGCTTCCCCTTCACCATAGGCATGGCGGATGATCCGTGTCTCCCCGTGATGACTTGCTTGATCATGCGGCGGATTGTGGGCGTCTAGTAGTAAGATTTTTTGATTGGTTCGTGAAAGATAGTAACTGGCAGCCATTCCCATGGATCCGGCACCGACGATGATGACATCATATTGGGACATGTGGTTCGACTCCTTCATATGTATATTCATACCAGTATAAAGTGAGAACCAAAACATGACAAATGTGATATCAGATCTCGAAGCGACGGGCTTCTTGTTCTAAGTGTTCCGTTCGTGCGTTTAAATCACCTACGAGCGTATGCAACGTCGTGATCGTCGCAATCATCTGTTCAGACGCAGCGGCGACTTCCTCGTTACTTGCCGTATGCTCTTCCGAGACAGCTGCAATTTCCGTCAAGGCATTGCGAATGAATCGTTCTGCCTGCAAGACGTCTTCCATCTGTTGCGTCATCTGCTGTGTTGCTGACGAGACGTGCGTGACTTGATCCGTCAACCGTTCGAACGTTGTATCCGTATCAAGGACGATCTGCTTACCGGCTGCTGTTGCTTCAACCGTCGTCTTGAAACTGTGTTGCATCTGTTGCGCACTGTCTTCAATCGAGGTGACGATTGTTGCGATTTCACTGACACTACTTGCGACGTGACTTGAGAGATTCTTGACCTCGGTCGCAACGACGGCGAAGCCTTTGCCTTGTTCGCCAGCCCGTGCTGCTTCGATCGCGGCATTGAGGGCAAGTAGATTCGTCTGCTCGGAAATACCGCGGATAATGCCGACGAGCGTTTGGATATCCGATGATTGCTGTTTCAGTAGATCAATCTGTTCAGCAGACTGGGTGACATGTTGATGAATGTGGCGCATCTGTTCGACAGAAGCAGACATTTGATCCCGTCCGACTCGTGTCAGTATTGCCATCTGATCCGTCGTTCCTTGAATTTCGACACCAGACTGATTCGTCGTCTCGATTAATGCTGCGAACTGATTCATCTCGTCATTCAATGAAAGCGTGACTTGCGTCTGACTTTCAGTTCCCGTTGCGATTTCCGACATCGTATGAGCGATTTGCTCAGATCCGTCGAGTACTTCTGATGTACTTTGATCAATCGATTGACTCGTCGTCGAGACGAGAGTGGCTGTCTGTTTGATATCAACGATCATCGTCCGCAGCATCTCATTCATATCACGAATCGAGGTCGCAAGCGCATAGATTTCGTCCTTTGAAGCGATTGTCAAATCGCTCAACGTCTGTTTCGCCTGATTCAGTCGTCCGTCGGCAATCAAGGCGGCGACTTTCTGTAACGTCTCGAGCGGACGTAATTTTCGACCGAGCACGATGTAGAGCAAGACGAGGGTGATCGTTAACAGCAGGAGCATTAACCCGATGAAAATCGGAGCGTTTTGTTGTAATAGATCCGTCGTAAGCGCATTGACTTCCTTCGCAGCGATGTCGGTTCCAAGAATACCGATGACTTGACCGGACGCATCTTTTAACGGAACGTAGATGCTCATATACTGTCCATTCACAGGATCATTAATGATGTCCGTCGCATGTGTGTCGCCTTTTAAAACATCTTGCATATCCGCGACTTTTGCACCGCTTGCTGGCGCATCAATTTTAGCCGCATCTTTCTTTGGGAGACCGTCAATCAGCAAACGGACCTTATTTTGGTCGATGCGTACTGTGTATGCATACAGGAGTCCGTTTTGCTTACGTAATGTATCGAGTTCGTTTCGTAACGTTTCATATTGCTCAGACGCGATAGGCGATTGTAGAAATTCGCTGTAAGCCGCCGTGTCGAATGTCTTGCTGATGCGAAGCGCGTCCTTTTCGGCGGTCGCTTTAAGCGTTGAAACCGCAGTTTGCTTCGTATTGAAGTATAAGGCCAGACTACTAAAAACAAAAAAGGCAATCAAAATTAAACTAATCATTACTAAAAGGCGTGTTCGGATGGAATGGTTCTTGGTTGTGTTCTTCACGTGTAACTAGTCCTCTCAACTCATATTTTCTATCTATAATTCATTTATCGGTCGGTAAAATACATATTAAACAGGACCTTTTAACGATTTTTTTTATGCCACCGCTGGAAGACAAACTATTTCTTCTAAAAAAAGGATTTATCAAGAATGATTCAGGGCACATATTAAATAGAAAAAAATACAAATTGAGGGAAGAGGGATCGAGATGGAAAGTGAAGTCGATCATCGAATCAAAGCAAGACATGTATATGAAAATGAATTACGAAGACATGCGGTCAGCACAAAAAAGGCAACCTTTCGATTAATGACGTGTTTACATTGTCAATCGAAAATCCTGTTGAAACAGGGACATCAGGACACACATCAATGTGATAGGGCGTAAATTACTTGACGGACTGCAGGTTTCGTAATAGAAGTTGTTGTATGCAAGCAAGTAAGGAACCAACTGTCAAAGGGATAAGGATTAAACTAATACCAACGAGGATCAAGCCAGGTGCATCATCGATTTGACCGATGTAAAAAAAGACAGGGAAGACGCATAAGGTCATTACTGAAATCACGTAACAATTCAGCTTCAATGATTGGATGGAAGATGTGATTAAAGGCAATGGAAGCGGGTCCGTCACAAAGTATTGCAATAGCCGCAACATTTGAATCAAAATGAACAGGACTGGAATCAACACGATATAGGCCATGATCAATACGAAGTAGCCAGGGCGTTCGAAGAGCAATTGTTCTGAAAGTCCATGCCATACAAGAGGAATTCCAATACCAGCTATGCATAACAAACCGATCAGGATACAAATCATAATGAATTTTAAATAACGAACATGCCAAATGAGCCGGTTCATGATTCACGCTTCCTTTCAAGTCGGACACTTTCTTTTAGTATACTTCATAAAATAAAATGTTATTAAAATTTTAAAGGTAGAGGACATGTGGATCTCAAGCAAGTATTTAGAGATGAAACATACCGCAGAAAGGAGCTATACTATGCGACGAAATCAACATGTCTCCCCGCATCCCAAAGGCGGTTATCAAGTGAAAGCAGCCGGAGCGACCCGAGCAACAAAACGATTCGAGACACAGAAAGAAGCTATCGCAGAAGGGCGACGGATTGCGAAAAAACAAAAAACAGAATTATTGATTCACAATAAAGAAGGACAAGTTCGTGAAAAGGATTCGTATGGGCATGATCCTTTCCCGCCAAAAGGATAAAAAGCACTTCCTGAATGTATAGGAAGTGCTTTTTTTTACTCTACTAAAAATCGGTTTGAATTATGTGTGGCAGGGAAAAATAATTTAAACAAGTATAAAGGAGATATGTTTTATGGCTGAGGCGAACTTTTCGATTGAACATACGAGACAACTGGATCACGGAGAACAATCCTATAAAGGAAACAATAAATTACTCAACAAAAAAATCTTAATTACAGGCGGAGATTCAGGTATCGGTCGAGCCGTTGCCATTGCTTATGCGCGGGAAGGGGCAGACCTGGTCCTTTCATACTTACCTGAAGAGCAAGCAGATGCCGAAGAAGTAAAAGCACTGGTAGAACAAGCAGGGCGTACAGCGTATTTAATTCCAGGTGACCTATCCGATGAAGCGTACTGCGTTCAACTCGTCCAAGAAGCACATCAATGCCTAGGCGGATTAGATTCGCTGACATTAATTGCAGGGACACAGAACCCTGTAGAGCATATTTCAAATCTTGAGACAAAACAACTTAAAAGAACATTCGAAGTCAATGTATTCTCTGCATTTTGGATGGTGAAGGCAGCAGTTCCATTTTTGAAGCCTGGATCGACAATCATAACGACTACATCGGTTCAAGCTTATCATCCAAGTGAAATATTGCTAGACTACGCATCGACAAAATTTGCTTTAAATGGCTTTACGCGAGGTCTTGCGAAACAATTAGCACCGAGCGGCATACGTGTCAATGGTATTGCACCTGGTCCCATTTGGACGCCACTTCAGTTCACAGGAGGATTACTGCCGGATCAGATGCAGGATTTCGGAAAAGACACGCCACTCGGGCGTTGTGGTCAGCCTGCTGAACTCGCAAGTACTTATGTGCTACTTGCCTCAGACGAAGCAAGTTACATCACAGCACAAATTTATGGAGTCACTGGTGGGATTGAATTAGCTTGATGGAGTGAGGAGGAAGTGGCATGGATCAGTTTGGTGTTCTGACACATTATAAATGCACAGAAAATGATCAGGAAGCTTTATTTCAAGTATTGAATGAGCTACAACAACTTGTCTTGGAACAATCCGAATGTATTTTATATACGATTAATGTGTCAGATAAACAATCGGAGACGATTCTCACATACGAGATTTGGAGTTCCGCAGCTGCGTATCAAGACTCGCTCTCGCATGAGCTACAAAAATTCGTTCCGCTTGCTCCTAGTCTACCGGTAGTCGTAGTAGAAGAAACAAATACTTTTCGAGTTCATATGTAAGAACATTTTAGTTACTCTCCATGTCAGACGATCAATCCTGAACGATAAAAAGAAATTTCAAGCTACTTGAGATAAAGATCAAAGCACTTTCTGATGAACAGAAAGTGCTTTTTCATATTAAATTTGAATCTGAAATGTCAATAGTTTTTGACATAATGATGGAAGTTCATTACAGTGGAGATGTAAAAAGAATTTGACACGTCGTGGAGGAATGAACGTGAGAAACCACATCAAGGAGCGACGTCTAGCAGCAAAATTATCGCAACAAGAACTGGCTGACCGCTGTCAGGTCAGTCGCCAGACGATCAATGCGATTGAAAACAACAAGTATGATCCGACTTTACAATTAGCATTTAATATCGCCAAAGTCTTACGAACACAAGTCGATCATCTGTTCATTTCAGAACAGGAGGAATGAGATGTCTAAGAAAAAAACAGTTCTATTTTTAGTATCACTCGTGACGATAGCGAGCCTTACCGTCATCAGTATGATCTTTGAAAACAATGTCACATTCTTCTCGATCGTTCAATTGGCAATTCTGTTGATCATGTTCTTCTCGTATTTTACGTGGGCACGGTCAGGAGAGGACGAGCGTCCGGTACCTGATGATGAGCTCGGCAAAAAGATTACGGCGGAGAGTGGACTTATTAGCTATAAAATCCTGATTGTCCTGATTTTTGGATGTATCTGTCTCGATTACTTTTTACATAAATCAGCGAATCTGTTATTGATCGTCTTATTCGCGATTGCTTTAGTTATCTTACCGATCATTGAGTTCATGAAAGCACGATCTTATCGATGAAAAGGAATGATAGTTGAGCATCTGTAGGAGAAATATTGTAATACATTATAAAAAGACACATTCTAAGTATTAAGAACATGTCTTTGTTAGTGGAAAATGTTGATGAACAATAGCGGATTTTCAATCGAGGAGGACAACCGACGTGGAAGAGTTAGAGTACCGGTTGCGAAAATATATTGCTGTGATGGACTTTGAGAAAGCAGCGAAACTATTTTTGGAGTTAACGGAAAAAAAGCGATTCGACATGATCCTTAGTGTAGGGTTTGAGACGTTTAATCTCACTATATATGCTTTTATGAATTATTTACTACAACACCATGAATCAAGTGAGATACATGATCTGACATCTTCATTGATGCTACATCCACTTTGTCATCTCGAGGGAGCTTGCGTAATCGCTTTATTCCATGCCAAAAAAGCAGCCGAACTAGATCCTGATAACATCGATTTGTATATCAGTTTGTTGATGTTTGAAAAGCATCCCGATATCTGGTTTGCACAATCAGAAGTAGAAGAAGTCTACCGACGGATAAAAGACTTAGAGTCCAGAAATCTAATGTGAGACCTTAGACAGACCAATCACTCTGCAATAACGAGTACATATACAAATCATCAAATTGACCGCGTGTTTTTTCATATTGACGAAGCAACCCTTCACGCTGAAAACCAAGTCGTTCAAGCAATCGTTGCGATGTGGCATTATCGGGTAAAACGAGTGCTTCGATTCGGTTGAGCGAAAGTTCTGTAAAGCCATATTCGATGACCGCAAGCGATGCTTCCTTCGCGATGCCTTGTCCCTGATAGGCAGGGCTCAACTCAAACCCAAGTTCTGCCCGCTGATGGCGTTCCGCTTGATTCAAGAAACCGCAACTACCGATGATGACATCGTCTCCTGATAACGCAATCCCAAAACGGATACCCGTACCCTCACGACGAATTGAGGCATACCAGTCAATCTCTTCAAGCGCGTCTGCTTCTGATTGAAAGGCGGCGAGTCCCATCTGTTTGACGACGTGTTCGTCTGATAAATAGGCTAGGACACTCGTAGCATCTTCGGGTAACACTTCGCGTAAGACGAGACGATCCGTTTTAAGCGTTGGGAAAGTATGTAACATTCAAAAAACTCCTTTGCAAGAAAATGTAAAAAGTTATTGTGCAGTGTTTAAGGCATATGGTAAGATTCTCCACAACAAGAGCATATCATTTCGTTGACGAGAAAGAGTAATGATTGTCCCTCTGCCTTACAGAAAACCGGGATTGCTGAGAACCGGTAGCCAGATCAATCATGAAGATCCTCTCTGAGAAGTCACGCTGAACCATTCAGTAAGCGTGACCGGGTGTCCACCGTTACATGGAATGCACATGATAGTGTGCAACTAAGTGCTGTCGAGAACGAGTATTCTCGACGGAATATGGGTGGTATCGCGGTGAAGTCCGTCCCTGTCAAAGGGGGCGGACTTTTTTGTATTCTCTTAGTTACTGACAAAGGAGCGAACAAGAGATGACGTCACAAAACCAAGCAGAAACCGTACAACAACGCGAGGCGCGTGTCCGAAACAGATGGAAACAAGACCAGGTCTTCGCACGATCGATTGAGCAACGCACGGAAGCGGAATTCGTATTCTACGAAGGACCTCCGACTGCGAACGGATTACCCCACGTCGGTCATGCGCTCGGACGAACCGTCAAGGATACCGTCGCCCGCTATAAGACGATGAAAGGGTTTCGGGTCGAGCGAAAAGCCGGCTGGGATACGCATGGACTACCGGTCGAACTCGGTGTCGAGAAACAACTCGGGATCTCTGGCAAACAAGCAATCGAAGACTACGGTGTTGAAGCATTCATCGCACGCTGTAAGGAAAGTGTCTTCTCCTACGAGGCACAGTGGCGTTCCTTCACGGAAAAACTCGGCTACTGGGTCGACATGGATGACCCTTACGTGACGATGGAGGACGATTATATCGAAAGCGTCTGGCATATCCTCGGGACGATCCATGACAAAGGCTGGTTGACGAAGGGACATCGTGTATCACCGTATTGTCCGAGCTGTCAGACGTCACTCAGTTCCCATGAAGTCGCGCAAGGCTATCAGGACGTGACGGACTTATCGGCGACGGTTAAACTCCCAATAGTCGGCATGGAGCAGACGTTTCTACTTGCGTGGACGACGACACCATGGACGTTACCGGCAAACGTCGCGGTGGCGGTTCATCCGGAATTGACGTACGTCACAGTATCGTTTGAAGGAGAGCTATTCATTGTCGCAAAAGCGTTAGTCGCTGAACTGTTCTCGGAATCCGTCGAGGTCGTATCCGAACAGCTTGGTGCGGAACTCGTCGGCTTGCGTTATGCACCACCGTTTGATTTCGTGACGCCGGAGAACGGTCACACGGTCGTCGGGGCTTTCTTTGTCCAAGCGACGAGTGGAACCGGACTTGTCCATCTTGCCCCAGCGTATGGGGAAGAGGATTACCGGGTCGTAAGGGAAAACGGACTGTCATTCGTTAACGTCGTCGATGCTGCTGGGTGTTACACGGATGCCGTTCCACCACTCGTTGGACGATTCGTCAAAGAGTCAGACGTCGCGATCATCCAGTTGCTCGCAGAACGGGGACGCTTGTTTTCGAAAAAACGCTACACGCACAGCTATCCACATTGTTGGCGATGTGACGCGCCACTGCTCTATTACGCACAAGATAACTGGTTCATCGAGACGACGGCCGTCAAGGAACAACTCCTTGCGAACAATGCGTCTGTGACGTGGTATCCCGATCACGTCAAGGAAGGGCGGTTCGGGAAGTTCCTCGAGCAACTCGTCGACTGGAACATCAGTCGTAATCGCTACTGGGGCACACCACTGAACGTCTGGGAGTGTGAAGCGTGTGATACGACGTTTGTTCCGAAAAACAAGGCTGACTTGTTGCACCGGACGACAACACCAACGGAATCCGTCGAACTGCACAAACCGTACGTCGATGCGTTATCGGTTTCGTGTCCGACGTGTCAAGGAGTGATGCACCGAACACCAGAAGTGATTGATGTCTGGTTTGATAGCGGAGCGATGCCGTTCGCGCAACAGCATTATCCATCACGGACGCAGACGCTTAACCGGTATCCAGCCGATGTCGTCATCGAAGGCATCGATCAGACGCGGGGCTGGTTCTACAGTTTGCAAGCGATCTCGACACTCTTCACAGGACAGCCTGCCTATAAGCGCGTCCTCGCACTCGGTCACGTCCTCGATGAGAACGGACAGAAGATGTCGAAGAGTCGTGGGAATGCCCTCGATCCAGTGGCATTGATCGAAGCATATGGTGCTGATAGCCTGCGCTGGGCGCTACTCGTCGATAGCAGTCCGTGGAGTGCGAAACGGTTTGCCGAGCGGATTGTCCAAGAAGCAAAATCAAAACTAGTCGATACGCTGGATCATGCTGTCCAGTTCTATCTGACGTATGCAGAATTGGACGGATTTGATGGCTCACGTCCGCAAAAACGGACGCGTCTCGACGAATGGTTGCTCTCGCGTGTCCATCAAACGACGCAAGATGTGACGGATGCGATGGACGATTATCAATTGACTCAAGCAGCACGGAGTCTCGCGCAACTCGTCGATGAGATCAGTAACTGGTACATCCGCCGTTCTCGGGAACGTTTCTGGCAAGCTGACTGGTCGGAAGAGAAACAAGCCGCGTACACGACGCTCCACTTCGCACTTTCGACGACGGCACGACTACTCGCTCCGTTCACGCCGTACCTTGCTGATGATGTCTATCAGCGATTAACAGGAATGAGCGTGCATGTAGCGGATTATCCGGTTGTCGATCCAAAGATGCTCCGACCTGATCTGGAATATGAGATGATGCAAGTCATGTCTGTCGTCGAGTTAGGACGACAAGTTCGTAATACGCATGCCTTAAAAGTCAAACAACCGCTTGCTAGCCTAAGCGTCCAATCGAGCGAAACCTTTTCGTGGGCGGACTATACGGCAATCATCCAAGAGGAACTGAATGTAAAAGACGTCCAAATCGTCCCGACGACGCAAGCGACGACACGATTTCGTCTAAGACTGAACTTCCGCGCAACCGGAGCAAAATTCGCACAGCAAGCGAATGCGATCCATCAATGGCTACAACAACTGACTGCACAGGAGACTTCAGACTTGCTCGAGACAGGAAGATTGATCTACCAGACCGTATCAGGCGATGAAGTCGAAGTGCGTCAAGCAGACGTCATCGTCGAACCGATCGTCAAGACGGGTTTTGCTGCTGCGACAAGTGGTGGACTCACCGTGACGCTCGATACGCGGATCACGGAAGCACTGGAGCAGGAACGCTGGATGCGGGAGCTCGTCCGTTATATCCAGTCGGAACGAAAGGCACGAGCGTTATCGCGGGACGCCCGAATCGATCTCGTCTTGTCGGTCGATGCGACGTTCCAACCGATCGTCGAGACGTTTGAGCCTTTGTTATTCAAACACCTTGCCTTATCCTCCGTGCGAACTGAACCGCTACAAGGAGCAGGGGATGTTCAACTAGGTGGACACGATGTCGGTGTCTCGTTCACACCAACGAAAGAATATTGTTAAGGAGAAGAGCATGATTGCATTAGAAGCAATAAAAGGTCGACTCGTCGACGGTTTGTTAGAGGTCCAAAAAGAAGAAGGGGAAGTAGCCCGAGAACGTTTCATCTTTAGCCGAGGAGCGACGGACGAACAGCTCGCGCTGTTACCTGCGTGGACGGCAGACGACTATCAGACGTTCTTACAGAATGTACGAGCGAGAAAGCCCACTCTTTTAGGGGTGGGATGATAGCGAGTTCGGGGACGGGTGTCTTCAGACACCGCATGTCCCTGACTGTTCTTCCTGATGAAATGCATTTATAGTAATTCTATAATGGAGTTGATTATTATGATGAAGGAGGTGTCAAAGATGAGTCAAGTCGTCACGGTAGAAGTTCGAATCTATGCCACGCATCGTCAGGATGCCATCCTAAAAAGGATGGGCAAGACCTATATCCAGACCGCCAACCGAGTCGTGGCGAACATGGTCGCCTCCGAGGACGGGAAGAGGTGGTCGAGCAAGGACATCGACACCCCCCTTCCGAGCGCCGTGAAGAACCAACTCGCAGGAGATGCCGTCGGCATCTACAAGAAGGCGAGGAAAGAGGATTTCAAACGCATCCCTGTCCTCAAAAAGCCGGTCTGCGTCTGGAACAATCAGAACTATTTCTTCGACTTCGAGAGCATCTCCTTCCCCATTTGGATGGACGGGAAGTCCGTGAAGATGCGATTCCGTGCTGCCATGGTTGACAAGGACAATCGGAATACCCGACTCCTTGCCAACAAACTCGGGACGCTCAGGGTCACGAAGAAGGGAAGGAAGTGGATCGCTCAGATTTCCGTCCATGTCCCGACCGTCCCTCGGACGGGGGTACGGGTGATGGGGGTTGACCTCGGACTGAAAGTGCCGGCGGTCGCCGTCACCGATGACGACACGACCCGTTTCTTCGGGAACGGTCGTAAGAACAAGTATATGAAACGCAAGTTCCGTGCGGAACGGAAGGCACTCGGCAAAAAGAAGAAGTCGAAGGCTATCAAACGACGCAATCAGAAGGAACAGCGGTGGATGCGGGACAAGGACCACAAGGTCAGCCGAGCCATCGTCGATTTTGCAAGACAGAAGAAAATCTCTGTCATTCGCCTCGAACTCTTGGCGAACATCCGACAGACGGCAAGAACAAGCCGTAAAAACAACCAGAACCTCCACTCATGGTCGTTCTATCGTCTCGCGTCCTTCATCGAATACAAAGCCGCCTTGTCGGGCATCAAGGTTGAGTATGTGAACCCCGCCTACACGAGTCAGACCTGCCCATCCTGTTCCGTCAGGAACAAGGTGAGGGATAGGGTCTACACGTGTGCCTGTGGGTTTAAAGGACATCGAGACGCCGTCGGTGCGATGAACATTCGATACGCACCTGTGATGGATGGTAACAGTCCATCAGCCTGAGAACCTATACGGTCTGTCTCAGGAGGGGTGATGGCACACCCCTACCTCAAGGCTCGGACGAAGCAGAAATGGATTGAGTCCGCCAAGCACTTGAGAATCCCACCCTCACCAACGGTGTGGGCTTGCGGCTTTAGCCGTGGGAGTGTCAAGTCAACATAACGGGGCGAAGCTGTTTCAACACGAAACGTTATCCTACAACGATGGGTTCGAACTCTTTTCAATCGAGGATTGCCTGACGTATAGCGAGATGTGGGAATGTCCCGAAAACTTCTTGGCGATCGGCGCAGGACCAGACGGGGAGTGGATCGTCTACGAGATGAATCGTCCGGCAGGAAATCGGATTTGGAGTGGGGAATTTCTTAATTTCGAGGAATGGGAGGAAGACGCGATGCCGTTCGGCTTCGAGCGATGTCTCGACTACTTGATCGTCGCGCAAGGCACGCCATTTTGGGAGTGGTTCCGTTAAGAAAGGAAGAGGTTCAGTGGACATTCAATTACAGACAGCGTCTCTTGCAGACGCTGCGAAGCTTCATACGCTTCAAATCGAGGCGTTTTCAGAGACGCTCGAGCGGTATCAAGATTTTGCAACGAATCCGGCGAACGAATCGATCGATCGTGTTATTCACCGGATTACGCATCCGAGCAGTACGTTTCATCAAATCATCGTCGACGATGTCGTCGTCGGCGGGATTTGTGTCGTTGCGAAAGCGCCAAGTCGCTACGCGATCAGTCCGATGTTCTTGGTTCCGGTCCGTCAAGGTGAAGGGATTGCACAACGCGCAATACAACTCGTCGAAGCAGCGTATCCGACTGCTGCGACATGGGAACTGCGAACGATTCGCGAAGAGACGCGCAATTGTTATTTCTATGAGAAGATGGGTTACCGATTGACCGGTGTCAGTCAACCGCTCAATGAACGAGCGACACTCGTTTCGTATCAAAAATCCGTGTCTCAGTGAGCTTGTTTTGTCGGAAGGAAGAACCACCACAAATTCGTCACCAAAGCAGAGAGAACGGCAAAATTAAAGAGATAAAGGCAAAAGAAGAAGACGAACTCGCCGATGTCTTCTAAGCTAGCTAACGGATTATCGATCAAGTACGATTCGTGACTGACGCCGAAGATGAATAAAGGAAAGAAGACATAAAAATATCGTTTCCAAAAGAACGAAGCACAACCTGTTTGGAACATATGAGCACCTCCTGAAGGGATGGCACGCTTCTTCTGACCAGAAGAAGCGTGTGTTCGTTTACGATAAAGACGGTGTACCGACAATCTCGACGTGCCGCGTGACCGTATCAAACAAGCGTGTCCGCGTATCGTTATGAGACAACAGTAATGGCTCACCGGTCTCATCATAGACGAAGGCAATCGGAATCGAAAAACCACAGTTACGGTACGAACCATCGGCATGACTCGTCCCGATCATGAGCGCTTGTTGCGCCTGACTGATGATACGCGCTTCACCGGACCATTCGACGTACTGTTCTTCACTAAACATGCCGACACCGATTGGATTGAAGATGAGATCAAGTCCGGATTCCTCGCTTAGTCCGTCTTTTCCTAAAAAGATTTCGCGGCAAAGGACGTACCCGTAACGTAACGCACCATCGTTTGCTGTTGAAGGCGTATAAAGCGGTCCAGCTTCTGGTGTTTTTGCGCGATCAAGAAGAATCTTCCCGCTCGCATCGATGATGACAGCGCGATCGAGATTCGCTTCATCCTTGTAACCCGTGACGACGGCTGTCTCGAACTGCTTGGCAAGATGTTGCACGCGTTCGAGTTCCGTGACCGTACAATAGCCTTCCGGATAGACGATCAGATCGACTTCAGGATAAGCGGCAATCTCGTGCTCGAATTGTGCGAGCCCAGTCTCGCGTTTCGGTTGAGCAATTAATAGTTTCATCAAAACATCCTCTCAGGCATAAATATATCTGAAAAATCAGACTTCCTTCCGTCATGATTTTACCATTAGTGGTAAAATAAAGCATATCGCTTTTTGATAAATTTTTCTGTAAGTGAAGGAAGGTCAACAGCATGAACATTTCGAAAACCATTCTTGTGACACGCAACCTACAGGCAATGAAAGATTTTTACATAAACCAGATCGGTTTCCCGCTCGTCTCGGAAACGAACGAGTCGTTTACGATGCAAATCGGTACGGATCAGTTGACATATCGACAGACTAACGATGTTGATACGCAATACCATATGGCGTTCAACATTCCGGAAAACGTCTTCGAAGAAGGGAAAGCGTGGCTTGTAGAACGGACACCACTTTTGATCGAAGACGGACAGGACGAGATTTATTTTGATTTCACGGATTCGCATTCCTGCTATTTTTATGATTCAGATGAAAATGTCTTGGAATTGATCGCGCGGCATCAAATCAATCCATCTAAAGCGGAACTGACGTTTGATGTATCCGATATCCTCGGAATCGGTGAGATGAGTCTGACGGTGAAAGATGTGCTTGAAGTGGGTGAACAGCTAGCGGAGATTGGTGTTCTCGAGCGACGGGAACGTCCACTAAACGTTGCGTCACTCAACTTCCTCGGACCGGTCGCGGATGGAACGCATATCTTGCTCGTCCCAGAAGGTCGGACATGGTTGTTCTCACCGAAGACGGCGAAGGTCAGTCCGATCGAGATGGAACTCGACGGCAGACATCGGGTCCGGCTTGACGCAGCAGGTGTATGGCATCAAAGTACTGTTTCTTCATAATTCATTATTCTAAAAAGTGAGGGAAGTAAGATGAACAAAGCGGTGAATGCGAGTATCGCGTTCGGATTATTATTGTTCGTGTGTGGTTTCTTTTTTCTATTTGGCTATTTGACCCGGTCAATGCCGATTCAGCAAGGTGGTGACCCGGTCATCTTACCAATCGCAGCACTTCTCGTTCTCCTACCGTTCGTCATCCGTGAAGGCATGCGCGTCTTGACGCATGTCGCGTTGACACGTCGACAGGTCGGAGTACTCATCTTACTTGCAATCAATGGAATCATACTTAGTAGTTGGATTGAGGTGCAACAGAATGTTGCCGTAATCGATTTCCGTTCCCTCTTTACGATTCATACGTATGTTCTCTTTGTTTCGGGCATCATCTTGTTGTGTCTCCTATTGACGGGGCTCAAACGGATGCGCGTCCGAACGAGAGTGATTTAAATGGAAAAGGACTGAATGACATGGGATACATCACAGAATTACGTAAATTCGTCGGCACACGACCGCTCGTCATGGCAGGAGCGTGTGTCATCGTCGTCAACGATAAACAAGAAGTCTTGTTACAACTTCGGCAAGATAACGGTTGCTGGGGACTCGCTGGTGGAGCGCTTGAGATCGGTGAGACGCTTGTAGAGACAGCAAAACGAGAACTAAGAGAAGAGACCGGTCTTGAAGCGGAGCATCTCGAATTATTGAACGTCTATTCGGGCGATGCGTTTTACTATAAGTATCCGCATGGGGATGAGGTCTACAATGTCATCTCGGCATTTTTGTGTACGGTCTATACGGGAGAAATCGTTCGGGATCCGTCAGAAGTCGTGGAATTACGCTTCTTCGCCATGGATCAGCTACCAGAAAACCTCAATCCACCGGAACAACCGATCTTGATGGAGTGTGTTCAAAAACAACGGACAGCGCATCACGTCTCCATTTGAAGCAAAGGGTAAAACAAAAATCTTGAATGAACTTTTCATTCAAGATTTTTTGTTGCACTGGACGCGTTTCAGCCTGAAGCATCAAGAAGACGATAGAAGATGGAAAAGTGATGCGTTTATTAGAAGGATTGGCTGGATGATTTGAGAAACGATATAACGAAATAAGTGATAGGAGAAATATGGCGATGACTAACGTAAATAAAGGTTCTACCGCAACCGTGATGACAATCTCTGACGAACGAGTACGCAAATACTTCCACGAATCGATTGAAACACAGCGAATCGTACAGGAATTTCGTATGCTTGAAGAACTTGAGCGGACGACTATCCCGACGCCAAACGTATATGCCGTTGAATTAGAAGATTCGCCGTGCATTGAGATGCAACGGATTGACGGTAACGAATTGTTAGACCTGTTTGAACCGGAGCGAATAACCGTGCTCCTCGCATCCTTCGCAATGTTACATCAAAAAATCCATCAGCATCAATTGCTTGTAGCACCTAGGTGGCACGATGTCGCCAATCAAAAAATACGTCATCTATCACCCCAGTTACGCTTGAAGGCGGAACGATTGTTAGAGACGCTTCACCTTCCACAACAGCAAGGATTGCTCCACGGGGACTTTCATTTTCAGAACATCCTCGTGACAGCGGATGAAAGGTTCGTCGTCATTGATTGGCATGATGCGACGACAGGTCCACCAATCGCGGATGTCGCACGGACATTGCTCTTACTTCGAATAGCAGGTGGAACAGCGGTGCCGGACGAGGTGCGACGATACGTCTGTCGCGAATACCTTGACCGCTATCAAGCTGTTTCGTCAATTCAGCTATCGAACCTTGCAGACTGGTTACGACTCATGGCCATTCTTAGGACGCTTGAGCAAATCCCGGGTGCAGAACAAAGTCAGTTAACGGAATTGATCAGTCACCCAGACCTCAGCTCTTATTTTTTTAATACTTAAAGCATATGCAGGCAGGAGGAACGCCATTAATGAGAACCATTATCTCGATTCAAGGCGGCATGGCTTCCGGGAAGACGACGCTTGCGCGAGCGCTCGAAGACGCTTACCCGGAGTTGCATGTCTATTATGAAAATCCATATCCGATCGTTCAAAAAAGAAAAGAGCTCGGATTAGACATCCGTACCGAAGACGGATTCGTTGAGAATCAGCGCTTGTTCATTCAAGCGGAAATCGAACGATTTCGCCATTTTCCCGATGGACACATCATATTAGATCGTGGTCCGGAGGATCTTGAATTCTATACGCTTCATTATCCACAGATACATGGGCAAGACTGGGATATGGAATCTCGTTTAAAGACGGAACTTGAGGCATTAAGAAGGTATCGGTCCGACCTGATTATTTATTTACATGCACCAGACCATCTCTTACGAGAGCGGCGCGACGCTGATCATACAAGAACTCGTCAATCTTTTGAACAACATCAACCGCTTTGGGCACTCGAAGAGAAATGGTATAAACAGTTTCCAGTCTATCCGATTGATACGACAGCGAAAACGCCGGAGCAAGTCCGACAAGCAGCAGTTCATCAGCTGTCTTCCATCGGATTCTTAAGAAGGGAGAACGAGATATGAAATGGAAAGGGAAGATCTATTCCCTCATCGAGGGACAAGACGAAAAAAAGGTCTACTGGATAGAACAAGGAAAATCGGTTCAGATCGGACAGACCTACGAAACGATTCGGTTAGAAAAGACATCACATCAATCTATTTTGGTACGGGAGCAAGAATTGGTGTCAGAAAAAATCGGCAATCGAACGATCCACCTGACGATTGATGCAGAAGACTATACGCCACTCGAATTCGTCGAGTACCAAGATGGCGTCCAAACCGTGCATGCGTTGTATCGAGCGGATGCAGTCGTAATTACGCGAGGCAATGAGCAGTCTGTCCTACCGATTCATACCGAAAGTGTTGATCTGTTTTCAATCGAATTGTTGTTGCGAGAATTACCATTAACCGTAGATTCGACGCTCTCGTTTAGCGGCTTTAATGCCGTTTCCGGACGTGAGGTGCCAGTTCAGGTACATCCTTTGCGGTACGATCGATTGACGACCGAATCAGGCGAACACGTAGAGACACTTTGCGTCCACGTTGCGTTTGGTGAGCGGGTTCAGTATTACTGGATTGATCCAGTCAAGCGGGAGTTGTTAAAACAGTCCTCACAGATTGCGGACGGGATCTCATTGGAATTTCGTCGATGAAAAAGGAGCAACGAAACGGTAGACCGTCTCATTGCTCCTTGTCTGTTATAGATGAAAATGATGTTGCATCGCTTCAAAAATCCGCTTACTCGCCTTTGTATCATCAAAAGCATAGATGTGACTGAGATTGCGCTTAAAGCGTTTCGGCATCTTCAATTCGCGTAACGACTCCATCAAGGCTTCTCTGGATTCGATGACGTCTCCTGGTAATAAGTCTGTCGATTCACCAGCGTTATCTTCACCGATCAAGACAGGTGGGCGATAGTAGAGTACCTTTTTGTGCATCAAGGAGAAATCGAGACCAACACTCGAATAATCCGTAATCAACACATGATGATTCTCGAGTAGCTCCTTGACTGTGAACACATCCTGACCGACGACATCGAAGAAATCCGAATGGAACAAGTGGCTGAATTTTTGGAAATTACGATGGAGGTAGAACGAGACTTCATACTTGTTGTCCATCACTAAGTTTTTCAACCGTTCGTCCGTGATTAACGCTTGAAACTCCTGATAATAGTCACTTTCCATGAACTGCTCGTCCGGATATGTATCAAGTTTCGGTCGCCATGTCGGCATGATTAAAATCTTCTTCCGATTCTTATACCGCTTGAGCCAACGTGACCGTTCGGTGATCAATTGATCAAATCGGGCCATCCCTGTTACGACGATTTCATCCGCATCAAATCCGTAGTCGCGTTCAATCAGGTTTTTTTCTCTTTCCGAAGACACAACGAATAAGTTCGTAAAGGGATGGGGTAATTTTTTACCATAAATACTACTCACATCTTTCGAACCTGTCACACCGTGTTGCAGGAAGATTTTGTGTTTTTCCTGAATGAACTGTTCTGTCCGATACGTCGAGAAGGGAAGGGCATAACTCGATGAATGCGTATGACATAAAACGTCCGCAGCCTGAACGACCTCGATATTCTCCGGAGATTTATAGAACACGATATGGTTCTCATATCCGGCAAGATTTTTGAGGTCCGGACTCGACCGACTGATGATGTAGTAGATGTTGAAATGTTTCTGGTGCTGGTCAACAAGGTACTTGAAGAAAATCATCCCATTATCTTGTGCTTTATCCGGATATTCATAACAGACGATCGTCTTCTTAGTGGGATCCAGTCCAAGTAACGGTCGGGGATCTGCGTAATATTTGACAGTCTCGACTGGCACCGGGATTAGACGCATTGCAAGGCGTTCCGACACGGTCGAATAGGGACGAACCAACACATCGTATTGCTCATTTAACGGCAACCAGTGCTCGTCATTCAAGAGTTCTGGATGATTTTTAAAGTGACGAATCCGAGGTGTGAATCCAGATATCGGCATCTCACGAATCGAAAAGCCAAATAAAAGATCATAGATGTTCGCGTTAAAGGCATCGTATGTATACCGGTCACCGAGCAACTGCTCAACGAGTTCTTTATCGATCACGGCTTCGACTTCGGTTCTGAAGCGACAGGCGTCGACTGGTGTGACGGTGAAGCGTTCGATCGGGAGAGCGATTTTTTGTTCCTGATGTCTGAATTTAACGAAACAACTCGGTTGCGCGACTGCGACATACTTCGAGTGAAACGAAAACTTCAACAGAAGCACGTCGTCTTGACGCGTCATGCCCTCAAACTGGACATCTCGGTCGTAAAAATTCATGATGGACGGTTTTTTGTTGTAGATCAGACTGAGCTCATCGTCTTGATCGATGAAAATGAAATAGGAATGTTTCCCTTGTTTGATGTAACTGTTCGGTGCGATGTCAAGGGGTTCGGAAAGATGTTTGAATGAGACTGGTGTTCCAAGTTCATCGACGAATTTAATAGGATGATTCTTTTTTCGGAAGATACTGAGTAACGCATCGACCGATAGCGAAAAACCTGTTTCTGTTTGTTGTACAGGTATATGTTGTTCGTTAATAGCTAAATATAGGGTTTGTTGCGGGAGATTCTCAATCAAAAACGTATGGTCACGACAGGTGATTTTCATTGATGCATGGCTTCCTTTCTTACTCTGGATCATATGGTCTCTCTATTACATTCTTCACCATACAATATCTTCCGATTTCTGCAAAGATGTAGTTTGAATGGAAATCAGTGAAGTGGCGTTTATCTACTTAAACTTGTTGGGTAGAATCGACCGATCGTTCAGCTTTGCGAACTACTAGTTGCAGAACCATGACAATGATTGGATATTATGCAAAAATAATTGACTTTGTTCGTAAAAAAGGGGATAAATAGAAATTATATTGGTTTTAACTGTCTGAACAAGACACGTTTAGAAAATAGCAGATTCGGTAACATATATAGGTTGACCTCACACAAAAAAAGAGAGATCGATCTTAAAGGGTAGAGGAGAGTAATTACAAATGCTGTATACTGTTACATCGACATTACCACCGAAACATGGTGGTAGAACGAAATCGTTGTTGAGTCGGATCGCGCTTATGGAAAAAGAACTCGGTGCTGGATCGACGATCGTTACGACGAACTACAATGCAAACTATATGGAAGTCTACGAGCTGTTCCGATCGGAAGAAAAGGTTGGTCCGATGGTCCAGTTCGAAAATATTTACGATTGGCTGTCTGATTACAAACTGTTAAGTATTCCGACGACTCGTTTTCGAAATAAGCCGATCATCAAAGAAACGGCGCGTGAAATCGAAGGGTTGAAGAGCGTCGAGAAAAAAGGTAGTGACGCTGTCCGCTATTATGATGATGAGGATGAGTATGTCCTGTATCGCCGATTTTATCCAGGAACGCAAGTCGTCGAGTTCGAAGACTTCATGACGAATGCTTCTCCTAAAAAAGTCGAGCGCTGGGAATACAACGTCTACGGCCAATTGCACCGGAAAACGATCTACTCTCCTGTCCATCACGGAAAAATGATGGAAGAACTGTACGATTCGGAAGGCAATGTCTATTGTAAGAAGTTCTACAATGAAATGGCTCGTCCGAAGCTCGTCTTGATTCAATTATACCGAAACGGCAGAATGTACAAAGCATTCAAAAAAGAGAAGGATTTGTTTGAATACTACTTCAACCGTTTATTTAAAGATGGCGATGTCTTATTCGTCGATGCTCGTTTACTCGATCGTTCGATTCTCAATATCAAAGCAGCCGTCAAACGTGTCATGGTCATTCATAACTCGCACTTAGATGGATCGACCGTCAAAGGATCATATACGACGATGTTCTCGGAGTCCGAGAAGGTGACCCGTTTCATCAGTCTGACGAATCATCAAAAAGAAGATATCTTGGATCGGTACAATATCCCGGAAGAGAAAATCTCAATCATTCCGCACTTCATCGTGCCAGAACAAGTACAGCGACGGGAACAAGTCAAAGATCAATTCTGCTTCATCGGTCGATTCGGTCTGCAAAAACAGATGGATCATTTGATCAAGAGTTATGCGATCTTCAAACAATCCGGTCACGCGACGAAGCTCGTCCTCTACGGAATGGACGAACAAGGACAACTGGCGATGATGGAGAGCTTGATTGAAGAGCTCGGCTTGCAAGACGATATCGAAATCCATGGATTCACGTCGAATCCGGCAGAAGTCTTCCGTGAATCAAAGGCATCGTTGTTAACGAGTGAATTTGAAGGATTCGGACTGACCGTCATGGAAAGTATCAATGTCGGCTGCCCAGTCATCTCTTATGACGTCAAATATGGACCACGCGAAATCATCGATCATGGGGAGAACGGATATCTCGTTCCGGCTAACGATATGGAAGCCTTCGCACAAGCGATGGTACAACTCGTCGAACAATCACTCGAGCGGGTCGAGACGAAACCATCCCTGTATCTTGAGACGGCTGTAAAAAATTATGGACGATTACTAGAAGAGTTGAACAACTAAATCTACTACTTGAACGATGAAGAGGATGAACGATATGAAAAAGATCACAAAAGCCATTATTCCAGCAGCAGGACTTGGAACGCGTTTCTTACCTGCGACAAAAGCCATGCCAAAAGAGATGTTACCGATACTTGATAAACCAACGATTCAGTATATCGTCGAAGAAGCCGCAAAAGCCGGCATCGAAGATATCATCATCGTCACGGGTAAACATAAACGAGCCATCGAAGATCATTTCGATAACCAAAAAGAACTCGAAATTACGCTCGAAAATTCCGGTAAAACGGAATTGCTCGAGAAAGTTCAATTCTCAACGAACCTTGCGAATATCTTTTATGTCCGCCAAAAAGAACAAAAAGGTCTCGGGCATGCCATTCTGACGGCAAAACAATTCATTGGGAATGAACCGTTTGCTGTCTTGCTCGGGGACGATATCGTCGAGTCAGACAATCCGGCAATCAAACAATTGATGGACGTCTACGAACAGACGGAAAAATCGGTCATCGGTGTACAAGAAGTCCGTCCGGAAGATACGCATCGTTATGGCATCATTGATCCGGTCTCACAAGACGGACGACTTTATGATGTAAAACAATTCGTCGAAAAGCCGGCACACGGAACAGCACCGTCAAATCTTGCGATCATGGGACGTTATGTATTGACACCGGATATCTTTGATTACCTTGCGAATCAAGGAGAAGGGGCGGGTGGCGAAATTCAATTGACGGATGCGATTGAACGCTTGAATGCGGATAGCCAAGTCTTTGCGTATGATTTCGAAGGTAACCGCTATGACGTCGGGGAGAAACTCGGCTTCGTCAAGACGACGATCGAATATGCGTTAAAAGATGCAGAGATGAAAGATGAGCTTAAAGCTTTCATTAAATCATTAGACATTTAAAAAGGTGAACCACTCTGAAAAACTTCAGGGTGGTTTTTTGTAATTCATGAAACCCATCTTTCTAGTCGAAACGTAGAAGAAACAAGAAGAGAGATGCTACATATGTTAACGTGGATTGCTTTAAAGAATTACCAAAAGTCAGATGGGCAATCCATAATTTGCTTGCATAGAACGTAATTGGCTCCTCGCAATATTTTCATGTAAATGTTTTTTAAAGTTGAATTAGTGGAAAATAAATGTAATTATATAAATATAGTGAAATGAAATGGTTTACTTCTATAAAAGTAAAATAAAGTATGAGGAATTGAGAGGTGAAACAGAAAGATGAAAAAACAAATTTTAGAAAGTGTTTTTGCGGCAATATTTTTTCTTATTTTTCTAATGTTTTTTGAAGGAATACCGAAGTCGACTGATACATGGGTCGAATATGGAATAAAGTTTGTGGCAATTGCTTTCATTTTCCTAATAACTGAAGTTATTTTTTCTAAAAAGTCACTCAAAAAAAACACATCAAATCAATAATGTAAGATTCAATTGTTCTAATACTGAGTAAGCAATAGAAAGAAAGCCCACATGTGCGTCATAATGTGGGTTTTCTTCAATACAAAGTTATCGAGTGAAGTATACTACGATATGACGAATCCACTATTTTCAACAATACCGCGATCCAATTCGATTTACTGCTTCATCCACCTTGCACTCCGACCATTCCCGTCGTTGAACGGATAGGAAATCGAGGATGAACAGGCTCGTCTGGATGGACGGATCGATGTCCTCTTGTTGACGAAGCTCACGTAGGCTGTCACATAACGCCTGCATCGCTTCCGAAGTTTCGAATGCTGGGCGAGAATGAAGCGCGTCCGACGAGTGCCAGCCGGGAACGTCTCACTAATCTCGTTATCAACGTTCTTCCATCGTCTACCTTCGACGGGGACAAACTTATAGAGTTCTTTGTATTGATCCGTCCAATCAAATGGACAATCTCCATCGGCACGGCGAGTTTTTTGAGATAGGTATATATAGTCGCGCATTCGTCGAACTCCTATAGCGAAATAGATCATTTTAAATTAAACATACTCATTTTCACGCTATTTGACTATGTTTATATATGTTCTGATCATAATTATTTTTCTTGTTATTCTAACGATCTCCCTAAAATAAATATATGTAGGGAGTGACGTACCGAGCTTGCTACAATAGACATTAGATATTCAAAGGCGTTTTTGCTCATTTCTCGATGTCCTTGATGTAAAATAAGAAAGACAACGACGGAACAGGTAAGGGGCGAACGGACATGACGAAACGATCCATCCAAGATGTTGCTTTTTTAGGCAAACGAAAACAAGTAATGCGGTGTATCGAACGTGGTGATGATCTGAACGAACTGGATGAAGAAGGGTTTGCGGCACTTCATTGGGCGATTCAGGAAGGATACTTGCGGATCGTCGAATTGTTGCTCGATCATGGAGCGGATGTGAATCTTCCGAATCAAGACGGGATGTCACCGCTGCATATTGCTCTGTATGATCAAAAGACGGACATTGCGTTGCTGTTGATTAAGCGCGGAGCCCATCTTGATTTAAATGAGTACGGCTTCTCAGCGCTTCACTTAGTAGCGGGGCGATCCGGCAATAAAAAAGTCTTACGGAAACTAGCGCAGAATGTGGAGTTGTTACATCAACGGACCGATGATGGAGCTGGGGTGACGCCGCTACATTACGCAGCGCAAGAAGGCAAGGCGAAAAAAGTCAAACTGTTACTTGAAGCGGGAGCAGAGGTTGATGTTATCGGATTAGACGGTTTCACACCGCTGTATCTGGCAGTTGGGAATAATCATCCGAAAGCGGTCAAAGTGCTCCTAAAGGCGGGAGCCGATATCGAGGCGGAAAACGTCGCAGATGGTGATACGGCAGTGCTTGCTTTAGCGAGTGCTTACGGTTATGAACGAATTGTCCGTTTACTTCTCTCTTATGGAGCCGATCCACTACATCGAAATGAAGACGGGCGGACAGCACGTGGTGCAGCACTTGATAATGACTACCATCAGATTGCGGAGATTTTAAGACAAAAAGAGATTGATGCATTGTCTGAGGAAGAAAATAAGTGAGCGATTGACGACAACAGGAAACATCTGCGGATGCTTCCTGTTTTTATTTTTAAAAGGACTTTCAAATCGCTTTGTCAAAATAGAGATAGGAGAACACTTATTCGTCATCGAAAGGAAGGATACGTCATGAACGCAAAAGATTGGATGGTATGGAATTTAAATGAAGTGAGAAGAAGAAGCATCAAAGTCTGGTGCTCGATTCCTGAAGATAAGCTGAACTGGAAACCGGATGAGAACGCCATGACGTGTTTTGAGATGATTCGTCATGTGTTAGATAGCGAGTATTATTATTACTTAGCCTTACAAAATGGAGGCAGTCTATCGTCGTATGAGTCTCCGTTTGAAGGGCGTGACTTCGTATCAGTGCAAGAGGAGCTAGACTTTGCGGAAGTCTATCGTGAGGAATTCATGACATATGTCGGGCGACTACCGGAATCAGATTTAGCGACGGTCCAGATTGATCGTTCTGAATCAGGTTATGTCCGTTCGCTTGGTGATATGCTGTTACGAATTGCTTATCATGAAGCAGTGCATACAGGACAGCTACTCGATTATTTGAGAACAGCAAACATTGAGCGTGTGCGGGTTTGGGACTAAGGTAGGTGAATGAGAAAATAATGGTAGTACTGTGAGCTACCGATGCTAGGGGGATGAAATTCTTGAATATACGTTTAGCCACGTCCAAAGACATGAAAGTAATAGCAAAAATTTACGTTGATACGTGGAGGACGACATACGCCGGTTTAGTACCCGATGTATACTTGAAACAACTCTCGGTTCAACGAGCTGAACAAAAATGGACACAGTTTTTGAACGATTCCTCACAAGATACGTTCCTATATGTGGTATTGAACGAACAGGGAATCACAGTGGGATTCGCAGCAGCTCAGATTCATGCTGATGATGGAGTACGGATAGGAGAGTTATCTGCCCTCTCTCTATCTATTACCTGAAGCGCACGGTTTAGGGATCGGCAAAAAATTGATGGCGACTATCGCTGCTCATTTCCTGAAAGCAGATGTCTTCTCGATGCTGGTTTGGGTAATGAAAAAGAACGAGTCAGGACGAGCATTTTACAAACGACTCGGAGGTAAATACATAGATCATCGTCAGAGTCGTTTTGGGAATGTCACGGTTAAAGATGAAGCATATGAATGGCTGGATATTACCACGCTTGTCCGTCATCAGAATTAAAAACAAGGAGGAAGTACGATGCATCTGTACCTCCTCCTTGTATGAATCACAGACTCCATTTCATTAGTAATCCAGCTTGTGTCAAACCGCCACCAAATCCATATAATAGAAGCAAGTCACCCGTTTTGATTTTCCCTTCGGTAACACCTATATCTAAAGATAAGGGAATGGATGCAGCGGAGGTATTTCCGAAATGGATGAGACTGTAAAGCGCTTTATCAAAAGGAACATTACTTTTTTCGCAAATCGATTGAATCATGCGCAGGTTTGCACTGTGCGGAATGAACCAATCGATTTGATCCAAAGTCATCGATGCCTGATCCACTACTTGTTTCATTCCACGAGGAACCGTGCTGACTGCCCACTTGTAAACTTCGCGTCCATTTTGGATGAGTTTATTAGTAGGAATGATAGGATCTTCGAACAAGTGATTTGACAAGTTCGAGCAATAGAGATTGGCTCCCTTTTGCCCTTCCGAGTTCAAGTAAAATGAAACAAAATCAGACTGGACTTCATCGCGTTCCACAAGAACCGCTCCACTACCATCTCCAAATAAAATGCATGTGTTTCGATCGGCATAGTCAGTGATGTTAGAGAGTGTTTCTGCTCCGATGACGAGAATTTTTTTATGAAGACCAGATGAAATTAACCCGTTCGCCAGGTGTAATCCGTATGTAAATCCTGCACATGCGGCGTTCAAATCAATTACACCTGCATGATTGATACCGAGTTTTGCTTGTACCAATGATGCAGTACTTGGTGTCTTAAAATCGGGTGTCATCGTACAGATGATGATCATATCAACATCTTGAAATTCTGTATTGTAACGCTGTTTTAAATTCATGGCTGCTTGATAGGCAAGATCACTTGTCGATTCAGTCTGACCCGCGATTCTTCGTTCTTTGATGCCTGTGCGTTGCACTATCCATTCATCATTTGTTTCTACTAGTTTCTCTAAATCATGGTTCGTCATGATTTGATTTGGAACGTAAGAGCCGATTGCTGTTACTCGAGCATGATATGCAGTCATAAATGGTTCCTCCCTGTAAAAAAGTTATACTTGGTTTTAGTACTAGGTACTAATTTAAGCGAATTTTCGTTTAAACACAAGGAATATAACTTATCGTACACACCATCAATTCAATTAGATGAAAAAATAGAGCGGTCTTTAGCGGATGCTCGAAAGGAGTAAGGAAGGATGATTGGAATCAGCATCGCCACCACATGGGAGTTCGACGCGACGATTGCATATTTTCATGTATCGCCTGAAGAAAGAATCGTCTATCCGTATGGTGAATACTTTACGCGCGAGATGAATGGGGAAACGCTCTTGTTTTATAGCACAGGCGTTCGAAAAGTAAATGGCATCGGTGCGAACCAATATATGATCCTCCGCTTTTCCTTGACGAAGGTCATCATTGCCGGAACATGTGCCGGCATCGATCCGAGGTACGACATACTCGATATCATCGTGCCAGATCGCGCTGTTCAATATGATTGTACGGTCAAAGAGATTGAACCACTCATTAAACCATCGTTCGTCGTCAATCTCGACGTCTCAAAATATGGCAACGACTTTCATCTCGGAACGATCGGAACGGCTGATCGCGCTGTCGTCATGTGGAGAGACTATATCGAACTGCGAGATAACGGTCTGACGATTGCCGATACGGAGGCGGGGGCTGTCGCGTACATCTGTCAGAAAAATGCTGTCGAATGTATCATCATCAAAGGCATCTCCGATTTTCCGACGGAAGAGAAGAACGAGGATGCTGTCGAAGCAAACGTCGAACAGATGCGAATCTATATCGAGAACACACCGAAAGTCATGCGACGGATTTTTGACGACTACTTGCATCAATTTCTAATGTAATTTGTACCCGATGCACTTCTTTTACATATTTTCCAAGTTTCTTACGGCAATATAGTTCATTGGCATTGTATTTTTTGAAATATGTTCTATCATAGTGAATGGAAACGTTTTCTCGAAATGGTGAGTACATACCGAACTGTACAAGAAATGCGCTGCAATCGTCAGGATTCGTAGGTGTAGAAGTAGATGGAGGGACATAGAAGCATGCAAGAATGGAAAGCATCTGGTCAGTCTGGGCAGAAACGGATTGATATTGAAAGCCGGTTTCGCCCGGAAATCGAAGGGCTACGCACGGTAGCTGCCTTACTCGTCGCAATTTATCACATTTGGTTCAATCGTGTCTCAGGTGGTGTCGATGTCTTCTTCGTCATCTCGGGTTTTTTAATCACGACATCAATCATCTCGACGATCAACCGGACAGGAGAGTTCAAGTTCCTGCCATATGTGACAAAGTTACTGAAACGACTGTTGCCATCGGTTTTATTCATCTTAGGAGTCGTCTTGGTATTAAGTACGTTTTTATTACCAGCATCGATTCTCGGTAAAACGATTCGTGAAGTCGTCGCCTCGATGTTCTTTTATCAAAACTGGCAACTCGCCGTCTCAAGTACTGATTATTTGGACGCGACGCAAATGAAGTCACCCGTCGAACATTTTTGGGCACTATCGATCCAATGGCAATTTTATATGATTTGGTTCGTCTTGTTTTCGTTCATCTTATGGATGATGAACAAATATCAGATTCGGTCAATTAAAGCCGTCCTCAATGGTCTGCTTGGATTCTTGTTCGTCACGTCACTTGCGTACTCGATCTATCTGACTGAAGTCAATCAGCCATGGGCGTATTTCATTACGCCGACACGGGTTTGGGAATTTGCTTTAGGTAGCTTGTTATGCGTGAACTTATCGGCAATCCGTATCCCGAAATGGGTGGCAACGATTATCGGCTGGATTGGTCTGATCGGTTTGCTGACGACCGGCGTCCTGTTCAATGTCTCGCAAATGTTCCCTGGTTACATCGCACTCTGGCCGATGACATGCGCCTTGATGATCGTGTTATCAGGGACGCAAGAGACACGGTTCGGATTAAAACGGTTCCTCGGATCTAAACCAATGGTCAAACTTGGGGGGATTGCCTTCGGGATTTATCTCTGGCACTGGGTACTGCTTGAGTTCTATCGCTACAACGTCCAACAAACACCTGGTGTTCTTGTTGGCACACTGATCATCGTCGCATCGATCGGCTTATCGTATCTGATGACGGAATGGATTGAAAAACCAATCCGGACTTCGACCGTCAATCGGACAGCGTTCAAGAAATTAGGTGCGCTGTTGACGGTCAACGTCTTGTTAATCGGATCATTACTCGGATTCGCTTATATGGAAGAACAAGAGCTGAAACAAGCCGTCAGTAAGAATAAATATCCGGGTGCCTTAGCAATTGAACAGGCACTGTCTGTACCGAAGCAAGACCCATTCCCGTCATATGCGAACGTCTTCAATGACTTACCCCTCGTCCATACGGATGGTAGCAACCAAGGGCTGCAAAAGACGGAAGCAAAAGTCGGCGAATACGGGAAGACGAAGGATTATAAAGCAACGATCGCACTCGTCGGTAGCTCGCACTCGGAGCAATGGTTCGGTGCCTTACATGAAGCAATCAAAGGGACGGACATCCGTTTACTCAACCTGACGCGGTCAGGAACACGTTTTTCAACCGGCTATGAACCGGACTCGCTAAAAGGAATCTGGAATCAGAATGTCTTGAACTATTTGAAAGATGCCGATGTTGATTTGATCATCTCACACGTGACGGCAGCGGATGCTTCAAAAGACAGCATCCATCAACAAATGGTCGACCAGATGCAGTTCGTCAAGGACGAGTATGGCATTGATGGATTGGCGCTTCGAGACAATCCACGGTACGATTTTAATGTACTCGAGGCACTGGAGACGACAAGCATCGCTGACACGACGAAACAGATGAACGCGCAACCGAATCAAACGGATGAGGCGTATTGGAAACAATTCGAAAAAACGAACCAGTCGCTCCATAAGCTGGATTTGACGCGTTACTTCCACGTTAAAGGCGAGTATCGTCCCGTTATCGGCAATGTCGTCATCTATCGCGATAACAGCCATATGACGAATACGTATGCGGAAAGTTTTGCTCCGATGTTCAAGAAAAAGCTCAACGAGGTCCTCGCAGAAAAATTAGCAACGGACGAATAAAATATGTAAAACGGCTTGCATCCAGAAAAGGGTGCAAGCCGTTTTTTCGTATCATCGCTCAAACAGAGTAACTGCCGTCTGGTTGTTCAAGTAATTCAAGGGTTTGAGTGCGCATCGTTTGATCCGTTTTGAAGTACGCATCGACGACACGAGAAGCGGCAAACCCATCCTCCATCGGACCGTACGTCGCACGGAACGCATCAAGTTGCGCTTGATACATTTTCGTCAGATGCGGAATATCCGATAAGGCGTGAAGCAAGGCCTCTTCCGTTTCTAAGATCGGTCCCGGAAGATCGTTGTAGTAGTCCAGGTAGAACCCGCGCAGCGTATCTCGATAAAGATCGAGGTCATACGCATAGAACATCATTGGTCGATTCATGTTCGCGAAGTCGAAGAAAACAGAAGAATAGTCTGTGATCAGTAGATCGGTGATCAAGTACAGTTCTTGAATATCCGGATAGGCCGTCACGTCGAGGAATTGTTCCCGGTGCTGCGCTGGAATCTTCGGCTTTTTCGTGACGAGCACGTGCGTCCGAATCAAGAAGACATACTCATCGCCTAACGCTTCCGCGACCCGGTCAAAATCAAACGGATAGTCGAAGTAGAACTTCCCTTTACCGAGCGACTGATGGTCACGGAAAGTCGGTGCATACAAGATGACTTTCTTGTCTTCTGGCAGTTGAAGCTGCGTCCGGATCCGTTCGATTGTCGCCGCATTATTCGCCGTAAAGAAGAGATCGTTTCGCGGATAACCAGATTCGACGACCGGTCCCCCGTACTGGAACGCACTTCTAAAGATGTTCGTCGCATAGGGACTCGGAGACAAGAGGACGCTCCATTGCTTGATCGCGTTCGTTACACGCTCGACATAGCCTTCGTCCCGTCCATGGATCTCGTCTAAGTCAAACAACATCTTCTTCAAAGGTGTGCCGTGCCATGTCTGAATGTAGGTCGTCTCTTTTCGCCGCGTCATGTAATACGGGAAGTTCTGATTGTTGACCCAGAACTTCGCCGTCGCCATGTAATAGAAGTAGGCAGGAGATAAGCGTTTGACGACTTTTGCGTTCGGATCTCCGAGATAAAGCTTCTTGTTATAGATCCAGACGACTTTGTAGCCGAGTGCTTGTTTCTTCAGTTCCTCATAAATGTAACGCGGACTGTCCGCGTAATGTTTACCGAGCCCACTCTCGAAGACGACGAGTGTCGGGTCGACCGGCAAGACGCGTTGCATGAGCCGGTATCCAGCCTTCATCGTCGGGAAGTAGAACCGGCTTCGGCGATAGACCTTAAAGAGGATGTTCGCTGCCTCGTTCGTCTGAATCTTTTCAAAGAGGCTCGTCTGTTTCGTATAGTTCATGATCGTTTGATAGACCTGATCAGAGTAAGTCGTATCCGTTTTCGTCAAGAAGACGTCAGCGCGTCGTTTGTATTCGTCCGCCATCTCAAAATTACGGCGTGCCGTCGCGTCAAGATCGTCGAACAGGTCATCAATCGTTTTTGAGATTCGACCCGGTAATTCGTTCTCGAGATCGAGATACGAACCGAGTGGACCGATGAAGCGTTTCGGGTCGAATTGGAGATAGTGAACCGGTCGTTTCAAGAAACTGAAGTCAAAGGCAACACTCGAGTAGTCAGTGACGAGCAAGAGGCTCTCTTTTAACAACCCTTGGACGTCACGTTCGCCTTGGTGGATGACCGTGATCGGTAAGTTCTCGAAATGACTCGAGTATTGCTGCATGTTTGGATGCAGGCAAAGGACGATCTCGAGATGATGTTGTTTCGCATACGCATGCAAACGATCACTCGATAGGAATGTTTGGTACTGCTGATAGTATTCTGATTCGAAGAACTGGAGAGGCGTCTGTAGCCACGACCGCCACGTCGGAATGACGAGCATCTGACGTTTGACCGGGACGTCATTTTTCAAGAGTGCATCAAAGCGAGACAAGCCAGTAATTTTGACCTCGCGCTCAGCGTATCCCATATCTTGTGTGACGAGTCGCTTTTCCCGCTCCGAGCTGACAAGGAACAAATCCGTGTCGAAGGCAGCAGCAAATTTCCCGTATTGATTGTTCATGTTCTTCGTTCCGAGAACTCCGTGTTGGATGAAGACACGATCTGCTCGCATCTTGCGTTTGAACGGCTCCGAGCGAAGCGGATACAAGTATTCCGCGTGGTGTGTCCCGATGACCTTCTTTGCCATCAAAGAGTGATAGATGTGTTCCTTCGATTTGATCGGCAAGACGTTTCCGAGCGGAGCAACTTGCGCATATTCGTTCGACGCCGGATCAATAACGTAATAGACCGGTCGCTCAGGATAAGTCTCGCGCATGTATTTGAAGAAGTGGTAACCATTGTCCTGCGCTTTATATGGACGTTCTCCGACGAGCCACGTGTTCTTCTCGGCAAACAGCCGGTAGAGCGGGGCGAACGTCATCAGATGATTCAGATAGGCGTAATTTTCATTCGTGAACTCGGTCATCTCAAACGATAGATTCCGGTGACCGACCGTGTAGTACGGAATGATATGCATCGTCGACGTCACATCTTTCCCTAACGCTTCCGGTGTCAGCTGACGCGTAATATAACGGGCACGACCGAGACGGTATAATTTCGGTTCCGATCGGTGATAGAAATCGAGCGCGATGAAAGCATCATAAACCCCTTCTTGCAATTGGGCTGCTTGATGGAGTTGTGACCAGTGGATCGTCGCCGTGTAATGATAGCGATACAATCCGAATTTTTTCGCACTTACCTCGTTTTGGTACAACCAATCGATTGGGACAGGGACTTGATCGCCACTCTCTCGGTGCACGAGGAGCAACCGTCCCGTCTTAATGAACGCATGACGCGTAAAGGCTTTCCCGCTGATGACCGTCGTCGCTTTCGTCTCATTGCGGACCGCATCGATTTGGATCTTCGGCTTCATCTGCGGTTCTTTATTCAGCAATAGACGCAGGTTGCCTTTTAGATCGGTATACAACTGGACGAATTCGTTAAACGTCTCATCCATCAACGGCGCGAGAGGCGCAGGAATCTGTGTATCAAGAAAGCGCCCTAACAGAATTTCGCGGGTAAAGACGGTCGCGTCGAGCGTAGCATGGCTCGGTAACCCGTTGGATTCCCATTTTTGTAATTGTTCCGGTGTGAGATGCTCGACGTTTTTTGTGAACGTTAGCCAGAGTGAAAAACGACCAATCGGATAGAGCGTATCTTGATCGGCTTCGACGGACTCGATCTCAGCGAGACCATCCTCTTCGACCGTCGGAACGTCCGCCTCTTCTTGCATCTGAGAAACATGTTGACTCAATTGAGACACGATTGAATGCGACAGCTGAAAGGTGAAGCGATGATCGTCCAGTTGGTTCGGCACTTCAAGGACCGTCTCTTGCGATCGATCGCGGATACGTAAGGACGTGATCGTCAGCAACGGATCATTCAATTGACCGGATAGCGTATAGTCTGTCGGCGAAGATTGAATCTGTAACGATTCTTTTAATGCCGATCGTTTAAGTTTTTTTTGTTTTTTCGGAAGTACGGAATGTCCAAATTGGAGCACCCGAAGAGCAGATTTAAACAGCATGGAATCAAGGAACCTCCTACTAAAAGATGTTTTATGAAAGCGTTATCTTCCATTAGCATTTTATCATAATCAATAGCTAAAACATCCCAAAATTTGAAAAACAATGCGGACTTTGGTGGATACATAAAAAAACCTCCTCACAGGGGAGGAGGTCGACTAACTATTCGTCGAGCTGATTCAAAAGCATCAGCCAATTTTTCGTGAAAAGATCATCCGAAAAACGGTCCACCGAATGCAAGGCGGCTTCGCCCATTTGACGTCTTAGGGACGGTTGCTCCATCAAGCGAATCGCTGCTTCAGCAAAGGCTGACGAGTCTCCAGGTGGAATGATAAAACCAGTCGTTCCATGCTCAATGATTTCACGGGGACCGTAACAAACATCGTAGGCAATGACCGGAACACCGTGACCCATGCTCTCAAGGATCGCCATCCCGAACCCTTCGGATTGCGATGTAAAGATCGTTGCGACAGCACCATGATAAGCGTCCTGAATGTTCGTAACGAACCCTTTGAAACGGATGTGCTTCGTTAATGACAATTCCTTGATCAAAGCATGGAGATCCTTTTCGAGCTGATCGTTGTAACCGAAGCCATAGAAATCAAGGAAGGCATTGGGGTGGTGGTCGACGATCTTCCGCATGACACGGACACTCGCAGCGACATCCTTTTTAATTTGAATGCGCGAGACGACGATGAACCGATTCGGATCAGGTTCAGGAAGTGACGTGTAATCCGCTTCCGGCACCGGACCAACACCGTGTGGGATCGCATGGAACGTTTCCGGATGATCGAACTGGTTGGTCATATGCGCTTGTTGACGAGGTGTTGCCGTGATGACTCGATCCCACTCGTCGATGCGCCCGAATAATGTATCCCAGACACCACTGACGGCTGCTGTCTCATTGAAGGGCGACACGAAGTGATTGCTATGCCCGAAGGCAATCTTTTTAATATTCGGATGCTTGATGTCTAGGATGACCGCATCCAAATTTTTTTTCGGTAGGTTGGCAAGACGATCCCGGTATTCGGATGAGATCAAGACCGCGTCATGCTGACCTAACAGCTTGTTCAAAACGAACGTATTAAAGATCGCTGGATCATTGAACTGTTTTTCCTGACCGGCTTCGAAATAAAACAGATGGCTCCAATCCGCCGAGTTGATTTTATGCCAAATCGTCAAATAACACGTTCCATCACTGTGGAAGAAGGAGCGAGAGACCGGCTTGTTCGACGTAAACGAATACTGGATCGTCTGCACTAACTGACCGTTAGCGAGATATTCTTCACGGCGTAAGCGATGTCGATTCTCTGAAAAGTAATCGATGAAAGAGAGCTGATCGTTAGCGTCAAACCGAGCATACTGGACATATGTACCATTGTCGAACAACCGATACGAATCTTTTTCGGCGCGACTCGCATCGAGGAACAACGTATATCGTTTTTCCCAGCGCGGAATCAATTCATCTTTCGAAGAAACGACGGACCGTTTGTCTACCTGTCGACGTGCTAAATAATTGATGACGTTGACGACCTGGATGCGAGGATCAAGCAACCGTGCTTCGACCATCTCTTGACGAATTGTTTCGAGATTCGGTTGAATCCCGAACGTCACGAGCGTCACGTTTCGCTCCGGATCAGCCGTGATGATCGCATTCGCGCGTTTAATGACTGCTTTTGATAAACCGCCACGCTGGGTTGCTAACGTATTCAATGTAAAAAACAAATCTCGTGTCATAGGGCATCTCCTTTATGTAACGCTTACAATTTTAAGTGGTAACATGTCGCGATGGATCGGTTTAGTGAATCTAGCACATACTATAGCATACTTTGTTGGAATAATAAGGAACCTAGGGATGAGATCTCTCTATCCCTAGGTGTATTGTTACGCTTCGTTGATTGGTTGAACGAATGATTGATTGGCTGTGATGTAGGTATCCTGAGCCGTTTTCAAGCGCGGTGTTCCTTTCGATGACAGGACGACCTTCTTAATTTGAAGCACCGTATCGGGTGTGTTTTTCGTAGGTAGTTCATTTTTAAAGTCACGATCGGCGTACTGTTTACATGTTTTCAGAATTCGGACCGTTTCCGGTGGCACTGTCAGATAGGTCTCGTCATCAATCGCAGGTGGGAGATGGACATATTTTTTATTTGCCGTGACGTAAGCACCATCAGCCGTGACGAGTCGTGGTGTACCAGCAAGCGTCAGTTGTAGATCGGTGATCGCCAGGAGTTGCCCGACTTCAAGAGCCGTCTGCTTGCGTTCGAATTCGAGGTCATCATACAAGAAGGCTTTCTCGAGTACGACGACTTGCGTCGGTGCTTCGACATGATACTTCGTCGCGTCGATTTTCTGTAACGGTGATTTTTGTTCCGCGGGACGAAATTCGACTTTGAGTTGCTGATAATGCAAATGCATTCCGTCGACGCTGCTCGGTAATGTCATCCGCACGACGAACGGATGATAATCGTCACGGATCAGCATCAATTGGAATGGATGCGAATGCCGTTCGAGTGCCTCTGTCGGAATGAAAAGTTCGGTCCCGTCGATATGGAATGGAACGTCGATTTCCATTGTTTCGTCGTTCGGCGCAATCAAGAGGACACGAGTGATCGTAGTCGTCTCGTCTTTCAGCACGTGCACGATTTCATAGAAGACGTCATCGACGAGTCGTGTTCCGGCGTACGTAGCGAAGAAGGGTACAACGATTGGTCCGAGGTGGCTCAACGAAGCAGGCATTTGGTAATAGAGACGGTTCTCCGATGTATAACGCCGTGCTTTGTGCTTTTGAACGAGCAGCGTGATGAAGGTGACGAAGCTGTCATAATCTTCTTGCTGAAGCAAGGCATACTGTTTTTGGAAGATGTCATCGAAAATGAAATCCGCTGGATCTGCATTATGGCGTTCAAAGATGGCAATCATTTTACGGAATAGGTCAAAAAAGGTCTGCTGTTGTGGGTGTTCAAGGAAACGTTTGTTGTTGAACAGTCGGGATAAGAAGTCCATCTCAATCAACCGACTCAAAGCATGCGTTTTAGCGACTGCCGGAATATCAAGTGCGAGCGTTTTCTCAAGCACTTGTAAATTAAAGGTCGTCTTCTCGAAAATACTTGTTTGTCCGACTAGCGAATCATTCATCGCGAATCGATTGACGTGATAGACCGGTGCCGGATTCATCGAAGCGGTCTGACATTTTGAGATAGCTTCAAAGAAGAATAGTTTATCTTCACCGAACTTCATCGGGCTGAACCGGATGCCATGTTCGAGCAAGACGGAGCGCTTCAGGATTTTTCCCGGAGGTCCGACCGCGCGGAATACTTTGTCGATTTCATACGGGACAAGTTGATTAGCAGTCGTAAATGATGCGAAGCGACCAACCTTTTGAATCGACGTGTCCGTATGTTTGATCGTTTGACCAAATGCGATATCGGCATCGTTCGCAACGGCTTGCGCGACGAGTTGAGTGAATCCAACCGAATCAAGACGATCATCAGCATCTAAGAACGTGACGTATGTGCCTGTCGCCTCTTCGATTCCGACATTTCGTGGTTGCGCAGGACTGCCCGTATTTTCAGGAAGTTCGATGACGCGAATGAAATCCATCGTTTTTGCAGCCGTGTGGAGAATCGATAAAGACTCGTCCGTCGAACCGTCATCAACGAAAATGGCTTCAATTGTTAAATGATCAAGTGTAAGTGCCTGAATCGACTCGATACATGTCGAGAGATACGTCGCCTTATTGTATACAGGAATGATAATTGACACGATTTTTTCCAACAGGAATTCCCACCTTAAACAAAATATTAAAAAAATACCATCTGAACTGTACCATAAAACGGTTGGCTACATGAAAGAGAAAAGTAAGAAAACGCAAAAATAGTCGATGACTCCATTAAAGAATAGAGTCAACGACCATTTAGACAATTAACAAATCAGCCTTATAGGATTAGAATTACTTGATTCCAATGTTCTCAAGGTATTTTTTTTCAGAGGCATCGATTTTACGACTGATTTGTTTCGTGTAGGACTTCCGCGCGTAAGTTGATCCGTCTTTCTGATAAATGGCTCTTTCGCCTCCAGATGATTGGTCGTAATAGATTTCCATAAGACCTTGATCCTCATAAACGATGATGCCCGTTTCACCGGTGTTTCGCTTTAGTTGTCGGTTGTCCTGTTGCTGCTTCAAGTACTGGTTTTCCGATTTAAAGACTTGATTGATGGCTGCATCATATTTCTGTTTTGCTTTCTCACTCGTCGTATTTCCGTCTTGATCGTAATCACTACATCCCGCTAGAGTGACTATCGAAAATAGCAGTAAAGATAAAAGTTTGTTTTTCAAATGCGAATACCTCCGAAGTACACGTTTTGTATTACCGATAGTGTACATCAAGGCAACACTTCATATGTAACGCACTTGAGAAAAAGGGAAGTGGTCCATTATAGTTCGATGGCATCGATGACACCTTCAGGATACTCCCAGACATTGCCTTCGATGAGCCATTGATGATGGCAGTTCGGACAAGCGACTTCCGAAGAGAAGTCATATTGGATTTCGACACCTAAGCGCCGTTCTTCATACGCTACACTATGTAAATCTTCAATGAGAATTTCATCCTTGAATTTCTCGCGACAACGCGGACATTTGAATTTCGAATAATGACTGATGACCGTATCCATTCGATTCAACTCCTAAATAAAGAATAAGTACCGTATAAAGTATAATGATAACGCTTACATAAAGGTATTTAAATTTTGAATTGTAATCAAAATGGAATATATCATATGAATAAATAAAAATTCCCATAAATGGTTATGGCTTTTATAATGAAGAAGAGAAATTGAGTTTTCAAGAAAACAACAAATGACAAGAAATTATAAATTTCATCGACTTATTACTTAAAGGGATCGTGTGACAATATGCAACTCATTAAACAAATCGACGGTCATAATCATTTTTGGTTGTTCGAGAAGGATGGACGGACCCTTTACACGTTTCACGGCATTATGGGGGAGCGGTTAGAAGAACCAATGAGCGAGCAGAAGTTCTCGCGATTTTTCAATCTGGATGCTTACATTCGGGAGCTCGTAGCTGAGAAAGAAAAAGACGGTTACTCCGTCGTTCAAGAAGCAGATTACTATGAGATTGTCGTCGAAATCTTTTGTCAGGATACAGAATATGACGTCATCTTTAAGCATCGTTCGAATATCGAAGACGACCTTCATACATTTCTTTTTCAAATCGGCAACGGTTATTTTGTTGAGGATGATTATGGTCCGGAAGCCATCGAATTCGTCCTTCATGTCCTCGACCCATCTCAGATCGTCCAACCCGTCATTGAATATTTTAAGAAACAGTATGGAGTGACACGGCTTCGGATGGGGCAGGCAAAAGTTCATTATGGCAGACGCTTGACTGGGCTCTATCCTGAAGGGAAAAACTTTAACCGAAAAAATTGAGCAATGACGACACAGATAGGAGGAACAGTATGAACGAGCTGACGATCGATGAATACTTTTTTCAGTCGAAGAGTATCCAACGTATGCTTCAGACATCCGAAATCAATGTGCTTGGTCACTTGCAAACTATCTACGAAATCATGTGTTGTGACCGTACAATAGGTAGCTTTACGAGTGAATTGACGGAGGAGGTATTGTATGACACGCTAGTTCGCTACAATCATTTTCCTTTATATATCACGACAAATTTTGATGAGATTAGAGAAGATGAGATGCACCTCTTAGAACGTTTAAAATCGCGACCATTCGTATGCCACGAACATCCGCGGTACGAAGGCGATCATCGGCGCACCAGTTTTTACTGTTGTATCGAAGTGTTGAATGCGAACGATCTGCGTTTCGTCTTAGAAGAGTCCTTTTTTCGAGCTGCCTATAGTGAAACGTTCCTCATCACGTTCGCTCGCCCCACGTTTGAGTTGAAAACCTCTGGAAAATGGATCTTTAAAGAAGCGAAATACACGCATGTGATTGATGCACGCGATAGATTACCGTTCATCCTTCCGTCACATGATGCGCTCGGTTTCATGTGGTTTTCGAATGGAGATGCCTTTCAAAACGTCGATCAGCTACAAGCGATTTTACCAACGGATTATCAGATTGATCATGTACTAAATACCTTCGAATAATTCAATTGAAGACAAAAGGAGTCATACAGAATGACATATCAGAATGGATTACCTGGTGTTACAGAAGAGAGACTACAAGAGGTAGAAGCAGAGCTCGGCTTCGAGCTTCCGAAAGAATTACGAAACATATACAAGCGCGAAAACAAATTTAGCGTCGGTGACTGGGAGTTTCATCCGATCAAGGACGAGCAGCATATCAAACGGACATGGGATGACCTTGTTCGTGTCAATTTGACAGAGGCAGATGAGTATCCAGAAGGGTTCTTGCGGATTGCGGCGGACGGAACGGGTGACGAACTCGGGTATCAATTTCCGGACACAAAGACGATCGTCTGGTGGGATCATGAGGAACAAGAGCTGTTTCCGATAGCAACGACACTTAAAATGTTCATAATAAAGGAACAGAGTGCAGAACAAGCAGAACTTTTCATAGAGACGGCTCTTGAGATGGGTGCTGTCTATGGTCTGTCGAAGTTTGAACAGTCGGGCTGGGCGTATTGTCCGTCGAATCAAGAGGAAACGGACGTGCTGTTATTCTTTTCGACGGAAGCAGGGGCGAAAGCGTTGCAGATGAAGGAATGGGCGGACTATCATCTAATTCGCTTGGATCTGGATCTGTTCATGGATGGCTGGTTACCGAACATGATTGACGATGGACTATATTGTGGGTTGAACTGGGGAACTGAGCTCGTCGGAATCGAACTTGATCCGGAAGATGTCCTAGCCGATTTAGAAGGTTAATAGGATTTGGGCGTTTTGAAACAAGTCGATAGAATGTCAGATGTGTGGCGTATCTATCGCTATGGATAAAAGAAGATTAACTTAATGGATTAAGGATGATGAAAAAATGATTGTCACACTTAGTAAGCAAGTGGATGGCATCACCTATTTCTGGTTTATGTATCGCGATGGTCGAACGATTCAGATGTATCACGGTGTCACCGAGCAATGGAAACTCGATCAGGATGTCAGTGATTCAATGGAAGAACGATATACATTTCGGCGTCAAGCAAAACGAAGACTGAATGAATTGATTGTAGAGAAACAGGCGGAGGGATACAGACAAGATGATATCTACGGGATGCAACCTGGACGAAAGGAACGCGAGAAGTTTCGACGACGGACATCGTGGTTCGCCTATCTACTTATAGGACTAGGTCTGTTTCAGTTCGTGACTCCGTTTACTATTTTGCCAATTGTCGTATTAGGTATCGGTATCATTCTGATGTTCTTAGCATTCCTCAGTAAAAATCAATTGCCGATGTGGATACGTATCATGTGTTTCGTCGATTATTTCTTGATGCATATCAGCTTTCGGCAAGAACAATATATTCCACATCTATTTCCGATTCTATCGATTGGAACAGGGATGTTGTTATGGTTCTATCTTTTCAAAAAACAACACATCAAATTAAAAGCATCGTCTGAATAAAAATGAAGGCTACATATAAATGGATCTAAGGAGTTATAAATCATGAAAAAACTAGGCACGTTTACAAGTCGGGAAGGAAATCTGATCGTCTCGGATCCGGCTTTCCTTGAGCCGGATATTGAGTACAACGTGACAATTCAAGTTGAACAAGGTTCGATTTGGACGGTCTTCTATGACGAAGATGAGTTTGAATCAATCAATTTGCTTTACTTAACGGTGAACGAAAAAACGAAGATGGCTCCATTCGATTTCGAGCCGTTATCCGATCTAGTCGTTGTTGATTCAGCGCAGCTCGTTGTCATGAACACAGCTGATTACGGGAGACGGGAAGCCATCGACTGGGAGATTCGAAATACCTTGGAGTTCGACGAAGAAATCGACCCGTTCTATATCGCAATTTCAGACGAAATGATGGAAGACGAGATCTTCCTGTTTCCGTTCGGTGTCGCCGTTCAGTTGATGGGGAACGGACACTATGAAGTCCTCGTCCGCCGAGAAGACGGGAACGTGACAGGCATCGCGATCGTCCTCGGAGAACATGAAGCTTTTGAAGAACACGATGACGAGGAAGAATTATCGCTGGAAGACGTCGACGTACCACGACTAAATCATCAGAACACTGCTTTGCCTGACGATGCCTTTCTTACGAGTATCCTTCAGGCGATGCGATTATTTTATGTGAACGATCAAAAATCCTTGAAGTACAGTATTCCGATTGAAGGTCAGAAGGTGGAGCACAAACTGTATTTGTATGATTATTCATCCTCCATTCAAAACTATCAAGTGGCAGTGGAAAGTCCCTGTCCAGAAGCTCGTATCCAAGCATTCGAGACCGATCATTTTGCAATTCCGGAGTGGTATAAAGATATTTTGAGAGTCTGTAACGGTGTGCGTTTTGCCGAAGAGTTGAACTTATACGGTATTCCGTTGACGAGCTGGAACGGGTTATCGCATGAGATCCAAGGCAATCTCTCCGTCAGTCTCGAGGAATACGCGTTAACCGAGTTCGATGCGATTCGCGACAAGTATTTCTTTTTTGGATCGTCGTTTAGACAGGATGAATATTATGCGGTATTGAAAGAGCGTCCAGACGAAGCCGTCTATTGCTTCGACTACAGAACGTTGAAACTCAAACGCCAGGCGACGACTTTCCAAAAGATCGTTCGTGATGCATGGTGCGCTTGTAATCTCAAAGCATTTCATAAAAGAATTTGAGGATGATCTCATGAGAACAATCTATTTGCGTGAAGACTTACTCGCACTCGAAGATCCCTTTGAATATGAGGTGGGGTTACCGATCCGAATCAGAGAACTTCCGTCTTCTGTCATCGAAGAGAAGATTCTGGATAGCCGAGAACAATTGGATCGTCTTCTGAAAGATGGCTATACCTTGGTCATCCAGAAACCCCGAATTCCGAACGCTCCCGTATTTGCGGGGTTACCCGTGATAGCGGAGAATACGATCATGAAATTGTATATCTACGAGGCGAATTGTTGTGAGGATGCGTTATGGGATGTTTTGTCTGAGAATGAATACGATCGGCACTGTGCTTATTTTTTATTGAAGAAAATCGAAGGTGTCAGATTCGAATTGGCTTATACGCAACCATCACAACAATCACTCATCTTGGTACGAATCAACTCGTGTATCTACAGTTTGAAACGTATCAAAGCGTATCGTGTCAGTGGGATTGAAAAAGGAGATTTTTCATGAAAACGTATATCGAAGAGCATAGCGATGCGACACGTATCTTCCCTTGGCTTGCGGATGCGAGCTCATCAATTCGTTGTCTATGTGTGGTCGGTGAGATGCTCCTGTTTCCAGAAGAAATCGTCCAGTTCAAACAAATATGTAGTGAAATGTTCCGTAACGAGCTAAGGCAAAAGCATGAGCTGAGCACTTATCGCTTTTATTTAGTAGTGTGTGCCGGAAATGGGTTCCAGTCCAAAAGAATCTTTGATTACTACAAACTGTGGCGTCTACTCGAACGAGAAGAGATGCTTGATGGCTTCACATCCCGAATAGAAGTACCAGTCCAAGTTGGAGAAGAACCGTATTACGTTGGGATTGCTGAATTTGGTCTCGAACAGCTTTCGAGAGCCATTGAGATGATTAGTAATTCTCACTCTATGTATACCATTGTTTGTGCGAATTATGCTCGCCCGTCACACTGTCAGGAGTTACTTGATCAGGTGCTTGACTTCGGCTTAACAGAGTGTGGAGGTTTGCCAGTCGTCGAGATGGTCACGACATTGACCGCACAAGGTTATGCCGTCTGCACGTGGGGAAGTTCGAGTGAAGAACAGGAACTTCAGTGTTTTCATATGGCAGCCTTCTTATAACAAGGTAGAAAGAGGGAATTCGATGAGTCTGCGTGGCGTATCGTTTGAAATCCCGAATGAACCGGGACGCATCTTGCTCGACATATTAAGTGCGATTGAAATGAAAGCGTATGATTGGTTTCTTCGTAATTTTGATTTTCCGATCCAAACCATGGATGGGGACTTGTATGACAGTTTAGAAGAGTTTTCAATCGATCGGATAGCTACAGGACATGAACTAGCGAAATGGCTAAGGGGACCAAGCAATTACCTGATTTTTGCTGAATTGTTTGCTTTTCAAAGTGGTCAGACTGAAGAAGTGGGAATGACGTATGAGTGGTTTCAGAAAAGCAATTGTCACATCGCGATTTTGGTATATGACTGTACGTACGTCGATATCTATTGTAAGGAGCAGCACGTATCCGAAGCGTTTTATAAGAACGCCGTGAGACGTGGATATACCGGAATCAAGTGGGTGACCGATGATAATGATCCTCGGACTCGGTTGTCGGTATGGTCAGAATAAGACACTGTTCAGACGAACAGATGTAATCGGTAAGCGTTCAAGATGAGAGATATGAACTACGAAGTGTTGATAAAAGGAGAGAAAAATCATGAATCAAGAGATGGAAGAATTCGTTCAAGCAGTCCATCGGACGGTCGTTCAGGACGGTATGGCAGATTATAAGGACATCTATGAAGAAGAAGTCGATCCAAACGTCAATGACTATACGGCCTGCATCGCGTTTTACCAACAGGCGAGCGAAGCGGATCAAAAACGAATGAGACAGATGATGGAACAGACGATCATCGATACGGTTTCGCATGTATTTGGCATCATCGATGGGAGTTCAGGACTAAATGGATCTGCGCTTGAAGCGAAACTGGCACTTGTCCGAGTCGACGAAGCAGGAGATCCGGTCGAGACCGTAGAGACAGATGGTGCATTGCAAGATACGTTTTTAGGATACATAGAAGATCGTGACTTGAACGCATTGTGAAGGAGGGAGCGAAACCACTCATGATCCAACTGACAAAACAAAGCGGCTCGGATACACTCTACCAAACAATCTATACGGAGGGACGCCTCATCATTCAACATCAAGGAATCGTTGGAGAGTGGGTGAGAGCGGAAGACATAGGACAGATGCGTGTCTCGCGCTTCAAACGATTAGGTGTACAGATTTTGCAGCTGATCGAGAAGTTTGAACGTCAAGGCTATCGCGAGCTGAACGAGGCAGATTACCGGGAACTAATCGTCCAGTTTCCTTATGACGAGGGTCAGGCAGAAGCAGCATTCGAGCGTCGCCATATGATGGAAGAGATAATCGATGAAGGTCTGCTTCATACAGGAATCGGCTACTGTGAAGGGGGAGATATAGGAAGTGGCACGACGAATATCTTTTACTATGTCCTTGATGTCGAGGCAGCCGTTTCTCTGATTTTTGAAGGGATAAAGGAACATGATGTGCAAGGCGAACTGATCATCGCGATATCAGAAGGAGAAGCGTACACCGTTCTATACCCTGAAGGAATGACGTTCGATCTGATTGGTGAAGGGAAACCATGGAGCTGGATTCCGATGACGCAAGCCGAAGACGAGAAGGTATGGCAAGTCATTGATCAACAATTTCAATTCTCGCCTAGTACGACGGTTTTCCCATCATACCATGCCCCAAGTCCGTTCATTACATATGAAGTGGATTACGAGAAACGAGAAGAAATCGAACGAGAACTAGGACGTATTCTGATCGAGCTGACTTTTGAAGGAGAACGCGTCATGGCTCTCGATTGGAATCATCAAGGGTATTGGATCGACCCAAGACGTCCGTTTCTTCGAAATGAAGAAGGAGACTGGATGATTCCAGCAGTTCCAGATGGCGATTACTCCTTTTTCATCGCCCGAGATTTTCGCTGGGGATATCTCGGTCATCCGTGGGAGGGAAGTATCACGTTGTTTGGAGAAGATATGATCTCTGCGTTCCAAGGGACAGACATTTTTATGAATGAAATCAGAAGAGGATAAAAGGGGGACAGGAAGTGAGAACACCATACGACGAGTATCAAGAAACAGCATTATGGCAGATCATCTCGGAGACAATCAATGAATTAATCGACTATGATGATCTCGAAGAACGGACGACGCATGAACATATTGTTGGCTACCTCTATAGCAAACTAGAAGGTCGGATGAAAGATGAAAAGTAAGAATAGGATGCGATTTCAACGAGACGAATGGATTGATGTGTTCCGGGAACTGCTACCACGCGACGATTGGCAAGACCTCGTCCGTCTTCAAGTAAGTCAGCATTCGTATCCGTTTGAAGTGAAGTTACTAGAACGACCACTCAAGCAGAATCCAAATATTCATGATTTATCGGATTGGACGGTTCGTTCCCACTTCATCATGACAGATGCCGCGCAGCTTGACCGATTTCTCGAACATCTTGTCATCGAACAGCAAGAAATGGCGACTGAAGCAGAGGTGACACTCATCGTCCAAAAACAAGGACAAGGAATCGTCCGGGTCACAAACGATTGTGTCTCGATGTATGGAGTCGCATATGAGGAGCTCGATGATGCTGGAACAGAATATGAGAACTTTTTTGATGCGATTTTACCACACGCCACGTTTCCGGTCGAGGTCGTCTTTTGTGGTCGGGATGTTTTAGATAATGATGGTTCAATTCACGTGTTGACGTTGCATGATTCCAATTGGCAAGCGGTATTTGAAGAACATTTATTGCATTTACTGAATCGAAAAGAAGTGACGACAGGATTATTTTCGAAATATGCACGTCCCGCGCGTCAAACGCTTGAGGACTTTATGTCTGAATTCTCGTTATTGATGGCGTATAACTTCATCGTTACTCGCGATGCGATGGATCGATTTGGCATGCTCGATCACTTTTGTACGAATGGAAAGATTGCGCATTTTGGAAAGGCAGACGATCGAGAGACGTCTTTCAAGAAACAATGAAAACTTCACACATAAGGAGGAAACACAATGAGCTTAGCGTCATATATCTGTATGGAGAGACAAATTCCTGATCAGTATCTCAATTTGGATGAAGAAGATGAAACCCTTCCATTATACATCGGCCCCTGTTTTGCGGATCAAGACTGTCTATATGAAGTAAAAACGAGGCATTTTCATAAATGGTATGTATATGAAATTTCGAGTCATTGGGGCATCGAGATCGTTGAACCTTTTGATTCCAGCATTTCAAAGGGGTCAAAGGAAAAGCTGCGTTATCTGTTTACGTTCATGAATGACTTCTTAGACGAGGGTGAATCATTTGAACTGTATACCTGTTGGATTGGGGAAGAGTCCTATCCGCAAGTGAAAAGTATGACGTTATCATTGGCACTTGATCAGTTAGAAGACATTGAGATTCCTGAAAGAACGCATATTTTAATCACGAAACAGAGTGAAAACTAAGAAGCCGCTGATTCATAGCGGCTTTGGTTTAAAAGGTTCACTTTGAAGTTTGAAATGACAAAAGTAAGACGGTAGTTAATTAAAAAAAGAGAGTAGTGCCAGTAATCGAATAGAAGCACTCTTTCCAGACGATAAAATCGGCGGTAATAAAGTGATTGAGAGAGGAGTGGCATCGTGTTATATGTCTATTTTGAGAAGCGTATGGATCACGCACAAGTGTTTAAGGACAGATACTTGTACGTTGATCGACCAGAACGTATCGACTTCATCTATTCGATGGGTTGTCTACCGGATATGGAAACTAAAAGAGACTATCAAGGCGATTCAAATCGAGTCTTAAAACAATTTTTGACGCGTCTCAATCGCTACCCGATTTTCGTCACGTTCGGTGGAGGTTTTACGGACGAGGAGGTCGAGCCGTTTTTTCAAAAGCACGATCTATCGTATACAAAGGTTCGACCAAATAAGAACTTATACTATAGCGTTCAGGTGCATGATGCGAGCGAACTTGAGCTATTGCTAGATGAGACCTATTGGTATGGGGCTGTGAATGAAAACTTCTTTATATCGTTTACGAATTTCTTGACGTTTGAGCGGAGAATGGTCAAAGGATGGTTTTTCAAAAAAGAACGTATCGTTCCTGTCATTCGTGCGACAAAAGAGATGTCATTCATCACGATGGAGCATGATTTCATGGGCTATTACCTGTTTTCGAATGAAGCTTGTTTTGATACTGAAGACAAGGTAAAAGCGTTTCTTCCGAAAGGAGACGGCATCGACTACTATGATTGACATCCGGTCGGATGATAAAAGGGAGGACATCATGTTTGGAATTAGTACAAGTTTAAAAGAAATGCCAGAAAATGAAAAAGAGATTCTATGGTATCCGAGTAACGTCCAACGCTTTTTGAAAGAAGACTTCGCAAGGATATCTAATCGTTGCGATCTCTTGATTAATCTCGATCCTTACACTGATAAGTTGTTTGGAGCGAGAGAAGTGAATGAGTTGATCGGAGTTTGCGAACTACTTATTCAACGATATTGCACACCGAAGGAAGCGTGGATGATGAATCAAGCGAATTATTATGCGAATGAGCCGTGGGTGATGCATCAGTCAGACAAACGAGTAATGGAACTGCATCAATTTTTAGAGTTGCTGAAGCGAATATGTATCGCATCTGTCTATCAGAACGCATTGATTTGTTTTTGGGGCGACTAATCGTTTGAATTTTGATGAATATATAAAAATTGGAGTTTTTGAAAAGTGAGAAAAAAGTTAAAGATAACGGGAATCATAGCAGGTGTAAGTCTTTTGATATATGTCGTGTGGACGATCTATCGACTATTTTTCTTAGTTGATATCAATGTTGTTCCAAAAGAAGAATATATCTCAAAAAGTACATCGCCCGATCAAGCGTATACGGTTCGCTTTTACCGCGCAAATGGTGGTGCGACGGTGGATTATGCAATGCTCGGCATTATGGAAAATAAGAACGGAGAAAAGCGTAGAATGTACTGGGAGTATCCTTGTCGCGAAATAAAAGAAGTGAAGTGGACGAAGGATACGGTGACAATCAATGGCACTAAAATCAAGATATGGAGTCAAGTGTACGACTTCAGAGAGGGCATATACGAAGCAGACTAAGAGGAACATGAGGATGATGATATGCATTCAGCAAATTAGAATATCAAATCCATTACATACACTCATTGAATTCATTTTACATGACAAGGAGCCAATTCATGAACTACCTATCTGCAGGATATTATCTTATCCTACCAACCCTTCGAAAGGAGTACATGGATAAAAAGATTGTTCCTGAATCCGTCCTATCCGTAAGTGAATGTATCTGTACGCATTATCCTGATATCAGTATCTTATGGGGAAACTCGGAAGTAAAGAAAGACCGTTATATGGAGCAACTCGGTCTTTCATCTAACACCTTTCAGTTACTTGAAAAATGGATAGAAGAACATCGGAAGACAGGAGATGTGTTGTTTCCTCAAGTGTTCTCTAACTTAGATGCTGCGCAAACGTTCGTAGATCGTTTTTTGAATCATCTTCCTGACATACGCCTCATCAGCATCGGTTTGCCCAAACAGTATAGAGTGGATTTCCTTGATGACGTAACGGCTTTTAGTAGTAAAAATCCTGAGCCTTATGGAGTAGAAAAAATCTTGCAACGGCAACTTCCAGTTAATATGGAGGGAGCCCAAATAATCGGGTACGAAGTGTTGGGATTTGACTCGGGATTGTTCCATTCCTATTTATGTAACGGGCTAGAGCATGATTTCAGTCAACAGTTTAACTTTTCGATAAACAGTCGCGGATTGATCCATACGTTCGAAGAAGCGGATCGTTACTCAGATTATTGTAATGAATTAGGCGAGGCAACAGAAGCAGTCTTATGGCTTCCGTGGGCGATTTTTGAATATGAACGCAGCAATTAGAAGCAAATAATCATAAATTTTATTTAATGGAGGTTGATTTAATGAACTATCTTGATCATTTAGAAAAGCATTGTGGAGAATTCACGGAAGCATTTCCAATCGAGGAACTTGAACAAAAGAACGTCCAAATCTTGAAATTCAAAGATGCGCCATTTAAGGAAATCTATACGATTGCATCCCTTGGATTACTTTTTCATACACTTCGAATGGAAGACGGTTCACTGATGCATCAAGAAATAATGATGTCAGCGGAACAACCAGACGTTCAGGATGAGATCATTTTTCTACTCTGGCAATTGGCTGAATACGCGATGAGAACAGGACATGCATTTGATGCAGCAGAATACTATCCACTCCCTGAAGGAATATTTGAAAAGTATCAGTTCTCATCTGTTTATGTTACAAGTCCTGTGTACTTTGATGAATCTTTCTGCCTATTTGAAACAGATTCTAATGTTGGGAACGAGCCTGACACAGTATTGCCAGTATTGTTCGTACCGATTTTTGAATCTGAGGAAAAATATATTGAAAAACACGGAGCGGATCGATTTGAAAATCTTTTATTTGAGACAGATGAGTTAGTAGATTTTAACCGTAAACCACTCGTATAAATGGTTACTGATAGTTATTTGAAAGACAAAACATCAATCATACATGATCTGATTGAAGATCTTAGAGGTTTAGAGAATAAAGGAGAATCAAATGAAGACGCCTCGTATACATGACATCATATCGAAATTAGAATCGGTTTTAGAAAATCAACTACCAAGGGAAGAAGCTTCAGAATGGGCTTACAAATGGATGATGATATCAGAAAATGAAGAGGGTTTGGAGACTACAGATTACGATATTTTAGTTTTCCAAGGCTTAACTAAGGTGTATGGCATGGACATGCTCAATAGTCCTACCGAATATCTTCATTGTGAGGAAGATATACGCGACTGGGTAAAGGAACTCCAAAATATCGAAAACCGTTATCATCAGAAGTGTAGAAAAAACTTCAACTAAAATTTTGATTATATCGCGCAATTACAGTAAACGATCTAGTTTCTTTGCAAAAGAAAGCTAATTTATCGGTTGTCACGTAAGGGGGAAGAAACTGAAGATTTTTGTGTTGACTCTTCTGATTTTTCATTAATGAATTATGTGCTTGAAATCGTCAAAACGTATGGCAGGGATGTATTCTCGCCTCTATCGCCCATGCTATCTTTGTCGCGAATAACCCTGATTTTGCTTATGAGCATTCGTGTGATGGTGATCATTACAGTAAGAATGATGGTCAAGGCTGTAGAGGAACAGTAACATTTGGACGAACAATTTTTTTAGCGGGCTTTCGAAACGAAGAATTTTTTAAAGAGACTACAGAAGCGAACAATTTACTAATCGTAGCTCCAGAAAAGCAGAAAGACTTGCTGCAGATGATACTTTTCAATATCTATTAGATGATGTTGAAGGAGTCATTCTCCCAGTCGTTACTACTGTCTTATGGGAATATATTTATGTACTAAGCCATGAAAAAAATACTTTTATTTCTTCTATATCAAATGTGGATGAAATTGTTCTAGGTTGCTATCTATACAAACTTAAGATTAGTAATAAAAATGAGTTGTACGAGTATATAAGCTTGATTTATCTAGACTCATTTAATGGATACAGTATGGTTATTTCAACAAATAAAGATATATGAATTTCTTAGTTCTACTACAGAAACATACTTTCTAACATTAGGTCACGATGGAGATGGTTTTGACTTTATAGCAAATTATAAAAATCACCCATACAAGTATGTAAAAATAGTTGATGAGTAATTAAAGAGAGCTCTCGATGATCGAGAGCTCTCTTTATCTTGATGTTTTAAAATTAAAATTCATACTAAGAAAACAGATATGTTGTAATTGTGAGAGCTCTGATCCAACAACGATTAAGATTCAAGCATCACGCGATCCAATTGATGCAAATACAGTTTGGTAGTAAGAAAAATAACAAATGAAAAGCCGAACAGTAAATAAAGTGGTGATTGATATGTTAAGACACTCAATGTTGCTAGTAGAAGAAATGAAAACAATAAAATGTATCCATAGCGTACTAGACTAAAAAGGGCTAGCTTAAGGGCATCCCTTTTTTTCAAGTCGTAATGCGAGAGAATCGGAAATAAGAAAACGGAAATAGCCAAGAAGAACAGACTGACGATTGAAAGACTCGTAAATAAGAAAGTCTGTCCTGTCTCTAAGTGACGAATGATTAAAAAATCAAAAAGTAAAAACAGTAAGATGAAGGTCCACAAAATACCGAATTTAAAATGGGACTGCATCGCTTCTTTAAAAAAACGAATGTAGGCTCGAAAAACACTGTAATCTTGATGAACTGACCACTGTCTTGTGACAGCAGTTAGTGCATAAAGAGCTGGGAAAATCGTGATGACTGGTAAAAGGGTGATAAAAAAAATGAAGTTCAACTGTACGAGTCCAGTAGTGAATTCAAGTAGTTGGAATAGTTTGTTTTGTTCGTGTCTTAAGTTCATAAGTACCTCCCTCGAAGTTCTGCTCAAAATTAACTAGATTTAGATTCGAGACGATTAAATGGTGCTGTTGAGTTACGAATAATTAATTCCGGTTCATAAATGTGAGATGGAGGGGCTTCTTTTTTCTCCACCGCTGCGATAATCCGTTCTGCTGCAGCGCGTCCAAGTTCTTGTTTCGGGTGAATGATCGAAGTCAACTTCACTTCCGTTGCCACTGCAAGTACGGAATCATCATAACCCACGAGAGAGACATCTTGAGGAACAGATAAATGTAGCTTCCGTAACTGATCCAAGACACTTAATGCCAATTGGTCATTGTAACAAACCACAGCACTCGGCCGATGCTGTCCATTTTCAAAGAGACGTCCAATCGAATCATAAAAACTTGGAATTAACTCTTCCGTTGTATAGGTAATGATTAATTCTGGCTCTAAAGGAATGTTGTACTCACGAAACGCACGAAGGAATCCACGCATTCGATAAACTCCCTGTAAATCATCCGTCTTAAACAAGCCCATGATACGTTCGTGACCAAGGTTGATTAGATGTTCCGCTGCTAAAAATCCACCTCTTTCGTCATCCATCATAAGATGAGGAGGCATTAGTTGAGAGTAATATTGGTTGATCATCAAATAGGGAATGTTTTGCTGCTCAAGTTCTAGATAGTATTTGATGTTCGGATTATAGTTACTACTTTTCGTGGGTTCAACAATTAATCCATCAATTTGACGATCTAACATCATTTCGAGGCATTGACGTTCTTTGTCTACATCATTGTTTGTGCACGAAAGTGTCAGCGTGTACCCTTTTGAAGCTAAATGCGATTCAATTCCTCGAATGATAGATGGAAAGATGTAATCAGACATATACGTTGTAATGACACCGATGTTTTTTCCATTATTAGCACGTTCAGTTATCTCAGCTTCTAGTGTAGGAAGTACTTGGGAGCAGTAAGTTCCTGATCCTTGTTCGCGGTACAGGTATCCTTCATTTACAAGTTCTCCAACTGCTTGACGAATCGTGTGGCGACTAACTTTAAAGGATTGTACAAGCTCACTTTCAGGAGGAATTTTTTCGCCTGGACGTACTGTGCCATCTTTAATCCAATCGAGAATATGATCTTTAACGATACTATATTTTGTCCGTTGTGCCATGAGGCGTCCCTGCTTTCTCTCTTGTAACAGCAAACTTATCCGTACAAGATGTGATAGTACTTACATATTAGCAAATATTTGTCCGGTTTGCTATGGATTTAAGAGAAAATCAATAGATATACTAATTAAATGTACGTACAAAAAAGAAATAAATGACAAAAAATCGAATTGACATGTCCGAATGTGTGTAATAGACTCAAATTGTGCAGAAAACGCTTTCATTGTTCATTTAACTTGTTTTAATTGTCTTTCTTATAGCGTTGTGTGGGCTTCGCTATAAAAAACATTGTTTTTACTTAAATAAATATGTACGTACATCTTAATTCCGCTTTGACACTGAAAACTAAATCAATGGAGGAATTCACAATGAACATTAAATCAAAGAAAATGTTTGCGCTAACCATGACTGCCTTGATGACTACATCGATAGCATTAGCTGGTTGTTCGGGAGATGGCAAAAGTGCTGACGGGAAAGTCGAACTCACATTCATGTTTCGCGGGAATCCTGAAGAATTAAAAGCGTACAAAGCAACAGTAAAACGATTTGAAGAAGCCAATAAAGACGTTAAAGTGACAATGGTACAAACAGCTCCAGATCAATATGATACGAAATTAAAATCTGCAATTGCAGGACGGAAAGTGCCAGATGTCTTCTTTTACAATCCGGCTCAAGTCAAAGCTTACGTGAACTCAGGTGTACTACTAGATATTACAAAGAACGTCGAAGGATCGAAAGACATCCAGTTAGAAGACATCTGGAAAAAAGGGGTCGATAAGTACCGCTATGATGGAAAGGTACTTGGCAAAGGGGCTATATATGGTCTACCCAAAGATTTAGGACCATTTGCGCTTGGCTATAATAAAACGATGTTCGAGAAAGCGAAGGTACCGCTTCCGGATAAGGACAAACCGTACACATGGGACGAATTCATTCAAGTAGCTAAAAAGTTAACGAAAGATACGAATGGCGATGGGAAAATGGATCAGTACGGTACAGGATTTAATGTGAACTGGGCATTGCAACCGTTCGTTTGGAGCAACGGAGCAGATTGGATCAACGAAGAGGGAACGAAAGTAACGATTGACGATCCAAAATTCATCGAAGCTCTCCAATTTTTCGTAGACCAGCAACTAAAGCATAAAGTAACTCCATCAATCGGAGAATCACAAACACTCGATACCTATCAACGCTGGATGAAAGGACAACTTGCGTTTTTCCCTGTTGGTCCTTGGGATATGGCAGCTTTTAAAGATCAATTGAAGTTTGAGTATGACCTTCTTCCGTGGCCAGCGGGATCAACAGGTAAACCAGCAGGGTGGGTCGGCTCACTCGGGATTGGTGTAGGATCAACGACGCAACATCAAAAAGAAGCAACAGAACTAGCCATGTACTTATCTGCTAACCAAGAAGGGCAACAAGCTTTAGTGGATGCGCAAGTTCAATTACCAAACAGCATGGAAATCGCAAAAACTTGGGTGGAGGACACATCAATCAAGCCTGCCAACAAACAGGAATTCCTTGATTTGATTAATGATTATGGACGTGGTCTCCCGGCAGAAAAAACGTATACTGCTGAATGGTATGACGAGTTCTTCAAAAACATCCAGCCTGTACTCGATGGAAAAACATCAGTTGAAGATTATGTAAAAAAAGAGCAACCGAAAATGCAAAAGTTGCTAGATGATGCCATCGCACAAGAGAAACAGGCGAACTAACTAGAGATGATGATTTAGGTGGCGTAAGTCGCCACCTGAATCTCTAGCGTAGAAAGGATGGAAGACAATGAAGACAAAACCGATTCCCAAGTTATATCGTACGGAGCAACGGTATGCCTATCTATTCGTTGCGGCTCCGGTGATTGGGTTCTTTCTATTTGCGTTAATTCCGTTAATGTATTCCTTCTATGGTGCATTCACGAACTGGAACGGACTCGGACAAATGAAGTTCATCGGACTAGAAAATTTTATTAATGTGTTTCAAGATGAGTATTTTTATAAAGCCATGTACAACACGCTGTTCATGATGATCGGGATTCCAATTGGCATCGTATTAGCACTTCTCCTTGCCCTCGCGTTGAATCGAGGGATTTTTGGTACTAATACGTTCCGCGTCATCTATTACATTCCCGTTATCTCTTCCATCGCGGCTGTCTCGATTTTGTGGCAGTGGGCATATAACGGTGATTATGGTTTGGTGAATCAGTTCTTGGACTTGATTGGTATTGATGGTCCGAACTGGCTCCAAAATGCCAATACCGTTAAGCCGGCATTGATCGTTATGGCGATTTGGAAAGGTCTTGGCTATACGATGCTCTTGTATTTGGCAGCCTTGCAGAGTGTACCGCGTTCGTATTATGAAGCAGCAAAATTAGATGGGGCGAATGCGTGGCACTGTTTTTGGTATATTACGCTCCCAATGGTTAAACCGGTCACCTTCTTCATCATCGTGACGAATATTATTGGTGGGGCGCAAATCTTTACGGAAATCAACGTCATGACACCAACAGGGGGACCGGAGTATTCCTCTGCTTCTGCCGTCTTCTACATTTGGCAAAAGTCCTTCGGAAACTTCCAGTTGGGCTATGCTTCAGCGATGGCACTCGTTCTCGGTCTTTTCATTTTCATCGTTACCTTGTTCCAATTCCGTATGAACGAAAAATCATCATTTGACTTGGATTGAGACATTCATACCTTAGAAAGGAGAATGACCATGCAGTTAGCCCTTACCCGTAAAAAAGAAAAAGTAGAGACGATGTCCGTGAAGAAAAAAGATCGAATTACTGATATATTCGTCTTCATCTTTCTGACGATGGGTGCAATCGTCATGATCGCACCATTATTGTGGATGGTATCGACCTCTCTGAAGTCAAAAGATGAAGTGTTTTCCCTTCCACCGGTTTGGATTCCCACAGACATATCGTTCAATAAGTATATGGAGATTTGGAATATGGGTCCGCTGTTGTCTGGTATATCGAACAGTCTGATCGTCGCGTTATCTGTCACGATCGTTGGAACGTTCACCTCGAGTCTTGCGGCATTCGCGTTCGCTAAGTTGAATTTCAGAGGAAAAAATAAAATCTTTCTTCTTTTGTTCGCATCTGTCATGATTCCGTATCCTGTCCTGATGATTCCGCAGTTTATGATGTTCTCGGAAATCGGGTGGGTCGATACCCTTCTTCCGTTGATCGTACCTGGTTTGTTCGGGAATATCTTCATGATTTTCTTCTTACGCCAATTCTTGAACAGTATTCCGAATTCTATCATCGAAGCGGCTAAAATTGACGGTTGTTCCTATTTTCAAATCTTTTATAAAATCGTCTTTCCATTGATCAAGCCCGCTGTAGCTGCACAATTGATTTTATGGTTCATGGCGATTTGGAACGATTATCTCGGTCCGATTCTTTATCTCAATTCTCCCGAAAAACAAACCCTGCAATTGGTCATCGCCAACTTTAATGCATCCTATGCTATTCAAAGTGATTATCCGTTAATCATGGCCGCGTCTGTTGTCGCCTTATTACCAATGCTGATCGTCTTCATGATCTTTCAAAAACAAATCATCGAATCGATTGCCATTTCTGGCGTTAAAGGTTGAGCTGTAACGAAAAGATGAAACACCCGTCTTAAGTAAAGGCGGGTGTTTGTGATTAAAGGAGGAAAAAAACAATATGAAAAAAATGATGATGGGGATCATTGTCTTATTCATTGCAGGGTGCTCTTTTTTTTGGTGGTCTACGAATGCGTCTCTCGAAGATTTGGAATTACCGAAAGCGCCATTCGATAAGGAAGTCGCAGACGTACAACCTGATATTTTGAATCAGGAAAAGAAATGGACTACAAACTTTGCGCATGACGGAGCGATCATAAAAGAAGGTGATACCTATTATGTGTTTTCGACAGATTATATGGTAGGAGGTCCACCGACACCAGGCATCCAGATTCGAAAATCAAACGATCTCATTAACTGGCAATTTACAGGACGTGTATTTGACGAAGTCTCTCAAGAAGCATTCAAATGGACAGGAGGAAATACGTTTTGGGCCCCTTCTATTACGAAGATCAAGGATACATTCTACCTTTACTATTCTGTCTCAAAAGTCGGGAGTCGTACCTCGTATATTGGAATGGCGAGCGCTTCAAATATTGAGGGTCCATGGCACGATCAGGGAGTCGTCATCGCCTCAAAAGAAGGAGATGGAAAAACGGTCAACGCGATTGATCCTCATGTGCTCCAAGATAAAACGGGGAAATGGTGGATGACGTATGGCTCCTATTTTGGCGGTATCTTCTTGACGGAAATCAATCCGAATACAGGAAAGCTGATGAAAAAGTCATCAGAAGGGGAGTTGCTGGCTAAGCGAAAAGATATGACGATGGGAATTGAAGGCCCAGAAATTCTTTTCAACGCAAAGACAGGTTACTACTACTTGATGGTTTCATACGGTTGGCTAGAAGATTCGTACAACGTAAGGATTGGGCGATCGAAATCGATCAATGGACCTTATGTTGATTCACGTGGTCGTGATCTACGTGATACTTCAAATGAATCTTTTGATACGGGTGTAAAAATTGTAGGCTCCTACCGTTTTGAAGAAGACGATGGTTATGTAGGGACCGGTCACTCTGCATTTTTACAGGATGGAAAAGATACCTTTATTATTCATCAAGCTCGACCAAGCGAAGATATCTACTGGTCGCAATTGCAGGTGAGGAAAGTGTATTGGACAAAAGATGGATGGCCAGTGGTTTCGCCCGAACGATACGCAGGTGAAAAGAAAATCAATGTTCAAAAAGAGCAGATCGTTGGAGAATGGGAGATCATTACTTTCCCGCGCTTTGATGACGGTCAGCAACAATCAAGAAAGCTGAAGTTGCAAAAGGATGGCAGTCTTTTTGGTAAGAAGGGTTCATGGCAACTAAAGGGAAGCATCCTTGAATTACGCATAGGACAGGAGACATACGATTTACAAGTTGGTGCGGCGTGGGATTGGGAAAATTGGAAATCAACGATCATCATGACGGGTCTTAGTAAGGATGGAACAGCAGTTTGGGCAAAAAGACGTTGAACCCATCATTTGTACGGACAAATGAATGTATTAAAGAAAATTGATCATCTGATAGATAGAAAAAAACGTCAAAAAATGCGTATTTTTCTGAAAAATGATTGCATATTCCTAAATAATTGATACAATCATAGTGTAAGTTATACGTACAAATTTATTGTTTATTTAAATTTTCTGCATGGATTTTGATTATTTGTCCGGATGAAAACAAGAGAGTGCCCACACACTTTATTTTTTCTTCTGAAATGTAAGCGTATTCTTTTTGGGAGTAGGGTGATGAAATGTCGAAATATACAATCGGAATTGATTATGGCACGCAATCAGGTAGAGCCGTCTTGATTGACGTCGAAACAGGTCACGAAGTGGCGACTGCAGTCAAACCATACACACATGGAGTGATGGATCAATTTTTGCCTGATGGAAAAACACGGCTTGAACATGACTGGGCACTCCAACATCCGCGTGATTATTTAGAGGTCCTGGAAACGACGATCCCGGCAGTTGTCAAAGAGGCAGGTATCACGAAAGAACAAGTCATCGGGCTCGGCATCGATTTTACAGCTTGTACGATTCTACCGATCGATGCCGATTTAAATCCGTTGTGCTTCCATGAAGAGTATCAACATAATCCGCATAGCTATGTGAAGTTGTGGAAGCATCATGCAGCTCAAGACGAGGCAGACGCTTTAAACCGTATTGCGACTGAACGCGAAGAACCTTTTTTAAAGCGTTACGGCGGGAAAATCTCATCCGAATGGATGATTCCAAAAGTCTGGCAAATTCTAAACGAAGCACTCTCCATTTACGAGGCTGCTCACGAAATTTTAGAGGCGACGGATTGGGTCGTTTCTCAATTGACTGGAAAAGTGGTACGCAATAGTTGTACGGCTGGCTATAAAGCGATCTGGCACAAACAGGAAGGCTATCCTTCAAATGAGTTTTTTAAAGCGTTAGATCCACGACTTGAGAACGTAGTTGAAGAGAAGCTTTCCAATGACATCGCACCAATCGGGGCCAAAGCAGGAGAATTAACGATATCCTTTGCAGAACGAATCGGTCTCCTTCCGGGAACTGCCGTTGCAGTAGGAAATGTTGATGCGCATGTTGCAGTACCTGCCGTTGGAATCACGGAACCCGGTAAGTTGTTGATGGTGATGGGAACCTCTACTTGTCATATCCTGCTTGGTGAAGAGGAGCAGGTCGTACCCGGTATGTGCGGGATCGTCGAAGACGGAGTCTTACCAGGGTATATGGGGTACGAAGCTGGTCAGTCCTGTGTCGGAGATCATTTCGAATGGTTCATCGAAAACTGTGTACCAAGTGACTATTTGCAAGAAGCAACTCTTCAAGGAGTTAGTACGCATCAATTATTGACCGATAAGGCAACGATGCAACGCGTCGGTGAACATGGATTGATCGCCCTTGATTGGTGGAACGGAAATCGTTCTACACTAGTGGATACAAATCTGACGGGTGTACTTCTAGGTGCAACATTACTGACAAAACCAGAAGATATCTACCGCGCATTGATTGAAGCGACGGCCTATGGCACGCGAACGATTGTCGAAGCGTTCCGCACAAGCGGTGTTCCCGTCCACGAAGTATACGCTGCAGGAGGAATTGCGGAGAAGAATGCCTTGATGATGCAGATTTATGCTGACGTTCTAAACATGGAAATCAAGATTTCAGCCTCTTCTCAAACCCCCGCTTTAGGATCTGCCATGTTCGGTGCCGTAGCCGCAGGAGCAGAACGAGGCGGTTATGCCACCATCACGGAAGCAGCGACGAAGATGGGACGTGTAAAAGAAAAAACATATCTTCCGATTCCAGAAAACGTTGAAGTGTATGAGGCGCTGTTCGCTGAGTATACGAAACTATACGATTATTTCGGTCGTGGAGAAAACGATGTGATGAAGCGATTAAAGAAAATCAAAGCTGAAGCGTCGCGTCAGAAGGGAGAACCTGTATGGTGAGTCGTCAATTAAAAGAAGAAGTGCTTGAAGCGAACCTAGCATTGCCAAAGCATGACTTAGTCACCTTTACGTGGGGAAACGTCAGTGGGATTGATCGAAATGCGGGTTTAGTCGTTATCAAACCGAGTGGTGTCCCCTATGACGCTTTGACGGTAGATGATTTAGTCGTAGTCGATTTAGAAGGCAATGTTGTCGAGGGTGATCTACGTCCATCTTCTGATACGCCAACACATTTGGCTTTGTATCGTGCTCTGCCTGAGATCGGAGGCATTGTCCATACGCATTCCCCTTGGGCGACAAGCTGGGCGCAAGCAAAACGAGCAATTCCTGCATTCGGAACGACACATGCCGACTACTTTTATGGAGAAATTCCGTGTACACGTGAACTATCTGATGAAGAGATCGAGACGGCGTACGAGCTAGAAACCGGAAACGTCATCATTGAGACGTTGAACGAACTACACTTGGAAGCTGTTGCTGTACCAGGTGTGCTGGTCGCAAATCATGCACCTTTTTGTTGGGGGAAGCATGCGGATGAAGCCGTGCACAATGCAGTCGTACTTGAGGAAGTAGCCAAGATGGGTATTCATGCCTTGAATCTGAATCCAGGATTAGCACCCATCAAACAAAGCATCTTAGATAAACACTACTTGCGCAAACACGGAGCAAACGCCTACTACGGTCAGAAATGATAGGTGCACATAGCTAGATGAGGGGGATTTTAAATGTTGACAGCAAACACACACGAATTTTGGTTCGTGACAGGAAGCCAGATGCTCTACGGTGAGGAGGTAATTCGTCAAGTCGAAACACATTCAAAAGAGATGGTCTCAGGATTAGATGCAGCGGACGTCTTCCGGGATCGAATTGTTTACAAGGGAGTCGTCAAAAATGCAGAAGAAATTCGGCAGATGATGTTGCAGGCGAATGCTGATGATGCCTGTGCCGGTGTGATCACATGGATGCATACCTTCTCACCATCGAAAATGTGGATTAGTGGGATGCGTGTGTTACAAAAACCATTGCTCCATTTTGGGACACAGTTCAATCGTGACATCCCGTGGGATGCGATCGATATGGATTTCATGAACCTCAATCAGTCGGCGCATGGTGATCGTGAACATGGTTTTATCACAAGCCGAATGAACGTGAAGCGAAAAGTGCTCGTCGGTCATTGGGAAGATGAACTCACACGTCAAAAGATGTCATCTTGGATGAATGTAGCACATGCGTTAGCGGAAAGTAAGAACTTAAAAGTCGCGCGATTCGGTGACAACATGCGGAATGTAGCAGTGACAGAAGGTGACAAAGTCGAAGCTCAGATTCAACTGGGCTGGACGGTTGATGGGTATGGTGTCGGCGATCTCGTCACCTACATGAATGCGGTATCGGAGTCAGATTTAGATGACTTGATGGAAGAATATCGCACGCGGTATGAAGTGACGAATACTGGAATGGAAGAAGAAGCATTCCAGGAATCGGTTCGCTATCAAGGTCGCATCGAACTCGGCATGAAGGCTTTTCTTGAAGCTGGTGGATACACTGCCTTCACGACAACCTTCGAAGACCTACATGGCATCAAGCAATTACCTGGGCTAGCCGTTCAACGATTGATGGAGCAAGGGTACGGGTTTGCTGGAGAAGGAGACTGGAAAACCGCAGCGCTTGTTCGTCTTATGAAAATCATGGCGAGCAACGAACGGACATCTTTCATGGAAGATTATACTTATCACTTTGAACCAGGCAACGAAATGGTTTTAGGGGCGCATATGCTCGAAATCTGTCCGACCATTGCGGTCGATAAGCCTAGAATCGAGGTACATCCTCTCGGAATCGGAGATCGTGAAGCGCCAGCGCGGATGGTATTCGAAGGGCAGAATGGCAAGGCATTGAACGCTAGTTTGATTGATTTAGGACATCGCTTCCGTCTCTTGGTAAACACAGTCGAGGGCATCCAACCGGATGAAGCAATGCCGAATCTTCCTGTGGCACGTGTTCTATGGAAAACAGAACCATCGATGGCTCAAGCTGTCGAAAACTGGATCCAAGCCGGGGGAGCACACCATACTTGTTACTCCTATGAAGTAACAACTGAACAACTACGCGACTTCGCAGAACTTCTGAACATTGAAATTGCTGTCATCGATAAAGAAACGGAGACGGTTCGATTTAATAATGAGTTACGTTGGAATGAACTGTACTATCGACCATAATTTATAGGGACCTTCCTAGGTCCCTTTTCTTGGAGGAGATATTATGAATAACCAACTCGTCACATCAACACTAAATACAAAAGAAGCTGCAACACAACTAATCGTCAATGTAGATTTACCAAAAGGTAAAATCAGTAAGCATATCTATGGGCACTTTGCGGAACACCTTGGACGTTGTATTTATGAAGGGCTTTGGGTTGGTCCAGAATCATCCATACCGAATACAGATGGCATTCGGAACGATGTATTGACAGCATTGAAGAAATTGAACATTCCGGTTTTACGATGGCCGGGTGGATGCTTTGCAGACGAGTATCATTGGAAAGATGGTATTGGACCAAATGAAAACCGAAAGCGGATGGTCAATACACATTGGGGTGGCGTCGTCGAAAACAATCATTTCGGAACCCATGAATTTATGCGCCTTTGTGAATTACTAGAGTGTGAGCCTTATATTTGTGGAAACGTTGGAAGTGGGACCGTCCAAGAAATGTCTGAATGGGTCGAATATATGACGTTCAATGGAGAATCACCGATGGCGAACTGGCGTCAGGAGAATGGCCGTACAGAGCCGTGGTCGCTTAAGTATTTCGGTGTTGGTAACGAGAACTGGGGTTGCGGAGGGAATATGCGTCCGGAGTATTACGCCGATCTATATCGTCGCTATCAGACATATGTCCGCAATTATGATGGCAATCAACTCTATAAGATTGCTGGTGGTGCAAACATTGATGATTACAAATGGACTGAAGTTCTCATGCGTGAAGCGGGTACGATGATGGATGGTCTTAGTCTGCACTATTATACGATTCCGGGCGATTTTTGGTTAGGTAAGGGATCAGCGTTAGATTTTACGGAAGATGAATGGTTCATCACCCTAAAACGTGCTTATTACATGGATGAACTGATCACAAAGCATGGGCAAATCATGGACCAGTATGATCCAGAAAAGCGCGTCGGTCTCATTGTTGATGAATGGGGAACGTGGTTCGACGTTGAACCAGGAACAAACCCAGGCTTCTTGTATCAACAAAACTCAATCCGAGATGCACTTGTCGCAGCGATTCACTTCAATATCTTCCATAAGCATAATGACCGCGTTCACATGGCGAACATCGCACAAATGGTCAATGTGCTTCAAGCAATGATCTTAACGGAGGGTGACCAGTTCATTCTTACGCCAACGTACCATGTCTTTGAGATGTATCGCGTTCACCAAGATGCTGAACGAGTCGAGCTAGCAGCCATCACGCGTGACTATGTAGCTAAAGAAGAATCGATTCCTTCTGTAAACGCGACAGCTTCTCGCGATGCTGATGGTGTATTGCACATTAGCCTCTGCCAGCTTGATCATCAAAATAGCGATAAAGTAGAAATTGATTTGCGGGGAATGGGGACGATTTCTAACGTATCGGCACGTATTTTAACAGCAGATCATCTCAATGCCCATAACACGTTTGAACAACCAGATGTGGTTGCGCCGCGTGATCATGAGGTCCAGGTGACAGAAGACGGAAAGCTCATCATGGATGTTCCGGCGATGAGCGTCATCACAGTGGCGGTTCACTGAGATGAAAGTCGTCGAGACAAGACGGTGTCGTACTTGTCCACCGACAAAAGTAGACACTGATTGGTTATTAACCATCGACGCGGAAGTCATGCCGCAAGTCACGGACGTTGAGTATCAGGAACGTCTTCGTCAATGTGCAGTCTGTCCGTTTTATCAGGACGATACCTGTTTGAAGTGCGGGTGCTATGTCTCTTACCGGGCACGCCTTGCAACAAAGCATTGCCCGGTGAAGGTTTGGTGAAAAAGGAGCGACTTGAGATGGAGCGACAAGAAGTAGTAGATCAGACGGCGTTTACGCTCGAGAACGATATGTGTCGTTTACGCATTTTGACATATGGAGCAACCCTGCAAGAGTTTTCGATTCAAGATGAGGGATGGAAAAATCTCATTTTGTCATACGATACGGTTGAAGAATACAAGACAGACACGTATTACTTGGGAGCGACTGTCGGACGTGTCGCTGGTCGAATCGAGGACGGTACATTCGATATGGACGGTGCAACGTACCAACTGCCTCAAAACGAAGGGAAGCATCATCTTCACGGGGGAGACGGTCTCCACTGTCAATTCTGGAAAATGGAAGACGTATCCAATACTCATCTCGTTCTTCGGTATGTAAGTCCTGATGGTGAGAATGGCTATAAGGGTACACTCGATGTCAGAGCATCGTTTGAATTGTTAGCTGACGGTGTCAAAATTACGTATGAGGCAATCAGTGACACGGATACGGTATGCGATATGACAAATCATACGTACTTTAATCTAAGTAGTGGAAGTCGTGATATTTTAGGACATGAATTGACGTTACCGGCTAATCAATTTGCTGAGCTGCGAGATGATTTGATTCCTACAGGACGCCTATTGGATGTCGATCAGACCCCTTTTGACTTCCGATCAGGACGAATGCTAGGAGATGGTCCAACTTCAAGCCATCCACAAAACCAACTCGTCAATGGTTATGATCATCCATTTTTATTCGACGACCAACGAAAAGCGACGCTGTACGATCCTGAAAGTAAGCGTTCCTTGATGTTGTCTACGACTGCACCAGCTCTTGTGCTCTATTCAGGAAACCAGATGAATGAAGAAACGATCTTACGTGAGGGACGCTCTCGAAAATATTATGGTGTTTGTCTCGAGCCGCAACATCTTCCGGACGCCGTTCATCACAGTAATTTTCCATCCATTCGATTATTAGCAAGAGAGACGTATCACTGGGAAACGGAATATCGCGTTGGGAAAGGAGTCAGTCGATGAACCTCGAACAGATACAAAAGCAGGTTGCTACTTGTTCGTGTGGAAATCTACATTACCCCATTACGATTGAACAAATCAGTGCCTCTGAAAAAGTATGGCAATCAGTGGTCGAGTTTGTGCAGCAAAAAGAGTGGCGGCACCTCCTCGTCATTGGTGATGTCAATACGCAGATGGTCGGTTATTCTCCACTGAAGAAAGCATTAATGACAGTAGGAATTGACGTATCAATAGTCACGCTCTCGCCGAACAGGCAAGGGGACGTTTTAGCTGATGAACTATCAGTTGTACAAGTAATGCTCGAGTTGGACGATAGTGTGGATGCGTTGATTGCACTCGGAGCAGGGACGATTCATGATGTGACGCGGTTTTGTGCTGCGAAAGCAAAAATCCCATTTCTGTCTGTTCCGACCGCTCCTTCGGTGGACGGGTTTACTTCGAAAGGAGCTCCCTTAATTATAAGAGGGAAAAAAATCACCTATCAGCTCGTCTCACCAATTGCCGTATTCATCCCAAGTGACATTATCCGTGATGCACCTCGGGCGTTAATAGCAGCAGGTGTCGGGGATATGCTTGGGAAGTACACTTCCTTACTGGATTGGCGTTTTGGTGCTTTTGATGGACAAGAACCCTTTTGTCCTGTAGTTGCTCGATTGACAGAAATTGCTTTATCCGATTGTGTAAAAGCTCTACCAGATATCTATGCAGAAAGAGCGGAAGGTTTGGATCAACTGATGGATTCACTGATCTTATCAGGAATTGCGATGTTGATTTTTGGGCATTCACATCCTGCATCTGGTGGAGAACACCACCTCTCTCATTATTGGGAGATGGATTTCTTAACGCATGACCGTCCAGCCGTCTTACACGGTACAAAAGTAGCGATTGCGACGATGGAACTTATCGATACTTATAGAGCGATGATCCAAGAACAATCTGATGTACCAAAGGAGCTAGGTGATTGGGTCACTCAAATGCCAACAAGACAGAAGTTGGAGTCCATTTTTAATTCGTTACAAGCACCTCTTCAGCCAGAGGAAATCGGTATTTCGTCTCTTCTCCTAGCGAGTAGCAAGAGAGAAGCATATCGTCTTCGAGAGAGACACACGCTGTTAAAACAGATGAGCTTACAGACGAGCCACTTTGAAACAGAGGAGCGTTCATTATGACAGAGACAATCGTAAATCCAATCATAGAACAACGCGCGGATCCATGGATCATGCGGCATACAGATGGCTATTACTACTTTACGGCGTCCTTACCTGACTTTAGCGGTATTCCGCTGCGTCGTGCTCAGACGATCGGGGAGTTGACTAAAGCAGAAGAGAAAGTCGTATGGCAGAAGCGTTCGACCGGAATCATGAGCGCTAACATTTGGGCACCAGAATTACATCACATTCAAGGGAAATGGTACCTTTATTTCGCGGCGGCACGTGAAGATGCTATTTTTGATCATCGCATGTACGTTCTCGAAAATAGTTCAGCCAATCCGCTGGAAGGTCAATGGACGGAAAAAGGACAAATCAAGACATGGCAAGAATCATTCGCCCTCGATGCGACAACGTTCGAGCATGAAAACCGGTTATATTACATCTGGGCTCAGAAAGATCCAAAAATTGAAGGGAACTCGAATCTCTATATTTCTGAAATGGAGAATCCTTGGACATTGACAGGACCGCAAACGATGATTGCGACACCGGAATATGCTTGGGAAAAAGTCGGCTTTCTTGTAAACGAAGGACCTGCTGTCTTAAAGCGAAATGGTTATATATATGTCACGTTTTCAGCAAGCGCGACGGATCATAATTATTGTGTAGGTTTTCTTCGTATCAATGAAAAAGAAGATGTGTTAGATGCTACTCATTGGGAAAAACACCCGCAACCCGTTCTTACTACGAATGAGTCAATCCGTGAATACGGACCAGGTCATAACAGTTTCACGACACTCGCAGATGGGACCGATATGATTGTTTATCATGCACGGAACTATAGAGAAATCGAAGGGGATCCATTATGGGATCCGAATCGTCATACGTATGTACGACCATTTTCTTGGCAGGGAGATGTGCCTGTTTTTGAAAACAGGATGGTCAACGAGGAGGTCACACGATGAACCAGACAGAGGATCGAAATCTTGTTTTAGAGCAACGGGCAGATCCATGGGTGTATCTGCATTCTGACGGTTATTATTATTTTACAGCGTCTGTTCCTGAATACGATCGAATCGAATTGCGTCGTGCTAGATCTCTCCATGAACTAAGGGATGCAGAAGCGGTGACAGCATGGATTAAACCAGAAACTGGCCCTATGAGTGATCTGATTTGGGCACCCGAATTACATCGTATTCATGGGAAATGGTATCTTTATTTTGCGGCTGCGAAGTCACGCGAGATTGTAAACGGACTCTTTGATCATCGGATGTTCGTTTTAGAGAATAGTTCGGATAATCCTCTAGAAGGCAAATGGTTAGAACACGGACAAATAAAAACGCAGTGGGATTCATTTGCTCTTGACGCGACCGTCTTCGAACATCAAGACGTTCATTACTTAGTGTGGGCACAAAAAGATCCTTCCATTGAAGGAAACTCGAACTTATATATTGCAACTTTAAAGAATCCATGGACCATTCAAAAGCCACAAGTCATGTTGACGAAGCCAGAGCTTGATTGGGAGACAAAGGGCTTTCTGGTGAACGAAGGACCGGCAGTCTTGAAGCGCCATGGACAAATCTTCATTACGTATTCTGCTAGTGCAACGGATGAGAATTATTGCATGGGTATGTTGAGTGCCTCAGAAGACGCAGACCTATTGAATCCGGATGCTTGGGAAAAATCATCGTCTCCCGTATTTGCGACGAATGAAGAAGTTGGTCAATATGGACCAGGGCACAATAGCTTTACAGTAGATGAACAGGGACAAGATGTCATTGTGTATCATGCACGGACCTACACTGAAATCGAGGGTGATCCTCTGTACGATCCGAATCGCCATACACGGGCACAGATCTTTACGTGGGGCATGGATAAAAAACCAAACTTTGATAAGCCAATCTGATTGCGAACAGAATCAACTTTTTTTATAAGAAAACGTAATTAATCTTGTACAGTTGATGATTTTTTGTTTAATAAACTTGAGGTCACAAAAAGCATCTCTTATGTAGATTTACTCTACAGAAGGGATGCTTTATCGCAAAAAGACGTTACTCTTCAATCTGGATTTTCACCTTCGTTTTCAGCGACATGCATAGAGGGATTCTTGACATCAGAGGCGACAATGGAAAATCCTTTTTCTTGCTTAGCAGCTCGTGCTGGTTCGATCGCTACATTCAAGGCAGGTAGATTGGTTTGTTCAGAATATCATGAATGATAAAATAAGATTGAATTAGATGTAAATTACTTTATAGACAATATTTATTGGGGGTACTTTAAATGGAAAATAAAATTTGCTCATCATGCGGAAGTACTAATTTTCAAGAGGCAACAGATTATATTCCACTAAAGCCATCTAAAGGGTCATTTCATAGTGCTCAAAAAGTATTTTCGTTTTGTATGGATTGCGGTATCGTAGATGCGATTCGTATTGAGAACACAGAAATCTTTCAAAATAAAGAGTAAATATTCAATCTACAAAAAGAGCGTCCGATATGGATGCTTTTTTATAGAGAAAAAATGTGTCGATCATGAAAAATAATTAGTTTTGTAAATAAGGAGTAATGTAGTGCCTATCTTTTTCTTAAATGGCACTGTAAATGCATATCTAACCAATGCAACCAGTCAGATGCACTTAACCAGCCAAGTTCATCATAATAAATCTTTTTTGAAGCATCTATAGTTTGAATATGCATTTTAACGCACTCCATTTGAGTAATTAATTATTTTGTGCTTTTTAGGAGAATAGCGTAATCCAGGTTACTTTCTAGTTCGATATTAAAATCATTTTTAAATTTACACGTACCTATGGAACTTCGTCATATAAAAAACAAAGTCTCCAAATCTTATTCTCCTTTTCGAAGGCTGATGAAGTAAGTTTAAGAACCCAAAAGCATCGTATCTTTTCTTAACAGAAATGGTACGATGCTTCTTTGTAGTTCCTCGATAGAATTAAAAAAATCTATAGTTAGTCATTCATAAAAGGGAAAAGTAGAAAAAGAAGAAGAGGTCTGGTCAAGATTGATTAATTCTTCTAATCTCCATTTAACTAATTTATTAATTGAATTAACTTTAATTCTGAAAAGTAAATTTAATAAATGTCACCTATCCTATTGTGATATAAGGTATCATTGGAAATAGTTTCTTAGGGAGTATATACCATAAAGAAAGTTATAAGAGGAAAAGAACAGGCAATTGATTTCTTGAAACTACTAACAAAAGAATTAAATCTTAAAGTAGATGAAGGAGAGGTATGATGAGAGAAAAAACTCGCATATTAATAGGGCTGCTACTAGCTTGCCTCTATATTTTACCGATGGTCTTACTGGGGGAACATGCACATGTCCGTATTCATGATAATCTAGACTCAAACATCACGTGGTATAAAACATTGGTCGATACCAATAGTATTTACGCAAGCCTTCATGCAAATGTTCCTGACTTATTGAATGGGGTCGTCTCGAGAAATGCTTTCGTCAGTGAGTTTACAGGTATCGTGTGGCTATATCAATGGTTCCCACCATTTACGGCATACGTGATCAGTCAAACGTTGGTCCGAATCTTTGCTTTCTTAGGAATGTACTTATTACTACGTGATTATGCGAAAGGGGTTATTCCTAAATCATATGCGATGTGGGTAGCAGTTCTATTTTCTTGGACACCATTCTGGCCATCGGGCATGCTCAGCACGCTTGGGATGCCACTCTTATTGTGGGCTTATTGGAATATCTGGCATGGACGGAAAATAAAATCGAGTGCATTCGTATTGTTAGTGGTTCCGTTCTATTCGAGCTTCGTGCTAGGAATCGTTTTCTTTTTAGCAACGCTTGCCATTTACCATATGGTGAAGGAGATACGCGCACGTAGTTTTCATAGCCGTTTTTGGATCGCCTATGGCCTTCAGGTCCTTTTATACTTATTAATTGAATATCGACTGGTCTTCTCGATGCTGTGGGAAGAAGAGCCTACGAGTCGAAATGACTTCGAAACAGGGAATAACGGATTTTGGGCAAGTATTCGTTTATTTTTTAAGAATTTGGTGTTTGGTCATACACATGATCGCGCAGTACAATCGCCCATCATCCTCCTAACACTTCTGATTGTTGGATTTCTAGTATTTCGTCAAAAAGATCATGCAGCAAGACGAATTCGAACTTTGATGTGGTTTCTATTTGGACTATCGCTGTGGTATGCGTTTTGGTTTTATGAGGGGTGGAATCCGTTAAAGCAACATGTCTCTCTCATTAGAACTTTCAATTTCTCACGATTCCACTTCCTTCAACCGATGTTGTGGTATGCATTGTTTTACTTGATGCTCGACTGGCTATGGCGAACTGCCAAACGAAAATGGGTGACTTGTTTGCTCGTAGCCCAAACCCTTGTCTTGCTTGCATGGAATCCCGAGTTCCTCTATCGTCATCATCCATCCTATGAAGCGTTTTATGCGACTTCTCAGTTTTCTGACATTAAACGCTTTATCAACCAACCAACGAAAGACTATCAGGTCGCTTCTCTCGGATTGCACCCTGCGATCGCACAATACAATGGTATGCAAACCGTGGATGGTTATGTGAACTTTTATCCATTACGCTATAAAGCATCTTTCCGAAAGGTGATTGCTGGAGAATTGGATAAAAGTAAGCTATTACAACGTTATTTTGATACGTGGGGAAATCGTGTCTATGTGTTTTCATCTGAACTCGGTAAGGAATACGAGTACACAAAGGAGCATCAAGTACCGGTTCGACATTTATCTATCAATACAGCACAGTTGAAGCAAATCGGTGCGACATATCTTTTGTCTGCTGTACCAATCAAAAATGCTGCAGCCATTGGATTGCAGTACGAAAAAACGTTTGAAGATCAACATTCTGCTTGGAAGATTAGGTTATACCGTATCCAAGCTACTACAGAGAATACGAAGTAAGTTCATTTAAGGAGGAGTAATGGTATGACGATGACGACAATCCCTACGCTAGGCGTAATTATTCCGTGTTATAACGAGACGGAAGTATTACGCTTGACGGTCCATACGATGCACCGTTTCTTAACAGAGTGGCGAGAACGACACCTCATTTCTGAGGACTCCTTTGTCTTGTTCGTAGATGATGGAAGTCAGGATGATACCTGGTCCCAAATTGAAGATGTACACGCACAAGATGGTCGGTTTAGAGGATTAAAATTAGCACATAACGTAGGACATCAAAATGCTTTGTTCGCAGGTCTTGTCGAAGGACACACCGATGCGGATTGTGTTGTGTCAATGGATGCGGACCTTCAGGATGACGTAAAAGTGATTGAACAGTTTTTAAGTGAATTTGCGAAAGGGAATGATATCGTCTATGGGGTAAGAGAAGATCGTCAGACCGATAGCTGGTTTAAACGGTCGACTGCTCAAGGCTTTTATCGCTTCATCGACTGGTTGGGTGTAGAGACTATCTTCAATCATGCAGACTATCGTCTCATGAGCAAACGAGCTGTCGAAACACTTTGTGCACATCCGGAACGCAATCTCTTTTTGCGGGGGATGGTACCTTCGCTTGGTTTTCAAACAGCAGAAGTGACCTATACACGTCAATCACGTCCAGCAGGCGAATCAAAATATCCATTACGAAAGATGATGGCACTCGCATGGGATGGGGTGACCTCGTTTAGTGTTCGTCCGATTAAGTTGTTATTTTTAGTCTCACTATTCATGCTCATCGTCTCGATCGGTTTTGTCGGATATGCTCTTTATCGTAGATATGAAGGAGAAGCGATGGATGGGTGGACGTCTTTAATGATGTCGATCTGGTTCATCGGCGGGCTTCAATTACTAGGTATTGGACTGATAGGAGAATACATCGGTAAAATCTATCAGGAAGTCAAACGACGTCCTCGTTATGTCGTCGAGAAAAAACGAGAATGATGACCTTTCTTCGTTTCTTATTAGTAGGAGTTCTTAATACGCTGGTTGGTCTGACGCTGACACTGATTTGTTTTCATGTCTTGCATACTGGTTATTGGGGAGCGACGGCGATCGGGAATGCATGTGGTGTTTGGGTCAGCTATATGCTAAATCGTCGCTTCACCTTTCGTCAAGAGGCTGGAGGATGGCCCTATTGGATACGTTTTTTGATCGTCGTTTCGATTAGCTATCTCATCGCTTATCGTCTTAGTTTATGGGGAGTGCATTACGTATTGCCAAATCTACAAGAGACTGGAGCGATTCTGATCGGGATGATTATCTATACGGGGTTAAATTATCTAGGTCAGTCTTATTGGGTATTTCGCAAATCATGATGATAAAACAAGCTATCTATAGAGGTAGCTTGTTTTTTTATCCTCTCAATTGCACTTGCAAAAGCACAGTAGCAAATCAAAAGACTGACAAATGAATTTTCAAATTATAGAAATCAACTACTCAGATTAGAGTGAGGAAAGTCATTTACAATTTGATAAGATGACGCATTCAACGTATGCATCACATAGTTATATGGGTGGATATGCTATTTCTCATGTAATCGACCATGCCTATTCCTTATTCATCGACTCCCTTCAGTCCACCACATTAAATGATCGTTGATGAACGAATCCCAAAAGAAGAATGAAAGTAAAGTATCCGTGAAATCTAATTTACAGACTTAAATTTATTACAAACGACATCAATAAATCGCAATTTCTTCTTGTAGTAAATAATTCTGTTAAAAATAAGAAATTTTTATTTTTTAGTTGGTCCGTTATTACTCCTTCTCGATAAAGTAAAAGTCTATGAACTTAAACGATAAGAAGCAGTTCCTGTCATGTAAAGACAGGAACTGCTGCTTATCGAACAATTATATCGTCGGTAATTCTAAAATTCTTAAGAGATAGAAAAAAGTAAGGCAGAAAGATATGTCAATTCGTTTCAAAACAAACATACGTTCGTTTTACGTGACAATTTAAATAAAAGTGTCCTTACTTAATTTTCATAATATTAGTATAATCCATATCAAAATATAAGTCTATATCTTGGTAACTATCTTCTCTATAGTAAGACTACGAAAAGAAGGTGCTATTCGTTAACTACATGAGAGGAGTTATTATGAACAAAACTACATGGAATCCTAATGTGAAAGTCAGATTGATAGGAGAAGGGATTTTCAATCTGCTATTTTGGATGTACTTTCCTTTTTTAACGGTCTATTTTGGTAAAGAACTTGGGTTACAGACTGCTGGATTAATAATGGCACTGCCCCCCTTAATAAGTATTGTCGGAAGTTTAACCGGAGGAAGCTTTGCGGATACGTTAGGGAGACGTCCTGTCATGCTGATCGGAACATTTTTGCAAATGAGCATGTTTATTCTATTCGCTGTCTCTTCTTCTCCTTGGATTAATTACGTTGCCTTTATCGGAATTAATATAGGCGCAGCATTTTATCGTCCTGCTAGTTCAGCGATGATAGCGGACACAGTTCCAAAAGATGAATTGCGACAAGTGTATGCGACATTTATGACCGTGAACAATATTGGTGCCGTTTTAGGACCGATCATTGGAGCAGTCTTCTTTTTTCAACATCGTCAACTGTTATTGTGGACCTGTGCAATAGTTCTCTTTCTTTACTTCATAACGATCTATTTTATTGTTAGTGAAACCTTACCTGTCCAATCCAAGCAAAAAGATGTAACGACCCCACTTAAATATGCGTTTCAGTCTAAGTGGTCTGGCTATCGACTTATTCTCAAAGATCGTATTTTTCTGCTATACGTAATTGCGGGAACCTGTTCACTCTTCCCAGTGATGCAACTCGATCTCTACTTACCAGTTTACGTGATAGAGAATGTGCCTAAACAACCTCTCGTACCGCACTTGCTGGATTCTTTTCAGCTCACGAGCCAATCCATTTTTGGCTATCTGGTAGGCTTTAATGGTCTTTTGTTTGTCATCTTGATCCTTCCCGTAACGAATCGACTTAAAAATTGGTCAGAAAGACGTCTCTTCGTTGTTTCGACCTTACTTGCAGGAGGAGGTACATTTTTAATCGGATGGAATAACAACATCTGGTTTTTGTTTGGTTGTACGCTCATCTTCACGTTAGGTGAGATCATGCGTACACCAGTTACGCAGAGTTTCATCGGTCATTATGCTCCAGAGGAGGCAAGAGGTCAGTATCTAGCTGCTGATAGTCTTCAAAACACACTTGGTAAGACGCTAGCACCTCTCGCTATCTACGCATCAGGATGGATCGCCCCGCTTGGTATCTTCACTATCATTCTCCTTTTTGCTATCATTGGAGCTTGTTTATATCTGCAATTATTTAGACTGTATTCTCCCACTTGACAATCAGGTTGATAATACAAAGTGTACGATTACAAATAAAATATTAATTTAGGCTTTAGAATGATTTCATAAAAATAATAATTACTATAGATAATTAATATCAGATAAATGCTATCTAAAATATCTTAAATCAGCATGAACGAGATGATTTCGATTTCAACATTTCGCGACAATGAGTTGTCGACGTCAAGTAGAAATTGACGTTTTCTGCTCGATTGATAAGTTATTTATTCTTCACGGATGTTCTTGATACCATGTAGTGTTATTGTTTCGTCCATTTCGCACTCCGACCAAGACCGGATGGGGCAATGATCCCCTCGTCACGTAAGTCACGCAATACGCGATTGATTGTCGCCTCACTGATGTCGGGACAAGCCTTCCTTACGTCTGCTTTCGTGAACGGTGTGATTCGTCCTTCAACAAAACGACGAATCCGATTGTTCTTGTTCTGACTACCCGTCGTGACCAATCCGACGCGATCTTCAAGCTCCTTATAAGCAGCAAGAATCGTGCTCAGCAAGTAGTTGATCCATGGAAACGGATCTTGTTGGTTTTGGTGCCAACGCACGGAAGAGAGACGGAGTGACTCATAATAATCTTCCTTCCGCGATTCGACGATCTTCTCAAGACTGATGTAGCGTCCGACTTCGAAGCCATACTGATAGAGCAGCAAGAGGGTCAACAATCGTGCCATTCGACCATTCCCGTCATTGAACGGATGAATGGATAGGAAATCGAGGACGAACAAGCTCGTCAGGATGAGCGGGTCGACGTCCTCTTGTTGCCGACGCTCTCGTAGGCTGTCGCATAACGCCTGCATCGCTGCCGGTGTCTCGAACGCAGGGACGGGGATGAAGCGAGTCCGGCGCGTGCCATCCGGGAACGTCTCACTAATCTCGTTGTCGACGTTCTTCCACCGCCCACCTTCGACGGGGACGAACTTATAGAGTTCCTTGTGGAGTTGCAACAGAATATTCGCATTGACCGGGATGTCCTCGGCTGAAGCGTTGATCAGGTTAAGTACGTCGCGGTAACCAGCAATCTCTGCTTCTGAACGGTCGGCAGGGTCGGCTGACTTTGACATGATGGTCTGAAGACGACTTTCCGTGACGATGATTCCTTCGATCGCATTCGAGGCTTTCGTCGACTGGATGACGGCGACATCGCGTAAGGTGTTAAGGATTTGAGGCGCTTGCTGTTTATAGAGATCCTGTTTGCCTTTATACTCATTGATCCGTCCAATCAAGCGGACGGTCTCCATCGGCAGGGCGAGCTCTTTGAGATAGGTATATGTATAGTCGCGCATTCGTCGAACTCCCTTCGCAAAATAGATCACTTTAGATTAAATACACTCATTTTTATATTATTTGACTATGTTTAAACTCAATATAATGTATTTAAAGTCGTTCAAACACATATAAACATAGTCAAATTATCATATTTAGACTATGTTTATTTATTTATGACCATGATTACTTGTCAATCCGAAAGTCGGACAATCCTGACTGATTTGAACGGAACAATCCTGACATGGAAAGCGTCTCATCGATTGCTTCCATATTTTTAGCAGTTTTTCACTTCATTTGAATTCATCGAACTAAAATCAATCGTTTCAGTTTTTCTTCTGTACCGGATTCCTCGACAGGTGTATAGATGCTACATCGCAAGTCGTCTTCTCCCTGCACTTGAAGAGAGGTCAGGTCGAATAGCATCTTGCCAACTTTTCCATGACGGAATTCAATCAGGATTTCCGGAGCCTTACTGACCTGACTCTCCATCCAGAGTGATTTGAATTCAGGATACGTATTACTCATCTCCTGTATGAAGGACGTATACCATTCATCACCAGAGTATTGACCGTAGTATGTACGGAAAATGGACAAGAATCCTTTGGCGAAGTGTTCCCAATTCCCGGCAAGTACTTTAAATTCTTTCTGTGAGAACAAGAGGCGAATGAGGTTACGTTGTGATTCTGGAATGGTCGCAAAATCTACAAACACATGGGCCGCTGCAGGATTCCAGCCGACGATATGGCAGTAACGATCCGTAATGATCGTCGGACACGTCGTCAAGGCAGAGAGAATTTTTTCGAGTGACGGACTGATAATCATAGGGGAAGCTTGAATTTTCATACTGACGACCTGCGTCCCTAATGCTAAATCGTTCAAATATTCGTGTTCATCCCTGTTCAGACATAACGCCTGGGCGATACAGTCTAAGACGCTTCTAGATACCTTAATATCTCTTCCTTGTTCTAACCAGGTGTACCATGTCGTACTGACTCCTGCTAATTGAGCAACTTCCTCTCTTCTCAAGCCAGGTGTTCTCCTTCTTGATCCAGGCGGTAGCCCCACTGATTCCGGTTTGAGCTGTGCTCTTTTCGTCTTCAAAAAATAGGATAGAGCTTCTAATCGATTCGAGTCGTCCATATACGTTCCTCCTGATTTCTCTCCATCCAAGTATCAATTATAATAGGATAAATGAACACTTGTAATAGGATACATGACACGTATGATTATCTCATACTATTACAAGGAGTGAAGAAAAATGGAGCGCGTAGTGATTACAGGAATGGGTGTCGTCTCACCAATCGGAAACGACGTGGAGTCCTTTTGGAATAATATGATTGCTGGAAATTCAGGCATCACGGAAATCGATACGTTTGATACGACTGATTTCAAAGTAAAGATTGCAGGGAGTGTAAAAAACTTTGATGCGGAAAAGGCGATTGGTAAAAAAGCCTCTCGTAACCTGGATCGCTTCGTCCAGTTCGCATTAGCGGCTGCTGATCAAGCCTGGAACGATTCTAAGCTAGGAGAATCTGATCTGGATCGGGAAAGACTTGCTGTATATGTGGGTTCAGGTGTAGGAGGGATTGAAACGTTAATTGACGGTGTTCATGCTTTACACCAAAAAGGTCCGAGAAGGGTCAGTCCAAGTCTCGTACCTTCCATGATGTCTAACGCAGCAGCCGCTCAAATTAGCATCAAGTGGCAAGCGATGGGACCTTCCATGTCACCTGTATCCGCTTGTGCAATCGGAAACACGGCTATTGGTGAAGCATATCGACTCATTCGAATGGGAGAGGCTGATGCTGCATTCGCTGGTGGAACAGAAGCGGGTATCACTGAATTGTCTATAGCAAGCTTCGGTAATGCGACGGCATTGTCTACAAGAAACGAATCACCCTCTAAAGCGAGTCGTCCTTTTGACGCGACACGCGATGGTTTCGTGATGTCGGAGGGAGCGGGCATCTTGATACTGGAATCGTTATCGCACGCAAAGCAACGAGGTGCGTCCATCTATGCGGAAGTCGTCGGATACGGAGCAAGTTCCGATGCTTATCATATAGTAGCGACTCATCCAGAAGGTCAGGGAGCATACCTCGCTATGAAGCGGGCCGTTCAACAGGCAGGGATTGAGACGAATGACATCGATGTGATCAGTGCCCATGCGACGAGTACGATCGTCGGCGATCAGTCCGAGACACGTGCGATTAAAAAATTGTTTGCAGAACATGCGAACATACTCCCGGTGACGGCGAACAAATCAATGCTAGGTCACATGCTCGGTGCTGCCGGTGGAGCGGAAGCGATCGCGCTTGCGAAATGTTTACAGGAAGGAATCATTCCACCGACGATTAATCTTGAAGTCGATGATCCAACGTGTGACCTGGATTATGTAGCAGGAGGGGCTCGTTCGCTGGAGATGCAGTACGGACTATCCAATTCTTTCGGATTCGGTGGTCATAACGCCGCCATCGTCTTGAAAAAATATATGGATTAAGCATCAGAGTTTGGGTTCGGACAAGAGAACTCAATGAGTAAGTACTCGCTGAAAATGGATTGTATACATTTCGACGTCGAAATGTATACAATCTTTTTTGTGTATCCAATTCTTATTAAATGTTAGTGATTCGGAAACCTTCACTATTGCTGTGTCGTCATTCATCCAACGATTCATGACACGTTCTATCTATTTTACATAAAACGCGAATCATCAGTTCTAGTCAGAGTTTGCCTTAACTAGGACATCATGATCTTTATTTTAGTAATCCGTCCTCTGAAGGGAGGTTTGAATCCACACTTAAAAAAATAACTGTATATATTGTCATTCTAATTCTAGCTTTTTCATCATATCGTCAAAAGAGAAGGCTTTTGATTGATTATCATGTACTTCCTAAGATATGAGTTTTAGATGCTTTATTTATAAACATCCCGACGATGTCCAATCTCAAGAATCAATATCACGACTTTCTCATCCTGGATGTCAGCAATCAGACGATAGTCGCCGATGCGATACCGCCATTCGCCAGAGCGATTCGAGACGAGTCCTTTCCCATGACGACGCGGATCATCCGTCCCGACAAGGTTCTTCTTGATCCAGGACATGATGATCCGCGCTTGTTGTGGGTCCATCTTCTTGAGAGATTTTTGAGCCCCGCGCTCGAATTCTACATTATAAGCTGTCATTCTAAATCAAGTTCCTTCATCATGTCGTCGAAAGATATCGCTTCTGATTTTTTACGGTGTGCTGCCATGGAATCATGATAGAGTTGCAAATCGATTTCGTCTTCGATACGGTCGAGGACGGCATCGCGAACGAGTGTAGAGATCGTGATGTTCTTTGCCTTCGCATATTCCTTGATAAGTCGTGTATCCTGATCATCCAGACGTACGGAAATGGTACTCATGATTATCAGCTCCTTTGTAATACATTGTAATACATATTAAGGTTTTAGTACATAGGATTGAGAGCGGAAACCCTGAACGAATATTCTTTGAAGTACTGAAATTTGGCTTTTAAATATCCTAGATGAGTACGATTAGATTAAAAAAGTGAATGAAATTATGTTCAAATTAAAGTAAACATAGTCATTCATCTTCTATTTGACCATGTTTAGTAGGAAGGTGATGATCATGATAATTCCTTACATTCTCCTCGTTTGCGAAAAAAAGATATGCATCCAGACGGCGCCGTGTATTTATTACAAGAAAACAAAGAGTGTTTTGAATTGAAGAAAGATCAAGGTACAGA
>NZ_DLMP01000005.1:283287-425772 GCF_002479335.1 Exiguobacterium sp. UBA7533 | reverse complement strand
TCTGTACCTTGATCTTTCTTTGTATAGATATTGGTCCATATTAAGATGTTATTGAGTGCGATAGAGAAATTTTCCTGCGATACGTAAACTGATATTGTTATTTCATCTGTCTGTTTTTTATGGAATGTATCAAAAATATAGTTCTCTCACTGAAGTAACTTTTGGTATTTGTATCCTTTCAAAAGATCAGCTTCACCTTTAAAGGACCATTCCTCTATTTTAGAATCTGGTTGTAATTTAAAATAATGGTCGAGGATATCGTGTCCTAAATTATAGTTACTCCAGCGGGGAATGTCTTTTTGGGGACTACCGCCCACAAGGTCCTCGTATGTAGCTTCACCAGATTGAATCAATTTTGCGACATGTTTTTTCGTCTTTTCATCCATTGGAGTATCCCATGGGGCCTTCACATCTTTGAGGACTCGGTCAGCAAAAGCATCCACTTTTCCCTCGATAATGACCGAATCGAGTAATTTGTTCATCTGATATTTATTTCTGTCATGGAGAATCAAATGATGGTATTCATGCGCAACCGTATAAGCTAAAGCATCCTTATCGAAATTCGAATTTATATATAGAACAACCGCATCTTTATATGCCCCTGCTGCTACTCCGCCCATAGGTTGGAAAACTCACGAATCCTCCACCTCTAAGCAACGCGAAGGTGGAGGTAGATCAACTATGTCTCTACTCGATATAGCGTATCAAATCCATTATATATACTCACTGCGTGATAAGGAGGCGAATCGTGTGCTACCTATCTGCAGAATGTTATCTTATCTTACCAACTCTTCGAAAGGAGTACATGGACAAAGCGCTTGTTCCTGAATCTGTGCTATCCGTAAGTGAATGTATCTGTACGCACTATCCTAATATCAATAATTAGATTTCATGACTATCGAAATGTGCTTTCACGATCTTGAGAAATTCTTTGGAAAGAGGCGTCATTTTGTCTGAGGACTTGACAATTAATCCGAGATGTCTAACCACAGGAGGATGTAAGGGTAATAGATGAACATGAGTCTCCCGTTTAGGGACTGCCAAGTTTGGCATAATACTAATACCTAATTTTCCTTTCACCATAGACAGTACAGTTTCATTCTCCTTACTATTATATGAGGTACGTAATGAAAGACCAGCTTTACGAAATTCCTCCTCGATAAGGACTTCACATCCAGATCGTAACATGATGAATGATTCCTCTTCGAAATCAGCTATCGTAACAACATCTTTTTCTATAAAAGGGTGTCCATCATATACGACAACAGATAAAGGATCTTGCGTCAGTGCTATACTCTCGAAACCTTTAACTGGTAATGCTGTAAAACCGAGATCCACCGTACCTTCTTCCACCCACTTTTCAATATCATCATAGCCACCCTCATACAACACCAATTCAACATTCTGGAAACGTTCTTTGAATATAGAAAACAAAATCGGTATAAAGGTAGCTGTAAAACTTGGGAAACTCCCAACAACAATCTTTCCTAATTCTAATCCTTGCAAAGAAGAAACTTTTTGCTCTATATGAGCCATGTTTGTCACAATATTGCGTATGTGTGGAATAATATATTCGCCTGCAGTAGTTAACGATGTCCCACCTCGTCCTCGATTCAAAAGTGTTACTCCTAGTTCAGATTCCAGTGTTGTAATGTTATGACTTACTCCAGATTGTGTCAGTCCAATCTTTTGACCTGCTTTCGTAAAACTACCACTTTCCACTACGTTTAAAAGCACTTCTAATTGAAATAAATTCAATGTACTTCACATCCTTTTCTGCATTATACATGAGAGATACAAATGATAAGAATGAAAAACATTCATTTTACTTATTTTATTTTTACAAATACACTAAAAACAGACAGATTGAATCAAAAAATAAAAAGAATTGGAGAGTGGATGTATTGATGAATCAGAAGTATGAAAAAATCCTTTCACCTTATACCTTGTCGAATGGAGTAACTTTGGCGAATCGAGTCGTTGTTGCACCGATGACCACCTATTCAGGAAATATAGATGGAAGCGTCTCTTCCGGAGAGTTGGATTACTATAGCAGAAGAGCACAAGGACCAGCTATGTTTATTACCGCGGCTGCGACCATTTCATCACTCGGGACTAGTTTTCCTCGTCAAATGAAAGCATATGGAGAACACAATATACCAGGTCTTTCGCAGTTGGCTAATAAAATAAAAGAAAAGGGAGCAAGAGCAATCCTTCAACTTCATCATGGAGGTAGCGAGAGTCTAATCGGATACATAAGTGAAAGGCGAATGGTTAGCCCGAGTGGTATCGTGGCGAGCCTTTACAAGGATTCAAGTGATGATTACGTTCCACGTGCGTTAGAACACGAAGAAATTCTATCTACTATTCAGGATTTTGGACGAGCAACGGAGATAGCTATACGTGCAGGGTTTGATGGTGTGGAAATTCATGGAGCCAACGGATATCTGATTCAACAATTTTTTTCGAGATATTCAAATCTTCGAACAGATATGTGGGGAGGAACACTAGAAAAACGGATGTCCTTTCCATTAGCTGTTATTGAAGAAGTAAAACGAGTCCGAGATCAATATGCGAACAATAATTTTATTATTGGTTATCGCTTCTCACCAGAAGAACCAGAAAAGAATGGTTTGAACATGGAGGAAACAATCGCCTTTGTAGATCGATTGTCTAATCAAGGCTTGTCGTACCTCCATCTTTCAGTCAAAAACGTTTGGTCCATGCCTCGAAGTGGTTCAAATCAAACAAAAACAAGATCAGAGATTTTTCGGGATGTGATTGCGGATAGAACAAGTTTTCTGTCACTCGGTTCTATACACACACCAGATGATGCCTTGAACGTATTAGAACAAGGAATTCCATTATTCGGATTAGGAAGAGAGTTATTAATGGAACCAGATTGGGTTCGAAAACTAATAGCAGGAAGAGAAGAAGAAATTCGTACGACCTTGTCACGCGATGATCAACAAACGCTCTCCATTCCGGATGAAATGTGGAAAAATATTCTTACGCGTGATGGATTGCCTGCACAACGATGAATAAATGTGTAAGCAAAAAGGGGAGATAGACGTGAACAAGAATGCTTTGTTTCAACTAAGTATAGCTATGACTATCTTTGGATCAATTGGCTTTTTTTCAACTTTTACAGGTCTTCCGGCAATTGAATTAGTGTGGGTTCGATGTATTTGTGCTGCTGTATTTCTTATAATGGCATGGATCGTATCTGGACGCTTTAAAAGGGAAAAATGGAATAGGAAAGAACTCATATACATTGCTTGTTGTGGTATGACGAATGTTTGTAATTGGGTGTTTCTTTTTAAAGCATTTGAAAGAACGTCCATTACAATTGCCATAACCTTATATCACTTAGCTCCTATTATTGTTCTTGTGATGGGTAGTCTTTTCTTTAAAGAAAAAAAGACGAAACTCATGTATGTATCTATGTTAGTTTGTTTTATTGGAACATTGAGTATTATAGGTACCGATGGTGTGCGGTTTGCTTCAGAAAGCTGGAGGGGGATCGTGTACAGCATCATCGCAGCATGTTTCTATGCAGCAACAATGCTGCTAGGAAAGAGTATTACAAAAACTAGTGTATATGCGACCACTTTTATTCAAATGGTGATCGGTCTGATTGTGTTACTTCCATTCATTCATTTTAATAACTATCAAGCAATTGATACTTCTCAGTGGATGTACGTCACTGTAACCGGAGTTATTCATACAGGTATAGTTTATTTTCTGTTTTTCAATAGCATTCGTCATTTACCAACGACAGTTGTCTCTTCTATGGTTTTTGTCGACCCTACAGTGGCTATTTTATTAGACGTTTTTTTCGGAAATGTGTATCTAAGGTGGCTACAGCTATTCGGTATATTGTGTATTTTCATCGGATTGTTTTATTCGCTTAAAGCAAGCAGTCATATTGCTAGTATCACTGAAGAGAACTATATTACTCGAACAGGAAAAGTAAGAAAGCAGTAAGCTATATTCTTTTAAGAACCATTCTTTCTTTTTGATGTAAATAATCCTAAGAGACCTATGAATGTATGCAGAAAATCTATTCCATAAAATTAGGAATAGATTTTCTGTTTATTTCTACAAACTTGACGTCATGTTGAAACAAAATCCTTCATCTTATCACTAAAGAGATAGTTTTCAATTTTATATGGTAGTCATCTGACTAATTTATTATTTTAGGCAAAAAGATACATATGAAATCGAAAATACATTATCCATTTAATAGAAAAGTTAGTGATTGAAACTTAATAAAAAAAATATCGTATGTATTAGTTGTATAATAACTTTTATGAAAACATAATGACTTACTAAACGAAACAAATACATTTGCCGGAGGGAACATCTATGGTATTAGCTTTCCTTGGCCTTGGTATCGGATTCTTTTTATTAACGTTAGGCATCTATTTCATTCGGTCGAAGCATGCGTTGAAGACGCCTTTAGCAGGACACGGAGATAGCGTCGACACGGTGGATTCATTCGTACTCAGTATTATTTTGTCGATTGGTGTTATCCTATTTTGTTCGTTGACCGTCAGACATTACGGTTACGTCTGTGTCTTAAGTGGTCTGTTCATACTATACGCGGTCAGCGCAACATGGTGAGACCTAGAAAAAGTTAGAAAGCAAGTTAATGGGAGCTCAAATCATGATTCAATTAGTCAAACAAGTCGACGATCATGTGTATCACATCGTCTTTCACCAAGAAGGGCGTACTTTATTCTGCCGGGAAGGAATTGCCCGAAAAGAGCAAGCGATTGATAGCGAGGACATGATGGAAACGAATGAGGAGTCCGCGACGAAGCGGATCGTCTTCAAAAGTCCCTTGCGCGCGTATCGTCAGAAAAAAGCATGGGTACGTGAAAAATTAGACGATGGATACATGCGATCACCTTTTGCTCTGTCTGAAGTGATGGATTTTCGTTCAGATCGACGGATCATAAAGTTGCGCATTTTAAGCGCTTTACTCGTCCTATTGAGTGGATTACTGACGCTGACCGATATCTTACTGATTCCGGGATACATAACACTCGTCGTTCTGATGCTTTTCTGGCCGATGCATCTCGAAGGGAAATCCGCGCATGTTCGCGTTAGCGGGCTCATCAAAAAACTATTTATCACCAATCAATCTCTCAATTAACGGAACGATCTGTCTCATCTCAGGATTCATTCTCCTGTTGTATGCGTCAGAACAACTAAAGGAACTTGCGACGAAAGGAATCACATATCATGACGAATCAACAAACGAAGGTGATTGAACTCAAGCGTAATAATGGTCAAACGACCGACTACTGGGTCAGTTACCGGATGGGGCGCACGCTGTATCAGGTATCCGTACAAGAACAAGCGGATGGTCAAACGGATGAAGGGGAGGTTGTCAAAGAACGTTTTCCGTTCTATTTCGGAATGAAAAAGCGGATGCTCGACTTAGCAGAAGAGAGAGAAGCAATTGGTTTTCGACCGTTGACCGAAGAGGAGAAAGCAACGCCTGTCATTGAGGAAGAAGAACCGACGCTCGATCCTGCTTTCTTCAAGCCAGTTATTCGATACGCCTGGTTGATGCTTAGTCTTGGAATCCTCCTGTTTCTCCTGCCTTCACCGATCCTAAACGGACTCGCGTTCGGACTCGGCTTATTCGTCTGGTATGAGACGTTTGGACAAGCCGGAATGCCGCGCAACTACCAGAGATATTTCCACGGGATGTTAGCTGGATTGACGATTTTACAGGTTTTATCTGCGATTGAGTTGGAACGATTTGCTCAACCGTATTATGCGACGATCTGTGTGATATCAGCAATTGTATTGGTTCTTCTAGTCGTACAGCACCGATTGAAAGAAACCGATCAAATCGGTCAGGAGGAAAGTATTCGGGTTAGGAAAATAAAGGACTATCCGGATGACTTAGATCTTTAAAAACTCATTTGCTCAACTTTCGGAAAACTGGAAGACTTCAGGATGCTGTAAAATATAGGCATCACTTAAATCATTTTAGTCAGTCTATTGTAAGAAACATATGGATGTCATACCAAATGATTAATATATTTTAGAACTGATCTTACTTGTCTGGGCGATTGGTGCACTCGTCATCATCATTACGCAAGCGCGAAACACATTTGGTGTTTATTCCTTTGTGGAGATATTTTTGATTCTTGAGATTTTATTACTTGTTGTTCTTTTGATTGCCAAATGCAAAAAAATAATGGTCTTTTAAGTAGTAAAGGAAGGTCAGTTAACACTCATACATAAAGATTTAGTTAACATAATGAAGTGGGAGACAGTATGATCCGTTTCCTACTTTTTTTGTAATTATGCAATCGATTGCATTCGTATTCTTATTTAACATCCAGGAAAAGGAATTATATTTCTTGCAAAAAACTAGTTTTTATTTCTTAGGATTTATGTAAAAATAGAAAACAATAAACTGAGAGAATTTTTTGAAAAGTGAGCGACCAGATCATTCATCGTTTTGGAATGAGAGAGAGAAGTCATCATTTTTCGAATTCTAAATATCTTATTTTTTGAAAGCCTGGAGGGGAATGTATGAAATTGTTGAAGATGTGGAACCAAATCAGTTTAGTGAAACAAATCGCGATCGGCTTAGTTATTGGTATTATTTTAGCCGTCACGATTCCTGAAGTAGCGAGTTCATTGACCATCTTTGGAACATTATTTGTCTCCTCACTAAAGGCAGTCGCGCCGATTTTGGTCTTTTTCCTAGTCATGGCTTCGATTGTGCAACATAAAAAGGGACAGCAAACGAACATGAAATCAATCATCTTCTTATACCTGCTCGGTACTTTTTTAGCGGGTGCGATTGCGGTCATCGTTAGTTTCTTGTTCCCGGTTTCGATAACATTGACAGAGAGCACAGAAAAGCTGACAGCTCCTGGGAATGCCATCGAAGTCCTGAAGACCCTTGTCTTGAACATGGTTGATAACCCCGTCAATGCATTAGTCCAAGCGAACTACATCGGCATTTTGACATGGGCGATCATCTTAGGATTAGCGCTTAAAAATGCATCGGATTCAACGAAAACGTTCATCTCGAACTTCTCCGATGCACTTGCGAAAATGGTTGGATGGATTATCAAGCTTGCGCCACTCGGCATTATGGGACTTGTCATCGGTTCGATTACGGAGAACGGTCTCTCGTCTCTTCTTGACTACGTGAGCCTGCTAGGGTTACTGATCGGTACGATGCTTGTCGTTGCACTCATCGTTAATCCATTGATCGTCTATATCAACGTCCGTCAAAATCCGTATCCGCTCGTTTTTAAATGTTTACGCGAAAGCGGCATCACGGCATTCTTTACTCGTAGTTCGGCTGCGAACATTCCGGTCAACATGGAACTATCGAAAAAGCTTGGACTTGATAAAGAGACGTACGGCATCTCAATTCCGCTTGGTGCAACAATCAACATGGCAGGAGCTGCCATTACGATTTCCGTCTTGACGCTTGCTGCGGTAAACACACTCGGTATCCAAGTTGATCTTCCAACAGCCATCATCTTAAGTGTCCTCGCTGCCGTCTGTGCGTGTGGCGCCTCTGGTGTCGCTGGGGGATCGCTTCTCTTGATTCCACTTGCGTGTAGCTTATTCGGGATTCCGAATGACGTCGCGATGCAAGTCGTTGCTGTCGGATTTGTCATCGGTGTGTTGCAAGATTCATTTGAGACAGCATTAAACTCGTCGACAGATGTCTTGTTCACTGCGACAGCTGAATATCGAAAACGGTTGAAAGAAGGCGAACACCTCTCGATTAATCGTCAATCGATGAATGAGGAAGTAGCAGAAAAAGTCGTTAACGGCTGATCAGATTCGCTATTATCTTAATAAGAAAAGGCATCCCAGTTGAGGATGCCTTTTCTTATAGACAACCCTCGTTTCGTGATTGAAATAAGGGGTTTCTACAAGTTGTAATCCATTTAACCTTCTCCTAAAGCAACGTATTTTTTTAATTTCCCTTTAAAACTCACCAAAAGAATTTCATTCCTTTCTTTCGTAGAGTATATGACGGTACCCTTTGAGAGCTTCGTGGCAGTTCCATTATCAAAATCGTATTGATCAGAACTCATTTTCTTGATTTCTCCGACTTTTTTACTCTTAGTGACTTCTGTTTTCTCTGCCCATTTTACATCTGATTTGTAGATCGTATCATTTAGTTGAAAAATGTCAGCAGTAGAATCTTCTCCTAATACGTCTAGTGCTGTCGGTTTTTCACTTGTATGTTGCATTTTCACTTCATTACTACAAGCAGCTAACGGCCATACAGTTATAATTGAGAGAGCGCATAACAAAACGATTCTTTTCATGACATAACCTCTTTCCCGTTTTTGTATGTTACTCCATGTCGACCATTTAACAACGGACTATCGGCAAAACAGGTCACAGGTTTCTGTTGTTCCATTCGTTTTAAATCCTGTCCGATGTATGCCCATCTGCTCACGAAACAGTCGAAGTGGGGCACACCCGTGACACGTGCGTTTCAGGAAATCGTCCTCGACCAATTCATGAAGTCAAAGTGAATCGAGTATCTCGACCCAAACTTGATAATAGATCTCTTCATCGAGGTGAACCGTTGCCGAACGTACGCGATAGTCTGGATTTTCCGCTAAATAAAAAGTAAGAATCGTCGCAACTTTAAAGTCAGGGGTGCAATAACCGGTGATTGACCGACCATGGATCTCGTTCGTGATCGAGTCCGCCCAGACTTCTGCTTCACGAAGCGTCTCGAACTGAAGCATCTCTTCCTTCCAACGAATCGACATCTTTATGTCCTCCTCTACTGTAGTTAATGTTATTATATGGAAGAAATAGTATGTTGTTCAAGGGGGGAACGTCAGACATGAGTCGTTTTGGAATGCATCGGGAAGTAATCAATCCGCCGCTCGGTACTGCCTTCATCGGTTATCACCGAGAAGTCGGTATTGCAAGCATACACGATCCGCTATATGTCACAGCGAGCATCTTTGAGAGCGAGCAGACGACATCGGTCTTCGTCAGCATCGATAACATCGGCATGCTCGTCGGCGATACCGATACCATCCGTGAAGGCATCGCTGACCGGCTAGACGTCTCGAAGGAACAGATCACGGTCGTATATACGCATACACATTCAGGTCCAGCGACAGCGGGAACTGAACCGTTGACCGTCGCCTATAAAACGATCTTGACGCAACAAGCGATCGTATCTGCGGTCAAAGCAAGCAAAGTGATGCAGTTGGTCGAGATGGGTTGGGGTGTGACGACCGGAAAACTCGGAGTCAACCGACGGGAGAAAATAAATGGACAAGCGGTGATGGGAACAGATCCGTCTGGGGTGGCGGATGACCGAATTGGAACATTGTTAATTCGTCGGACCGGTGATGCGGGTCTCGTCGGAGCTTTCGTCTTTTGTACGGCGCATCCGAACGTCTTGAAATCAGACAGTGTCGTCTTATCCGGTGATTATCCGGGTGTCACTCGAACGCTACTCGAACAGGCACTCGGCTGCCCGGTCGTGATTGTTCAAGGCGCGACGGGGAACATCAATGCGAAATATCGTGGTGACCTAGCAAGTCTACAGAAGATGGCGTTTGCTCTAAGCGGACACGTCTTAATGACAATTCCGGATGTGTCGTTTCAACCGTTAACGCACCACCGGATTCAGTCAGTGATTTATCCGATGCGCTTAACAGAAGTACCGGCTGCGAACGTATTGCAAGACATGGCAACTTACGCTGAACAGACATGGGGCGTCAGCGCAGCACGATGGTTGGCGTACGTTCAGGAACGATCGGGAGCAACACTCACCATCCCGGTCGAAGTTCAATTGTTTGAACTAAACGAAGGGTCGTTCTCAGGCATCCCGATGGAGCCGTTCTGTGAGACAGCGCTACAGATAAAGTGGATGCGTCAAACGGAACTCGCCTTTTTCGGAGGCTATACGAACGGTTACATCGGTTATTTGCCGACAGCGGAAGAACATCCGTATGGTGGGTACGAGGTGGCAATCAATCCCGTCGTCTACGGTCCAGTGACAGGACTTTGGATGCCACCTGTACCGGGAACGGCGAACGACATCGTGAATCGTATCCAACAACTCTATGAAACGAACAACAACCCAGCTTCTCTCCTTTGAGAGGCCGGGTTGTTGTGATTACGACTTGATTTTTTTGATGATCCAGAATAAAGCGAAAACAAATCCGCATGTTAGGAAGATAAATAAAAAGAGCAGAATGAGTAAGTTAGACATTTGTAGCATCGGAGACCTCCGTGAATAGGTACAGCTAGATTTTCGAACTTTTCGAATAGTAATAGAGTAACATAGTAATTAACAAAATATAGGTAAATAGGTTGTTGTTTTAGATATTTCTTAATTTATTTACTTATTATATAAAAATAAGTTATTTTATTACATTTAGAAAAAGAGGGAATAACATGATCATCAAAAGATTTATTCTTAGTTTTGTCATCACTTATTTATTCCTCAGTTTGCTTTTATCCTTTAGCATCGGATATACGATCGATTGGATTCCTGAAGCAACTTTGACTCAAAAGATAAAAGGGTACGTCATTGAAGGGTTCACTCGTTTTAAAATTATAAAGCTTTTGATTGCTACAGGTGGAGGTACTGGGTACAGCCTACTCTACTTAAAACAAAGGGCATCGAGTTTATCAAAGCGTTGATTTCCTTTATTTTGAAACTTTTCTTTGCTTGATTCGTTTATTAGGATAAGAACGAGTCAACGTATTGGGGGAAATAAAATTGAAAAAGACAGTTGGTGCAATCATTTTAGCGAGCGGCATGCTAATACTCGGTGGTTGTGGAACAGCAGCGACACAAACCGATTTATTTAAGCAACAAGGTACATATCTAGGAGATAACAGTAGCGTACGAGACATCGTTCAACAGTTACCACATGGCGATCAGTTAAAGAAAATGGAACTTGCGACGAAAGAAAAGCCGTATCAACTAACGTTACGTTATGCTGGATACGAAGAAGGACAGGTCGAACAAAAAAGCAATCGTACGGCAATCTACAATGCAACAGCACTGTTCACATTGATTCCGAATGTCGACCGTGTCAACATGACGATCGAGGATGCTTCGTATCACTTTAAGAAACAACAGCTGCGCGATTGGTATGGAAAAGACTTTACGACGTACGATAATGAGAAAGCACTGAAGGCGTTCACGAAGCCTTTTATCGAAGATTCGAAGAAAGTAAACGACTTATTGAACTGAACCGACCGAGCACGCTCTTGAAAAGGAGTGTGCTTTTTTGTTGATTCATTCCCATAAGTTTTAAAAAGTACTTTGCATTACAGAGTAATTCAGTTTATCGTTAAGGAACTGAGACATCCAGAATAAGGAAGGGGTTGTACGAGATGGAAATCGATAAAGAATTATTAAAGGGGCACGTCGACACGATCATCTTGTCGTTGCTGAACGAACAAGACCGATACGGGTATGAAATCGCGAAGACGATCCGGCAAACGTCAGACGAGCAGTTCGAACTGAAAGAGGCGACACTCTATTTGTCACTCAAACGCCTTGAAAAAAAAGGATTCGTCATATCCTATTGGAGTGACGAAGCAGCGGGCGGCGGACGACGTAAATATTATGCGCTGACGACTGAAGGAAAAATCCTTCTTGCGAAAAAACGACTTGAATGGCGTTTTCTAAAGCAGCTACTCCCGAAGTTTCTTGAAGAGGGAGACGGCGCGCTTGAATAAACTCGATCATTTTGTCCATGACTTGTATCAAGATGCGGATGTGACGGATCCGGAAATCATCGACGTCATGGAAGAGACGCGAAGTCATCTTGAACAATCGGTGCGAGACTTGATGATTCAAGGTTATTCGGAAGAAGAAGCGACGAAGCTTGCCATGTATCGTTACGGTAGTAAGGAGCATGTCGATCAGCTCTTGACGTGGGTCTATCGAAAAGAGCGGACGTTCGCTTCGTGGTTGCTCCGCATCGGAATCAGCATCGCCGCTGCAACGATAGTGTTCTTTATCGGCACGATGATGTTGAGCCAGCATCAGTCGCTCGCCTATGCGGATGCCTTTTATGGCAATGAACGTTCGATTGAATCTTACGAACGCATTTTAGAAGAGCATCTGTTACTAATATCGATTTCCGGACAAGACGTTTCGTCCTCGCGTGACTTCACGGTTCACCGATCGATTTGGTTACCGGAGCTGTTCACTTCGCATGGCATGTATCTGATTGACGAACAGCACCTGACAACGACGGAAAGTTTCGATGTTACGAAATTCGGTGCTGTGCTTGCGCTAGTCGGCTTGACGATTTATCTCGTGACATCAATCATTTGGAGCGTCATCAAGCTTTATCATGCAGGACGATTGCATCTATTAAGTATCGTCTCAGTCGTATTCTTTAATGTACTGGGTTATTGGTTTTGGGCATTACGAAAATAGGAGGGGTCATATGTCGCAACAAATTAAGCTGATTTGGTCACAAGCATTCACGGTGAAGCAATGTGTACTCTATCTTTTGATCATCCTCGGTTTACCAACTCTTCAGTTCAGTTTCATTTATAAGAGTTACCAGTTCTTCCTACCGACAGAAGTATTCGAAGAGACGCTGTCAGGAACGATCCCGATGCTGTTTCCGATACTTGCAGTCTTGATTTTCTTGCCGATCTTCATCGCTGAATACAAGGATAACTATCTGACATACGTTCGAACGCGTGCCAGTCTAAAGGATTATCTATTTGCGGTCGGTTTCGTCAATGTGATGCTGACAGGATTTGTGTTCTTTTTAATGACAATCGTCACGTTCGTCCTCATTCGTTATGTCGAACCGTTTTTCGGTCTAGTCAATTACACGCCGCTAAGCGAAAAGACGCATGACGTAACGAATGCATTTTCATTCTTGGTGGACATTCACCCGTTACTCTATGCCGTTCTTTACGCCGCTTGGATTGGACTCAACGGAGCAGTGTACGCGACACTTGCTTACCTGTTGATCTTATCGCTCGAACAAGTCTATCTCGCAATTTCATTACCGTTCGTCGCCTACCATATCTTTAACTTCGTCGCTGGTATGATGCAAGCTCCACAATTCTCACCTATCAGTACGGTCTTTCCGTTTAACATCACGGAGCAGCCGCTTTGGACAGTGTTCGTACCGTTTACTGTTTTAATCGTTGTTAACTTCACGCTCTACCTGACGATGATTCGACCGAAACCGGAGTGGAGCTTTCAGTCATGATGAAGACACGGAATATTTTGATTGTACTGAAGAGTTTATTCATCCTCGTGATCAGTTACGTCGCATGGTATAGACGGCAAGAAGTATTGACGAAGGCGCAGGAGTTCGGCAGAAACGTCAACGCGTGGGACATCACGTTTGCGATTCAAAATGATATGTACCTGTTACTCTTTTTCCTGATGCCGTTACTCTTGTTCCTCTCGTTTCGAATGATTGAACAGCAATATGAACCGTCGATTTTGATTCGGGTCGGCTCATTTCGGAACTGGCTATACTACTCGACAAAATGGTATTTACGTGCCGTCCTACCCTTGTTCGGATGCGTCTTGCTACTGAGTCTTCTTAGTGCCAGCGATCAATCGTTTACGTTGCAATGGAGTACATACAGTCAAATCTCGACTAGTAGCAACATAAGTCATCATCTCAGCGCGACTTTTCGCTCACCACTGTCAGTGATTTTTTTACAACCGATTCTTTGGTTGCTTGCGAGCATTATGTTACATGGGTTCATGTGTCTTGCGTTTCTATTGCATGAAAAGCATAAGAGCTTGTTGCTACAGGCGGCAGTGGTAGTGATTTGGTGTATCTTCAGTTTTAAATCATCGTTTGGAGTAGGAGAGTTCTTTTCAGCCGCCGCGTATTTCTCTGTCGGGGCTGTATCCAATAGAATGCATCCTTGGATGGCACTCATCGTCCTCAGTATTGCGATTGCGCTGATCTATCTATCGGTCCAATGGATGCGACCGCTTCGTCAGCTACTGACTTCACGAAAGGAGTTCGTACCGTATCTTACCTATGCGATGATTGCCAGTCTGTATATCTTCCTCAGTAGTAACCGAGCGTCGACTGAGCTACAAACGATCGGTGATCTCTTCGTCGTCGCATTTTACGGTGTCAATGCAATGGACAGTTCGTTTCTTCAACTCATGTCGTATCTGATTCTTTTTTTCGGACTTGCTTATTTAAGTCAATTGCGTCTGCAAAATCAAATGACGGCAATCGGACCATACACGTGGATGCGTTACCAACGGCTCGAGAAATGGGCGTTTCACGTCTTCGTTAGGGAAGGACGTTTCTATCTACTTGCCCTCGCGTTTCTAATCATCGGAACAACAGGTATCGGAATATTGCAAGGGTTATCGTTGTCACTTTCGACTAGTCTCTTATCGATTTCGTCGATGCAATTGCTTCTACAACTGATCGGTATCTCGATGCTTCAACTGATGCTTTATTCGCTTTTGAGCTTCATCTTACTGTGGCAATTTCCGGACGGTTACGCGATGCTCGGGTTGTTTGGTGTCTTATCCGTCTTCTTGTTGCCAAACTTCAATCAATACGGAATCTTTCCGTCCGGACTGAACGGATTCGCTCAGCTTCAGTCGTTCAGTCTGACACATCTATTGTTCGTCTTGCTGATCTATCTTGGGCTTTCACTTGTCTGGTTATACTTTCTGTTTCAAAAAAGCATTCGTATATAAGGAGGACGTTTCGTGGAAATGATTAAACTAGAGCAGGTCACGAAAGGGTATCAAGGCAACCCCTTGTTCGAAGATATCGATTTGACGATTCAAAAAGGAGATATCGTCGGCATCACTGGACCAAACGGTTCAGGGAAATCGGTCTTGTTCAAGATGATTTGCGGCTTCATTCATCCGGACGCGGGAACGATCACAGTTCGAAATGAACAGCTCGGTCAGACGCGACGCTTTCCGGAAAACGTCGGTGTCATCATCGATCGACCGGGCTATATCGCCCATAAATCAGGATTTGAGAACTTAAAACAACTCGCAGCAATCCGGAAAGTGGTCACCGATGCCGAGATTGAACAGGCGATGCGGACCGTCGGCTTACAGCCCGGTAATCGGCAGAAGGTCAAACAGTATTCGCTCGGGATGAAACAAAAGCTCGCGATTGCCCAAGCCATTATGGAAAAGCAGGACATCTTGATTTTGGATGAGGCATTCAATGGGCTCGATCACGATAGTGTCCTGCGTCTGCGAGAACTATTATTGTCCTTCAAAAAAGAAGGGAAGACGATCATCTTGACGAGTCATAATCAACAAGACATCGATGCGCTTTGCGACTCCGTCTACCGCATCAATCAAGGTCGGATTGAACAGGTCGGCTAACATAAACAGGGAGTGGATCAACGGATCCACTCCCTGTTGCTGTACGATAGATTATTTTCCCGGCTTCGTTTTGTAGAAGCTGTAGAAGACGCTGATCAGGATGACGAGGACTATCGTACCGAGCGACATCCAGATTGGCATTTTGTAGACGTCACTGAAAATCATCTTCGCTCCGATGAAGACGAGCATGAAGCTTAAACCGTGTTTCAAGTAGTAGAAACGATCAATCAAGTTCGCGAGGACGAAGTAGAGACTACGAAGTCCAAGGATTGCCATGATGTTCGCATAGAAGATGATGAACGGATCACGTGAGTACGCGAAGCTTGCAGCGACTGAGTCGACGGCGAAAACGATATCTGATACTTCGATGAAGAGTAGGGTGATCAAGAGAGGCGTGAAGAACAACTTCCCATCAATTCGTTTTGCGAACTTACCAGACGAGATGTCTTGTGTGATTGGTAAACGTTTCTCTAACCAACGAATCGTTCTGTTGTCTTCGAGCGACGTCTCTTGACCGATGTTCTTGTACATCATCCAACCTGTGTAGACGAGGAACGCTCCGAAGATGTAGTACACCCAAGCGAAGTTCTCAAGTAGCGAGACACCAGCGACGATGAAGATGACGCGGAAGAAGATTGCACCGAGAATACCCCAGAACAAGACTTTGTGCTGGTACTTCAATGGAATTGCGAAGTACGCGAAGACGAGTGAGAAGACGAAGACGTTATCGATCGCGAGAGCCTTCTCAATGAAGTACACGCTCGTATATTCGACAGCAGCGGCGCTACCTTGATCAATATAGAGCCAGCCTCCGAAGGCGACAGCGATCGCGATCCAAACGAACGTCCACGTCCACGCCTCCCGAAGCGAAACTTCATGTGCCTTGCGATGAAAGACTCCAAGGTCAAGGGCGAGCATGATGAAAACGATGGCTAGAAAAGCAATGAGTAGTGTCAACAGCGCTTCCTCCTTTAAAGTAATTTGTTTTCTTGAATTTATTATAAGTTCATAAGAACTCGAAAGTAAAGGGGTAAGTGTGCTCTTTTTTGAAATTGTGAACAAAATCCGCCAAAGGCACTGCTCATGCGAACAGTGCCTTTGGCGGATTACGTGAGTGGTAGAGAATGCAGTTCAACATACAGAGCGAGCGTATCGATGATTGTAGCAGATCTTATCGTACACTCATGCGATCGTTAAACATGAAAATCTTCTTTTACTGCTGTTCGAGACGACGTGAGACACCAGTCAAGATGACGGCAAGAATGACCATGATAGCGCCGACCCATGGCGTGTGGACAAGTCCGATCGTATCGGTGACGAGACCACCGATCGTTGCCCCAAGTGCGATGCCGATATTGAAAGCTGCAATATTTAAGGCAGAGGCGACATCGACTGCTGCTGGGACGTATTTTTCAGCCAACTGGACGATATAGAGTTGGAGTCCGGGGACGTTCATGAAGGCAAGAAGTCCCATTAAGATAATACCGATGATGCCAGCGACCTTGAACGGAATCATGAATGAGAGGGCAATCATGACAATGGCATGGATGATGAACATATAAAACAATGCTTTAATCGGGTTACCATTCGCGAGTTTTCCGCCAACCGTATTCCCGATTGCGACGGCGATTCCGTAGACGAGCAGAATGATACTGATTAAGCTTGGATTAATTTTCGTGACGTCCTGCATGATCGGCGTTAAATAAGTAAACGCGACGAACGTCCCACCGTAACCGAAGGCAGTGATCAAGAAGCCGAGCATCAATCGTCCGTTCGTCAACAGTTTGAACATGTCGGAGAACTTAGCAGGTGGTGATTGTTTCAAGTCTTTTGGAATCAAGAAGAAGCTTGCGATGATCGCAATGATTCCGAGTGCAGCAACCGCGAAGAACGTCGCGCGCCAGCCGAACGATTGACCAATGAATGTACCAAGCGGGACACCCGTGACGGTCGCGACCGTCAGACCGGTAAACATCAAGGCGATGGCACTTGCTTTTTTATGCTCCGGTACGAGCTGGACAGCAATCGTCGCACCAATCGAGAAGAAGACACCGTGCGAGAACGCCGTGATGAAACGGGCGACGATCAACAATTCAAATGTCGGTGAGATGGCGGAGATCAGGTTACCGGCGATGAAGACGACCATCAATGCCATCAGTAACGTTTTCCGGTTCATCCGGTTCGTCAGTGCCGTCAAAATAGGTGCTCCGACGGCAACGCCAATTGCGTAACCAGAGATGATGAGACCAGCGAGTGTGATACCGATATTTAAGTCACGAGCAATCGCTGCGAGCAGTCCGACAGGAACGAATTCCGTCGTACCGATCCCAAAGGCGCTGATTGCTAAGGCAAGTAGGGCAAGTCCGCCGTTTCTTGGAGCCTGTTCCTCCTGTACCTGTTGATTTAATTGATTCATGGGGATTCCTCCTAAAATGATTTCAGTAGGGATCGTGTCCGGTGGGCCCGACTAAACATGATCCGCTTGACATGACCCCAGCATAACGGGGGTTGTTCCTTTCGGGAAGTACGTACTTTAAAGTGCGATAGGCACTAAAAAGTACCCTACTCGTTCTTTTGGATGCAAGGTATAAAAGGAGATTGTACTTTCCGTTGACAATTGCTATCATATAGCCAGCCAATCCGCTTGGGAAGTACGCACTTTCAAGTACGATAGGCACTAAAAAGTGCCTATGTTCTCAACGGAATCTCGAAAGGATGGATCGCACATGCCATACAATATCCCGGTCGAAGCAACACTAGAAGTCATCGGTGGAAAGTGGAAGGTCGTCATCATGTGTCATTTAATCAAAGGCGAGCGCCGGACGAATGAGCTTCGTAAGCTGATGCCGACGATCACGCAAAAGATGCTGACGCAACAATTACGGGAGTTAGAAGAAGACGGTGTCATCATCCGGACGGTCTTTGAACAAGTCCCACCAAAAGTCGTCTACTCGTTATCCGAGTACGGCTGGTCGCTGAAGCCGATTCTTGACGCGATGTGTGCATGGGGTGAAGGACATATCAATTTGACAGGCGGAGAGGTTGTTTCGTCTTAATCGCCAGAAAAAAGGTTCGACATTATGGTCGATCCTTTTTTTGCGCTCAAATTGTCTGGAAATAAATAAGTTGTACAGTAAGTGATCATTAGAAAAATCTTTTATTATATTTACTCCATCAACTGTGAAAAATCCTTAAATTTTTTGGGCGGTTTTTATCAGATATCAATAAAACAAGTCAATAAAGTACTAGTATTGAGAAATCCCTTGATAAGAAAGTCATGAATACAACATGATTGATTTGAGTCTATAGGGCGGGTTCCTGATTTTGGAATATTTGTTACGATCAAGTGGAAGAAAGTTTTAATTTTCTCTTTCAAGAACTAATGCCATGTTTCATCAGAGTGAATGACTTTCTATCTTGACAGAGAAAGGAGGAGTTCGGATGTCTGCTATGTTCGTGTCGTATCAATTATCTTTGGAAGAAAAGTTCTTCAACATGATCGAAAACAAATGGTTCTGGATGGTTTTCGCTCTTGTCATTTTAGTAGGAGTATTTGCATATGCGTTCTATTGCACAAGTCGAGGTTACAGCTTTAATGGAAACGTGAAATTAAACTGGCCAAAGTTCTGGCAAATGGGAATTGGCTGTAAAGCCTCGTAACGTACTTAACTGGCGGGGGCTCGTAGAGCTCCCGCTTCTTTCAGGAGGTAGAAACATGATTGAAATCGATGATTTGACAAAATCATTTAAAAAGAATCGCGTTATCGATGCGTTATCAGCATCATTTTCTTCAACGGGTGTCTCTGTCATAGTTGGAACAAATGGCAGTGGAAAGACGACACTATTGAATATGTTGACGAATTTGCTAGAAGCTGACGGTGGCGGCATTCGAATTGATGGTATTCCACCTGGTAGTCAGGCATACAAATCTAAATTTTTCTATCTTCCTTCTGACTTTTATTTACCAGGCTACATGACTGGTAAGGAATATGTACAGTTCGTTTTAAGTCGATATGAGACAAGTGAAGAGGGTAAAGCTCCTCTTTTAATGGACTTACTCGATTTGGCGGACGGTCAAAATAAAACCATTGAGTCGTATTCCTTTGGTATGAAGAAAAAAATTCAAATTGTCGCAGCCATTGCTGCCAATACTGACTATATAATTGCTGATGAAATTTTCGGCGGACTTGATTTTGATACGTCTTTGCTCGTTCAGGAACTGTTTGCAGCAGTCAGCACGACGAAAAAAGTGATTATCGTCTCTCATGAACGAAATACGATTGATCGTTTTTCCGAAGATATACGACTTATGAGACAAGGTTCACTTGTCAATTTTGAAGGAACTCCAGAGGAATTGACGGATGTTATTAAACAAGAGGAGGTCTTACGTGAAAAGCTCGACATCGTCAGCAAACATTTTATGTCTACTGAAATTCTTCTATAATGATACGTTTCATGGACTTTTCAATCGTCCTTTTTTTAAAACTCGTATGAATCGGTACGGGTTAGGTATTCTTCTAATGGGTCTCTATCTTGGATACTTTTATCTAAACATGGTTCAGCTCTCCACCCTATCGAATAATGCAGTGGAAGCAGATGAGACAACACGCTTGCTGGCAGGGAAGATGACGCTCAGCAGTTATTTTAATGTCGTCTTTATTTTAGGTACCTTTATGTTCGTTTTAATTAATGGAACCGTCTCATTGAATCGGAACTCTTTATTTTTTGCGAAGACACTTCCATTCTCAGAAAGAGAAGTCAATATCAGCCAGCGATTATTTAAACTCTCTGTTGCCCTAGTCTTTTTCGAATTACTGATGATCATCGTTGCACCAGCACTGAAACTAATTCCTATGCGCTTGGGAACGGCACTGCTTGTTTTAATAACACTTCATACTGTATTCATCAGTAGCTTTTGGTTATTGGATTGTCTCCATGCAGCAGTATTGCATCGTTTATCAGGTATGAAGCGTACTATTTTCAGTTTCATTCTTGATCTAGTATTAGTGGGTCTCGTGACACTTCATTTATTAAAAACACGATTTCAGGTTGATGTATGGGTTAGTACGTTACCGTATTCGATTTTAACGATCACGCTAGTTATGTTGATGACGAGTCTTGTCGTTGGCACGATTGCCTATACTCTTCATGCAGTTTTCTTTGCTCGAAACCATTTGTATGTCCGGCAGAATTACTTCAAGTTAGGATTGCCTGCTTTCAATATTGGTTTAGCGACTACTATGCCTGCAATCATCCGAAGTAAAAACTTTCTGTACTTTTGGGCATTACTTGGTGTGATGTCAATCGGAGCATGGTACCAAGTCGGGTGGGGGGGAACTTTTCAACTCTGGTTGTTCTTATTGCCGATACTTGGAGTAGTGACGATTACATATGCAGACGCAACATTAGCAGTTAGAAAGTTGTACGGACTGTACCGGATCCATCCCTTGATGGAACTCATGTCACTCCTTGCTGTCGCCATCATCTTGATGGCACCTGCACTATATGTCGGTATCATTGAGACAAACAGTTTGAATCCATATATGTATGGAATCAATATCTTTTTCGCGGCTACAATTGCAGGATTTTTATTTCCGAAATCTCAAAGTAATATCAATGAGACGATTGCATCCGTGTTGACGATCATTTTAATTGTCTTACTGTCTGTCCTCGTCAGTATCGATGGGGCATTGTATCCGACGTTAGCGATCTTACTTGGTGTTTTATATCTTATCTTAAAGAAGGAATACGAGGTGGCAAAATGAAAATCACGAAATTAATTGGTGTTGGTACTGTTTTGTGGGCAATTATTTTTTTAGTCGATTATATTTATGAATTGTTTCAAATCAATGAAACGAGTGTCGTGACGACGATGACAGGATTAAAAATTACAACGGTAATGACAAAAGAAGAATTGAATACACACTTCGCGTTGACACTTCAAGCGCTTGTTCTCTATTTGGTATTTATCGTTTTATTCACATTGTTTGGTGTCTTCTTACAGAAGCGGCGAACGTTAGCGCGTCATGACAGCTGAGACAGTTCTGCATCTTATCAGCTATATTCTTCTGATTTTCATTGTCGTAGCGATACACGAAATGATCCATTTATTGTTCGCATGGGTGTTTCGACGGCGACCGACAGTGAAACTCGATCGATTTTTAACGCCAATAGTCCGCTATGAGAATAATCAGAATGACTGGCAAAATTTAATCATTGCTGCTTCTGCACCTGCGATTTTATTTTCGTTCGGTATTTGGATAGAAGGAGATGGCGGTGGATGGGTCTTAGTTAAAATTTTATGTTTATCAAATGTATTTAACTTTTTCCCGGTGACAACAGACGGCCAGATGATCCTGTTATCCTGCTTAAGAATGATTAGAAAAGAACAGCGCAGAAATGACGCTCTGTAATATTTGTGCATTTACATGGAAAAGATTCTAGCGAAGATAAATTTGGTGTCCGGCGTTATTTTTGAGCGATATACCTCTTTTGATCGAAATCATATTTAAATGCAACGATCATTAATGCATCACCCGTTGGATTTCGATACGAGTAGAGAAGCGTCCCCTGTTTTTCTCGGTACACGACTGTGCCTTCAGCATAGACTTCTCCAATCGTAGAGTAATCTTCTGTATGATGAAGCGTCATGACACCAAGTCCTATACCTGAAAGAACACGATCGACGTCAGCTAGCGTCATGCCGGGCTTGATCTTCTTTCCAGGTAAGAGTCGTTTCTTTGACGGTGTTTTAGGGATGTATTCCTTCTCTGCAAGGTATAAGGTGTGACCGTTTTGTTTCGTCTTGAAAATCAGATGCATTCTTTGCTTAAACCAATGATCGTCTGTTACTTCATAGGGATAAAAGGCAAAAGCGTACAAAGCATAGTCATCTTCAATTTCTCGTAATGCAGCTTTTTGTTTGAGTGTTGTGACGCCGTGTTCTTTCTTTATGTATTTCCTATACGATTTTCCGTAGAGCGATTTTGCAACGTTTGTCGCGGTCATGCCGAGTTTTAGCTTCTTGTAAGACGCATACTCCTTTGTCGCTGCGTCGACAGAATGAGGTGCGAAAACAGCACCAATCATCGAAAGTGTGAACAGAAGCGCGAAGAGTACTTTCAACTGAACACGGTGTGACTTTTTCGGACGTATCATCATAATTGTGTCTCCTTTGATGAGCTTATTAAAAACCGTGCGATTCTTTTCGTTTGAGATACCAGAGTAGTCCTGTGGTAATGCAAAGACCCATCGCACCTAGTATTCCGATGTACAAGAAACCATTGAGATCATTTCCGATATTCTTTTGAAAAAAATAGGATGAACCAAAAATCGCAGTGGCAAGCATGAAAATATTGCGTAGATGGCGAAGTATTTGGAGCATTGTGGACAATCCCTTCTGATTCAGTTGTCTGCTCGACGGATTTCAATCGCGACAGTCGAGTCCTTTGCAAACGTCACTTGAATCGTGTCACCCGTCTGAATGTCAGCCGTGTTATCTGTTTTGCCATACACGATCGTATCCGTTGTGACGCGAATCTTTGTCAAAGCATACTGTTCGTCCGGTTTTTGTTCACTCGGAGCGACGAATAACGTGTCTCCTGTAATCTCTTCGACGACACGTGCATCGTTCTCGTGTGTACAGGAACCAAGCGGCATACAAAGGAATAGAATAAAAGCGAAAAGCCAATGACGCGTCGGCATGAACCAGGCACCTACTTTCGTCAGTTAATAGGGTTAGATGAAATCATATTATTATATAAATTTTACCAGTTGCGACACCGATTGATGTAAATCAGAAAAATCTTTCTTGCTTTGAAATGAAAGGAATTCAGGCATAAACTACGTATGATTGATAAAATACCATCATCTCGATCAGAGGAGGAATTACGATAAAGCTAGCCATCTGTACCTGCTACGAACCACTGGATGTTGTGCATATTAGAGTGATACCTCGTTTGGATCCGAAATCAACTGTAGTACTCATCAAAGTGTATGCATCTGTCGTCCACTCCAATCTTGATTTACGTTGCATCGTGCGCTGCCGGAACGGCTGCTGTTCGAATCGCAAAAGCAAAAGGGCTTCAGGTGACGGCTGTCTGTAATGGACAAAATGCGGAGCGGGTCAAAGCGCTCGGTGCCGATCACGTCATCGATTATACAAAGGACGGCTACGATGGATTGTTGCTGAAGTACGATGCCGTCTTCGATGCGTCTGGAAAGATTAATAAGACGAAAGCGAAACGGCACGTCAAACAAAACGAGTCTTTGCATCCGTCGCGGGGTAAGGTGTGGCGAGAGAACAGAAAGAAGATATACACTATTTGAATAAACTGTTTGAAGCGGGACGATTTAGAGCCGTCACGACCATATCTGTTCACTTGATGAAATCGTCGAAGCCCATCGATATGTTGACTCCGGACAAAAATTCGGTAACGTCGTTTTAATTGCAGAAGAATTAAGTTGATTTAGTGGGTTGGACGTAACTGTTTTTGAGCATTCAGTGCTCGAAAGTAAGTTTGGAAATTACTAAGAAAACGTAAAAAAACTGACAACGTCTACCATACATGATGTCATGTAAAGAAGCCTTCTCGATTGTATCGGGAAGGCTTCTGCTTTAATTTCGGATTGGTCAAAAAAACGGTATTCATTGATTACAGACTTTTAAAGCGTCGCGATTTTTGACACCAGATGCAGAATGGAGTGAAACAACGAATGTTGAATCATTTTTCTTTATGACGGATGACACATTACACCAAGCTGAGTAATAGTTGAGGCTGTTGGGAGAGGAAGTCGTCGTTTTCGACGTAGCGATGATAAGACAATGACGAATCGTTCATATGAAAGAGCGTCAACTGTTGACTCTCGAAGTCGACTTCTTCAATGTAGACAAGTTCTGCAGCGTCACCGGAGTGATGGGGAAGAAGCAGTTTTAAGGATAGTCTCTCCCGTAAAGCAATGAATAACATGACTTCCATTTTATAAGTCGCCGAAATGGAAGAATCATTGTGAAGAATAACGGATGAATCGATGGAGAGGCAAATAAGCGGATTCATAGTAGATAACGACACCGGATGAGTGATTTCTTTTTGAAGGTGCTGCATGATGGACCTCCTTATAATAAGAACGTATGTTCATATTATGGAGGATAAATCCATTTTTTGCAATCCTATATAACGTTAATAGCCTCATGATGTCTCATTCATAATCGTTCGAGTTTCACTGTGAGATAGCGGAATCTACTTTTCGAAAAGAATGCTGAAATTCTTATATATCTTGCGATAACCGAATCATATCCGTGCACCGGATCCCGTTTTCGATGATCACCTCTTCATAGTGTCTCAAGAAGAAGTTTAAATCGACTCCAACGATTCTGAATCCACATTTTTGGTAAAGTGCTAGCTGTCCAATGCTTGAATTGCCCGTCCCGATTTCAACGGTCGTATACCCCAGTGTTTTCGCTGTACGAATCGCATGTCGTAAAAGACCTTTTCCGATACCTTGTTTTTGATGTGACTCATCTACTGCAATATTTACGATTTCAATCGTTTGGGGCCTTGTCGGGAGAAGTACATATACACCAATCCATTGATCATTGCTTTCAGCGACGAAACAATGACCTCTTTTTACATAGCTTTCGACTAACTTTTGAGACGGGTCCGCTGCTAGCAACAGTTCCATCGGTGGATTTTCATGGACGGATAATTGTCGGATGTTCATATTCTCTCTCCTCATAGATGTATAGGTATGCGTTTGACTTAGAAGTCAGTTTCACTCTATTGTCTCAATAGTTGATATAGCAGCGTTATGTAAGAACTTGTGAGCCTCCGTTCTTCTTAAGAGTACAAAAGAACATTTAAGAAAAAAAGTCGTCTTCCGTACAGAGTACCGGAAAACGACTTTCTTTCGTTAGATTAAGATCATGATCGTTTAATTAGACGGGAGGAGCTTTACGACATGCAAGGTAGATTTTTTCCGGTTCGTGATGGAGTAAGTGAGTTTCCCATCTTGCAGTAGAGGAACCGATACCAACTCTTCAAAGTCCGTCAGAGGAGCGACGGTCTTCGCTTTTAAGTCCGCATACATCAACTGATTGATGCCTTCTCGGAAGACGATTTGTGTGTTCGAAAGGAATTGAATACCGTTAATCAACGTTTGGGCACTGGAAGCAGAATAGTTCAGCGTCTTTTCGTCCAATCCGATGGGTTGGAATATGGCGTCGCCTTCTGTGCCGAGAGCGAAATAGGTGCCACTACGACTGAAATCAATTAACCCGGACATCTCTTTTTTGTAGGCACCATCCAGCGTTTCAAGCACACGGACGTTCTTTCCGTTGTTAAAGTGAGACGTGTATAAGGTCACGCCGTCATCGCTATCGCGGTGCTCGTATGTGAATAGACCGTCTTGTACCTTTCCTGTTTTTAAGATGAAGGACTGGAGTGGTGTGATCTTTCCGGTTTTTAACGAATACGACTTTAACGTGGAAACCGTTTTTTGTGCAGTCGCTTCTTGCGTGATCCAGGAAACCCGAGTTGACGTGACATCGATTCTCGGAGGAGATGTATCGAAGCGACTTTCGCCAGTATCCAGCGTTGTCACCTGATTCGTTGTAATTCTTAGTTGACGAATCGACCATTTCACACCTGTCTTTGTCGGCTGTTCCGTTTCGACCCATAGTAAAAACGCACCTGTACCCGTCATCATCGGGATTGCATTCTTCGTCGCATGAACAATTTTGTTATGCTGTCGTTTCGTATCGTATGTATAGATGACACTCTTGTTTTCTTGTAGGTCAAAGTAGAAGATCTGGTTTTGGTAGAAATACTGTGGATCGATCGAGACACGGTGTTTGCTCAGTAATGAAGAAAGGTCGTACGTTTTCGTTTGACCTAACGTGACGCGCTTCGTTTGCTTTTCTAATTCGATTGCTTGTTGGTTATTGGAGTCGGTCGTTGCTTTCTTCAAGGAAGTGTTTACTTGTTCAGGTGACGCGATATTTTTTTGTGCTACACGCGGTGTCGCTTGTTCTTCCATCATGGTACAACCCGCTGTCGTACAAACGATGGTCGAGAGGAAAAAGACGGATGCGAATCGATGTAATTTCATATCGGATAGCTCCTTCGAAGATTTTCGGAAATGTAGTTCATTGCTGTACCTCATGTGAAGAAGGACTCGGACGACGGGTGTGAAGAAATACGAGATACCACCACTTTAATGTGTAGGCGAATAAGAAGATACACATCCATGCCCACGGTCGCATTGTCGTCAATCCTTCGTAAAAATGTTTGAATTCTGTAATGTCAAGACGGTACAAAGAGTTCCAAATGAATAGTGCATACAGGAAAAGCATCGCTACCACCGCTCGGATCGACGCTTTTCTCAAGGCTGAATGCTTGATCGCGACGAAGATTGCACTGATAAGCGTGATGAAAAAGAATGCGTAGGAAAGTACCCACACCCACATGTCATTGGTTGGTCCCATATGTATTTTCCTCCTCAGTTAATCATGGATGCGTCTAGACGATCGTCTAAACAAAACAGAAAGAATGACATCAATCAGTAAGCCAATCAAGAACCAACTGATCAAGGTCAGGATGTAGATCAGGAACAGTGGGACATGGAAGGAATCTAGCCACGTTCCAAGAAAGGATCGTGATTCGAGAAGCCAGAAAACAGGGCTCGTCAGAAACAACAAGATGTTTTTATCATCGTAGCCGAAGGCATTGAACAGACAGACAGCAAGTGAGAGCAAGGGTAGCCAGAGTCGAAAACCTTTACGCATTATTATTCATCTCCTGTTTGAGTGAGGTTGGTTTTATCGGACCTGAATCAAAAAGGCGGATAGACCGTCACCATGTTCGTTCCATCCGGCAACGACCTCATAGGTATACGTACCTTGAGCAGACGGTGCGCTAAGAATGTCGTTTTTTAATGAAACCTGTTCACTTTTCGTTTTCGAATCCCAGCGTATGACTTCGAGCGAATCGGGTTTACGATCAAACGAGAGATGAATTTTGTCAGAGGGTGAGACGATGACGGGTTTACTTTTTTCAGTCATGTGTAAAGCATCCACATAGATCATGTCCGCACATTGAGCACTGAACAAACTGGACCAGCAATAAGAACCTTGGACAGTTGGAATCGCTTTACCGTTTACTTCGACGTTTGGGTCATAGGGTTCGATCCGAAATGGCTCAAAATAGATAAAAAAAGCAATCACGGCAAGTAGTGAGCCAATCAAAATGAATTTAAGGATACCAGCTCCTCCTTTATTGAATAATTAATAGTGTTAAATCGGAAATTAAAATCAATCAAGTCATATATCATGCAAAAGAATCTTCATATAGAATCATTTTCCACAATAAACTATCAAATCCCTTCAAATGGATGAAGGGATTATGAATGAGGCACACGTGTCTCTTTGAGATGACTAGGTTTTGGGGAAGTCATTTTCCTTTTACGAAGAATAGAGGAATCAATGCTTCTCCCAGTGGGCTTGATAATCGAGAATATATTGACTTAGGGGAATCGGCTCAGTACCAGTCACCTCGCGGAACTGACGGTTCGTTCGTTTCGTGAGTCCAAGACTAATCGGGAGGTGTAACATGATGACTTCATTGACGTAGCTTTTCGGATATCCTTTTTGAACCATCTTCATTTGGAAGAATGGAATCGAAGGGTTCGTGTAACGGATCGTCTTTCCTAAGAGTAGCGTCATCAGACTTGCGATTTCATGGAAGCCGAAAACTTCCTCGCCATGCAACGTATAGACACGATTGAAATGGGGGGCAGGATGTTCGAGGCAATGGATGACGAACGTCGCGATATCCCGGATGTCAATCATGCTTGTCTTCCCAAGACCAGCGGGCGTAACGATCTGCTCGTGAAAACGGATGTCATCACGCATGAAAAGATTCAAATTTTGCATGTAGTATCCGGGACGGATGATCGTAAACGGGATACCGGTCTCTTGAATGATCTTTTCGATCGTATGGTGAGGTGTCAGTGGAAAGACTGGAACATCCTTGAACGAGAGATAAACAATGTGCCGGACTGAGGTGAAGCGCAAATAGCGCAGAAAGAGATGGAACTGTCGTGTTGATACTTGGGACGGATACATCAAAAAGAGTTGATCGACGCCTTTTAACGCTTGTGAAAACGTTGAGATATCGGCGTAGTCCAGGTGACGATAGTGAAAAGCATTGCCGAATTTCTCTGAAGCAGCTGCTGGGTCGATGACAGCCGCATGAAAGGGAATATGTCGCTTCATCATTGCATGACCGACGGCTAGTCCAACGTTTCCTGTGAATCCTGTTACTAAAATCGTCATGTGTAACGTCCTTCCTGTACACTTGACTGAACTGCTGTTTGATGAGAAGTAAATCATGATATGTCTAAGAAAAAGTGAGGTGGTAAATCGTCCGCTAATTGCTTTATCGTAACTTGATTGAGCGTATTAAAGAATGAAATCAGTGCAACATCTAATAGTTGATCTAACGCACATACCTGATAACGCGTTCCCGGAAAAAGCGGACGTTCGAATAACGCGACGACATCTCCGACCCGGACAGTATGACTCAATGGGAGGAGTTGAACACCGCCTTCTCGTCCAGCATGGGTTCGTAAAAGACCTGCTCTTCCTAAAATTGAAATGATTTTCGTGAGATGCTCGTACGAGATGTTACATTGAAGCGAAATGTCTCTCGTCTTTACGTATTCTCCTCTTCGTGTCATCGATTTTGAGGTGTGTGCCAAAAAAAGTAATGTCAGTAAGCCATGTTCCGTAGCACGTTTCAACCGCACGACCGCATCTCCTTTCATTTTTGACTGACGATGATATCAGACAATCAAGAGACAATATCGCGTCATGGAGGAAAAGGGCGCTTTCGTCATGTAAACATGCGTGTAGGAATCATCGAATGTGATCAAAGCAGAAATGAGGTGGGCGCGAATGTACCGACAGGAGAGGCTTCGCCGTTGAGGCGTAATCAGTTCATCTCTTCGAGAATCGAAGTCGAGCAACAATTGCAATGGGTACTCTGTGAATATCGTCACCTGACAATGAATGCCGAGCCGGTGATAATAATCGACGATGCATTGACGAACGAACAGTGCTCGTTCATGAGTAATCATATGCTTTGCCCTCCTCTTCATTTACCCAATCGGATAGGTGGTCTATTATATATTGCCGAAGGGTGATCGGTCGTTCACCAATTAGTTCTAGAAAGTGGTTATCCGTCTCATCCGCTAGACCTAATAAGATCGGCACATGAAGTTTGATGATTTCATTGGTTTCTTCGTAAGACAATCCATGTTGCATCATAAAGGACCGGAAAAAATCAATAGACGGGTTCGTATACATGATCTCTGTTTCAAGTTCTTCTCCGAGAAGCCGGGCGACTTCGTAAAAATTGTAAGCCGCTTCACCGCTGATCGTATAGATTTTATTGAAGTGAGTGGCTGGGTTTTCAAGACACGTCATCACGACGGTCGCTACGTCACGGGCATCAATCATGCACGTCTTACCAATTCCTGCCGGTGCGAAGAGGTGTGCATGATCTCGTAACATATCTCGCATGAACATGTTTAAATGCTGCATGTAGTAGCTAGGACGAATGATCGTGTAGGGAATGTCGGTTTGGCGAATGACGACTTCAATGCGATGATGTGGCGTGAATGGGAGGGATAGTGCGTCTTTGGCTGAGAGGTAGACGATGTGTTGCAGGGCAGTCTGTCTGAGATAATGAATAAAATATTCGAATGTCTCCAAGCTCGCGTTTGCAGGAAATTCGAGAAAGATTTGATCGCAACCTGCGAGTGCTTCTACGAACGTCGAGGCATCCTGGACATCGAATCGACGAAAGTCAAAATGCTCTCCATATAATTCGGAAGCGGCTTGTGGATCGGATACCCCAATGCAAAAAGGCTGTTCTTCCGTGCGCATACGTTGGCTGACGAGCTGCCCGATCGGTGAAGAAAAGTCCGTAATGAAAATCATGGGAAGGTTCCTTTCCTCTCTTAGGTGAACGAGGCATCACTGATGTTGGAAAATGGTAAATAAAATACTTGTATTAGTTATATAATACCCTAATTATCCTTCAAATACTGGATAGATGATAGTTCCTGCTAAAAACATAAATAAGTATTCCATTTATTCAATATATGAACCTTAATAATCAAAAAAATTAATTATTAATACTTATGTTTACATATCTAGGTTTATTATGAATATTACTTTACGTACTTGTTGTGAAGGCTATCGTAAATGTACGCGTATGTTTCCTTGAGTGTCTTAATCGCATTCACGTCTGTTCCGATGACATCCACTACATCAGTCGACATATACAAAAGGAAATCCGAGTCATAGAAGACGATATAAGCTGGCGTGTGCCCTCGATAGACGCTTAAGCAGTAGGAGATGATTTCATCTAGCTTTATATGTTTCACATGTGCATATACGACACCCGTATGAGCTACTTCATCTTCCACGATATACTCTTTCCAGTTTCGAATCGTGATCGATGAGCATACTCGTGCCTTTGCTAAGTAGCGCCGATGATGATGGATGTATGCAGCAACGAATAGAAGGTGGATGGATCTGTCTTCTTGAAAAATCGTCTGAAGAATTTCTTTCAATTACGAGGCATTTAGGTCTTCCATTAAAAAGCGGATACGGCGTTCTGGTGTTGACTGAAAATAGGGTGTTGGTTTCTTGATATCAAGCTCGATCTGGAACCGAGATAAATCAAGCATATAGAAGTCTCCTCATTCTATTAAAGTTTTGATGACGAATAGGGAATGTGACGGATGAAGGCATCCAGCTGAATGTCGAAGTACGCTTCAAGATCGAATCGAAGTTGCCTTTCTAAATCAGACAAGCATGTCACCAAGGTGTCGAGAGGAATAACAGTGTTCATCCGTTCGTCGCCCCATATCGATTGAATGCGACCTTGATCCGTGAAAGGGACCATCGATACGATTGCCCCTTCTTCATCATGATCAAACTCCACCGAGTAATAAGAGAAGGCAGGAATGAAGATCGACGTCACCTGTCTTTTCCACCGATACAACGATTTATAAAACTCGAAGATGGCTATCGATGTTTCGAGATATAGTGCTTGATCAATGATGATTTTGACATTCGCTTCAATCGACAGAATGGTGGGGGTGTCCCTTGCTGAAGAATTTGAAATAGAGTTCGGTGAATTTAAAAAATCATACGTACATCTAATTTGAGAAGACATGTTCATCACTCCGGTTCATGAATTGACATTAGCTGAATACTTTATTTCGTTGCCGAAACGGACGAATCCCTAGAGCAACCGAAGCCCCGATGCAACTAAATAGACACCCGATGATTAAAGGAAGAGACAGCGTCGATTCACCGATCAATACTGAAGCAACACCACCGATTAGAGGGAATAGTGCCACCATATAGCCGCTCTTCGCACCACCGATCCGTTCGACGAGTTTCAAATAAAACAGCCAGGCAAGAAATGATGCGATCACGGTTAAATACAGTAAAGCAGAAAGATAGGTGACGGTTGTCGGGAGCGTAAGCGGTGTTCCTTGGAACCAGACGATAGCGCCCATCAGTAGACTCGCGACAGTAAATCCAATCGCGTTGGCGTGGACCGGGTTGATTCGTTGTTTGGCGTTACGCGCTGAACTGGCGTCACCCACTGACGTCAATAGCGTGCCGACCAAGGCAATCAAGACCCCTTTTAAATCGGTCAGTCCATCGATGCTACTTAGACTCGGAACAATCAGGACACCGACGCCGATGATACCAAAACATCCGCCAATCCAAACGCGCGCATGGAGGGTCTCTTTTAAAAACAAGCGCAGAGCGATTGGTGTCAAAATGACCTTGAGTGAGAAAATCAACGTCACGATGGCGGCAGAACTTAAGATCGTCGCGTAATAAAGACATAAGTAACTCAGAGCGAAGTTACAGACACCGAATACGACGATGAAAGGCATATCCGTCGCGCTAGGTTTGTTCGTTCGTTTAATGAATAACGCGAATAGGATGAAAAGAACAGCGGTCATCGCTAATCGATAGGTCAGGGATACTTCCAAGGCGACAGGTGTTCCTTGGATTTTGACAGCAATGAAATTCAGTCCCCAGACGATCAAACAAAATAGATACATGAAATATGTCATGGTTCGTCTCCGTTCTAAATATGTCGTAGTGTAACTTCCATGACTCAGTGTATCAGAGAAGCATGGTATTCGGTTTGCTGAAGTGACGTTCGAAGTAATGAAATGGGGCTGACTCAAAAGTCAGTCTCTACAAAGATAAGGGTTGCAGAATGATGATCTTCCACCCTTATCTCATGACAAAAAGAATGACGCGTCACACGCCACTCCTACAGGAAAAAACGCATTTATGCGTTGTCAGAGACGAACAAGACCCGCTTTCCTGATTAAGTGAAGCAGGAAATTGGCTTGTGTCTCGCCTGAGGAAAGGGCGTGAAAAGACGCGTCGTTCTTTTTTGAGTCAGCCTCTTGCGCAGAAAACAGGTTTAATTGGTTCGCTTCTGTAGATCAATTTTAACGGTGATTTTTTTACCGACTGCAGCCCCGTCCGCTAACAGTACATAGGTCGCTTTTTTGTCTGGCACGCGATAGACCAAATCTACTTGAGAGCGATACGGAGGATAATACTGAAAAGCATTGACCCATGCTTTTTCATTGTGATTGACGTAATCGATGGGTTCATAAGCATGTCCTTTCGCATCTTGAAGCGTGAAAGTGTTCGGTCTGTAGACCGCATAGCCGATGTCACTCTCTCCCTTTTCATGTAGGATGACTGGCACCGTTACATAACGTTCATTCTTGAGTGTCGGTAAATCGAGCGACGGGGGTGGTGTCTGAATTAACCGATCCACATGGAAAGTACTCTGTTTATGGAGCGGATCACCGGGATAGGTTTGAACTAAGCCTTGATCCATCAGTTTGTCGATGGTCGTCGCAGTTGACTTAGACGGTGCTTTTTCAGTTGGCTTTGAATCATTTTTCATATCGCGTAACTTACTTCCCGTCGTTTGGACAGTTGGTATTTTTGAAGTGACCGGAGTCGTCGATGTATCAGTATCCTCAGACGACGCGAAGAAGAAGAGGGTGAAGACAGCAGCAAGTAAGACGCCACCCGTCGTTCCAAGGGCGATTTTAAAGCGACGCTCTGTCGCTTTCGAGTTGATGACCACACTCCCAATAGCAGCATTTGGTGTAATTCGTACGGCGCGTTGTGCAGGGAGCAATGCACCGAGGACACCAGTTAACATCGGGATCAATAACATCGTACTTAAGAAGCCGAGTTCGCTGACCGGGAACTGATTGTAGACAAAGCCAATCATCCCGAGGGCGACGAGTAGACCGAGTATGCCGGCAAAGAGTCCGGTCATCATCCCTTCAATCAGGACGAGCGAGCGGATGTACCCATCTCGCCAACCGGTGGCTTTTAAGACGGCAAGTTGTGTTTTTCGTTCATTGACGTTCTGCCACATGATTTCCGTCGTCGTCAAGATAGCGATTAGAAGTGCGACGCCCATTGCGACATAATGCATCGTTCCGACTTCAAGGGCGACGAATTCACCGAGCCACGTCGCATATAAGACACCTTTTAAGCGGAACGTGACGAACAGGAAGAAGATGAACAGGCTTGTAGGTAAGGCAATCGCAATGATCGACAGGAGCGTCCGTTGCCAATAGGTCGCGAGCTGGTTGATGCTCATGCTGACGATGCCCCGAGCACGGACAATCCGGCGTCCTTTTGAAACTTCCCCCGACTTCATGCTCTCATAAGGACGAATTTTCCGAATGAGTGCCATCGGAACAAGCGTGCCGCCCCAGTAGATGAGAAGACCCACGAGACCAATCAGGATGATACGTCCTACTGAAGTCGCATGGCTCGTCGTCAACCAGAATGAGCCGAGGATCGCCCAAGAAATCAAGGTGACGAAGCTTCCTAAGAGAGTCGCTTCAAGGAACAATAACTTCGAGAGTTGACGCGGGCGCCAACCGAGCGACAGCAAAATCGCGAATTCCTTTTTCCGAGCAAACAGCAAAATGATGTTCGAACTAAAGACATACACTAAAGCAACCGCGATGACGCTTAAGATGACCCCGCTCATCCCAACCTTGGCTTCTTGGAAAATCGCCATCGAGGAGCCGAGCTTGATCCACGGCTGTTGCACCCAGCCGAGAGCCGATTCTCCTTTTAAACCAGGTAAGTAGGTCAAAGCGAGTTGTGGCGAGGAACCGAGTGTGACGTCTGTGATCAGTCCTGTTTTATCTTCGATTTCTTGCGCGACCGCTTGGAGTTTCTTTTCGCTCTCTGCATTCATCGTCTCGACACCTTTGACATTGACGCGAATGACAGAGATTGCTTTTTTGCCTCGTAACTTGAAGGCAGCATCCAGTGTCGTCAGCATCGAAGGCGGTTTTGTCAGGAAGTCATAGGCATCATTCGTCGGTTGGACATCACGTGGTGGATTAACTGGACGATCCTTCTTATCCATGACCCACTGAGCCTTCGCTGGGAAGTAGGTCTCCATTGGTAGTTCCGTTAACGGATCTTTTGAAATGTCTAGCTTTTTCGGATCAAAGATACCAATGTAATTAAAACGCATTTTAGGCATGTTGTTGATGTCTGTTCCAAATAGACGTGCTTCACGGTACATCGTTCGTTTGGCGAGTAGGCTATCGTTTGTGACTTCATATGGTTTGACCTGGTAGCTGAATGGCCACCGGGAGGGGTAGGGGCTAGCGACACTCTGATAGGAAATCGGTGATGGTTTGAGTGCTAGCCAATTAAAGCTTCCGGGTGGCTCTTCTGGAACCGTATGTTTTAGAATGTCATTCACTAATGTCTTCTGCGTATCCGAAGTCGTGACTTTATATGTTTTTTTATCCGATAAAGGTAACGTGTTCAGGTACTTGTAGCCACCTTTTTGAATAACTTGCTCCATCGTCGTATTGATCGAATCGTTCTGTAAGGGGAGATCAACTTTTTCATATTTATATGTCCGGAAGGCATCAACGTACTCGCGCTGATTTAATAAGATCGGGATTTGATAGACGTCACTCCCCATGTCAACGGGACTGTCATCCGTTTTAAAATAGCGGCTGTATGTAGCGGATTTAGTCGATTGATCCAGTCCGACCATTTTCGCCTCGGCTTCCGGATCAATTCCAGCGAGCATCGTCGCACTACCATAAGCGAATAATGGTTGTTCTCCGAGTTCTAATAAAGACACGCCTTTCACACGTGTCCCGCTTGGAGGTTCCCAACCGGCAGCAAGGAACGAAGTCGTCGTATCTTTTTCCATCCTCAGACCGGTATTTTGGGAGTCGGTGATCGTCAGTTTATAGATGCCGGGATCGGTGATCGTGTGGGTACCGACGTTCGCATCGATATAACTATTTCCGATCATCGCAATCGGGGCAGCGACTTCGACATCCGTAATTTTTTTGATCGTCTCATATTGTTTACGCGTGATGCCGCCGTCAAGACCACTTGTATAGTTTGGTTCAAGCAACTTCAAATCTTCCGTCACACTTCGGCTGTCTTTCGGACGAACGACAATATCGTAGGACGATCCCCAACGTTTTTGAAGTTCGTCGACGACTGTTCCATTATTGGCTTGCGTCGTCCCAATCAGATAACTCAGTCCGGTACTGACGATCAGGACGCCGACGAGAAGAAGAATGAATCGTTCTTTGTTCCGCCACCAAGAGTTCCAGATGAATCTAAGCATTGATGATGACCTCCTTTTGTAAGTCGAGTTGGTATGTAAGACGATCGTGCGGTTTACTCTTCATGAATCCATGCTTTAGGTGTGAGAAAGATCAGATTGTTTATCAGAATCTGCTCTTGAATGAAATCTGAGCAAACAACCATATATTTCATTATAAATCCAATACTTTACTATTGAAGCCTTTAATAAATCCTTGGAGTTCAAATAATTAAGTATGAGTCATTTGTATATCCTGTAGTTGTAAAGCAAAAAATAAGCCCATCATCTAGCTTGATGATGGACCGAGATAGCAAAAGGTCATAATTTGATTTTAACGGTGTAGAGAAAACCAGTGAATCCTGTTTTTACGTTCATGACGAAGGTATTTTCATTTTTAGGTACGATGTAAATGACATCAATTTTTGAGTGTAACGGAGCGTAATAACCTAAGCTTTCTGAATAGGCTTTTTTGTTCAGATTGATCGTTTCTTCAGGCGTGTAGCTTTTCTTGTGACGATCCATCAATGGGAAAGAAGAGGGTTTATAGTCGATATAAGAGTCAGCTGAATCTTCACCCTTTACCTGCATCTCAAGTCTGACAGATACGGCTTGTTTATCTTTCGGAAGATTCTTAAGTGGAACACGTTTCGCCGAACTGACCATGAACCCACGTTCTTTCATTAAATTTTTATCACCAGCATAAGTCTGAAGACCACCTTTATTCATCAGTTCTTCGATGGCGTCTGTATTCTTTTTCTTTGACTGTTTCTTTTGTCCGGTCTTCACGGTGGTTGATGTAACATCTACAGCATCGACTTCGATTTTGACGGTCGTCGGCTTCGCAATGGCTTCGCTTGTCGCGAGAAGCACATACGTATTTTTATCACTTGGTACACGGAATACAAGGTCGACTCGAGAAACGGAAGGAGCAAAGTAGCGATAGCCATCCTTCCATACATCTGGATTACGATTCTCATAATCAACCGTTTCGTATACTTTCCCGTTCGTATCTTCTAGGGTAAATGTGTTCGGTTTATAGATAGCAGGTCCACCTTCTACGTTACTATCCTTGTAGTTCTCTAAAATAACCGGTACCGTGACATATTGTTCGTCATCGAGAGTGGGCAATTTCAACTCTTTTGGTGGTGATAGGAGAAGTTTATCAACGCGGAAAATATTTCTCTTCGCTTTCGGGTCTCCCGGATAGGTTTGAACGACCCCACGCTCCATTAGTTGATCGAGCTTGCTCGAATTGACTTTTTTAGTAGAGGACGCCTTCTTTTTCGTGTTTTTTACGTCTGCCAATTTCGTTCCTGTCGTCTTGACCGTTGGCGTAGCTGTTTGTATCGGTTTCGTGGACGCTGGTCCTTCTTCTGTCGTAGCAAAGAAGAACAGGGAAGCGACACCAACGACAAGGGCACCACCAACTGCGGATAAGGCCAGTCGGAAACGTCGTTCCGTCGCTTTCGTATTCGTCGCGACACTTCCAATCGCAGCATTTGGTGTAATACTGACGGCGCGTTGAGCGGGTAAGAGGGCACCGAGAACTCCCGTGATGGCAGGAATCAACAACATGACACTCAAGAAACCGAGCTCACCTGTTGGGAACTGGTTATAGACGAAGCCGATCATCGCAAGAGCGATCAGTAAGCCGATGATTCCAGCGAACAGTCCCGTCATTAATCCTTCACTTAAGACGAGCGTCCGGATTTGACCGTTCCGCCAACCAGTTGCCTTCAAGACGGCAAGCTGACTCTTTCGTTCGTTGACGTTTTGCCACATGATCTCCGTCGTCGTCAGGATAGCGATAAGTAAAGCGACACCCATCGCAACATAATGCATCGTGCCGACTTCGAGTGCAACGTATTCGCCGAGCCATGTCGCATACAAGACACCTTTCAGTCGGAAGGTGATGAATAGGAAGAAAATGAACAGACTCGTCGGCAAGGCGATCGCGATTGTCGAGAGGATCGTCCGTTGCCAATACGTTGCAAGTTGGTTGATGCTCATCCCAAGAACACTTTGTGCCCGGACGAAGCGACGACCTTTTGAGACTTCACCAGAACGCATACTTTCGAATGGTTGAATCCGGCGGATGAGCGTCATCGGGACGAGCGTACCGCCCCAGTAAATCAATAGACCAGCAAGTCCAATCAAGATGATCCGTGATAAGGCAATCGGATGATCCGTCGTCAGCCAGAACGAACCGAGGATCGTCCAAGAAATCAAGGCGACGAGTGTGCCGAGTAACGTTGCTTCCAGGAACAGAAGCTTCGAGAGCTGACGTGGACGCCAACCGAGCGACAGTAAGATCGCGAATTCCTTCTTGCGGGCATAGAGTAAGATGATGTTTGAACTAAAGACATACACGAGCGCAACAGCGATGACACTTGCGATGATGCCGCTCATTCCGACTTTCGCTTCTTGGAAGATGGCCATCGATGAACCGAGTTTGATCCACGGTTGCTGGATCCAACCGAGTGCCGATTCACCTTTTAATCCAGGGAGGTATGTCAGCGCGAGCTGTGGCGAGGAGCCAAGCGTGACGTCGGTGATCAGACCGGTCTTGTCCTCGATCTCTTGAGCAACAGCTTTCAACTTTTTCTCACTCGTCGCGTTCATCGTCTCGACACCTTTGACGTTGACACGAATGGCAGAGATGGCTTTATCACCACGTAACTTAAAGGCGGCGTCAAGCGTCGTCAGCATCGATGGTGGTTTCGTCAAGAAGTCATACGGATCGTTCGTCGGTTTGACTTCCCGGACTGGATTGACCGGTTTTTCATTCTTGTCCATGACCCATTGGGCTTTCGCCGGGAAATAGGTCTCCATCGGCAGTTCCGTCAATGGGTCTTTCGAGATGTTCAATTTCTTCGGATCAAAGACACCAATGTAGTTCAAATGCATTTTCGGTACTTTATCAAGGTTACCGGTGTTGTCACCGAAGACACGTGCTTTTCGATACATCGATCGTTTCGAAATGAGGACGTCCTTATCGACCTCTTGAGGTGTTACTTGATAGGTGAACGGCCAACGTTTGGCAAAGGGACTAGCAATCGTTTGATACTCGACAGATGATGGCTTTAAAAACATCCAGTCAAAGCTACCACTTGCTTTTTCCGGAACTTTATCTTCGAGAATGTTCTTAATAAGTTGCTTTGATGCTTGCTCTGTCGAAATATAGTATTCCTTCGTATCTTTAACAGGAAGCGTTTTGAGATAGGATTCGCCACCTTTTTTCATGATACTGCGTACTGTTTCAACCATTGAATCTTTGACGAGCGGGATATCGACTTTCTCGTAGCGATAGGTCCGCGAAGCATTGACGTACTCCTGACTGTTCATGATCAATGGGATGTCCCAAACACCGTCACCATAATCGTTCACGACATCGTCCTTCGTGAAATAACGACTATGCGTAGCCTTTTTGGTTGCCTGATCGAGTCCAACGAGTTGTGCTTCTGCTTCCGGATCAATCCCGGCAAGCATCACTGCGCTCCCGTAACCGTAGATAGGAAACTCGCCTAATTCTTGCGGTGAAACATCTCGATTCAATCCGTCACTCTCAGGAGGGAACCAACCGGCTCCGGCAAAGAATGAATAAGATTCTGTTTCTTTCTTTAGCCCAGTATCTTGCATATCCGTAAACGAAATTTTGTAAATGCCCGGTTCTTTGAAATTATAGGTATCCGTTTCAGCATTCGTATTGTAGTTCCCAATCATCGCAATCGGTGCTGCGACTTCTACGTCAGCAATCTGCTTGATCGTCTCATATTGTTTGCGGGTGATCCCGCCGTCGAGCCCACTCATGTAGTTCGGTTCGAGCAGGTTCAAGTCTTCTGTGACGCTCCGGCTGCCTTCCGGACGAACGACGATATCGTATGATGAGCCCCAGCGTTTTTGCAGTTCATCGACGACCGTTCCGTTGTTGGCTTGCGTCGTACCGATCAAGTAACTCAGTCCGGTACTGACGATCAGGACGCCAACGAGGAGCAAGATGAACCGCTCCTTGTTACGCCACCAGGAGTTCCAGATGAATTTAAGCATCGACAAAACCTCGATTCCTTTCAATGATGGTACGACCCATGTCAAATTCCTCCTAGTGATTAAATTATTGTTTCGTCAGATCGATTTTGACGGTCGTTGGTTTGGGAAAAGCTGGATCAGAAGCGAACAGAACGAATCGCTTCTGATCGATTGGTACTTGATAAACCAACTCCACTCGTGACTTGTACGGTGCGAAATATTGAAAACCGTTTTTCCAGGCTTTCTCATTGCGATTCACATAATCGATCGGTTCATAATCAGTTCCTTGCAAGTCTGTCAAGGCATACCGATTGGGACGATAAGTGATGAATCCTCCCAGATCATCCCCTGTATCTTGCATGACGACAGGGATCGTCACGAAACGATAACCAGCACGTTGCTTTAGATTCAGTTCTTTTGGTGTGTCGATCAATGCCTCGACATGAAAACGATCAGATTGATGTTTCGGATTCCCGGGAGTTGTTTGCGTGACACCTCGCTTCATCAATGTTTTTAATTTTTCCGTTTCCTCTGTTGAAGGATTAGTAGCTGTCGCATTCGCTTTTTTGATATCGTCGAGTGTGATCTTGACGGTCGTCGTTTTTTCGACGGCCTCATCTTTTGCAAGCAAGACGAACACCTTTTGGTCAACCGGTACTTGGTAAACAAGATCGACCCATGATTTTTTCGAATTGATGTATTTGAATGCATTTACCCAAGCCGTTTTATCGTGATTGACATAATCGACGGGAGTGAATTCTTTTCCGTCAAGAGCAATCAAAGAGAAGGTTTGTGGTCGATACGACGAAAACGAATCTGCAGCTAATTCATCCCGGTTATGAAGGAAAACTGGAATCGTCACGAAACGATATCCTGACTTCTCCTTGAGCTTTAACTCTTTTGGTGTTGAAACGAGCTTTTTAACAGAGAAGTCATAATTCTTCGCCGCCGGGTCACCCGGGTACGTCTGAATAGCGCCTGCGTTCATCAATTGCTCCAGTGCCGTGTTGTCTTCGGCAGTATGTTTCTTATCGTCAGGATCTTGAGCGAGATTTTTTAATTTTTGTCCGGTCGTTTGTACTTTTGGTGTCGTTATTTCTTTTTGAGCCGTTCTCGTTTCAGGTGCAACGAGGAGGAATAAACTCGTCGTCCCGATGACGAGCGTAGCAGCGATGCTACCGAGTGCCCATTTGAAGCGACGTTCGGTCAATTGTTGATTATCGTTTACGCCACCGATGGCTGCATTCGGTGTGATCCGCACAGCACGCTGGGCAGGAAGCAAGGCACCAAACACACCAGTCGTCACCGGAATCAGGAGCATAAGACTTAAGAAACCGAGTTCACTGGATGGGAACTGATTATAGACGAAGCCAATCATTCCTAAGGCAACAAGTAGACCGACGATTCCAGCGAAGAGTCCAGTCATCACACCCTCGCTTAAGACGAGAAGTCGGATTTGACCGTTGCGCCAACCGGTTGCCTTCAGGACGGCGAGTTGATTCTTTCGTTCGTTGACGTTTTGCCACATGATCTCGGTCGTTGTCAGGATGGCGATGAGTAAGGCGACGCCCATTGCGACATAATGCATCGTACCGACTTCGAGCGCGACGTATTCACCAAGCCATGTCGCATATAAGACGCCTTTCAGTCGGAACGTGATGAACAAGAAGAAGATGAACAAGCTCGTCGGTAAGGCAATTGCGATGATGGACAGAAGCGTGCGTTGCCAGTAAGTCGCGAGTTGGTTGATGCTCATTCCAAGAACACTTTGTGCTCGGACGAAACGACGTCCTTTTGAGACTTCGCCAGAGCGCATGCTTTCAAATGGTTGAATGCGTCTGATGAGTAACGTCGGAACAATCGTCCCGCCCCAGTAGATCAAAAGCCCGGACAATCCGATCAAGATGATGCGTCCGAGGGCAATCGGATGATCCGCTGTTATCCAAAATGATCCAAGAATCACCCAGGCGATGAGTGCGACCAGCGTTCCAAGAAGTGTCGCTTCTAGGAAGAGGAGTCTCGATAGCTGCCGTGAACGCCATCCGAGCGAGAGTAAAATCGCGAATTCTTTTTTTCGAGCATAGAGCAAGATGATGTTCGAACTGAAGACGTAGACGAGCGCGACAGCGATGACGCTCGCGATGATGCCACTCATTCCGACTTTCGCCTCTTGGAAAATTGCGATCGACGACCCGAGTTTGATCCACGGTTGCTGGACCCAACCGAGTGCCGATTCTCCTTTTAGACCGGGTAAATACGTCAAGGCGAGTTGCGGGGAGGAACCGAGTGTGACGTCCGTGATCAGACCCGTCTTATCCTCGATTTCCTGTGCGACAGCTTGCAATTTTTTCTCACTTGTTGCGTTCATCGTCTCGACTCCTTTGACATTGACGCGAATCGCAGAAATTGCTTTATCCCCGCGTAACTTAAAGGCAGCATCGAGTGTCGTCAGCATCGATGGTGGTTTCGTCAGGAAGTCATAGGAGTCGTTGGCGGGCTTGACGTCACGGACTGGATTGACCGGACGATCATTTTGATCCATGACCCACTGTGCTTTTGCCGGGAAGTAAGTTTCCATTGGAAGCTCAGTCAAGGGATCCTTTGAAACATCGAGCTTACGTGGGTTAAAGACACCGATATAGTTGAGATGGACTTGTTTCCAGCCTTTAAAGCCACCTTCGAATTCACGTGCTTCGCGATACATGCTTCGCTTGAAGAGTAAGGATTCCTTGGCGACCTCTTTTGGTTGAACTTGGTAGGTAAAGGGCCAACGGGAACCGTACGGACTCTTAATTGTTTTGTATTCAACCGGTGAAGGTTTCAAAGTAATGGAAGACAGTGAATCACTATTGTTCGCATCACCTGTTGATAAGGTGTTTTTAAGGATACCGTCCACGAGCTTTTTTTGGACGTCTTGAGTCGTGATCGAATAAGAGGTAGGCTCTCCTACTGGTAGTTTACTCAGGTATGTTTTCCCACCTTTTTGTTCAATCTTTTGGACCATGTCTGCAACGCCTGTTGCAGTGAACGGAAGCTCTACCTTTTCATATGTATAGGTGCGCATCGCATCGACGTATTCGCGAGAATTCAATAGAATCGGAATCTGCGTCGCTTGATCACCGTACGAAGCGGGAAGATCCGTTTCGCTGAAGAAACGGCTATACGTTCCGGTAGTGGTCGCTTTTTTCAAACCGACGAGCTGGTCTTCAGAAGCAGGATCGATTCCGGCAATCATGACTTCTGAGCCATAGTCATAGAGGGGTTGTTCACCAAGTTTTAAAGGGGAGACGCCTGTGCGCGTTGCATCATCCACTGGTTCCCAGCCAGCAGCAAGAAACATTGTCATGGTATAAGATTCGTTTTGGAGTCCCGTATTTTGAGAATCCTTGATTTTCAAGCGGTAAATCCCTTCTTCTTGAATCGTATGGGTACCGACGCTACTCGATGTCGATGTATAACCAATCATCGCGATTGGTGCTGCGACTTCGACATCAGCAATCTGCTTGATCGTCTCGTACTGCTTGCGAGTGATCCCACCGTCGAGTCCGCTCATATAATTCGGTTCAAGCAGGTTCAAGTCTTCCGTCACACTCCGGCTGCCTTCCGGACGGACGACGATATCGTACGATGAGCCCCAGCGTTTTTGCAGTTCATCGACGACCGTTCCGTTATTTGCTTGTGTCGTACCGATTAAGTAACTTAGTCCGGTACTGACGATCAGGACGCCGACGAGGAGCAAGATGAACCGCTCCTTGTTACGCCACCAGGAATTCCAGATGAATCTCAGCATGTTCTCCACCTCATTTCGATTTGGTTAATTGAGCATTGCATAAGATGCCTTTCGATAAGATATTCTTTTATCCATATATTTCTTTTTATTTTTCCATTATATACAAATAAGAGTGAATTGACTAAAAAATCTGTTAATTATGGATATTAATTTTAAGGAAATAGAAATAGCACCTCACGGAGGAGGTGCTACATCAGGATTGACTCTTTAAACAACGCGTGGATTCCGTTTCCGCATGATGATTTCGTCAAACGAAACGCCATCGTACAATAAAGCATCAGGAATCATTTCAATGATTTGAAAACCGGCTTTCTTATAAGCCGCAATTGCTCGTGCATTGTGCGAAAACACTTCGAGTTCAAGTTGACCCAGCTGAAGTTCTTCGAAACAAAATCGAAAGATACACGCGATTGCCTCTGTCCCGTATCCTTGACCGGTCCAGGGGAGGGCACGCAGTGAAATCCAAAAGCCAGCGATTCCTGAATCCAAATCGATATCAAGAATCGAACACTCGCCAATCATCTCACCCGACGTCAGGCAAATTGCAAAATCATGACGCGTCGCATCAGCTTGAATCGAGAGAATATGCTATTCAATCTGTTCGAGCGAAAACGTCGCTGTCGTTCCGGTCAGGTAACGTAATGTCTCATTTTGTGTTTGTTCGAATAAGACGTGCGCGTCCGTCACTTCAATCTGGCGTAGAAAAATTCGTTCTCCAGTCAACTGCATGAATATCTTCCTTTCCTTCTCATGACGAAAGTTTAATCGTTTCATCGGTTTCGGTCGTAAAATATTGACGTTTCGTTCGGTCTTGCACGATGAAGACGATCAATACACCAATTAGGAGGAAGCCAACTGAAGCAACGGTATACGTCAACCGGATCGAGGTCTCGGCATATAGACCGATCAAGGCAGTCAGTAGAATGACACCAGTCGATTGTACAACGTGGATGCTACTGAGGAACCGTCCCATCAATTCGACCGGAATGTGTGTTTGAGCAAACGTCATGAAGCCAGTGTTTGCGAATGCAAGGGCAAAACTTAGCAAGAAAAAGCCAATCGCTGCAATCAAGAATGACGTCGCCGAGGCAAAGATCAAGTAACCGACAGGCGTCATCAGTGCCCCAAACTGGATCAAGAACCGGAGCGACAAGCGATGCGTAAAGGTTGCATTGACCGCGGAACCACAGATGATGCCGATTCCGGCGATACTGACGAGGAATCCATACGTACTCTCATCCATCTGCAAAACGATCGTCGCAAACGAGGCTTCAAGCGAATCGAGACCGCTCATCAGGACGATCATTAACGCATAGAAGGCATAGACGAGCGTGATATAGCGCCGCGTTCGTGCAAACTGAAAGGTTTCTTTCCAGTCCTTAAGAATCACTCGGAGTGAAAAGGGGACTGCTGTAGTCGCCGCCAAGCGGACGTCAGGCAAGACGGACAATAAAGTAGCAGAACACAACAGTGCTCCCGCGTTCAATACGATTGCTGTTTCTGGGGAACCGACCAAAAATAAGAACCCGGCAATTGACGGTCCGAGAATGAAACCGGCCGACTGAATGAAATTCTTTAATGCATTGAACCGTTGGCGACTAGTCTCTGGCACGAGCTTCGTCATGTAGATCAATGAGGATGTCTCAAATAGCGTGTTACCGATGTTCAGGATGAAGACGAGCGCATAGAGAACATACAATGAATCGATCAATGTCAGTGAAAAGACGAGCGCGGCGCGCCCGACGTCAAGCATTACGAGTAAGCGACGTTGATTGATTCGATCGACGACACTGCCGGACCAAAGACTCGTCAACAGCGCGGAGATCGGTAACAGGATATAGAGAACGGAGACGGCGAACGCCGATCCCGTTCGTTCGAGGACGATTAAATTCAAGGCGATGAAGTAGACCCAAGCTCCAATGTTCGAGACACCGACACCAAGTAACAGCAATCCAGGGTATTTCCAATTCGACATATGACACACTCCTTTTTTAATTGTGTTTTAAGCCAATAAAAAAATCCCACCTCCAAGACGTTGGTCTTGGGGACGAGACTGTGCGTGTCGTGGTGCCACCCCTGTTCGCGAAACCGTCACCGGTACCGCCTTCATCGGTACGACCGCTTTTAAACGGCAAATACCTGAGCTCGATAACGGGAGCACCCGTCACGATATCCCCGATTCGGTTCCACCGTGCTGCTCAGAGGCTTGGTTCGGTCAATGACTTTTGCTCCTTCCCACCAATCGGAGCTCTCTAGGAAAAGCCGAGATGACGTACTGTTCTCTTCAATGCGTTTGATTCATATGATTTGTCTCATCCTAGCATATGCCAAATGAAATCGTAAAGAATTTTTATCATTTTTTTACAATTGTTGAAAAAAGTACATAGGTATCAAAATTTGAAAAAATTATAAAAGTGGTAAAATATGTAACGTGCTATATGTTACATTGTCTTAGTTATGTGTTCACTTTCAAGAAAGGTGTATGAAAGGTGGGAAAAAAGTGAAACGTTTGATTTTTTTCATATCTCCACTCCTGGTTCTTAGCGGAGCTGTCTTTTTTACGACGTTCCATCCGATCGAGCAAGCAATCTATTTCTTAATCTTATTTTTACTGACCTGTCTGTCAGCGATGACAGTAGTGGAGCGTCTTGTCAAACATCATGATGTGATCCGGCGACTGAACACGATCCATCCACTTATCGGGATCGTACTGGGTACCCTCATGCTTGCCGTATTCATTGGTAGTATCTTGTGGCTAGCACCTTCACTAACGCACTCAAGTCCCGTCGGTCTTCTCGTCTCGTTCCTATTCATGTATGGTGGAATCCTCGTTCTCGGCTTCATCGTCAGTTGTTTCTTCGAAGGTATCACGCGACAACCGAAGGATCAATTGATTCGCCCGGTCTTTCTGTTCATCGGAACCGGCCATCTCATCTTGACTGTCCTCGGAATCTTGCAACTGTATCGTCAAACCGGATGACAGCAAACCCCACTGAAGTCATGAGACGACAGTGGGGTTATTGTATTTACTGCACTTTCAGTAAGAATCCGAATTGTCCATCTCCTTGTTTCCAGCGCGAATTTAATTCATACGCATAGAGACCGGGTTCTGTTGGGGCGTTGAACTGATCATCTTTTAATACAACACGAGATTTTTTTTTCTGTTCGTGCCATTGTGTTAGCTTAACTTGTTCTGGATTGCCGGATAATTCGACACGGACGACTGATCCGGAAGAGACATTAACCGGTTTTTGTTCTTTTGCCATATCGAGTCCATCGCGATAAACTTTATCACCACATTGACTGCGGAGTAAGCTGTCCCAGCAATAAGACCCTTGAACGGTCGGAACATCCTTTCCGTTCGCCTTAACTTCAGGGTTCGGTGGTGCGCCACGGAATGGTTCGAAAACGATGATGCACACGACTAGAATCAATAGGACGACCAATACTAAGCCACGTTTCATGAGGCACCTCCATTTGTTTTTATTTATTTTATCAAAATAAAACAAAGCAAGCGGAGGTGTCTTTCAAAAGAAAGGCTATTCCTTTCTTAAATTTCGAGAGTCCGTTTCCCATGACTTTACAGACAAGAAGTCGGTTCGAACGAAGACGATTCCGTTCGTCATCGATCGAACGTTTCCGCTCGCTGAAGCACGAGAAGTTCAAGCATACGTCAAACAAGCCCGTAAATTCGGCAAGGTCATCTTGCTATCATAAGAGAAAACGAACAAAACGAGCTATCCTATTCTTGTTAAAGAAAGGGTGGCTCGTAGTCGTATCCATTTAAGAATTAGGCAAGATGTAAAAAAGCGTGACGATTGAGCTGACAGGCTCATCTTCCGTATAGTCAACAAATTCCTCTTGTGATTCATGAAACGTATAACGGTTGCTCGGAAAGAGTTCCGTTACCCAGGTCGGAACATGTAAAGAAAGAGGGAAAGACTGAACCTGCTCGAGTGGGAAAGGAGTCCTGTATGGATTCGACGTGTGGACATGCAGTGCGTCTTGTGAAGCATCTTCGAGGGCAATCGTCATATATATCTGATGTTCAATCTGTTTTTTCGCTAGGTGTTGCCGCATGTCCTGCAAAGCGCCCAACGCAATCCGAAGATGGGCTTTTCGAATACGAAGACTCGCGTTGCCGTGCCCATAAAAGTCAGGGTGTACATGCCAGTCGTTAAACCAATCGTCTATATCGATATAGGAAGGAGAAGAGAAGCTTTTGAACTCAAGTTCTAGATTTTTAAAATAACGGCGTTTACCGCGAAATTTTTTCATGGTTCATCGACCTTTCACGTATAAATTATTCTATTCTAGCATTATTGATCAAATCTTGTTTATCGAACGACCAATGATGCCGAACCGCCTCGATGATGACATCGGGACGATCCCAGTGCAACATATGTCCTGTACCCGGCACATGGTGAATGGTTGCTTGCGTCATCTCATGTAATAGATTCGTCGCCTGCTGACGGATGGGTGCTTGATCTGGAGGTAACGTTGCGACGTACAACTGAATGTTTGTTAGTGGAACATCCGGGAGAAAATCAAGGACATCATCATGGTGAAGCGCACGTATGATCGCAGCGGCCGTCGTACCGCGCGCATGCCAGTGGAATCGTCCTTCCTCCATTCGAATGAGATCGACTCCCGCTTGATCAAGTGAGGGAGAACGACGAGCGTTTGGGGCATAAACGGCAATGTTTAAAAATTCGTCCCATGTTGAAACGGAATCCTCGAAATCACGTTCGTAAAAAGCGACCTCCTCTCCGACTGACTTCCCGTACAGCCGTTTACTATGATAGCCGCCGTCAATCAGGATCGTGCCGAGCACACGGTCCGCATGTTCAATCAAATAATAAAGCGAGAGAACACTGCCCCACGAGTGCGACAAGGCATAGAACCGCTTGATATCAAGGATGTGTAAGACTTCGTCGATCCAGTCCGTGAAGGGTTTCATTCGATAGTGTTGGGGATCTGAGAAAGCTGGTGTTTTGCCGTGACCGGGTAAATCAATCGCAATCAGACGGAATTCGTCCGCGAGCGCTTCGGCGATTTCGATGAAGCTGAGACTCGTACTGCCGAGTCCATGGAAGCAGACGATCATCGGAAGCTGTTCGTTTCCCCATTCCGTAATGTGGACGGATTGTTGCTGACAGGTGATTGTATAACGTTTCATTTGCCTCCTCCTTTTTTCTTTTACTGTACCATGAGGAGAATGTTGGAAATTGAAAAATAAGGAAACTTTCTTTAAGAAGTAGCGTAGAGTAAGATGACACGTCATTTACATAGAGGAGAATTCACATGGAAACCATCATCACGATGTTCTTAACAGCCGTTACCTTATATGGACTCGGTGTCTTTGTCACGAAAACAAAAGAACGCTTGCGTTAATCAAAATAAGTTCAAAGGAGTCCGTCATGTTTCCAATCGTAAAACAAGAATTCACGAGCAGCTTCAAAAGCATCAAAGCGATTCTATTGATTCTTTTTCTGACGATCACGTCTGTCTTCACAGCATCGTATTTGACGAGGCATCCGGAACTGCTTGCTGGTGTTAATCAACCGTCTGCTTATACTTCAAGTATTAAGTTCTTCATCCTGTTCTTCGGTTTTCTATTCGTGGCTGCATTATCACACGATATCATTAATCGTGAAATCGAGACGCGGACGATTCGTTTACTGGTCACGAAGACGTCGCGTCTGCGAATCGTTTTGGAGAAGTTTCTCGGTTCATTGTTGTTCTGGTGCGCGACGCTAACGATCAATTTCCTCATTGTCTCGCTCTACGCGCAGCAATGGTTCTGGATGGATTATCTAACGGTTCTGATCGTCATCCTATATATCACCAGTTTCAACATCTTTTTATCAACGATGATTGCGAAGCCTGGTTTGACGATGTTCCTCGGTATTTTTCTCGGGATCGTCGTACCGATCATCGGTCTTTGGTCAGCGTTCTCAGAAAAATGGTATCTGGTACCGTTTCAATACATCTTGCCGTACCATGCCGTCATCATGTCTGGAACGTTATTACTGTTACCTGTTTTATGGAGTGGGTTGTTTTTGACGGTCTCCTGTCTCACGTTAAAGCGAAAGGATTTGTAATATGAAAGCGATTGAAGTAAAAGGATTGAAGAAATTGTTCGGTGCGAAGGAAGTCTTACGAGAGGTGGATTTGACCGTCGAGCGAGGAGAAATCTTTGGTTTTTTAGGTCGTAATGGTGCTGGGAAATCGACGTTCATTCAGATTATGACCGGGATTACACAAGCGACAGGCGGAACCGTCGCACTTCTCGGTGAATCCGCTAATCGACTAGATGCCATCAAACAACGGATCGGGGTCATGCCGGATACATCAAATCTGTATCATGATATGACGGCACGTGCATTTCTTAACTACATGGCAGGATTATCAGGAGTTCGCATCACGAAGCAAGAAATTGGAAGATTGCTTGAACAGGTCGGATTAAGCGGGACGGAGCGACAAAAAATCGGGAGCTTTTCGTTCGGGATGAAGAAAAAGATCAGTATCGCGCAAGCGCTCACCGGAAATCCGGAATTACTCTTTTTAGATGAACCGACGTCCGGTCTTGATCCAGAATCGGCGATCGATATCCAGCGATTGTTGCTTGCATTAAAAGCGGAAGGAAAAACGATCTTCTTGACCTCGCATAACTTGAATGAAATCGAAAAGATATGTGACCGTGTTGCCATCATGGCGGAGGGAAGAATCGTCCGCTATGGAACCGTTGCGTCCTTACAAGAAGCGATGAGGCAGGAAATTCAAATCCGTATTCGGACTGTTCCGCGATTAGCGCCATCGCATCTACCAGCATACGCTCGGCTTTTGTCGCAAGCTGATGATTGTACACGGCTTGATTTATCGACGGAAGAGGATATTCCAGAGTTACTCGTCATGCTTGCGAAACAAGACGTCAAAGTCTACGAGGTGCAGATTGAACGCCAATCGTTAGAAGAGATTTTCTTAGCGGTCTGACCGATCAGCCTCTGATTCCGTCTCCGGAACATCTTCGAGTAAAAGACGACCTCCGTCATTCCATTGACCGTACATCTGATTCAGTTTCGTTTTTTCAATCAACGTTTGCAGACGTTTTTCATAGAGAGCGGGATCCTTACGTACACTTTGAATCGTATCAATCCGGATGCATCGATAGAGCTCCGGGAAGTCATTAAACTGTTCATGGACGATTGGGTCTTCTTGTAGACGCGCCTGGATGGTGTCATCGATGACGAACGCATCCGCACGCATGTCTGGTAGAACCTGTCGTCCGGACGGTTGCATCAAGCCGAGGCGCTCTAAGCGACGGACCCGTTCCTTATTTAGTTCGGTCCAGTTACTGTTCTTTCGACGCGGGGTGAACCGTTGCGCCAGTTCACCGTCCGTTGTCTTCTTCACAATTCCATCAATCCAGCCGAAACAAAGTGCCTCCTCGACGGCATCAAGATAGAGTAAACCTTCTCTTGTCTGTTTTCGACTGAGGATTACCCAACAAAACGACTTATGTTCCGCGTGTTCTGATAACCACTGTCTAAAGTCCTCGCGATTAGTGAACCGTAAGACGTCCGTGATCTCCATGCTCGTTCCTCCTTTTCATATCGAAATCCCCCTTCGCGTTACACGAGGGGGGATTTCACTTTTTTATCGTAACGGGTCATGATGAAAGACACAATTCCGACCACTCTTTTTCGCTTGATAGAGAGCGGCGTCTGCCTGCTGGATTGTCTGCAGAAAATTATAGCTCTCAGACGGTTGATGGGTTTGGCGAGACACACCAATCGATAACGTCACTTGTATCGGTTCCGTCGCTGATAACTCATACGTTCGCGTGGCACTAGCTATACAAATTTGTTCCGCGATTCGACGCGTCTCAGGCAATGAATATTCCGGTAACAGCATCATGAATTCTTCACCGCCGAATCGCCCGAGCACACAAGAAGGGGGACAATAGGACGTAAGCAAGGCACTGATTTGTCGTAAGATATGATCCCCTCGATCATGACCGTATGTATCATTGACCTGTTTGAAATGATCGACATCGATGATCATGATTGAAAAGTTCATCTGTTGTGATCTATATCGTTGGACCGTCTCTTCTAAATGGCGCCTATTATCAAGTCCCGTCAACATATCCGTCAAGGCGAGACGCCGATGCATCCGGACTTGATGGAAGTGCCAGCGGACTTGATGCAGAATACTGTGTAGCAGGAGACCGGCACAGCCGTTTCCGACGAGAAATACCGTCATCGCCGTCACGTCATTCGGACGAACATGTTGAACGAATGGTAAACAAAGAATGAGTGCAATCGTGAAGATGACCGGAAACGAGATAAAGCGATCCGGTGCTTCATTTTGTAAGTATAAGACAACGATGCTGACGATTAGATACGTACCGACAAGCCAAAATGCATGATTGGAATGAAAAACAAACGTTTGAAGGGAAGCGAAGACGAGCGTCGTAATGAAGCCGCTACTGATGCCTCCATAGATGAAGGCGATGACGATTAAAGTAATCGACAAATCGAAACGAAATCCCTCATAGGTGATGGCATTGTGAATGACCCAGTAGCCTGCACCGGTTGCAAGAATTAGCACTAACAGATTTTTTTTCAGCCAACTGTCGAGCGTATTTCGGAATTGAAACCGCTTAAAAAAGAATAGAGAGATGAGCACGAAGAAAAAGGTTAAAGCGACGTTGAGGATGAGATGATTCAATGTATTCCACATGTTCGTGTTCCTCTCGAATGGTTTCTGAAAGATAATTACAATAAAATGATTTACTTAGTAAATATTTATTCTATACAACCAACGATACCCTAAAGGTGTATTAAAGTATCGTAATTACCTTATCTTTAAAAAAAGATAACAGGTTCTCTTCTAAATCAATAATACTCTGAGATTTTCTCGCGTGAAGACTCGATTAGATAATCAAGTGAGACGAAATTATGAATGAATGCAAACGAGCCAATTTCCTTGATGGATACCCCTAATCTCTCTGCATCTTGATTGCGGAAACCTTCATTCGAGTGCAGAATTTCAAAACCTGCTGCTTGCATTCTCTCCCCGTCGAATTCGAGGGTGACGATATCTCCATCTTGCCACTCACTCTTTAATTGATGAAAGTGCATTTGGTACGCTTCGCTTGGAGGATCGACTTCAAACGCGATCCAGCCTTTTGGTGCGTCGACTTGGAATGCCGGCGATAATCCTCCGCGTGACACGATGGATTTCATATGATGCCGATGTGTCATATGACGTAATAGCATGGTCAGACCACTCCTTTTCATCTATTATTACGCGACGGCGTCAGAATATCGAGAAAAATTTACAAAAGAGAAGGAAGAATCTTGAATTTTTCTGATAGACAACGTTCGATTAGTCTGCACTTACTATTTGCTTCGCTCGTTTACGTCCCGGTTTCGATTTATGCGGGAGAGATCGATGCGAGCGGTATCCTGCAAGCATGATTGATTGAAAAATGAAATCGATAGATAATCGAAATCAGATAATGCATACCCTTTATTCCTGAAAAAGGAAATTTCAAATATCCCCTTATTGTATAATGAAGGTAATCATATTGATCACGAACATTTTTTAAAGGAGGGAACGATTGGATGAGAATCGTGAAGATAGACCGATTGATAGTAGCATTGAGTGTCTTTAGTGGACTTCTTGTATCCTTGGGTCGCTCGACGCAAATATATCCACAACAAATTAGTGGAAATGGGAATCTAGGGTTTCTTCCGCTTCTGTTACTTCTGTTACTTTTTCCGATTGGGATCGTTCTGATGTTGAAATGGATAAGAGAAGCGCAGTTACGTTTTTTATCCTTGATTGGTTTATCATTTAGCACGATGATCTATATTGTGTGTGGCATCTTTTATCAAATCGAACAGTTCAGCCAGTATCAAGTGTTGGTCAAACAACAAGTCATTGCAGATCGTGGAACGATTGATGGGGACTATTTAACGAGTATTACGTCGATGCCTTCGCCCTATATGAACAGTCAATACTTTAACGGCAATACCTTCTTGATTTACTGGGCAAGCATCTTATTAATGGCGAGCTTGATCGCATGGTGGACTCGAGAGGAATGGCAAATATCTGAGTCAGATTAAAAAATCGCGCGACATGATGTTACCAATGAATAACAAAAAGAGTCCTTCTCTCTCCTGTACCGTGCAGAAGAGAGAAGGACTTGCAAAGTTTTAGCGACTAGAAGTATTTAAAAATGATCGCTCTGCATCTTATGCAGCAATTGATCAAACGTTTCGTGGTCCTTTGATGTAAAGGCGCGGAAATAACGATCATCGATTTCCTCGATTTCAGGAGCGGACGTTTGGATCAACTTCGTTCCCTGTTCTGTCAACAAAACCCGCTTTTCTCGATTGATCCGTTTCCGGATGACGAGATGTTCAGCAAGTAATTTCTTGACCGTTTGTGAAATGGCGCCACTTGAGAGTTCAAGCGTTCGTTCAAGTGATTTTTGCGTCGCACTTTCTTGGTGATACAAGGTCATCAATAAATCGAATTGGGACTTCGAGAGTCCTTTTGGTTTCAACACATCGTTGACTTCTTTCGAATAACGGCCATGGAGTCGCTGAATGGCGTTCCAGTGCTGCATCGAGGATTCGAATGTGAAGGTCATATTTTTTCCTCCTCTTTCGTCACGCAGGGTTGAGCTTATCGAAGAAACGGATCAATTCTTCTTGTTGTCGAGCCGTCAAAGCGGCGAATTGTTCTTGTTGAAAACGTTCGTAGGCGGGCACCACTTCTTGTAGGATGGCTGTTCCTTTTTCCGTCAGCAGAAGATAGTTCGTCTTCCATTTCCGTTGACGCGTGATCAGTTGCCGGTCGAACAGTCGTTTGATTCCGTGTGAAATCGTGCCATCGGTCACTTGGATCCGTTCGGCGATTTCCTTCTGACTCGTGCATGAGGTCGTGTGTAAGCAACGTAATACTTCCAGATTCGTATGGGACAGATCCCAGTGTTTTAAGAAAGCGTTGACGCGCTTGATTTGTTGATTATGATAGGTCGCAATTGTATGCCAGCATGCCATTGGATATGTCTCTGTAGTTGTTGTCATGGAGAACCTCTTAAATATAGAATGTACTGCTGTTGAACTAGTTTCACCATACCATATTAAAAATATCTCGTGCTACTAGTTTGAGCGAAAAACCATCACTTTCCATTATTTCGATATACCTATAAAAAAATCCTGATCGAATCAAATCCGATCAGGAAGTATACCGCTTGATAACGTGAGATACGAATCCTTCAATTGGAATCCATATTTCGTAAAGCACTTCTTAGAGACGCGTCCTTGTAAGGTGATCGTCGCATAGTCGCCACGAATGACAAAAGACTTGAATTTTTTCACAATGTCTTGAATCAAAGCCTCGAGCAACAAACCGCGTTCGCCAAGACCTTCTTCTCTGACATTGATTTCAATTAAAGAAAACGTACCATATTCTGTATTTTCCGTCTGTTTCGTACCTTCATAAAGAACGGTCAAATAGGATCGTTTCGAGACAAGCGATCGACTATTCGGTGGTTCAAGAATCGTAACGTAATAACTTAGTGAAGGGAGACGTAAGTTTCGAGTGACCTCAACAATCTGGCGTTGATTATTATATGCAAGCCCAACGATTTGTTCTTGTGGATGATTCGGCACTGTCAATCCTTCTTGCTTACAAACGGTTTGCCACTCGGCTTCTGGAATCCAGACAGCCTCTTCGGTTTTCGCTAAAGCTTTAAAGAACTTCACGTTAAACGGATGACCTCCTATATAAAATGACTAATCCCATCATGCCTGACGGGTAGATGAAAAACGAGTTACAATCTGACGACAAATTTGTCTTCTTTTGCTATAAGTATACCTTGAAATTTCGTTTTGAAACAGACTACATCTCGATGAATCTACTGTCTATACTGAATGTATCAAGTCAGGAGGCGTGTATATGAAAACAGTCGAAGGTCCATTTTTCCATGGTACGAAAGCGACACTTCAAATCGGTGACGAATTAAAGCCGGGACATGCATCGAATTTTCGAGAACATCCGCTTCAACATATTTATTTCACGGCAACGCTCGATGCAGCGAAGTGGGGCGCGGAGCTCGCACAATCTGACGCTCCAGAGCACATCTACCTCGTCGAGCCGCTCGGAGCGTATGAAGATGATCCGAATTTGACGAACAAACGATTTCCAGGCAATCCGACCAGGTCGTATCGTTCGACTGAACCTGTGAAGATCATCGCTGAACTCGGAACGTGGGAACGGCATACGGACGAAGAGATTGAGACGATGAAAGCATCGCTTCAGCGGTTACGAGCAGAAGGGAAGGACACGATTATCGATTAACAAATCAATCTTACTCATTCCGTTTTTTGAAACTCGCTATTTCAACATCAACAGCTGATGATGAACTCTTTATTTAATCAACTAATATCATCATACAAGAGAAGGACATAATGGTACAATATGTAAAAAGGGGGTTATTCGATTGTCTCGCTACAAACAAGAAAAGAAACAAACACTCGATCATCTACGCGATGGTGTTGATCAAGGTCTTGGTAGTGCCGTACCTCGTGGACAAAACGACGGAATGCGCGGACTTGAGATGCTTGCAGTCGTCGTAATCCTTGGTGGAGGATATTTGCTATACCAATGGTTTTTCTAAAGTAAGAAGCATCATCCTTTCGAGGACGATGCTTCTTTTTGTTCGATTTCATTGACGATATCATCAAGCGTGACATGAGCCAGCACTTTCTCAAGGGCGGATTGCGCAAGCTCGAAGATTGGCGTGACCGTCGATTGGATGTTTCGTCCGACCGGGCAGTCTAGATTCGGTGCTGCATGGACGCCGAACAATTCCTTGTCCGGTACGACAGCGACAGCGTGATAAACGTCAAGCAGCGTGATGCTAGACAATGGACGGGCGAGTCGCGCACCGGCGACACCCGGACGAACTTCGATCAAACTGGCTTTTTTAAGCATGCTCATGATTTTACGGATGACAACCGGATTCGTATTGACGCTGCCCGCAATCAAGTCGGATGTCATTTTCTCGTCGGTCGCAATCAACGAGAGAATGTGGATGCCGACGGAAAAACGTGTACTGATGGCCAACGGATGACCCCTCCTTCTTAAAAACAGTGTTCTCTTATTATACGTCGTATTGTTCATTTGGCAAGAAACGGGGAATAGAGACAATAATGTTGACAAACACTTCAATTGTAACTATATTTGTTACATATAATCGAAGTAGTTACATATCAAAAGGAGGAATCATCATGAACATTGGAGTTATCGGTGCAACAGGAAAAGCAGGGCAATTGATTCTACAAGAAGCAATCGAGCGCGGGCATGACGTCACAGCAATCGTCCGTAATGCGGCAAAAGTGACGGCTAACGTCACGATTCTCGAGCGCGATGTCCTCGCACTGACGAAAGACGACTTGAACGAGTTTGACGCAATCGTCAATGCGTTTAACGCAGCACCCGGTGAGGAGACGAAACATATCGAAGTCGGGCGTCACTTGATCAATCTGTTAGCAGGTAGTACGACGCGCCTATTCGTCGTCGGTGGTGCTGGTAGTCTATTCGTTGACGAGAGTCATTCGACACGCGTCATGGAAACACCTGATTTCCCGGAAGCGTATTATCCGACAGCCTCGAATATGGGGGAAAATCTGATCGAACTACAAGGACAGCAAGACGTGACGTGGACGTATCTCAGCCCCGCTGGATTCTTTGATCCGAGCGGTCAACGAACAGGAACGTATTCGGTCGGCGGTGAGCAGATGATTCTAAATGCAAAAGGGGAGAGCTACATCAGTTACGCGGATTACGCTATTGCTGTAGTGGATGAGCTTGAAAAGGGACAACACCTCAACGAACGGTTTTCCGTCGTTGGCGAACAAGGATGATGATGTCAGACCGACTCGTGGAGTCGGTCTTTTATGATGGGCGGAGTACGAGATACAGCGGAGGACGGATGGCGAATCAGCGCAGTTTGCTTAAAATGAGAAGAGAAACGACAAAAGGAGCATACATCATGATGCGACGATATTTTAGTATCATCAGTCTGTTAGCTGTCTTGATCGTCTGTACGACGTCAACGCAACCGTCTCGGTTCGAACGTTCGGAACCAGTCGCGACGATTGAGGATCATTACGCAGGACAAATCAATTGGCCGAGTGACACCGATCCGTTGCTAGAGCTTCATGCCAAACCGTGATCTACATATGACCGATCAAAACCCGTCTCCTTAAAGAAGACGGGCTTTTTGGTGACGTTAAATGACAGTCATTGCGCTCAAGAAGACGAAGAAGAACGTGATGCCGCTCGTCAAAATCAAAAAGGGGAGGACGATCAGTAATTCGAGATGCGGACGAAGACCGTAGTAAAGCAGAAAGAACAGTGTCAAACAGGCGGTCGTGATCGTCAACGCAAGAGAAGTCATCAAGAGATGAAGAGGTTCGACGAACGGAACGAGAGACGATCCTGTGATCGTATCGAAAGCTAAACCGAAGGACAAAAAAATGAGTAAATACAGAAGCGATTTTTGACGAAACATGCGGCATGTCTCCTTTTACTAAACGATACATTTAGTATAAAGCGTAGGTCTTCTTGTTTTACCTAACAAAAATGTAAGAAAGTGGCTGATTTCAAACAGCTGGATCTTTCTTGTATAACAATGTCAAACGCGTCATCAAAAAGTAAAGGAAAGCGGCGCTACTCGCGATTGCCTGAAAATAGATCGGTTGAAACAGACCTTTGAATACAAGTAACAGTACGCCACCGAGTAATAAAGCGATGCCTTGATTCAGGAGGAGGTGTGTTATCCAAGGTAGTGGACGTGAGCGAAAGCGGAAGTAACGAATCGCGTCGGTCAGGATGCCACCGACCGTGATGACGATCACAAACGACAGCAAGGTCTCAAAGACACCTGGATAATACTCATAGTCCGTATCGGGCATGAGACGTGGTGATGACGGAAGGTGTTGATAAACCATCAGAAAAATCCAGTTACTCATCAATAGTCGAAATGACAGACGGATCATGGTGTTCCTCCTTTCCAGTCTTCATGAGGATGAATAGACGGGTGATCATCACATATAAAAAGGCAGCGACTACGTTTCCGATGAAAAATAGCGCGGGAAGTGAACTGAACAAGATGAACGCACCGGCAAACACGAAGACCGTACCTTGATGAACGAAGAGATGCGTCTTCCACGGTAGCGAACGCTTCTTGAAACGGACAGCTAACAGAGCGTCAGCAATCACGGTATCGCTGAAGAATAATAGCATCACAGCATCCAACTGTTCATTGACGAGCTGCACCGCGTAAGACAAAAACGGAACCATCATCGTCATCGAGCCAAACAATTGGAGAAACAGAAAAAAGCTGAAGACGGTCCGACCGAGCCACCCGAACAGATAGGGGAGGAATGACGGATACTTTCGCGCCGACTCGGAGACGATGTAATAAATTAACGCTACACCAGAACAGAATAAGATGAGAACGAGCGAAAACGAATTTGGTTGCATGAGCAGATAGAGGACGATGCTTGCGAATAACGCGACGATTTGATTGAGGATGACCCGTTGTGCAAATGAAATATCCGAACGAAATAACAGGCGCGGAAGCCCTTCTGTTAAGAGTGCACCGATCAGAATGGCGGGACCGGCAAACAATAGACCAATCATAAAGAAGTCAGTGAAGGAAGTGCCGTATATTGCTGGGTCACCCATCTCAAACCCAGCAATGAGTGCATACAAGAAAGCGAACAATATCGCGGAAATGAAACTGTTCTTTACGATAGATAACATGAGATAAGCCCTTTCCGACTGACGTTCAAAATAGTTTATACCAATACAATGTCAGGTCAATATGTGGATTGGCGAATTGTTTTAAACTATCGACACCGCCGAGCACGAAACCTTCTCGTTCGTAAAAACGGCAAGCAATCAAGTTATCGTCCTGTGCTTCGAGTGACAGACCACTCAACTCCCGTTGCTGTGCCCATTTTGACGCAGCGACAAGCAATTGGTGTCCGACGCCTAGTTTACGAAACGCTTGTTTGACCGCGATGTTTTCGATGTAGGCGAAACGGTTCCAGTCACGAACAAGACGAATCTGTCCGACACAAGAAGTGCCGGAAAAGGCGAGGAGGACGATTCGATTCTCGTTTTCGATATACGTCGCCCAATCGAGTCGATCGTCAGGGAAACGGGTTTCAGTAGCGGTTTCATAGAGTTCTTCCGTATAAGACCATGCGGTACCAGAAAACTGCGGAACGATGCGTCCGATGATCGGGAATGAATCGTTGGCATGATTGACGAATGGAATGCTCTCGAACGATAGCGGTTGAATCGTCAGCTTTTCAGTCTCTTTCATTGTCATCCTCCTTCTTTCTATAGAGATCTACTTTACTCTATTCATCATCTCCTACAGACTGAGCATTGTCACGAGGAGAGATGCGAGAACAGGTCAATTTTCGAATGAACCAGGTTTTAATTTTTCTAAAAAAGGAATTGCTTCAACAGGAACGAATACATAGTCAGAAGACGTTGAAACAGTACAGAAAGACAGCAGTAGAGGACGTGACAACATGAACATGGATACGGTCAATCAGTATCTCGATGCCTATGGATACGGCGTTATTTTTATTTTTTTATTTTTTGGCATCGTCGGGATTCCAGCACCGGAAGAATCCTTACTCGTCCTGATCGGCATCTTAAGTGGTCAAAACGAAGAACGTTTAATCTATTCGATCTTGACTGCGTATGCTGGGACGTTCGTCGGTATGCTGACGGCATATGGAGCAGGTCGCTTCTTCGGACCGACTGTCCTACGATACGGTCGATTCCTCGGATTGACGAAGGAACGCTGGGAGCGGGTGTCAAACGGCTACATGGAACGAATCAATCGAACGATCATCGGCGGTCTTTACATTCCGGGTGTGCGGCAGATCAATCCGTATTTTGCGGGCATGAAGCGGATTTCTTTCGGTCGGTACTTCTTTGTGTCAGCAATCGGTTCCGCGCTGTGGGTCGTCCCCTTTGTCTTACTCGGTCACTTTGCAGGAAAGACATTTCATATCAAGCCGGAAGTCGTACCGTATTTCGGACTTGCCTTACTCGTATTGTTCCTGCTCGGAGTGCTCGTGAAATGGCTCAAGCGGAAGCGACTTGAGAAACGCGTCGTTTCAGGGAAAAACGAAGCGGGAAAAGAAGACTAAACGTTACTTCTTTTTTGAAGGATCGTCGGAACAGTTTGAAGGAGTGGACAAACGATGCAAAAAATAGTGATCTTTCCTTTTTTAAGGATGCGATCCGGTCATCATCTGGTTGCCGAAGCGATCGCCGAACGACTGCAAGGTCCAGGGGTTGAAGTCAAGGAAGTAGAATTGCTCAGTACGATCAGTCCATTTGCGGAATGGGTGACATCGAAGTTTTACCTGAACTGGATCCGACACTTCTCAAACGGCTATAGCCGTTTTTATCATCAGCATATTGCCGGGCGTTCGAGCAATGCCCGGTCGACAGGGTGGACGTCGCATTATTTCCAACAACAGATGTTACGGATCATCCGGACGGAACAACCGGACGTCATCATCTGTACACATGCGTTTCCCTCCTATCTCTTGAATCAATTAAAAGAACGAAACCTTTGTGACGTACCGGTCATCAATGCCTATACCGATTTATTCGTCAGCCGCGTCTGGGGAAAGACGCATATCGAGTATCATCTGTTGCCGAATCGTGAGGCAAGGCAAGAATTGCACGAGCATCATGCTGTACCCATTGAGCGCTTGTTCGTGACGGGTATCCCCGTCCATCCAGCAATCGCTGGCGGTTCCATTTTTCGCTCGACGCAGTCACGCAAACAAATTCTTGTCGCAGGCGGAAACGGTGGACTAGGTCAACTCGAGACCTTACTGACGCAGATCGAACAATGTCCAGAAGCAGATTTCCATGTCTTATGTGGGAAGAACCAAACATTGTATAAACGACTAGCTTCGCGACGTCATCCACATATCCATCCGCTCACCTATATCGATTCACGGGATGAGATGAATCAGCTGTATGAACGAATGGATGCGATCGTCACGAAACCGGGTGGCGTGACGGTCAGTGAAGCATTCGAAAAACGTGTACCGCTGTTCATTCAGCACGTCCTACCGGGACAAGAAGAGATCAATCGTACGTATTTGATGGAGAAAGGGCTCGCGTTTTCCTTTGATCAAACGGATACACTCACGGACGTCATCCGTCGGACGCTTGAGAACCCAGACGTCATGCATGCTTGGCAACAAGCAGTCACGCAGTATCAAAATGATCGCGTCACAGCCAATCAGCGGTTCTTCGCGGAACGGATTGCGGGTTGCCTGCAAGACCGTCGCCGAAAAGTAAATGAATAAAAGGGAGTTAGTTTCTATGCGTTCACGTCTTATCACAGCAGGAATTCTCGCGACACTCGCCTATACGGTCGTCCCGTACGTGGCGTCACGCGTCTTTGGATGGCGCGTGACAAAATCACTGAACTCACGATACGTCGCTTTGACGTTCGATGATGGTCCAGATCCCGTCTATACGGCAGAACTGCTCGATCTCTTAAAACAAGAAGGCATTCAGGCGACGTTTTTTGTCGTTGGTCATAAAGCAGAAGCACATCCGGACCTCATTCGCCGGATACACGACGAAGGGCATCAACTCGGTATCCACAATTACGTCCATCGACCGAACTGGTCGATGCGACCGTCGACGGTCCGGGCAGGAATCGAGCGGACGGCTATGATCATTGAACGGATCACCGGTGAACGTCCGACGGTCTATCGTCCACCGTGGGGTGCACTCAATGCCGGAGATGTCCTCTGTCCAACCGCTTACAAGATGATTCTCTGGTCGAAGATGGCGGAAGACTGGAAGGTAGAAGGCGGGACAGTAAAAATCAAGAGGCTACTATCGAATGTGTCAGAAGGAGATATCATCTTACTCCACGATAACGGGGATACGTTCGGCGCGGACCCACAAGCACCTGTGCAGACGATTGAAGCGCTTCGTGAACTCTTGCCGAACTGGAAAGCACGCGGCTTACAGTTTCGTCGCATTGATCAAACGTAAAAAAAGAGGAGCTATCCGGTGCCGGATAGCTCCTCTTTTGCATGGATTATGCTTCGCGTGACAAGTCCTCATCTTCTTGACTATGATGGAGAATCAAGCGCCGCACGACGAACGAGCGTAAGAATAGGATGAAGGTGATGACCGGAAGTAGTAACCACCAAGATTGCGTCAAAAATAAGTCGTCGAACGTCGTGATCATGACGAAATGACGACCAATGTAAAGCCACATGAAAAAGGAACTGACGAATAGAATTGCTTCCGCCGTTGTCATGAACTCAAACTCATTTTTCATTGAACTACTCCTTGTGGATGGATTTGATTTTTTTTACACTATCCACCATATCACAAGACCGATACCAATGCCCCAACAACCTAATACGAACGCTAGACCATAACGTCGGAGCAATGGAAAGGAACGAGTTCCTTGTTGTTCAAGTCGCCGTTGTGCTTGTGTCAAGATCTCTTTAGGAATCGAACGGATGATGAAGTAGATACCGAGTGGAACGAGTAAGAGATCGTCGAGAAGACCGATGACAGGCAGAAAATCTGGTATCAAGTCGATCGGACTGACAGTATAGGCGATTAAGGCGATGATTCCCCATTTGATATGACGAGGTAAACGAGGATGTTCGATTGCATAAGAGAGGACTGATAATTGTTGCTTCATCCGTCTAGCGATGCGTTTCATTCGCTCTAACATAGGCGAGTACTCCTTTCTTATGAGCGAACCGGTTCCCGTTCGTTTGTCGTGACGGCTGCCTCGTCATCCGCTTCATACAGAATGACACGATTTCGTCCTTGTTCCTTTGAGGCATATAATGCGTCGTCCGCAAGAATATTCATTCGTTGAATGGCGATATGTTTCCCGTGAGCGATCCCGACGGATGCCGTGATGGCAATCGACGGGGATCCGTCGAGCTGAAAGTGTGTGTTCGCGATCCGTTCTCGAATCCGGTTAGCGACTTTCGTGACTTTTGGAGGCGTGAGATCATAGATGAGGACCATGAATTCTTCGCCGCCAATTCGAGCAGTGATATCATGCGGACGTGTCTCTTCCTGCAAGATCCGTGCAAACTGTTGCAAGACGAGATCACCGTTCGCATGACCGTACGTATCGTTGACATGCTTGAAATGATCGATATCGAGCGCGAGCACATTGTAGACGCGTCCTTCTGCTTCAAGCAATGTCGTCCGTTCGTCCCAGACACGCCGATTGTACAGTCCTGTCAAGTGATCGAGTTCTGCTGATTGTTTATAACGCTGGACCTGTTCGTTGAGCAACTGAAAGTCGATCGTCAAGAGACTCGATAACAGTCCAACCGCAAGTCCGATCGTCCACGTTGAAGCAAGTAAACGAAGAGCGGCGTCACTGAAGCCGAGATTGATCGAGACAGCGATCGAGATCATGAACAAGGACCAGACGTTCATGATCAGGTTTTGCAAGAGCGGTCGATGGAGTAACCGCTTATGAATGAAGTACATCCCGGTGCTGATGCCGAGGACTGCGAGAAAGGCGACGATTGATTGCGGGGTCCAGCCGAAGTAAAATCGAGAACAACCGATGATCAGCGTCGCGATGATGAGAGGCGAGCGAACGCCATAAAAAGCGAGCAGGACGAGCGGTAAATGACGTAAGTCCATCCGTAACGATTCATTGACTGCAATTCCTTTAAACATCAATAGCACACCGAGTAGTCCGGTCGCAAGACCAACGATGAGGGACTTCATTCTGCTCGATGCGAGGCGTTGACTATAGATGATTTTAGCGATCAAATAAAAGCCGGTGAAGGCGATACAGGCATTCAATAACAACTCGGCAATGAACATGAGTTCCACATCCTTGAGTATGATACTTTCACGATAGCAGTTTAATAAAGGATGTCAACGAGAGAGACTCAAAATTTTAAAGATTCAGGAAAAGTCTTGCTCGATTGAAAGTATTTGGTAAAATAAGAGAGCTTCAGGAAAAGGGAGGTATGAAGTGAAATTAAAACGTCTTATGATTGAGGCACGGAAACTTGACGGACGTCCGCACTATTCGTGGGATGGATATGTCCTAAAGCAGACAAAAGACTATCTACTCGTCGCGAATATTCCAGGGCGGACGCTTCATCATCATCGTCGCGCAACCGTTTATACATACGACAACTATAGTCTCGAATTCTATCCGTTTGAAGCTGATTTCACGGTTGGTCTCGATATAGAACGGACGGGAGAGATGAGCTATTACTGCAATATCTGTCTTCCGTCAGTCCTTCAAGATGAAACATTATCGTTCATCGATCTGGATCTTGATCTCGTCTATCGAAACGGAGTGTGGCAAGTCGTCGACGAGGACGAATTTATGGAGAACCAACGGCTCTATCACTATCCGGTCGAATTGATTGAACGAACCCGTGTGTCATTGCTGAACCTTCAAGAACGGATCGCGCAGCAACAGTTTCCGTTTGACGGCTATTTAGATGCTTTCATCCCGACCGTCATGAACATGAATGATGGAAAGGATACCCAATAAAAAAACCACGATATCACGCATTTAGTCTGTTCGCTTTTTGTCGCAAGACGTTTGAGTCGGTCTATACGTTGACTCTCTTGATTCTATCATTAAAGCTAGGGGTCCTCCTGTATGTCTCGTCTTAGTAGAGTAATCCGATGTAGTTCAATGAAACATCCTGTAGTGAGAGTAACGTCGTCTACTTAATAATATGGAAGTCGCTGAACCTTCGTTTGTGATCCAAGCGTACTTTAAACAACGAACAAACGGCTTGAGTCCGGTAAAGTACCAAATTCAAGCCGTTTTAAGGGACATTCGTTCATCTGTTAACGATTCATTCATGAAGTAACAATATGTTTCTTCATCATGTATTGCATGCAATTAAAAAAGGCACTGATGGCTAGTGGGATGATGACGATACTTATTCCTACAAGCACTAATCCAGGAGCATCATCTATCTGACCTATATAAAAGAATACGGGAAGAATAGAAATCGCTAAAACAGCAATCACGAGGAATGCCTTTTTAATGCTATTCGACGATGAAGAAATACGAATAGCCGCGTCCTGACTTTTTGTAAAAGCGCTCAAAATGCGGAAACCGTGAAAAATAGAAGCCAATAGCGGTATAAGAGCAATATAAGCAACGATCAATACGACATATCCTGGTTTTTCAAAAATGATTGAACTCTTGATTCCGTTCAGCAATGTAGGGATTGCGTAGCCCGCTAAACCCAGTAGACCAAGAGATAGTACAAATAGGCATGACTTTAGTAAAAAAACACTTAACTTTGGGGGATTCATGGTAGCAATCCTTCTTTCCATATGACTTTTCATTTAGTGATCCATGTAAAGTGTATGATGAGATACGAAATATTACGTTAGACTTTAGACTGATTTTGTAACGATTAATATAAAGCTAACCGCATTACCGCGTTCTTTAGATATCAATATGTTTAAGTGTCATTGTGATAAAAAATAAAAAATGTAAAAGAGAAGTAAAGGGAGGTATGATGAATGAAAACGATTCGTTGTCACCGTGCATTTGGAGTCTATGGCTTATTAATGAAAGAGGATGCCTTACTCGTCATCGATAAAAATGGTGGACCGTATATCAATCGCTATGATTTACCAGGAGGAAGCCTAGAAGAAGGGGAGACGCTCGCTACGGCGATGCGCCGTGAGTTTACGGAAGAGACAGGGCTTGAGGTAGCACTCGAACGACAGATCGGCGTCGCTGACTTCAAGCTCCCGTGGGACTGGCGGGAGTTCGATGAAGTCCATCATATCGCCGTCTTTTATCTCGTTCGACAGACCGGTGGAACGCTTGGCATTCCCGAGCAATTCGTCGGACAAGACTCACTCGGTGCGCGTTGGGTCAAGGGGAGTGAAGTTTCAATCGACAATGCGTCACCGCTCGTACTTGAAGCATTCCGCTGGATTGAGGAACAACAACTCGATCTTGAGGCACGACACTTTTCGAATTGGGATGTCTTAAAATGAATCGAAGCGCTCTTCGCATGCGGAGAGCGCTTTTTCATGTTCAATTGGCTAGCGCAGCGTCGAGTCGTCGTTTTTGATGCCGGTGATGCGCGAGATGGTACGAGACGAGGGCATACCACTCGGCAGCGTTCAACCAGCCCATCCCACCGTGTTGCGTCTTTTGATCAACGGGTGTCGCCTGAGCAATCGTTGCGAGCGTTACGTGACGATCAATCAGTTGCAACCAACGTGTCCTTATTTGTTCAACCTGATCCGTCTCATCCGGTGGGGCGTTCATCGCATCCGGTAACCGGATCGGTGTCGCCGGAAATGCACCGACAGCAAATAACTGTTCGCCGAACGGTGACTTCCCGGACGTGGTCACGGATGCGAACCGACACGACTCGACTTCATCCAAATACTCATGACTGACGACGATCAAATGATCATACATTTGACTAATCGACCACGTGTCATGGTCGAGATGATGAATCAACGCCTCCGGCTGATAGCGATCAAGTTCTTGTAGATAATAGGTGAATAGTTCGTTCATCCTGTCACTCCTCTCAAAAAATATCTTCTTCACTCTTTTCGAACAATCCACGACTTCTTCCTGTCATATTTCCTAGAAAGGAGGAATCACCATGCAAGCTCCATATCTTCCGGTTCCCCATACGCTCTTACGGAGCGGGACGGCATTCGCGTCCGTCCATGAAAAAATGATCTACCTGATCCTTGAAAGCTTCAGTGGTCAAGATGGTCAAGCATTTCCGTCCTATCAGACGATTGCCGATGCTGTTCCGTGCAGTAAATCGACAGTCAAGTCGTGTATCCAGTCCTTGATCGCAAGTGGTCGGATCGAGAAAGTCGAACGGTTCACGAAACACGGAGGACAGACCTCGAATGCTTATCGTGTCCTGCCCCATGTCGATACGCCATCCCCGGCGAGTCACGAGACGACTGCCCCCGAGACTTCTGCTGACTCCGAAGAAGAAGTCTTGAAGAAGACGTCTTTAAAAAAGGAACTGGTGCAGCAGTATGAGTCGAATCTCGGAAAGGCGACACCACGAATCGAACAAGAGTTGCTGTTGCTTGCGAACGAACATCCAATCGAGCGAATCCAGTACGCAATTGAAGAAGCGGGGCGGGCGAACAGTCGTCATTTCGGTTATATCGAACAGATCGTTAAGCGTCTTGCAACCGGATCCGCGTCAGAACGTCCGAAACAAGTAACCAAACGTTCGAGAAGGAATAATTCATTATTTCAATTACCGAATTGGGTAGAACGTGAAAAAGAAGCACAACGCGCATACGAGGCAAAACAACAGGAACGACAAGTCATTCCTGACGATGACGAGATTGCTGCTTTATTACATACATTGACTAGGGAGGGAGCCTGATGCAACTAGAAGAATTACTGCGACGCGCGAATCAAAAACTAACCGTTCCCGGCATGCATCCGTCGGTCGTCCGGATTGCCCGTGACGTGATTCAAGAGCTTTATCCGCATGGAATCAAACTCGGTATAGCCCAAAGTTTTCGGAGCATTGCGGAACAGAACGCGTTATACGCAAAAGGACGGACGACCCAAGGACCGATCGTGACGCAAGCCCGTGGTGGACAATCAAACCATAATTTTGGTGTTGCAATTGACGTCTTCCTTTACGAAGATGGTGCATTATTTCTTTCTCCACCGGACGCGCGACTTCGTCGAATCGTTGCGGCAATGAAACGGCGCGGAATGGACTGGGGAGGCGATTGGTCCCGTTTTCCCGATTATCCACATTTTGAATTGTACGATCATGTCAGTCTTGCGCGGCATCACGTGCCAAAACCAGGACACTATCTACGCGAACGAATTCAAGCACCGGAACTCGTCCGAGCGATTGAGAAGCGATTGGGTCTGATGGTGACAGGAATCTTTGATATACGTTTGACGCGAGCCATCCAAGCGTTCCAGCAGACATCTCGACTTGTGGTTGACGGGATTGTTGGACCGCAAACATGGCGTCGTCTCTTTCCGGTGTCACCATGATTCGTTTTCAAGCATGGCTCCGCCTCATGATACCGCTCTATGTCTTTCTAGAGTTATTCTTACCGACGCTCGGATTTACCGCTTTACCGGTGTCATCGAATGACGTCGAACGATTCGTGACCGGTCTGGTTGGGGTAATCGGTTTGTTCGTCGCTTGGTGGAAGAATAACGACGTGACCGAGCGGGCATTAAGACGACGTCAGTCGCAAGAACAGCTGGAAAACACATCCTTAACCGATTGAACGGTCGGGAAGCGTTTGGATTGTGTCAGCAACGGGCATTATTTCATACAAATGACTAATTGTTTGACTTCAAGATACTGATAGAAGAAATTGACTTTAGTCAAGTAGATAGAGAAAGAAAGGTCGGTCTTCTTGTGAAATGGTCAACGTTGCAACGGTATTTGTTTTTGGCACTCTGTGCGCTTTTATTTACAAGTGTTTGGAGCTATCAAGCTTTCCTAAAAATCGAACGAGAAAACGCCCGTATCTTAAAAGAAGCTATTCCGATCTCGACGGAAGCAGCAGAACTGTTTCCAGCGTTGTTGAATCTAGAACTCAGTGTCCGGAGTTACATCCTTTCACCGAACAAAACGGATCTAGCACAGTATGAACGGACGATTAATCAGCTGGATCAAACGATCACGCGGCTGAACCGGCTAGATGCGAACCATCCCATCATGCGAAAACTCGTTCGGACGGAGGCAATTCCCCGTATCGAGACGGCGACGCAGTTTTACGACACGCAATTTGAACTCGTCAAGGACGGTGACAGAGCTTCAGCAGAGGCAAGACGATATCAAGGAATGCAGTTCATCGAAACGTTCCGACCGATTGATGCCCGTTTGCGAACAGACGTCAACCGAATCATTGCGGAAGCAACACAACGCTCCGAGCAAGCATCGAGTGCTGCGAAATGGGTTATCGTTGTCGTCGCGAGCATCGCTGTTCTTGTTTTGATTGCCTTCATCCAGACGTTTCGAATGGAACGTAGCAAACAAGTCTTGATTCATCGTTCCTTGCATGATGCATTGACTGGCATCCCGAATCGGCGAGCGTTCGATGAACGATTGGAGAAGCTTCTCGAAGAAGCCAAACAAGAGCAGACACCGCTCTCCTTAATACTGATTGATGTCGATGCCTTCAAGTCCTACAATGACACGTATGGTCACTTAAAAGGGGATGAATGTTTGAAGGAAGTGGCTCGCGTCTTAAAACGGCAGGCTCGGCATGGACAAGTCGCACGATACGGAGGAGAGGAGTTCACGGTTTTACTGACGCGTGGCATAGAAGAAACCCGTCATATCGCAGAACGGATTCGACAGGACATTCTTGATTTGAACATCACACACGAGCAGTACGAACCCCTTTGCCGGGTCAGCGTCAGTCTTGGCTTGACGTCACTTGTACCCGAAGAACAGACGACAGAGAAGGAAATCATCGACCAAGCCGATCAAGCACTGTATCGAGCGAAAGAGAACGGACGGAATCAGATTGGGGACTTGGCAGGGTGAATACGATAAAATCCCCCGCGTGAGTGTTTGCTTCTCACACGGGGGATTTTTCATTTCATTGTAAGATGACGCAATACGATCGATCGGAAATGAGAGGCGCCGATATGACATAAACCGTCCTGACAGGTTCACCACCGACACGCGCATTAAGTTGTGTGAGCTGGGAACGAATCTTACGGCTTAAGCCATATCGTAATTCAGTACTGAGCTCATCAACATCTTCCTGTACGTGCAAGAGAAGTTGGAACGGTTCAAGCGAAAAGATTGAAAAATCACAGGAAATCCGCGGATCCTCGAATTTTTCATTCAATTCCTTCTTAATGTAATAGGCTTCTTGTGCACTAATCAACTTTTCTCACCTCACTCTCCTGATAAATCAGCTCTTTCTCTACTATAGTCTATATTACCCATTTTTCTGGCAACTAATCGTCTGATTTTGAAAAAAAGTCAATCCGAATTTTGAAATCATCCAAAATCTATTTTCAAGAAATCCTCTTAAACTCCGCCAAAAAAACGCCAAGCTTCAATGAGCAAGGCGGAAGGAGAGAAAAATTCAAGATATCGAAGACTGGACATGGCATTTTTTTAAATATTGTTCCATAGCTTGGACGAAGAAGGTCAGTTGATGAGTGGAGATGACGGGTACCTTTCCGTACCGCACTTCAAAATAAAGCGGATCAACAGGTGACGGAAAAGCGATTCGCTCGAACCATTCCGTCACGGTCTCATGTGTCCTGCGCTGTAACGAAAGCGGAAGTTGCTCATTAAAACGAACGAGTTGTTTTCGAATCGAGTCAGCAGGTAGGTCTTTTGTTTCATAAACGAAAATTGGGAAGCGTGGTGGAAGTACATGACCCGATGCATCAAGTCGCGGACGACGCAACCACTGGAGATAGTGCCATAAAAACCAGCTACAAAACAGGAGAACGAGACATAAGATGAGAAGATAAGGAGGTGTCTTCACCGAAGAGTCAAAACCGGTCCGGAACCAAGGAGTAGGTGGATCGGCTTCACTAATCGTGACAGTACTTCCGTCTCCGCCGTATGAGGTTCCTTTTTCGACTGCACTAAACATCGATGCTTTCGGACCACAGCGATCAATGCAGTATGTATTTGTTGCTGGATCGATTCGTCCAAGCAGTGATGTATAGAATGACGGGACGAATTGTTGGATGGCAAGCAGTAGAAGACAGACGATTGGAATAAGAAGCAACAGGCGAGTGCGGAGCGTTTGCACGATAGGGACACCTCCTTTGACGAGTACGTTTAACAGACGTTCGCTACACAGTATAGCAAAAGTGGAGATGGAATATTTTGATTTTTTCAAAAAATAGTCATTGATTTAGAAAGGAATGAATAGTATGGATTTACGATCGAGTTACCAAAAAACGACAAAACGATTGGATGGACACGGAAGTCGAACCATCGGAGTATTACAAGAAGCGTTGCAAAGCGTTTCTGCCGATCAACCAAGCGATATGTATGGAAACGGCGAATTGATTAAAACGTTCGAACGTAAGATAGCAGACTTACTCGGGCACGACGATGCGATCTTTTTTCCGAGCGGTACGATGGCGCAACAAATTGCGTTACGGATCTGGTCTGATGAACGGAATAATCGTAAGGTTGCCTACCATCCCCTTTGTCACCTCGAGATTCATGAGCAGGATGGGTTGAAGGAATTACACGGGATTAAACCAGTACTAGTCGGAGAAGTCGATCACTTAATGACGATAGACGACGTCAAAGCCTTGCCGGACGTCAGCTGCCTGTTACTCGAACTGCCACAACGCGAACTCGGCGGACTGCTTCCGTCGCGTGAGGAACTTGAAATCATTTGCGCATATGCACAGGAACAAGGAATTCGTCTGCACTTGGATGGGGCACGCCTACTTGAAATCTTACCGTACTATGAGGCATCGGCAAAAGAAATCGCAGAGTTATTTGACAGTGTCTATATCTCTTTTTATAAAGGTCTTGGCGGCGTCGCAGGAGCAATCTTAGCCGGACCGGAAGCATTTTGTCGTGAGGCTCGCATCTGGAAACGTCGCTATGGCGGTGATTTGATTAGTCTCTATCCGTATATTCTATCCGCGGATCATTATTATGAACAACGAAAAGACCGGATGGCGGAGTACTATGTAGCCGCAAAAGCACTAGCGAGCAGCTTGAATGCGATACCAGGCATCTCGACTCGTCCCCTTGAGCCGGTCTCAAACATGTTTCATCTTTACTTTGAGGCAGATAAAGCAGTCGTCGAGGAAAAATTGATTGAAATCCAGTTGCACGGAAAAGTTGGTATCGCCGGCTATCTTGTCGAGAAAGAAAAAGGCTGCGCAACGGAAATCAATATCGGCGATAGTTTTCTTGCATTGACGACTGACGAACGCGAAAGCGCCTTTCGTCAATTGACGGAGGCGTTCTCAGAGGATTGAATGACATCAGGAGCGGGAATCGTAGGATGGAGGCGACGATAGGTGTCGACTTTTTCAGCAATCATTCGCTCCGTTTCTTGTAATGCTGCCAGTTGAGCTAAGACGTTTGCATGGTGTGCTTCAAGCAACGCAAGGCGTTCGCGGGTCGTATCCTGCTCGCCGTGAGCAAGAAACAGTGACACATACGTACGGATTTGCTCGATCGGCATATGCGTTTCACGTAAGCGGAGGACAAATCGAAGCCACGTCACGTCTTGGTCGTCATAACGTCGTTGGCCATTCTGGCGCTTCGGAAAGAGTAATCCTTCTTTCTCATAATAGCGAATCGTATGGGCACTCGTCATCGTCAGTCGACTGATTTCAGAAATCGTATACATGAATCTCACCTTTCTGCTTGACTTAGAGTTCACTCTAAGGATTAGACTCTGACTATACCAAATCGAAAAGGGGATATGCTAGATGAAGTACACGGTCATTACAGGAGCAAGTTCAGGAATTGGGTATGAGACGGCAAAACTACTCGCAGGAAAAGGAAAGTCACTCGTCCTCGTCGCGCGCCGGACGTCAGAGCTCGAAAAACTTCGAGATGAAGTCAAACAGATTTCACCAGACAGTGATGTCATCCTCAAGTCGATCGACCTTTCTGATAACCAAAACGTTCATGATCTTTATGAAGGCTTAAAAGAACTTGAAATTGAAACATGGATCAATAATGCTGGATTTGGTGATTTTGATCTCGTCCAGGACATCGATCTCGGAAAAATCGAGAAGATGCTCCGCTTGAACATCGAGGCGCTGACGATTTTGTCGAGCCTGTTCGTCCGCGACCATCATGATGTCGAAGGAACGACGCTCGTCAATATCTCGTCAGCTGGCGGCTACCGGATCGTACCGAATGCCGTCACGTACTGCGCGACGAAGTTCTATGTCAGTGCCTATACGGAAGGACTCGCGCAAGAACTGCAAAAAGGCGGCGCAAAACTCCGGGCGAAAGTGCTCGCACCAGCTGCGACTGAGACAGAGTTCGCCGATCGTTCGCGTGGCGAAGTAGGGTTCGACTACAGCAAGAACGTTAAGAAATATCATACGGCGGCTGAAATGGCAGGCTTCCTGCATCAGTTAATCGAAAGTGACGCAATCGTCGGCATCGTTGACGGCGAAACGTATGAATTTGAATTGCGTGGCCCATTGTTCAATTACGCGGGATAAAAACTAAGTAAGATCCCTTTTTCAAATGAGAAAGGGACCTTCTTTATGTAAGCATTATATATACGAATTTCATAAATGAATCAAAAAAGACATCAATTACTTATTTTTTAAAGAGTTTCTTTGCTAACTTCCATACGACATAGACGACTGCGCCGATAATCAAAAGATTCATCAGAGCGCCGAAAATCATGAATTGTTCCACGATGTGACCACCTTTACATACGTTTTTTAGAGGCGAAAGCATTCTATTTACGTTTTCGTTTTGAGAACCTCAAGCTGATAAAGAATAACGCCATTAGAACTATTGCAATATTCACGGCTAATGTTAATCGCTCATTATCAATCACTTGACCATTTAAGAAGTTCAAAGTAAGAACAATCAACATAAATAACAATAAAAAGTATTTTATGGATTTTTTTATCATAAATGACTTCCTTTTTTTGTGTTCTTCTATTAGTTTATACATATCGACATTTTAAAAACAAGGAGAATGTCTAATACGAAGAATGACACAGAAACGATACTCAGGAGTGATGAAATGAAGCGAACCTTTATATCGATTACGTTATTGATGATTCTAGGAGTCGGCATCATCGGTGCCTCAGCCTATAAGTCGTTGTACTATGATGAAAAACAAGAGGTCACTCAGTCAATCAATCACTATCTGACGCGACAGAATTATATGACACACGTGAAGAACAAAGAAATTCGCTATGATACGAGCACAGGTGAATTCTTCGCACGCGTCGTGTTCGAAGATGAACCGAATAATGAATATGAGATTTATCAATCGGGATCGAGTCATATTGACGTTACGGGATATAAAGACGGCGTACAGATTACGAACAAACAAGAAGGACGGTATATTTCAAAGGATTGACAACACGTTAAATCCATTGAAGAAACGAGGTGATAGAATGAAAAACATGATCTTTTTAGGAAGCGTCGTTGCTCTACTAACGGTACTTTTTTCGCTTCATTACGGAGTACACCTTATCGATGATACAACGCTTAAAATATCTCTGTTGATTTCGCTAATCGTTGTATTGATTGCGCGGAAGAAATGGAAGATTACGTTTACTACAGCGGAATGATTTTGAGAGTGTATGAAGGATTGGGAGAGATAAAGGATGAATGAGAATGAATTCTTTGACTGGAAAATCAGCTTGGATGATGAACTATATGCCGTCATTGATGAGAAGGCGAGAAAAATGGTAGTCATGGGAAACTTCATCGAACTAACTGCAGTCTTGTGGTTGGATCAAAAAGGCACACTGCAATTAAAGCCGACGTGGGATTGTGTCATATCCATCGATGATGCTGCAAAACAGATTACGATCCGCTCGGCAGAATCATTGAACATGAAAGAAGAATGTTAAGTTACCAAAAACGAGTCCATTCACGAAATTCGTGGAGAGGACTCGTTTTTGATTTGAAAAGACAAGTTACTTTAATTCATGTTGACCAGGGACAGTCACTTCAACATTATGCTGGTCATATACGGTCGTCAGTACATGCCCCTCAATGATTTCATAGTAGTATGTATGATCCAGTTCATTCGTGTATGTGATTTTCATCTCATATCTTCCAGTTTTTGAATCATAGACCGTTTCTTTTTTAGAGATATCCTGATCGTATCCTGTTTCAGCCAACAAACGTTCAATCTTGATTTCCGTAATCACCTTAGATCCTAATCGATACGTTGGATAGGCGGCAATTAGCATGACGAGAACGACAAGGGTATAGACTAGTGGACGTACTTCTTTTTTCATGCAATCACTTCCCGTCAATTTGATGGTATAGATATAAAAGTCGTTTGAAAAAGGTCGCTCGTCTGCGTCATTTAACGAAATCGAATTATTTGTATCAAACGAATCATGGTAGAAAGAAGAAGATACAAAGCGGACGCGGTCATTAATACCAAACAGATATATATCAGAAATGTGTTCAGATTAAAAAATTGTGAGTTTAGATAAATGGAGAATCCGACTAAAACATCATCGATGTAATCTAAAGCTAATCCGGCATCGATCATGTGTTGTTTTTTGAGATGCTGATATGTAACGTAGCTTTCCCGCTGATGAAAATAACCGATGTAAGTATAGGTAGCGGCTAAAATGATCGTAGTCATCAAAGAGAAGGGACGAGCGTCAATCAAATAAAAAAGAACGATGATTCCTAATACGATAAGTGGAAGCAGGAAAACGATGATGTAAGCAAATAAAATTCCTGGATTGCCGTTTCCGCTGATCTGATGAGAACTTACTTCAAATCCATGTCCTGCCCAGAAGAAAAAAGCACAAATCGTTGTTAACACTAACAAGACAATCTGTAACTGTTTCAAACGGTTCATTTGCTGACTCCCTCCATAAAAAACGTCTATGTATAGTATTACATGTTTCTCTGATTTCATAGTGTGGGATTTCAGTGATAAGGGATATCGGAAATTTACTTTTCAATCATTCTCCTTTCGCAAACGGATGCAACGCATGTTACGGGACTTGATCTCTTCGAAGACAATGGTTCGTTCTGCGACGCTTCGTAATCGACAAGCCATTCAAGCAAACCGAGCGACGATTCAGCGAGCCAATATGATTCACTTGAAGTTAGTGCATGAGACGGTCGAAGGTATTTATAGTATTCGTACGATCTATTTTTGGGAATCCGTCGATCGAACGCTTCAAGAAATGTATCGAGCCTTACGACCAGGCGGACGATTCGTTTTAACATACTGTGATGGAAAAGCAAGGGAAGTGGGGGAAGAACTACATGAGCGGATCGAACGGGAATTCATCCCGCTTGCAAACAAAAGGGGATTCTAATCAGTCATTTTGAAACGTAGACCAGTCATTCGTTCGTTTCATACGGTAGCGCTTGTGGGATATAAAGGATGAGCCCGTTGACCAAAGAACAGTGGCACGTTATAATTCAAATAGACGTTTGAATGAAAGGTAAAAGGAGGCAATGTCATGGCACATGATCATCATCACCACCATCATCATACGAATAATAAAAAGGTACTCGGCTTGTCGTTCCTGATCATTACTGTGTTCATGATCGTCGAGGTCATCGGCGGAATTTGGACGAACAGTTTGGCATTATTATCAGACGCCGGGCACATGTTAAGTGATTCGATTTCACTTGCGATTGCCCTGTTAGCCTTCCAGTTCTCGAGTCAAGCACCGGATGCGAACAAGACGTTCGGTTCAAAACGCTTTGAAATCTTAGCCGCAATCCTAAATGGCGTGACGCTGATAGTCATCGCTCTCTATATTTTCATTGAAGCCATTCAACGCTTCATCGATCCACCCGCTGTCGCAACGACGGGGATGCTGATCATTAGTGTCCTCGGGTTGCTCGTCAACATTTTAGTTGCCTGGATCATGACACGCGGCGGTGGGCACGAACATAACCTCAACATGCGCGGTGCGTATCTGCACGTCTTAAGCGACATGCTCGGATCGGTCGGTGCGATTGTAGCCGCCTTGCTGATCCTATTCTTCGGGTGGGGATGGGCGGATCCACTTGCGAGTATCATCGTAGCGATCCTCGTCTTACGGAGCGGTTATTACGTGACGAAGGCGTCCGTACATGTCTTGATGGAAGGAACGCCGAGTGATGTCGACATTGATGAGGTCGTTTCGACGATTCAGACGAACGAAGCCGTTCTCGGACTACATGATCTACACATCTGGTCGATCACGAGTGGGTATAACGCGTTATCGTGTCACGTCGTCGTCAAGGAGAACATGACCGTCCGGGAGTCGGAGTCGATTCGCGAACAGATTGATCACGATTTGAAACACGTCGGGATTAACCACGCAACGATCCAGGTCGAGACGGATCAACACGCACATGGCAATACGTTGTATTGTGACGGCAAACACGAATCGCATACGCATTAAAAAACGAGCACACGTCCTAGTCAGACATGTGCTCGTTTGCTTATGCTCAAATGATCGGCACCGTTGGTAGAAACAGCGTCGCGAACAGACTGATACTCAAGAACATCGAGTATCCGAAAAAGGTCGTTTTGGCATTTCCAGCAGCTCGGTTACCTAAGTACATGAATAAGACGATGGATAAGAACGTCAAACCCGTCAATACGGACGAGTGGTGTTGATCCGGCGAAGGAGCAAGCGACTGGACAAGATGCGCGAGACCAAGCGGCAGGACGATCAAAAGAAAGTAGTAGCCTAGACGTGCCTCAGACGGGACGTCGACCTGTTCCTGTTCGGTTTCATAGTCATAACGCGTTTGCGTTTTCATGGATCTTCACCTCCCTATGCGTTTTAGTATAGCGAATGAACATGTCGGCTCTGTTACAGATGGGTAAGAATGCCTTAACAGACGATGACGATGTGATGACGAAAAAAGAATGGGCAGCAATTGAGAAAAATTGTAAGATGAACAAGAAGTCGTTTTAGGAAAGGAATAAAGCATCATGTCACGTGCATTTCGTTTTATGTATGTCTCCGATTTGTTATCGACTGTCGGGACGAGTTTTGTTTATATTGCGATTTACTGGTTGAGCGCGGAACAGATTAGTGCTTCCGCTGTCGCCTTGCTTGCAACAGGTGTGTTTTTGATTCGTTTTCTCGTCTCAACGTTCGTTGGACCGTGGATTGACCGTTTCGTCAGCGCATCGTTGTATCAAACGTCCTTACTCATTCGCTTGCTAGCGCTTGGTATTACGTTAGTGGGAATCGGTCTGACAGACGTCGTCTTACCGTGGTTACTCGGCTTGCTCGTCGTTCAGACGATCCTGCAAATCGTTGGTGGAAATGCTGTCTTCACGTGGGTCGTTGATCTAGTCGAAGATGACCAATTGCCGCAAGCGAATGCCTATCTCGCAACAATCGAACGGATCGGGACGTTAAGCGGATTCTTACTTGGTGGGATGATGGTTGCCCACTTCTCGATTGCGAGTATCTTGTGGCTCGATCTGGGACTGCATCTCGTTGCCTGGTTGCTCGTCCGACACATGACGGGACAGGTCGCAGAAGGAGCGCGTGTCGGATCGTACCGCGAAGCGTTACTCGAAGGGATTCATTACGTCGCGCGTGACGGTCGCTTAAAATGGATCCTTGGTTGTGCGATCCTTGCGAACTGGATGATCACACCGATGAATACCTTACTTGCGCCATATGCCAAGAACGTCTTATCGGGGAATGCCCAAACATTTTCCGCACTTGAGCTAGCGACGGTGATCGGGGGGATCACGATGTCGCTCCTTTACGGCAAGTGGGTCGTCTCGATCAGACAGGATAAGCTGTTTCGGATCGCAGTCGTACTGCAAGGACTCGCGATTGCAATCGTTGCTTATATGTCGTTCGTGCCCCTTGCGATTGGCGGATTCGTTTTACTCGGCATGGCGCTGACATTGTTCGGGATTCCGTTTGCGACATTGTTACAACGCTCTACGCCTGCGCACTTGCTCGGACGGGTTCGAACGGCGATGGTCGCAGCATCAACGGCGTGTTCTGCACTCTGTTACGGATTATCATCGTACTTGACGTCGCTCTTTAGCGTCTCGTTCGTTTTCCTACTGTTTTCCTTAAGTGGTCTCGTGTTGACAGCTATCTGGTTACTCATTCATCGTAACGTTTCCTTTACCGAGGCACGACAGGACAAGGTCGGATGAAATATCCGCCTTGAGGTGGAGGTAAGCGGTTTCGCGCTTATGTACACTAGAGATAGAAATGAACGATGAGGAGTGGAGTCGATGGAGAGTTTATGGATCACGGCATTATTGTTTTTGATTCCGATCAGTGGGATGACGGTCTTTTTGAATGTACTATGGCGTCGAATGGCAACGGAAAGCGTTTCGGAGTAATCATGAACTAAACAGTGCGCCTGCTTACCGAGATTAGATCGGATAGCAGGCGCTTTTTTCATTTGAGTCATGACTGGTCGTAGAAGAATAACCTCAGATTCGTTAATTCAGCGATTCGCGTGTAAACTGAAGTAGCAAGTGGTTTTATGATTTTTTCGATCGAAACTAAGGGGGATGAATCACAATGAAAGCAATCATTACAGGCATGAACGGAACGGTGGCACCCGTCGTTGCGGACGTCTTAGCAAAGCACGATATCGAGACAGTCGCGTGGGATCGGACGAAAGTCTCAACGACTGACGAGTCTCAGATGCGGACGTTTTTAGAAACGGAACGACCGGATTATTTTCTACATATTGGGATGGGGTCCGTCAGTTGTACGGAAGCGCTCGTCCGTTTGTGCCAGGAATATCAGATTCCGTTCTTTTTCACGAGTACAGTATCTGTTTTTTCGGACGACGTACCAGCACCGATTGAAAAGGACGCTGTACCGGATGCGACCGATGAGTATGGTGCCTATAAGATTGCTTGCGAGCAAGCGATTCAAGCAATTGATCCTCAAGCAAAAATCGTCCGAATCGGCTGGCAGATCGGGACTGAGGCAGGTTCGAACAACATGGTCGACTTCTTCACGAACGAGATGAAGCAACACGGCGTCATTCAAGCAAGTCGAAACTGGTATCCGTCGAGTTCGTTGCCTGAAGATACAGCAGAAGCGCTCGTTACGATTTTACTTGAATACGAAGCGGGGCTCTATCAGTTGAACGGAAACGATCATTATTCGATGTACGACTTAGCATGTGCCTTAAATACACTCCACGCGAAAAACTGGACGATTGAACCAGTCGATGAACCGCGCCGGGATAACCGGATGGCGACAGATGTCGTTTTGGTCCGTCCGTTGTCAGAACGATTGCCACTCTAATCAAACATCCCGCTCTCCTTGACCTGTATCAAAGAGAGCGGGATGTTTTTTACTGCGTGACTGGCGTTTCCGCGGCAAAAGCGAGAGCAGGTCCAAAGATTTCGTAATGCAGTTTGTCCGAAGACGCCGTGAAGTGTTTAATGACGTATTGAATCATTGCTTCCGGACCACAGACGTATGTCGGATCCGTGATGCTTGCGATGACGTCTTTCGGTAGACGTCCCGCTTGATCCGTCGCCTGGTGCTCTGCGTAACGAATGACGCGAGCGCCACGCTGCTCAAGCAGGGCGAGTTGTTCTGTAAACGGACGATTGCGTTCATCTTGGACGGCGTGATGTAATGTCACGTCTCGTCCAGCAGCTAACGCTTCGTCTGCCATTGCAAGCATCGGTGTGATGCCGATTCCACCAGCAATTAGAACGACGGGTTCACCTGATGCATCAAGCGTGAAGGCACCTGCTGGCGCACTGATTAACACCGTATCACCGATTCGAGCTGCATGTAAGTAGTTCGAGACAATGCCTTCTCGTTTGACACCAATCGTATAAGTCGTCGTGTTTGATGCCGCCGTCAGACTGTATTGACGATTGTGCCATAAGCCGTCGCTATCTTGAATCCGTATCGTGATGTATTGCCCTGCTCGATAATCAGGGAGAGGACCGTCCGTTTTGAAAGTCAGCGAGCGGATGCCGTCTGCTTGTTCCTGGATATCCGAAATCTTAACGGACTGATAACCGGAAAAGTCTTTCGCCTGTTCGTCCTGCGTGTATAGTTCGGCTTCGAGTGTGATGAACAAATCGGCAATCTCCCCGTACGCTTCACCCCACGCTTGCAGGATTGCAGGCGTTGCGGCTTCCCCTAAGACGTCTTGCATCGCTCCGAGTAATTCTTGACCGACGAGTGGATACATCTCCGGCTTGATTTGAAGACTCCGGTGTTTATGCAGCACTGGTAATAAGACCGGTTTTAGTGTCTCGAGTCGATCGATGTGAGCAGCAGCGGCATAAACGGCTGTAGCGAGTGCTTGCGATTGTCGGTCACTCCGTTGATTCGATTGATTGAAGACATGTTTGAGTTCTGGATGAGCTTGAAATAAACGTTGATAAAAGACTTTCGTAATTGCGGCGCCATGCGATGCAAGGACCGGGACGGTTGATTGTACGATTTGAATGGTAGAGGTTGATAACATAAGACCACTTCCTTTTCACTAAGTAATGAACACAGTCTTAGTATTTCGTAGCCTCGTCATTAATACAACATTTAAAATACTAGATTAAAGAACTTCGTGCGTTTTGTCACAAGCAAGTCAAAATATCGACAAGGATTCGTCACGATTGATTGGATATCCAGAGCTTTGAGAAATCAAAATAACCGAATGAATCAATCGTGATATTTTGCAGCTCGATCGGATACGGAATTAGTCGTGTATCGTGATAGAACGGGATGAAATACGATTCGTTAATCAAGTAGCGTTCGATTGCTTGATGAATCGGAAGCCAGTCTTCGAACGGTGTTGTATCGTATTGTTCAATCCATGTCAGCATCTCGGGCATCTGCTGAAATAGCCGGATCGGTGGTGAAAAAGTATTCGTCATGAACTGATAGAAGGCGTACTGGACATTCCGCTCGAACACTTCGGCATGAATGGCGAGATCGATCGTATCGTAGACATGAAAATCCGTAATACTCTCTTCGAATCCGACTTCGACGAACTCATACGGAATCCCGTCCTGATCAAATCGCTGACAGAGCCAACGTGTTATTTTGTCCGTAAAATCAGTCAACTTGATCCGGATCGGTTGCGTGAACAAAACAGCAGGACCGTCCGGGACGGTATACGATGGACTATAGGTCTCAAGAAAACCAGAGTCGTTCGGTTGTGTCCGTTCATGGAAGTCATGAATGCCATCACGGACTTCCGTGATGAGCCGGTGAATATAATGTCGCGCTGCTTTTGATTCAAACGGACCACCGGCGCGTGGATGGAGAAAGACGAGACCAAATCCGGACTGCGTCGCGATCGTATCAATCGGACTGGAGTCAGATGCTGATGTCCGGTAGACCGGGTCATATTGCTCCGGCATCTGGATGAACTCAATTCGGTCGAGCAGGGCGCGGATGCCAAAGTAATTCGGAAATGCCGTCAGAACGGTTTTCTTATCGTCATGTTGCGTGAGTTGAAATGGTCCAGTTCCAATGCCATCTTTGATGATGCTCGTATGTATCGAGGCGAGCTGCGGCAAAATCGAACTCCTGCGCTGATCGAGTGTGAGATCGACCCGGTATGGACCGTTCGAGACGATCTGTTTTACGTGCCGATAGGAATAAGCGTAAGCCGGATAGGCGATCAAGGCACGCAGACTCTTCGTCACTTCCTTACTCGTCAGGAGCGAACCATCATGAAAGCGGACGTCCTTACGTAAGAAGAGACTGAGCATCGGACCATTCCAGGCATAGTGATGTGCCAGTTCGCCTTGGATGTTGCCGTCGACGTCAATTGTAAACAAACGGTTGAAGACGTTTTGGACGAGGTGAGCACTATGAATGTCAGCTGCTTCTAACGGGTGTGTCGTCAAGAAGTTGCGTTTCCGAGGAATCAGCAATGCGTCCGATGTCGTTTGCGTATAGCCGAACTTTCGCTCGAGTTGGCGCATGAAGCGTCCTGCTTGTGCCGGTGACCAGTCCCACGACAGTTCTTCCGTCACTGATTCGATCGAATCACGGTCGATCCGCTCGAGCATTCGTTTCGCATACTCCCGTTCGACGTGGCGTAACCAGACGAGTTCACTTAAGTTGCCCCGTCCGCGACCACTCGTGTAATTCATCCAGCCGTCTTCCTGCCATTTATTGAGATATCGTTTCGTTTGTTTAGGACTTAAATGGATCGCTTCCGCGAGTGTCGTGATCGGATAATGTCCATTTCGGCAAGTCTTCCATAACATAAAAAGATAAGCATCCATCGTACTTCTCCTCCTTAAAAGGGGACATCTTTTTTATATGACGTCCATTTTTCTTATGTATTGTCTTGTTTATGATACAGGTAGAGAATGGAAGGTGACAATATGAAATGGAAAGAAATACCGAAACCAATTAAAGTACGTCTCATCACATCGTTTTTCAACCGCGCTGTCTCGTTTTCGATCATGCCGTTCATGGCTCTCTTGTTCGTCAAGGCATTCAACGAAGTCATCGCCGGTGCGTTTTTGATCGCGATGGTCTTCGTCAGCTTCATCACCAATCTACTCGGCGGATATCTCGCCGACCGCTTCTCTCGTAAACGCCTACTCGTCACGACATCTGCGCTCACGGCGTTGACGTTTATCACGATGGCGATCTCGTTGACGCTCGACTGGATGCTGTTGTTCATGGTCATTTACGCCGTCTTCTCGGTGACGAGTAATCTTGGTCGTCCGGCAATGGGGGCGATCATCATCGATGCGACGACGAAGGAGAACCGCCAAGCGGTCTATGCGCTCGACTACTGGTTGGTCAATCTCTCGATCGCCATCGGAACAGCGCTCGGGGGCTGGCTCTACGTCAGCAATCAATTGCTGTTGTTTTGGATCTTGAGCTTTACGTCGTCCGTTTTACCGATCGCGTACTACCTGTTTCTCGACGACACACCGCGAACGTGGCAACGTCAGAAACTACGTGGTGTCATCACGGATATCTTTACAAGCTATCAACTCGCTTGGCGGGACCGTCCGTTCGTTAAGGTCGTCTTTGGTTCGATGTGTATCTTAGCGGCTGAGTTTTCGATGGGGAGTTACGTCGCCGTCCGCCTCGCTGATTCGTTTGAACCGCTATCGTTTGCCGGGTGGTCGATCAACGGTGTTCGGATGATGAGTATCATCAACATCGAAAATACGTTGCTCGTCGTCACGTTGACGTTCGTCGTCCAGCGGCTTGCGAAGCGTCTTTCTCCGCGCCGGACGCTCGCTGCAGGTCTAATGCTGTACACGATCGGTTACGTTGTCGTGACGAGTGCCAATAGCATGACGGCACTGATGGTCTTCATCTTCATCGCAACGATTGGCGAGTTGCTCTACTCCCCGGTCTTGAACACACAAAAAGCAAATATGATGCCAGCCGATCAACGCGGAGCGTACTCAGCGTTCGCCGGAACGTCATTCGCTGGAGCAGACTTACTCTCTCGGTCGACGATTCTAGTCGGGACATTCTTGATCCCGTCGATGATGAGTGTATACCTCGGATTGATCCTCTTGACGGGATTTGGATTAGTCTATACGAGTCTGTTCGTGAAGGAATCTGTCGAACGAGAGCGAAACGTATCTTAATAAGGGGGAATACAGATGAACTTACCAGATACTATCGAAACACCACGGCACCTGTTACGCCGTTGGCAAGAAAACGATGCAGCCGCATTGTATGCTTACGCCAAGGATCCAAATGTTGGACCAAAAGCAGGCTGGGCGCCGCACGCGTCACTTGACGAAAGCCAGGAAGTGATTGGCATTTTCCAAGCGTCACCTGGTGAATATGCCGTGACCGATAAGGAGACGGGGGCAGTCATCGGGAGCTTCGGATTTCACTTTAATCGTCGGCCGGACGATTCAATCACCCATGACCGTCAAGTCGAGATTGGCTATGTCCTCGCGCCTAACTACTGGGGAGAAGGGCGGATGCCGGAAATCGTTGAAGCAATACTTGATTTCATCTTCCGGGAACTACCGATCGATGTCGTTTGGTGTGGTCACTTTGATTTTAATGACCAGTCACGCCGTGTCGTTGAGAAACTCGGTTTTACACCTGTTCTTGACCGACCATTCGTATTAGAGCGAATTGACGGACGGACCGTGACGAGCCATGTCTACAACTGGACGCGTGAGCGGTATGAAGCAATACAAGGGAATTGATAAATAGATAAAATAAGATGGCGTGCACCGGTGCACGCCATCTTATTTTATATAGTGATTTCTGAATAGACATAAAAACGAACACATTCTGTTATGGCTTAACTTTCATATCTTCATACCAAAAAAGAGAATAATCCATCATCAATGAGGATTCATTTTGCTGCCTTAACATGGTAGTAATGTTCCCCAGGTGATACGTACCGTGATTGGCTACATGTAAAAGAATTTCTTCAAAAGTCGTTTCCCGTGGACCAGACCAAGGATTATCCACATGTATCGTCATAGTAAGATTTGAGTTCTGATTTATAAATAGTTGATACTTTGATGCTATATTTTTGAATGCTGTTTTGAATTCTTCAATTGTATATGCATCAGTTAATGGTAATTGACTCATCGCATCTTGTAGCGCTTGTTGAAATTCTACTTTTTCTAAAACATGAATCCACATAGTATCAACTGCAAGAATATGACTAAGTGTTTTAGCGATTGTCGGATAAGAGCTTTTCACCTCTTTATTTAATAGATTTTCAGGTAATGCATCCATATGATCTAACATCAACTGCATCGCCCAGTTGTGATATTCATACATCGTTTTTCCGGCATTCATCCAAATCGCTCCTTTAATTGTAGTAAGAACTGTCTAACTACGTTCATTATAAAAAAGGATATATGACATCTGAGTGTCATATATCCTCATATAGATTAACTATTTTTTTGGCTTCATTTCTTAATATGTCTTGTAAGTACAAGGGATGAATAACAACTACACCCGATCTGAAGCTTAATAAAATGTTGATTAACCATTCCGCATGTAAAGGTGAAGGTAACAATAAAGTCATTGTAACACTACCATCTTCTTCAAAAACCATCGATTGATGCTGAAAATGGTTTAAGACTACATGAATGGATTCAGGATGAACTCTTAACGTGATACTTTCCCGTGCGGGCTTCACGACAGCTCTGTCTCCAGGAATGGGATGGTTATCCTGAATAGATGTTGAAAGTCTTTGAAGGTTGAGCATATGTGACACTTTGAATTCGCGGTAATCATTTCTTAAATAACAATAAGCATAAAGGTACCATGTACGAAATTTATATCGTAGAAAAATAGGATCTACTTCTCGAATGGTCTGTTCCTTTTGAGCACTGATGTATTGAAACAGAACTCTTTTTGATTCTTTGATACTCTTTTGAAGATCAATTAAGAAAGTAGGCTCAATGGATTGATCAGCTAAATCAATGTGTAAATGGTTATTTTGTTCTTCTGTCGTAAGAATCGATAGCCGTTCTAGCGTATTTTTTAAATCTTGATCATGTAATTGCGCTGATAAACTTTTCATTAAAGATAGAACATCGACCATAGAAGACGCATTTAAAAAGGTCTTATCCCATTTATAATTCTCAATAATACCGAAACCTCCATTAGTTCCATGATAAGAAGTAACGGGAATTCCAGCTGCACTAATGGTTTCGATATCTCGATAAATCGTTCTCTGAGAGACATTTAATTCACTAGCTAATTGAGCGGCCGAGATCGTAGAGCGATGCAGTAACTTAAATATGATAGTCAGTAATCGTTCGAGTTTCAAAAAATTCTCCTTTGTATTAAGCACGACTATAGTGTGAACCGTCATTCCATACAAATAATTACGTTTAGTATAATTGATTTATTCGTTCTATGGAGAGATTAAAAAGTACTTCGTAATGAATTGAATCAAAATCCAAAGAAAAAAGTATGCATCGCGCATACTTTTTGTGGTTTTCCTTATCTTATTAGATATGTTTGAGTTGTGAATCTAATTCAATATGTAATTTTGACCTATTTCTTTAAGAATTTATTCGGCGATAAGACAGCTACCACTTTGAAGTCGGGAAGCTAACACCAAAAAAATGAAAATTACTTATGAATCATAAAAATGTAAAATCAAGGGTTACGTATGGAAAAGGAAGTATGTTAAAATTCGGTTCAATTCAAATAAAGTCCTTATCTAAATAAGAAGGAGAGTGGGAAAAAATGAATCAGGTTGCAGCCATAAGTATGCTAGGAAACGTCTTTATTTTTATAGTCGTTTTATACTTTATTTACAAAATGATTCAATACATTCGACTGAAATGATTCGTCATCCTATAAAATGAACAATGGATGGTTCGATAAAAAAATAATGAGATACATTTTAATGAAACATAGTTGAAAGTGAACGCTAAAGAGCAAAAAAGTATGCGCCGGCGCATACTTTTTTGTAGAGCATGACAAGAGATCTCTGCTAAAAATATATTATGGAGATACGGGACGCTTGAGCGTTAACAATTCATCGTCGAGTGACGCGAATGACTTAACACAGCCGCATGAGCGTCTTGAATTCCAATATTATAAAAGTGAATAGCAACTGACTCTTTGATGAAATCAAAAACACGTTCTGCGGCGAACTCAGACAGCTCTTCGTTGCGCTCTTCTAAGAAAAAATCTTAAATAGACTGGATAATTTGTTATTGTTCTTTACTAAATCGATTGAACATAACGACACTCCCTTTATTTTTGTTGATCTCTGAATGATCTAAAAAAACTACAAGAGAATGTATTTTAAAATCACAATCTATATTTTGTCGTAAAAAAATGTACATGCCTTCTTTTAAAATGTTGCTTTCAATTTCTGAAGCATCCCATCCCAACCTTGGTCCATAAAGTTACGGACACGACCTTGTGGCTGATTTGCTTTCGGCACAAGGTCATCAGCGTTTTTCCATCCGCTGTGTGTCACAGTGAAAAGTGTAAGGTCGTTCAATGGAGTTAGGGAGAAGGTCACGATCCATCCATCTTCATCCCAACTAAACGATAATTCTCTTTCTGGTTGTACGTTTAATACCGTGCAAGGAGATGGACCAAAAGGAGATTGAATATGAAACACACATCCTGTTTTTGCGACAAGGTCGTTTGGCATAAACCATTTAGATAAAGAGCGAGCCGTCGAGATGTTCTCCCATACCTGTTCAATGGGCTTGTTGATCTTAATGGAATGTTGAATATCTTTCACAGATTGATGCATCATTTACAACCACCTATTCATTTTTAATATATTTTATTCTAATTCTATCCTCAATTTTTTCTCAATGATATACAAAAATGATCTTAGCGCTGAGGTCATTTTAAGTATCAGAACCAAATCGTTGCTTCAGTGCTTTGAGACGTTTGACTGATCTTGTTTAGATTCGCGAATAAAAGCGACTGTCATTGTAATGGCAGCAACAGCATATCCGACAAGTCCAGAGGTCAATTCCGACCAATCAAATACAGAACGGAGAATGATTTGGGGAACAAAATAGACGAGCAATGCAATCGGCAAAATCCATGTCTTCGTCTTCCATGCCGTGACAAGAATCCAGATAATCAATAGGGCACCAATCATCCAGCTGACGCTTGGGGATAACGTGATCTTTGGTGAATCGACAAGTCCGTTGACGATCAATAGTCCGATGATTAACAGAAAATGAATACTACCATGAATGCCGTAACGCATGATACGAGGGCGCGCTCCATCACGTAAAGCATCTTGACGGAAGAGAAACGCCAAGGTGGTCAGGTAAACGGCACTAATCAACAGGAAACCGCCAACGAGCAAGATACTGAACGTCGTTGTACCATTCAAGAGGTTTTGAAGATAGAGAAAACTGGATGCGCCGAGAAAAACTTGCAAGACGACCCAAAACGCTTCTTTTGGATCAAATGCCATCTCTTTAGAAATCGATTGGATGTAATCGGCGGGACTATCACCCGTGATCGCGCGAACGGATTTTCCGTCCGCTTCCGCTTCGATCAGGTGATCTTCGAGTTCTTTGACAATCTCGTTCGTCGCCAATTCATTTTTACCCGAAGCAAGTAGGTATACCTTTAAGTCTTCCAAAAATCGTGTTGATTCCGTCGATAAGGTCATCTCATTCGTCCTCCTTTAAAATGCTTTCGACACTCGTTGAAAGGTGATGCCATCTTAGTTTGAAAGCGGCGAGTTCTTCAACACCGCTCGTCGTGATCGAATAATACTTTCGTTTTGGACCGGACGGGGAGACGCGAGAGGTTGCTTCGATCCAGTCCAGTTTTTGCATCCGAATCAATAGAGGATAGATCGTTCCCTCACTGATGTCAGCGAAACCGTACGCTTTCAGTTTCGTCGCCAGTTCATAGCCATAAATCTCTTCTTCCGCAATCAGTGCGAGTAAGCAACCGTCGAGAATTCCTTTTAACATTTGCGTCGATGACATCCGCATCTTCCTTTCGCTACTTGGTATTACAAGGTAATGATACGTTATGCTACTTTGTATTGCAAGGTAGTGAGTAAAATAAATCCAATGAATTTTAAGAAGGTGCTTTTACAATGAATTAATATGTAATATATTACTTGTATGAAACCTACAAATGATTTTGCCATTGCACGACTTCCTTTAAGTGAGGAAGTGTATCGACGCTTGCAACACCACATCATCACCTTACGTCTTGCCCCAGGAGAAAAGGTGAACGATCAAGCACTCGCGGAAGCGTTCGGTGTCAGTCGGACACCGGTCCGCGAAGCCTTGAAACGACTCGAAGAGGAGGGATTGATTTTAGCAAAACGGGGCTCACGGACGATCGTGACGGAACTCGATGCTGAACAGGCACAGCAAACCTATCCAATCATTGCGACACTGCATGGGTTAGCGGCGCGTTTAGCAGGACCAATGCTGACGGATGACGATCTAACGAGTCTAAAGTCGATTCATCAACAATTCACGACGGCAATTGATCAGCAGGATACAGAGGCGGCACTAGCACTTGACGATGCCTTTCACGATGTCTTCGTGCAGCGCAGTCAAAACGATCAACTACGAGAGACAATCCGTCGATTGACACCGTTGATCCGCCGGCTCGAATATGCTCAGTTTGATCGTCTCGGACGCCAGTCGATTGCCGATCATGCAGCGATTTTAGATGCATGTCAACAACAGGATGTCGAGCAACTCGTCCAGGCGACGGAGCATAATTGGAACGGGCTCGGACGTCTACTCGTCTCGACACTAAAGGAGGAGAGCTGATGCGACCGATCATTTATGGAATTTTAGCGGCAATGTTTTTTGCCGTCACCTTCATCTTGAATCAATCGATGCAAGGGGCAGGCGGTCACTGGATTTATAGTGCGTCGCTCCGCTTTTTCCTGATGTTGCCGTTCTTTATCGTCATCGTCATGATCCGACGGGGGATCGGGCGCGTCTTCCAGGCGCTTCGAGCTGATATCGGCTTTTGGTTACTGTATGGAACGATCGGCTTCGGACTGTTCTACGGCAGCATCTGTTTTGCTGCTGACTACGCACCAGGCTGGTTGATTGCCGGGACATGGCAGTTGACGATTTTAGCGGGACCGTTGCTTGCCCCCTTGTTCAACCAACGGATCCCGTGGTCAGCACTGAAGTATTCCGTCCTGATCGTCCTCGGGGTCGTCGTCATGCAACTATCGGTCGCGGGAAGCCTATCGCTACAGTCACTGTTGTTTGGTGCCTTACCGGTCCTCGTCGCGGCAATTGCCTATCCACTCGGGAACCGGAAAATGATGGAACGCTATGGGAACGAGCTCGATGTGTTTGAACGGATTCTCGGAATGACACTTGCCAGTCTACCGTTTTGGATCGTTCTTTCTGTGATTGCCTACATACAGGTCGGCTTGCCGAGTGTCAATCAAGTGACCCAGTCCGGATTCGTCGCGTTGTTCTCCGGCGTCATCGCAACGTCGCTTTTCTTCTACGCGACGTCGCTCGTTCGGACAGATCCGGTTCGGTTAGCAGCGATCGAAGCAACGCAATCGTTCGAGATTGTCTTTACCGTATTCGGAGAGATTCTTTTCCTTCACGCGGCACTACCAACGGGACTCGCGACACTCGGAATCATCCTCGTCATGCTCGGGATGACGTTGCATAGTTTGAATCAGGCAGAGCGAACCGTCGTTCGTTCCGCTAAACGAAAAATCAATTGAGAAAGTAGGCTGTCAGATGGTTTTAACAGGTACACTCGTCAATACCGTCCTGATCATTATCGGGACGTTGCTTGGATTAATGTTCCACCGGATACCGGAACGCATGAAGGAGACCGTCCTGCAGGCGATTGGACTTGCTGTCGTCGTGCTCGGAATGCAGATGGGGATGAAAAGCACGAACTTCTTGATCGTCATCGGTAGTCTTGTTCTCGGTGGTGCAATCGGCGAGTGGTTCCGGCTCGATGAGAAACTCGACCGGATGGGAGCGTGGCTCGAACGTAAGATCAGTCGGGGTCGTCCGTCGAACATCGCGGAAGGATTCGTGACAGCGACGTTAATTTTCGTCATTGGCGCGATGGGTGTGTTAGGAGCCCTCGACGGTGGACTACGCCAGGATCACGACGTCCTTTATACGAAAGGATTGATTGACGGTTTTACGGCACTCGTCCTTAGTTCAACGCTCGGGATCGGTGTCATGTTCTCAGCGATTCCCGTCTTTCTCTATCAAGGGGCGATTGCATTAAGTGCTGTTGCGATCACGAAATTCATTCCCGACGCCGCACTGCAGGAATTTATTCTTGAGATGACGGCGACTGGTGGGGTGATGATTGCGGCAATCGGTCTTAATCTCGCTGGCATCACGAAGATTCGTGTTGCGAACTTGTTACCGGGAATCGTCATCGTCGCAGTTATCGTCACCGGTCTCCATCTGTTCTCATGAAAAATCCCCACTTATCCGATAACGGACGAGTGGGGATTTTCTGTTTATGTCTCGATCAATTTGTGTGTCTCGTAAGCAGTGATTGTATGTCCATCGTAATGGAAGTCATGCAACAACGGTTGATCCGTTGACAAAGCGACCGGTAAGTAATGCCGGAGATTGCTGATGATTCCCATGTTTTCATCGTTTAAGATCCAGTCGAGTGTTTTCCAATCAAGGATACCTTCGATCGTCATGACCGGTGTCGGAAACGGGCGGTCTTCTAGTTCAGCAAGATAGAGATACATGCCAGACGTTTCTTCCCCGTGTAAGCGAACGATACCTTTTGGTGTCACCGAATCTAACGGGATGCCGGTCTCTTCGAACGTCTCGCGGATGACAGCAACTTCCGGTGTCTCGCCCGGTTCAATCTTGCCGCCGACACCGTTCCACATGCCCATCGCTGGTCGTTTTTGGCGGTTGACGAGTAAAAAACTATCCGCGTGGCGAATTAAACAAAGCGTATATCGATCCATGTTCATTACTTTTGTCCTAAAAAGTGAGACTGATACAGCATCTCGAATTGAGCGGGACCTGCGACCGGCAATTCGGTCGTCGTCGTGTCTTCGATTCGTAACGTCCGCTCGGTCAACGTCTTTTGACCGCTTGGAGTCCGCATTGCGATGAGACGACCTTTGTTGAACGGTGAAGCTTCGCTTTGCTGGATGATCTGTTCCATCTTCGATAAGTCACCCTTTGTAATTGCCTTCTCACGGTCGAACTTGTAGCCAGTCACGAACTCGGCTTGTCCTGTCCGCTGCATTTCGAGAACATCACCTTTGCCAATCCGGTAACTACCGCTAGCGGAATGAACCGTCTCCCCACTTAAGGGAACCGGAACGAGCGGTAAATTGACACCGAAGCCGGTATCAAGTAGGTGTGTCTCATTCCAAATGATTGCAACGTGTGTCGGTCCCGTCGCTGACCAGGCTGCTGATTTCTGATCATAGACGGTCGCTTGTACGAGGCGAACGGGACAATTCAGTTCTTGTAGGACACGATGCAGCAGTCCGTTCAAGTCATAACAGACACCACCACGTCGCTCCGTCAGAAACGTTTCAATGAAGCGCTCGTCGTTAAACGGACGGATTCGTTTCTCAAGCACAGTCGTATTCTCAAACGGTAACTGGTAGGCAAAGGCTTCGAGTAAGCGAGGTAACTGATCAAACGTGATCGTCTCAAGCGGAAATCCGAGCCGTTGTTCCAAGTCCTTCATCCAATCCATTTGTAATCCCTCCTTTATATACTACCTGATTATCCCATATTGCTTCAGAAAATGTGGATTTGAGCATATATTATCTGAAAATAAGGATAACCCTTTTGTTCGATGGGAATCTTTGATATGCTGAAATAGGATTAATTAAGAATGATTCTCAATGTCGAATCACGAACTAAAGGAGGTCTCATCATGAGACGGAAAACTTGGATGACAGCGTTGACGCTCCTCGTGTTGAGCAGTTTGATGCTTGCGGCCTGTTCAGGTCAAGCAGAACAAACAAACGAAAAGACGCGGACGATTACGCATGAGGCAGGAAAAACGAAAGTGCCGGAGCACCCGAAGAAGGTCGTCGCACTTGAATACTCATTCGTTGATGCGTTAGACGAACTTGGGATTACACCAGTCGGAATCGCACAAGAAAATAAGACCGATGTCTCCGGATTACTCGGAAAAGACATCGCGTTCACGGAAGTCGGTACACGTCAACAACCGAATCTTGAAGTAATCAGTTCCTTGCAGCCGGATTTAATCATCGGCGACTTCAACCGCCATAAAGGAATCTACAAGCAACTGCAAAAAATCGCACCGACGATCATCTTGAAGAGTCGGAATGCGACGTACGAAGAGAACATCGAATCGTTCAAGACGATTGCTGAAGCAGTCGGGAAAACTAAACAGATGGATGACCGACTTGCCCTGCATGAAGAACGATTGAATGCAGCGAAGAAAAAGGTGGATCCAAACGACGACCGAAAAGTGATGGTTGGTGTCTTCCGCGCCGATTCACTGACGGCACACGGTGAGACGTCGTTTGATGGTGAATTACTCGAGAAGATCGGTATCGAGAACGCTGTTACGAAAACAGCGGAACCTACCGTTACGATTACGTTAGAGCAGATGGTCAAATGGGATCCGGACGTCATCTTCATGGCGGAAGCCGATCCGAAACTGCTGAAGGAGTGGAAAAACAATCCGCTCTGGAATCAGATCACAGCGGTTAAGAACAAGGAAGTTTATGAAGTCAATCGTGACCTTTGGACACGCTATCGAGGACTTGACGCTGCAGAACAGATCGTTGACGAAGCGATTCAATTGTTACAACAGAAATAATGAACGACAAAAGCCGGAGCAATCTGGCTTTTCGTCTTGATGAAAGGGGAACCATCCGGTGCAGCGGAAACGTCTGATTTTTGTACTCTTATTACTCGGTTGCTTGGCGGTTTATAGTAGCCTGTTCTTTGGCATCACACAGATGAATCCGATTCACTTAGTCCAAGAGTGGATCAGTGGCACGACATCAAAAGCAGGGCTCGTACTGACAAATCTGCGCTTACCGCGGCTCTTACTCGGATTGTTGCTCGGAGCGAATCTTGCCGTTGCAGGGGCAATCATGCAAGCCGTGACACGAAATCCGCTCGCTTCACCGCAAGTCTTTGGTGTCAATGCCGGTGCGTCATTTCTCGTCGTCTTAAGCCTGCTCGTCTTTCCGTCGCTCGGAACGGCAAATTTGATCTACTTCGCCTTTGCCGGTGCCTTAGTCGGTGGAGTGCTAGTCTTTTCGTTCGCCTCCGTTCGCGGGATGACAGCATTAAAACTTGCCCTCGTCGGGATGGCGATCCATCTCTTGTTGACGTCGCTGACGAAAGGCTTGATCTTGTTCAACGACCGGATCACGAACGTCTTGTACTGGTTGTCCGGTTCGCTCAGTGACGCGAGCTGGCTCGAACTACGGATCGTCCTCCCATGGTCGATTGCTGGTTTGCTTCTTGCGGCGAGTCTCGCGAAATCACTCGCTGTCTTCCAACTGGGGCAAGACGTCGCGGTCGGTCTCGGGCAAAAAGTGACGCGAATCCGTCTGCTTGCCGGCATCAGTGTCGTCTTACTCGCAGGCGTCACCGTTGCCGTCGCCGGAGCGATCGGTTTCATTGGATTAATGGTTCCGCACATCACGCGGCGCCTCGTCGGGGAAGATTACCGGATCGTTCTGCCGGTCGCTGCCGTCATCGGTGGACTTCTGCTGACGTATGCCGATGTCCTCGCGCGGTTCATCGCCTATCCGTATGAGTCACCAGTCGGCATCGTGACGTCATTGCTCGGTGCACCATTCTTCCTTGTTCTGGCACGTCGTCAGATGAAAGGGGGATTACAATGAAAGACATGCGTCGGATTTTGATTGTTGCGGTGCTCGTGTTCTTCGCGAGTTTTGCTTTACTGTCGGTTGGCTCGATTCAGTTATCGTTATCGGAACTATGGCAGTCGTTCTTTGGTGGAAAGGATGCCTTCATCGTCCAAAATTACCGTCTGCCGCGAACTGTCCTTGCTTTCTTAGCAGGTGCGAGTTTCTCACTTGCAGGAGTCATCTTACAAAGTGTCATCCGTAATCCATTGATTTCGCCTGACGTGATCGGTGTGACGAATGGTGCGTCACTGTTCGCCGTCTTAACGATTGCCCTCGTGCCGGATGGTCCGCTCTTGTTAACACCAATCGCTGCTTTCATCGGAGCAGCACTCGTCATGCTGGCATTGATGATGCTTGAGCGGGGTGGGAATGTATCCCGCAGTTCGTTTGCGTTACTTGGTATCGCGGTCAGTGCGATTTGTGCTTCAGGGACGGAATACTTGTTGATCAAGTTTCCGCTCCAAACGAACGATTCACTCGTCTGGCTCGCTGGGAGTCTGTTCGGGAAAGGGTGGCAGGAAGTGATGATCTTAGCGCCCGTGCTCGTCGTGATTGGTGCAATCATCTTCTATCGCCATCGTCAACTCGATGTCTTATCACTCAGTGAAGAAGTCAGTATCGGTCTCGGATTACCAATTCAGCGGACGCGGCACATCTTCTTGGCGCTCGCGGTCATTCTAGCTGGTGTTGCCGTCGCGACGGTCGGTGCGATTGGTTTCATCGGACTGATTGCGCCACATATGGCACGGCGTCTCGTTGGTCATAAGCATCTTGCTGTGTTGCCGATGGCGCTGTTGCTCGGCGGAGGGTTACTCGTCGTCGCGGATGCACTCGGTCGAGGGATACATCCACCACTTGAAGTACCAGCCGGATTGATCACAGCGATCATCGGTGTGCCGTATTTCCTGTATCTTTTACGGAGAGAACGGACGGCATGATGTTCGATCTACCAAAATGGAGTCCTAGCGATTACGCGAAGGACTCCATTTTTATGAAAGGAAAGAAGTACGCACTTGACGAATCATGGCGACATCTTTCTATATTTATTTGGCTTCAAGTTGATTTGATTTTTCTACTTCCTCTTTATACTTTTCTAAAAATTCATCAACTGAAACGTTATTAGCGTTTGGATTCGATTCAATGGTTAATTTACTCGAAGAAACCGATGTGCTTTGATCGTCTACATGTGATGGAATTTCAAGTACCAATTGATCACCTAAACCCGTTTCAAGACCACTTTTTCCGAAGTTAAAAGTTCGTGTGATATACGCTTCAGCATAATTTTTTTGATTCTCTGAATAGACTTTGACATCAGAAATGTTGTATTTGAATGAATTCAGCTGAATTTTATCGACTTCCGTAGTGGATAGAAAAATCAATACAGCCTCGTCCCCTTCAGATAACTTTGAAAGGTTAGTATGCGCTAACGGAGTATTGTTCAAGAAATCTGCTTTTTGTTGCTCAAGCACTGTAGTGAAAAAATTGAAGGCTTGTTCCTCTGTGATGCTACTCTTAGATTTTTCTTGTGCAACATTAGAATCGGCAATCGCATTACTCCATAAGAAACCAGCATATAGGATGACAGCTAAAGTGAGGGATGAAAAAATAGTTTTTTTCACGATCGCGACCTCTTTCTATTGTTTGATTCATGTTATTATATAACAAAAAAAACCAAAAAAGGAAAGGGTATAAAAATGAGTAAATCGAATTTTAAGAAAAAAAGGAAAAAGAGATTTTTGGTACTATTTTTAGGAGTTATAGCCCTCATTGTATTACTCATGCCGGTACTATCACCTATTCTGTTTACGGATGCTACGCCTAAAGGTGCTCTTAGACACGAACTATACAAACAAGGCTATTACTATCAAAATTACTTTGCGATCATTACGGAACAAGATCCTGTTGCAGAACGGTACCATATGTTTTGGTATGATTGGAAAAGTGAAACGGGAGGAACACCTTTTATCTGTTATTCAAAGAAGGTCAACGCGGAAAAGTATGCTGTTTCCTGCGGTACGGGTCCTTAAAGTGGTATCTTATATAAAATAGAATTGAGCTACATAAATCAGGCTTCCTGACATCGTATATTCACGATGCTAGGAAGCCTGATTTTTAATTCATAATGTATCGATTCAAAACGAGTGTTTAAGCCGAGCGACTTTCTGTGCCTAGATTCAAGAAGATTTCTTCTAAGGACGCTTCTTCTACTTCGAGTCGATAGACATGGATCTGTTGTGAGACAAGATAAGAATTGATCGTCGCAATATCCTGTTCACTTTGGACGATGAACGTTGACTGAGTCGGGGAGACATTGACGTCTTTCGCAAGCGTCGACAACTTGGACTGCAAGTGTAGTTGCATCTCATTGTCGAGCAACGCATGTTTGACATGAACAGTGATGTTTTTCTCATATTGTTCCCGTAACTCCTCCATCGTACCTTGCGTTTGGATTGATCCAGCCTGCATGATTGCAATCTCCGTACATAGTTTTTCGACCTCGTCCAAGTTGTGGGACGTTAGAAATATCGTCGTTCCGTCTGCTGCAATCTTGCGAATCAAAGAGTGAATTCCGAGAATCGAGTTGGCATCAACGCCAGATGTCGGTTCATCTAAAAATAAGATATCCGGTCGATTGATTAAAGCTTGGGCAATGCCGAGCTTTTTTTTCATCCCGAACGAGTAGTTCTTCGTTTTCATATCGATCGCGTCTTCGAGTTGTACATCACGCAGAAGTTGCTTCAACTCGTCGATCGTCGTCTTCAGACCAAGGACTTTACTGAAATACTTCAAGTGATCGAGCGCCGTGAAGTTTTCGTAAAAGGTCGAGTAATCCGGTAGAACACCAATCCGTGTCCGGACATCTTTCAAGGAATCGTTCGGCGCTCCGAGTAACTCGAATGTTCCGGACGTCGGGCGGACCAGTCCAGTGATCATATTGATGAACGTTGATTTACCGGCGCCATTTTGACCAAGGAATCCGAAGATGGTCCCTTGCTCGATCTCGAGATTCAACTGGTTGACGACGGTCTTATTGCCGTATTGTTTCGTTAAATTGGTTGCACGAAGGGCTAACATCAGAGATCTCTCCTTTTAAAGATAATCAGAGTCGTCAAGACATAAACAGCGATATGAATCAAAACAAGGTAAGTATAAGCAGTGTTTTCTTGCGTATAGTAATAATACGGCGTTAAGTAAGACAACGTATCAACGATGACATTTTTCGAAATAAGACTCCACATCCCGATGACCGGAAGCGCGATCGAGATGAAGATTCCGACGAACATCGTTATCGAGGAATTATTGACGACTGTTGAAAGAAACAACGACAATCCAATGAAATAAGAGACGAAGATGATGCTTTGAATCAAATCGACAAAATGAAACGACTTTGAAAATGGAACGATTAATATGAGGGCAACTGTCAGGCAGAGGACCCAAAACGATACGTTGCCTAAAAACTTCCCGAAAATGATGTTTTCACGGGACGTTTTTGTTGCAAGAAAACGAATCGTCTTCGACTCGATCTCTTTATTGACACTACTATGAGAAATACTTGTCACGAATAAAGGAGCAGCTAAAAACAGAAGTAACATCAATCCGATGATATACGCATTGTTACCTAGACCAAGATCACTGAGTTGCCCTTTGAACTGGCTGACGAGTTTAGCAGAACCAGTCGTCACGCCGAACAAGACGACGATGATCAGGATGGCGCGGATGCTTTGAAAAAGTGATTTGAATTCGCGAAGCGTAATGGCAAACATATGTAGACGCACCTTTCTCTAAGTAAGATTAATATTGTCGCGCTAGCTTCTTGTTCTTCGATACATTCGTGATACCGGCAATCAAGTAAGCGATTGAACCGAAGGCGCCGGCGAGTAACGTAAAGATTCCCCCGAGAATCGCTGTAATGATCAATAGCTTTCCAGCAGAACCGTTTTTGCGAATCCGGACGATTGAGAAGATGCCTCCTAATGTACATAAGAGCGAGACGGCACCAAGGTACAAGAAGAATTGTTGAAAGGATGTGAGGATTTGATTCGCCGTGACATCCGTGATGTTCTCATCGCGAATGAATTGATCGACCAAATCTTTCATGCCAGCGTGATCCGAAATCGAGCCAGACAATATAAAACCGCCTAAGCACAATGATCCAAACAAAACGATACCGATGACTGCAAATATGTACTCTGCTGTTCTTTTCAAGTAAAACACTCCTTTTCCTTATTTTTCCGATTTGACATTCCTAAACTACCATGACTTGAATCTCTATGACAAGTGGGAAAATGAATATATTTTAATTTTTTATTGGTTAAATGTTTAATTAAAATCAAAAATACTTTAACTTTATTTAAATAAATGCTATTGTGAATACATGGGAGGGAAATGGTAAATGAAGAAAGATGATGTTCCCGATTGGATTTTATCTCTAGAATTGGAAGAAGTGGAATTCGTGAAAAAATTCATCGTAAGCTCAGGTTCCTTGAAGGAACTAGCAAAACATTATGATGTGTCCTATCCGACCGTCCGAATTCGTGTCGATCGTATCATTCAGAAAATCGAAGTGAATGAGAAAATCGAGAATGAACCGTTCATCACATATATTAAACAAATGGCAATCGAGGATCGCATCACGATTGAGGATGCCAAAAAAATCATCGAAAAATATCGACTTGAGAGGGGTAACAATCAATGAATTTCTTCGTTTCTGCTCTACTTATCAGTATCTGTTTAGGAATACAGTATTTCTTATCGAGTCGTCACAATCCATATCTCGGCATCATCATGCCGATCATTTTAGTGATCGTGATGACGTGGCGTTACTTTGATGGTAGATATAATAGCCTATTAGCCTACGTGTTGATTTTAGGAATCGGGTTGATTTCACTTTGGGAACAATGGTCGCGTGGTCGAAAAGCTTTAAAAAAGAATCAAGAAAAAGAACTAGAACGAATGCGAGTCCACGATACGCTGTAAAGTCATACATATCGTTTCACATGAAGACGATCTTAAAAGAGATTGTTTTTATATAAAAGAGAGTAGCCTCTGTTTTGATGAAACAGAGGCTACTCTCATTTACGTGTTACGGGCTAGATTTATATTCCGTTCATTTTAATCGAGTTCAACCTTCACTGTCGTATCCTTCGGAAACGCATCATCCGCAGCAAAGAGGACGAATACCTTCTGGTCATCAGGAACTTGATAGACTAAATCAACGGTTGACTTATATGGTGAGAGATACTGATAACTGTTTCTGAATGCTTTCTTATTATGATTGACGTAATCAACGGTTTCATATTCTTTTCCGTCGAGCGACGTCAATGTAAAGGTGCCAGGTCGGTAAATAGCATAAGCGCCTTTTACTCTATTATCGGGATCGTACATGACAACAGGAACCGTAACGAACCGATAACCGCTCTTTTCCTTTAAATCGAGTTCTTTCGGTGTTGGAATGAGTGATTTAGCATAGAACAGTTCAGATGTAGCTTCCGGATCACCTGGATAGGTTTGAATAACCCCTTTCTTCATTAATTTTTTAAGTGCTTTTTGATCGTCTGTTCTCTTGTCAGCTGAGGATTTCGCTTCAGTAGCCAAATCCTTTAATTTTTGTCCGCTCGTCTGTTGCTGAGGAGCACTCTGTGTTGTAGTCGTTGAGGATTCCGTTGAGGCGAACAAGAATAGGCTTGCCACTCCGATACACAAGGAAGCGGCAATCGATCCAAGTGCCCATTTAAAGCGCCGTTCTGTTGCTTGCGTATTTTCGACGATGCTACCGAGTGCCGCATTCGGTGTAATCCGGACAGCGCGCTCGGCAGGAAGTAAGGCACCTAATACGCCAGTGATCACAGGAATCAAGAGCATGATGCTAAGGAAACCGAGCTCTTGAACCGGGAATTGTCCGTAAACGAAGCCGATCATCCCAAATGCTGTCAAGAGACCGATCACACCAGCACAGAGTCCTGTCATCATCCCTTCACTCAATACAAGTAAACGGATTTGCATGTCTTGCCAGCCCGTCGCTTTAAGAACAGCAAGCTGACTCTTGCGTTCATTGACGTTTTGCCACATGATCTCCGTCGTCGTCAGGATGGCGATCAGTAGAGCGACACCCATCGCGACGTAATGCATCGTGCCGACTTCAAGCGCGACATATTCTCCGAGCCACGTTGCGTACAAGACGCCTTTGAGTCGGAACGTGATGAACAGGAAGAAGATGAACAGACTCGTCGGTAAGGCGATCGCGACGACCGAGAGTCCTGTCCGTTGCCAGTACGTGACAAGCTGATTGGTACTCATCCCAAGCACGCTACGCGCGCGGACGAAACGACGACCTTTTGAGACTTCACCAGAACGCATGCTTTCATACGGTTTGATGCGTCGGATGAGCGTCATCGGTACGAGCGTTCCACCCCAGTAAATGAGTAAACCAGCAAGACCGATCAATAGAATCCGATCGATTGCGATCGGGTTGTCCGTCGTGACCCAGAACGAACCGAGAATCGTCCAAGCAATCAAGACGACAAGTGTACCAAGTATTGTTGCTTCGATGAACAGCAGTTTCGAGAGTTGACGCGGACGCCAACCGAGCGAAAGTAAAATCGCAAACTCTTTTTTTCGCGTATACAGCAAGATGATATTCGAGCTGAAGACATAGACGAGTGCGACGGCGATGACACTGGCGATGATGCCGCTCATCCCAACTTTTGCTTCCTGAAAGATCGCAATCGACGAGCCGAGCTTAATCCACGGTTGCTGAACCCAGCCAAGCGCTGATTCGTCTTTTAGCCCCGGTAAATAGGTCAAAGCGAGTTGCGGCGAGGAACCAAGTGTCACATCCGTGATTAGACCTGTCTTCTGTTCGATTTCTGTCGCCACTTGTTGGAGCTTTTTCTCGCTAGCAGCGTTCATTGTCTCGACACCTTTGACGTTGACGCGGATGGCAGAGATTGCTTTGTCGCCACGAATTTTAAACGCAGCATCGAGCGTCGTCAGCATCGATGGTGGTTTCGTCAGGAAATCGTATGGATCATTTGTCGGTTTGACGTCTCGAACTGGATTGACGGGACGTTCATTCTTGTCCATCACCCACTGGGCTTTCGACGGGAAGTACGTCTCCATCGGCAGTTCTGTCAGCGGGTCTTTCGAGATATTCAATTTCTTCGGATCGAAGACCCCGATATAGTTCAAGTTGACTTTGGGCCAATCCACGCTATCTTTTCCAAACATGCGCGCTTCCCGGTACATGCTGCGTTTAGCGAGCAAGGAATCTTGGTCGACTTGTTTTGGTTGGACTTGATAGGTGAACGGCCAACGTGAAGCGTAAGGACTTTTGATCGAACGGTAGTCGATCGGAGACGGTTTTAAGGCAATCCATGTAAAGGAATTGCTGTTCGTCTCTTCAGCGGTCGGTAACGTGTGTTTCAAAATATCATTGACGAGCTTCTTCTGGACATCTTGTGTCGTGATCGTATAACGTTTCGCATCGCTTGTCGGTAAGGAGTCTAAGTATTCTTTTCCGCCTTTTTGTTCGACTTGTTGTACCATGTCGTTGATGGATTTCTTTTTAGACGGAAGCTCGACTTTTTCGTACGTGTAGATCCGCGTTGCGTCCACGTATTCACGATTGTTCAACAAGATTGGGATTTGAACACCGTCTTCCCCGAACGAGATGACCTGATCATCTTTTGAAAAATAGTTACTATAGGTTCCTTTTGTCGTCGCTTGGTCCAAGCCGACGAGTGCGGCTTCCGCTTCGGGATCAACCCCTGCAATCATGACTTGGCTCCCATACTCAAAAAGTGGCTGCTTTCCAAGGAGGAGGGGAGACACCCCTGATTTTTTTGCATCCCCTGTGGGTTCCCATCCTGCTGCTAAGTAGGTGACCCCACTCGATGATTCGTTTTGTAATCCGGTATCTTGCGTATCTTTGATCGTCAGTTTATAAATCCCTTCTTGATCGATCGTGTGTGTACCGACACTCGAAACTGTTTGATTGTAGCCGATCATCGCGATCGGGGCAGCGACCTCGACGTCAGTGACTTTTTTGATCGTCTCGTATTGTTTGCGGGTGATCCCACCATCGAGACCACTCATATAGTTGGGCTCAAGTAACTTCAAGTCTTCCGTTACGCTCCGGCTGCCTTCCGGGCGGACGACGATGTCGTAAGAAGATCCCCAACGCTTTTGTAGCTCATCGACGACAGTCCCGTTATTGGCTTGCGTTGTACCGATCAAATAACTCAGTCCGGTACTGACGATCAGGACACCGACGAGCAGCAGGATGAAGCGCTCTTTATTGCGCCACCAGGAATTCCAGATGAACTTAAGCATCGGCAAAAACCTCCTGCGTTTGAATGTACGGTCTCGTTATTAACGGATTTCGATGAGTCGATCTTGCGTTAAGCATCGACTGAAGTGAAGTATGACTGAATGCGTGTAACGAATTGGTCATGCGTAAAACCTCCTTAATGACGATTTAAATTCCATATGTAAGTAAATAAATCCAATACCTACCTAATTATAACCATAGATAAAATGAAAAGAGAAAGTTAATAACTGAAAAATTAGTCAATTTACATATTTACCAAATAAATGGACTAGGATGAGCGACTGTTTTTCTGAAATGTAATGGATGAATTATTAAACGAACGTTGTCAATGTTTTACAGAACTATACGTTATGTTAGGATAGGTGAATCGAACGATAAAGACAGTAGGAACCTCAGTTCATAGAGGCTTTTACTGTCTTTTACTATTTTCGAAAGGGGGAGGCATCTATGAAAAAGCGAGTATTGCAGAAAATGAAGGCAATTCTGTTGATGAGTCTTCATTTTGGATTCATCTATTTATTGATGAATCCAGTGAACCTCGGGAGTGTTGAAGAAAATCTGTTCATGACGATATTCGTTCTGATCGAGGTCTATGTCGTGACGGTCTTTTATACGAGTTTGATTTTTTTAGGGATCGGGACACCGCTATCATTAGGGATTGAATATATCGTGAGTCAGCAAAAGCATAAGCGTAGATGGTCGATCGTCCTGCACCTGCTGTTAGGAGGAGTTCTGACATTATTAATTCTTCTTCTATTTGGCATCTTGCCACCATTTTCAGCGTGGATGGATACGGAGATTCTATTGAAAGTAATCTTCTTATTGTTCTACCCAGTAGGGTCTCTTCTCGTATTTGAACGAATGATCAATCGTCGGAAGTCTGCTCGTCAAGAGAAATACCAACAAGCAGAAAACAATTGAACAGTCATCGACCGACAAACAATCCCTCACTCTAATCAGAATGAGGGATTGTTTCGTTTCATCTATTAGACCGTCAATTCAATCACATTACCTTCCGGGTCCGCGATCGTACTTTCATAATACCCGTCACCCGTCGTCCGAGGACCGTCAAGATGTTGTATACCTTCATCCTGTAACCGAGCTGTCCAGTCATCAACTGCTTGTTTACTGCCGAGCGAAAAGGCGAGGTGGGCATAACCGAGCGCATTCATCGTCCGTTCCGTGATATCCGTCCGTTGCATCAATTCAAGACGCGCACCACTCGAGAACGTCAGGAAATATGACGTGAACCCTTTCATCGGATTATGATATCGCTCGCCTGTCGTAGCATCAAAATGTGTTTCGTAGAATTGACGCATCCCTTCCAGATCTGCCACCCAAAGGGCGATATGTTCAATCTTCATCTTCATTCCTCCTTTTTTCAAGACGCTTTTGCCAATCGCTGTCTGAATAACATCCGGTTCAATCCTTCCGTAGCGATCAGCATCAAGAAGATGAGACTGATCGTGAACCAATGGAACAACGATAAGGAGTAGGACGTCGCCAGCCATCCGAACAATGGCGGCATGAAGGTACTACCGGTATAGGCGAATGCCATTTGTACCCCCATCAGCCGTTGCGCCGCGGCCTCCCCGAAGCGAACCGGCGTCTCATGGAGCATTGCCGGATAAATTGGTGCGAGACCAAGCCCGACAAGTACGAAACCAAGCGGCATCCAGGCAGCAGGTGCGAGGATGAAACAGGTGGCTCCGACGAATGCCGTCCATTGACCGACACGAATCAAACGACGATTCGACCAGCGCAGCGATAGAAAACCACTGATGAAGCGCCCCGCGGTGATACTTCCGTAGTAGACGGAAATCCACGTCGCTGCTGATGTTACGGAAAAGGACCGGACTTGGACAAGATAACTGCTGCCCCACAGCCCGACGACCGCTTCGGCTCCACAATAAAAGCAGAAGGCAGCGAGAGCGGCAATCAATCCGCGTGGTTTTCCTGACGACGTACTCACGGTCTGAACCTGTTGAGACACATGTTTCGGAGCCCGCTTCCAGAGGGGTAAGCTGACGATTAAGACAATCATCAAGACGAGTTGCAATGCGCCGACGACGAGGTAACCAAAACGCCAGCCGGAATCGAGCAATACACCAGCCATGATGAGCGGACCAGCCGTCGCACCGATGCCCCAGAAGCAATGGAGCCAGTTCATATGATGCGCTTGATAATGCGTGGCGACGAAATGATTCAACGCCGCGTCGACGACTCCAGCGCCCAGTCCAAGCGGAATCGCAAGGACGAAGAGCCAAATCAAGGACGGAGCAACGTAAAAACCAATCAATGCCAGAGCCGTCAAACCGGCAGAAGCTGCCGTGATCGGACCTGTTGAATAACGTTCGATCAGTCGACCGCTAAACAGACTCGAGACGATCGTTCCGGCAGCGATCGTCATGAAGAGCCAACCTGCCATGTCGAGCGGGGCGTCGAGATCGAGCCGCATCACAGGCCACGCCGTACCGAGTAACGCATCTGGAAGACCAAGACTGATAAAAGCGAGATAAATCAAAGGTAATAGTAGACGGGTCATCGGGCGAGACCTCCTAACGGAATTTGTTCAATGAATGACTGGATGCTGAGTTGCATCAAACCATCTAAATAATCGGTTTCCCAGTCGCCTTTTCGCAACTGAGGTAATTTGCTGAGCGGAAAGCGCTTGGCGCATCGATCCGTCAATCGAGCTAACCCGTCATCCGAGACATCTGACGCTGCGAACAAGATAACATCCGGATTTAAGGTGGCGCTAAACGAGAGGATGATTCGACTTAATGCCTCATACCAGTCGTCAGAGTGTGGTGTAGTCGTCGCGAGGACTTGTCCGACATTTCGTTTGTCGTCAAACGGGATGAACGAGATCTCTCCAGCGAAGTGATGCGCTCCGTGGACGACATGACCTGAAACGGCGACACCGGCTCCCGGTCCGTTCGTTCCGAGATACATATAGACGGTCGTCTCGTTATCAGAAGCTTGCGCACGGACCGCAGCGTTCATATCATTTTCGACGATGATGGGTCGCCCGAACCGTTCAGTCAGTTCTTGTTGTAAGGGGTGACCGTCTAGCGTCGGATAATCCGGGGCGAATAGGATTGTGCCGGTCGTATCAACGGCACCGGCGACACCAATCGCAAGCGTCTGAATACGTGGATGATCGTTAAGTAATGCTGTCAGCGTGCTCAATAAAACAGATCCATGATCCGTCGAATCGAAGTTCAGGCGATCCGTTGCGATCACATGTCCACCGACGTCGTGGATGCGATACTGCAGATACGTCCGTTCGAGATAAAGAGCGAGTCCGTGAAAGTGATTCACGCGATAGCGATACCGTTTTGCCGGACGACCACCGCGAACCAATTCAAGTGGTGTCTCTTCAATTTCCCGAGCAGTGATCATCTGATCAATCTGTTTGCTCGCAGTCGGAAAACTGACGTCTAGGACGTTCCGAATCACCGGAATCGTATCGAGATGGTCGATCAAAAAAGCGTGACGCGTACGAGAGAGGACTTCAGTCAAAGGATAAACCTCCAATTTGGATTACTTATTAAAATATTTTAATAAGTTTTGATTTAAGTATAGCAGGTCGAGAAATATAGACAACAAAAAAGAGGAAAGAAATAAATCCACTGAAAATCATGTTTCATTCTTACTCTCTCTGGATAATAATAAAAGAAGCGAAAAAATTTTAGTCATATATCTTTAATTCATACTATTCCGATTTGTAATATCTTGGATAGCCTGTAACGGGAGGTAGATGGCGAGAGGAGCTTGTAATCATGACAACACAACTATCAACCGACCTAGGATCCCAAGATATTGTAGCCTCCCTGCGCGATAACGTCGCGATGATTCGATTCGATCGGCAACGTCGTGTCGTTGATGTCAATGGCTTGTTCGCGAAGACGATGAAATATAAACGAGAAGAGATGATTGGGATGCAACATCATCTATTCTGTACGACGGAGTTCGCAATGAGCGACAATTATCAAGCATTTTGGCAGAAGCTTTTCAGCGGCTTCAGTACGGCGGATAAAATTGAACGGATCGATGCGTATGGTCAATCGATTTGGCTAGAAGCGACCTATATGCCGATTTACGATGGAACGGAAGTGACCGGTGTCTTGAAGATTGCCTCTGATATCACCGATCGTCAGCAGACGATTCAACAATTCGCGACTTCGTTTGATGCGATCGCCAGTGATCTGAACACGCGGTCGACGCATGGCGAGCGGGAGAGCAAAGCGTTACGGCAAACAATCGAGCAGATGGCTGAGACGACCCGTGATAACCATCAGACGATTGAACGCTTGCAGCGCCAGGCGCAAGATATCGCCCAAGTGACCGAGACGATTAAAACGATCGCGTCCCAGACGAATCTCTTGTCACTCAATGCCTCGATTGAAGCAGCACGAGCCGGTGAACACGGGAAAGGGTTCAATGTCGTCGCGACAGAGGTCCGCAATCTCTCGAAACTCGTCGAGCAAGCCGTCGTTGATGTCCGGCAAACGACACAGCGAATGAACGATGAACTACAGCGGATTGCCCTTGCGATGACGCAGGCAACGACCGATGCACAAGCAAGCGTCATCGTCGTTGCGGAAACGGTTGATCGTTTCCATGACGTGCAGAGTGCAGCATCGTCGTTAACAGAGACAGCGCGAGATTTTACAAAAGCAATTTAAGTGAGAGACGGCATTCCGATAAACGGAGTGCCGTTTTGTATAAAAAGTATCCCTACACTTTGGAATAATATGTTAATATACTACAAAACGAAAAGGGAGCGAACTTCTGATGAATATCCGTACTGCCCGCCCTGACGATTTTCAGGCGTTGATTCCGCTATTCCAACAAATTCATGAGCAGCATGTAGCTTTACGCCCCGATCACTACCGTCCGCACGAGATGCCGGTTTCGGAAGACTTATTTTTGTCGCAACTCGACCGATCAGATTTCGAAATCCTCGTCGCGGAATACAAAGGACTTGCCGGTGTGATCGTCTTAAAGGAAGATATCATCGAAGGGAGCGGCTTCGTCTTTGATAAACATTACTTACGGGTCATCAGTCTCGTCGTTGCGGATACGCATCAGAAGCAAGGCGTCGGCATGCGATTGATGCAAGCCGCTTACGCGCATGCGGAAACAATTGGTTGCGACCGGATCGAACTCGGCGTCGATGACGCCAATCAAGAAGCGATCGCCTTTTACGAGGCACTCGGAATGTCTGTCCGCTCAAGACGGATGGAATGGAACGTGACGTCTAGCAGGGAAACGACGTCGTGACGTCAAACAACAGTTACTAGAAAGGGGAGAGGTCATGTTCAGGTTACAAGTGTCCGATCACGTATCGCTTCAATTGTTCGAACGGCACCATGCGGAAGAATTATTCGCCCTCGTCGATGCCAATCGCTCACATCTTCGCGAATGGCTCGGTTGGGTTGATGGTACAACAGATACCATTACATATCAGGAAGTAGTCATCCCAGCATGGCTGCAACAGTTCGCCGATGGCAACGGCTTTACGTGTGGCATCTATCTTCAGGAGGAGCTCGTCGGAACGATCGGTTTGCATGCAATCGATCGGCATCTCGGGCAAACGTCGATCGGCTATTACTTAGGAGAAAAAGGACTCGGGAAAGGTGTCATGACGGACGTCGTCCGGTTCGTCACGCATTATTGTTTCGAGACGCTCGGCTTGAACCGCGTCGTCATCGAGTGTGCGACTGGAAACGTCCGGAGCAGACGGATCCCGGAACGACTCGGGTTCACGGAAGAAGGCGTCTTACGGGACGCTGAGAAATTGTACGGGACTTATCACGACCTCCAGGTCTATGCGATGTTACGACGGGACTGGACGAAAACGCAGGAGGTAGCAGCATGCGCATCGAGCCAATGAAACAAGCGACCTATGAGGTGTATCTACCCGTGGCAATCGAGGAATATGCGGCAGATAAGTGTCGCGCCGGTACGTGGTCAGAGAACGAGGCGCATAATAAGTCGACAGATGAGTTTGCGACGTTGTTGCCTGAAGGTCTGAAAACGAAGGATCATTATTTGTTTACGTTTCGTGACGAGACAGACAGCGACATTGGAATGGTCTGGGTTCACGTAAAAGAAGAATCACGCGGACGTTCCGCTTTCATCTTCGATGTCAAGATTACGTCCGATAAACAAAACCAAGGGTACGGCAAAGAAGCACTCCGATTACTGGAAGTGATGTTAAAACGGATGAACGTCAAAAAGATTTCGTTACACGTCTTCGCGCATAACGAACGGGCGATTCATGTGTATGACTCGCTTGGGTATGAGAAAACGGATTATTATATGTCGAAACGACTAGACGTTTCCCAGTAAAAAGATGCCTCTTGCGCAAGCAGGAGGCATCTTTTTCGTTTAACGCCATGTCTGAAGTGTATTTGCAAACTGGATGGTCGTCTCAAGTTCTCCTGTGATTTCACTTGCTGTGAAGTCATTGCCGGCGAGCCAGTCAGAAAAGTCGAACGTGACCGGTTCCTGATCACCACCGAGCGCGAACCATACCTTTAACTCTTCCGGGAAGTAGGCAGACGTATGGATCGTTCCTGCCCACTGCGCATATAAATCAGCGAAGACGCCTTTATCAGTATCGTTCAAGAGTCGGAAAGCGGATTCCGCATCTTGAATCATATGTTGATGTGTCTTTAGCTCCATCATCCGACGTTTTGAGTCATCCAGGTGATAGCGGTTTTCGTGCTGTAGCAAATCGAAGTGATTGGTACACATGTTGGATTCCCGCACTTGGACGTCGCGTGCCGTCGCCTCGATGACAAACGAACGCGCGGATTTATCGTGGACGACGTACGTGAACGATCCGCGATGTGGAATCTCTTTGACGAGTGAGATCGCATCGTCGACCGACGTACACATCTCGAGGATGATCCGTCCGATCATGAAGCTGACGAATCCATCTCCCGGCCGCCGACGATTGATGAAGTTATAACCCATCGCAAGACCATGTTCGTTCATCCCGTCCATTCGACCGGTCACCCGAGATGCCGGGCCGATGATCGCTGAACCGCCATCGTTCGGTTGAAAGACGGAAAATCGTCCGTCGTACGTCATCGGATGATAATCATAATTGCGAACGAGAAAATTATCACCGGTCATGATCGAACAACCACTTTTAGGACCTTCAACACGGTAATGTCCGAAATGTAGTAAGGTGTCTGGCAATGATAGTTCGAGTTCGTCTTGCAGTCCGAGCAACTCGTCCCAGATGTGCGGAGCATACCGAAGGAACATCTCCTTCGTCTCGACCGGATCGACTTGAAAGCGAGGAACACGGATTTTCCAGTTGTCCTCTCGGTTATGGAGCAACTGATTTCGTTTGACGTAACGCCCTTGTTCGCGACCGAACTCATAATGACTGCCGCGGAATTGCGTGATTTCATTGGCTACTCGTTGCATGGGACTCATCCTTTCTTCAACTGCTGTATGCTGATTATATCGAACGCAAGGGAGAAAGTCGTATGGCAAGTCTTTACTAAAGCACATCTAAAGTATGGGAATATTGAAAAAATAGTCAACTTTTTCAATCCTGAACCGATAACAAAAACGGGAGGGGATGGAATGAAACATATGTCAGTCAGACGGAAGATACAAGCTTTGATCGCAACAGCCGTCGTTGCGATGCTACTCATTGCGGGAGCAGGACTCTATTTCTTGAACCAGATGTCAAACGCTTCCCGAGCGATGTATCAGGAGAACTTGATTCCGATCCAAGAAGTGGCACAGATTCGGATCGATACACGGGCTCTCGATTCCTTTTTAGTGGAGATGATCCTAACGAAGGATGAAGCACGAATCACGGAACTCCAAGCCGATATCGATACGCGACAGGCTCAGATTCGATCGTCGGTCACGAAGGTTGAAAAAACGGGACAATTTGATGCGCGAGAAAAGAAACAACTCGAGGAGTTGAAGGATAATGTCCTCGCCTACGACAACTCGATGACGCTCGTTCAAGATGCGGCGACACGAAATGAAGAGGAAGAAGCCTACACGGCGTATTCCGATGGTTTGGAACAAGTCCGGGATAACGTCGCGAACTCGGCAAAAGCATTAATGGCCTCAATGACGAAACAAGCGAAGATGTTAGATGCCCAGAATCAAGCGGAAAAACAAACCGCCTTTTACTTAATGCTCGGTATCTTTTTACTGGCGGTCCTCTTGTTTGCAGGACTTGCCTTATACATCACACGTCTCATCACGCGTCCGATTCGTCAACTGCAGGGTTGGATGAATCAGTCAGGTAAAGGTGACTTGACTGTCCGAGGTCACTATGATTCGAAAGACGAACTTGGTCAATTGACGACATCGTTTAATGAAATGATCGCCTCACAACAACAAGTCGTCCTTGAACTGACGGGAACGGCAGACCGCGTCGCCGTTGCGTCGGATGAGCTTAGCGTCAATGCGGAATCAACGACGAAAGCAACAGAGATGGTCGCTGTGACGATGGAAGAGATGGCAAGCGGTGCAAGTCAACAGCTGCATCAAGTGTCCGATGCTTCACGGACGATTGAAGAGTTGACGACGTCCGTCCGCTACGTCGCCGGCAATGCGCAACAGATGACGCAACGGACGACAGACGCGATGGAAAAAGTCGCACTCGGGGGGAAGGTCGTCGGATCACTCGGAACGCAGATGGGACGTATTCAAGAAGACGTGTCGCGTCTCAGCCAAGTCATTGATGGTCTTGGCAACCGATCACAGGAAATCGGTCAAATCACGGATTCGATCAAAGGTGTCGCGGCACAGACGAACCTCCTCGCTTTAAACGCAGCAATCGAGGCAGCACGCGCTGGTGAACAAGGACGCGGATTTGCCGTCGTCGCAGCGGAAGTCAAGACGCTTGCGGAACAATCGGCGGTCTCGGCAAAACAGATCGAGTCCTTGATTCGGGTCATCCAACAAGAGACAGAAGCATCGGTCGCCTCGATGGAGAAGGTCTCGACCGAGATGACGAGCGGGATTGCCGTCGTCGATCAGGCAGGGACATCCTTCTCGGAAATCGAGACAGCGATCACCGACGTGACAGGGCACGTCGAAGAAGTGTCCGGCGCCGTTCAGGAAATGGCGGCAGCGAGTGAACAAATCGCTTCTGTCATGCGGACGATTCAAGCGGTGACGGAAGGAACCGCTGCCGGGACACAAAACATCTCCGCTTCGACCGAGGAGCAGATGGCGTCGATGGAAGAAATTTCGTCTGCATCGCAATCGCTCGCGACGATGGCGGATGATTTAAAACAAGTCACAGGCAGATTCAGCGTGTAAGATATTGCACTACGACCATGAGGGGTAACCGTCATGGTCGTTTTTTTATTTGTGGTAATGACTGGAAAACGGGCAGGAGAGTAAGTTTGTTTCGTCGTATGTACATCACTAAGGATGACGAAAGGTAACAGATGGACGGATGTTATGAAAGTGATTGAAGAAACTGTTTGACAGCGCGGCGGGACCGCAAATGAACGATTTGTTTATCGGACGTCGCTTTAAGCGTTGAAAGGATACTCGGTCGCTTATCGATCGGAAACCGCCAAATCCATTTCAGAAAATCAAGCGACAGTTTCTCGGGACAGCCTGCCGCCATATCCGGTCGGCCGGTCTTACGATAGCGCAAGGTCCGTTTCAGCGCACGGTACAGACAAAGCGTCCGCGGCAGATCAAGGAAGATGACCGTATCAGCGGCATCGATTCGTAAGTCAAGCGTTCCACCGTAATTACCGTCGATGATCCATGTATCACGCGATATGAGTGTTTGTTGAATCTGGCGTTGTTCCTCACGCGAAACCGCCTCCCAGTTCGGACGCCACAATAAGCTGTCGAGGTGATCAACGGGATAACTTAGTTTTTTTCCCATCTCGCGGGCAAGCGTCGATTTACCGGACCCACCAGAACCAATCAGGATGATTTTTCGCATCATAGACCTCCTATTTTTTGTCATAGGAATTGATCATATCACGGTTTTCTAGTCGAGGATAGAACGAAAGGAGTGAATGAGATGGTACCAAATTTCATAATCGAAGGGATGACGATTGTTTTTCTATTTCTCTTACTGGGATGCAGAACAAGCGTATCTGAAACAAAGCTTTATGAATCGGTGTCGGGTTATCTTGAGCAGCTTTTGTGACATTCGTAAACAGCAGTTAAGTGATATATAACTAAGCGATACAACTGATGACATATTCAAGAGGAGCGGGGTCGTCACGAGCCAGTCGATGTAGAGAATTTCAGTCAGAAAGCCATCAATTTTCGATAATGATCCGGAGTCACCAACGGCTTGTTTCATGAAATAGCAACTGACGATACAAACTTCAGCCACCACTTCGAAACGCTCTAGATGTGCTTTCTATCACCGTTTTGAAAACATTTTGACACACTTGAGGAGGAATGACGGATGCCAATTAAACGAACGGATCATATCAGTCTGAACGTCGTGAACCTAGAAGAAGCGATTCACTTTTTTTCGCTTTGCGGGCTCGAAGTACGTGGACGATGGGAAATGGAAGGGAAGTTGCTCGATCGTTTGTTGAATCTAGACGGGGCAAAGACGGAATGTGTCGCTCTTGGGTTACCAGGTGAAGCAATCTGGCTCGAACTGGTTCGGTTCAAACGACCAGTTGAGACGTCCACTGTCGTTCAGCCCGTTTATGCCAGCGGATTGCGTCATCTCTGTTTTGAAGTGACAGGACTCAATGCACTCCTCGAACGATTAGCGGATCAAGGATATCAACCGATTGGGAACGTCGCGAATTACGAAAATGAGTATCGCCTATGTTACGTAAGAGGACCTGAAGGTGTGATCATAGAGCTAGCAGAAAAAATCGATTCCGTATAAACACGGGATCGATTTTTTATTTCTTGTTGTATAACCAAATGGTTATATTATATCCTGATGAAGAAAGGACGGGAAACTCATGACACGATTTGATCCAGAAATAGAAACGATGAGTCAGTATCTCAAAGGGTTAAGTGATCCGGTACGGCTGGATATCTTACGTCGATTACAGGTGCGCGAACACTGTGTCTGTGATTTGACCGCGGCATTCGATATTTCACAACCCGCGATCAGTCGACATTTAAAACGACTTCGAGAACAAGCGATCATCTCCGAACGCCGCGATCGGCAATGGATCTATTATCGCTTAAATCGGGAACATCCTTATTACGGTCAACTGGAATGGATGCTAAGACGGCTGGATACAGCAGATGTGCGCTCCAGTTCCTGTACCGTATTAGAAATCTAACAGAAATGAAGTGAATTAATTGACAGCATCACAATGGCTTGCGATCGGAATATTTCTGATCACCTTATTTTTAATCATCAAACAACCGAAAGGGCTCGGTATCGGGTACTCGGCGATCGGAATGGCGATTGTCGCACTTTTAACGGGCGTCGTCGAACTGGGAGACGTCGCGACCGTCTGGGGGATCATCTGGAACGCGACGTTCACCTTCATCGCCTTGATCGTCATCTCATTGATCTTAGATGAGATCGGCTTCTTTGAATGGGCCGCGTTACATATGGCCCGAATCGCCCGCGGTGGCGGTCTGAAACTCTTCATCTACATGACGTTACTCGGTGCCCTTGTCTCGGCCTTGTTCGCGAATGATGGGGCTGCCTTGATTCTGACACCGATCGTCCTCGCGATGGTCCGTCACTTGAAGTTACCGGATGCGGTCGTCCTGGCATATGTCTTCGCCTCCGGCTTTATCGCCGACACGGCAAGTCTTCCGTTCGTCATCTCGAACCTCGTCAACATCGTTTCGGCGGACTTCTTTCACATCGGCTTTACGGCGTATGCGGCGCGGATGGTCTTCGTCAACGTCTTTTCAGTCGCGGGAAGTCTGCTCGTCTTGTATCTCTATTTCAAGAAGCAGATCCCGAAAGTCTATGCCGTCGAGGATTTGGCGCAACCGACGTCTGCGATTCGCGATATGCGGATGTTCCGTGCTTCATGGATCGTCCTTGGCTTGTTGCTCGTCGGATACTTTACGAGTGATGCGATTGGCATTCCGGTCAGTCTCGTTGCTGGTATCATCGCTGTCTTTTTCTTATTCCTGGCGCAAAAATCACCGAGTGTTCCGACGAAGAAGGTCCTTGCCGGTGCCCCGTGGGCGATCGTCTTCTTCTCGCTCGGTATGTATATCGTCGTCTACGGTCTGCGCAATGCGGGACTGACGCAAGTCCTTGCGGAGTTGATCGAGTGGATGGCGACGAACCTCGCATCGGCGACGTTTGGAATGGGCTTCCTTGCCGCTCTGTTGTCTTCTGTCATGAACAATATGCCGACCGTCATGATCAATGCGTTGTCGATCGAGCATACGGCAACGACGGGAGCGATTCGTGACGCCTTAATCTACGCGAATGTCATCGGTAGCGATCTCGGTCCAAAGATCACGCCGATCGGAAGTCTTGCAACCTTACTGTGGCTCCATGTCTTGCGCTCGAAAGGGGTCCGGATCGGTTGGGGACAATATTTCAAAATTGGTACCGTCTTGACGATTCCGACGCTCGCCATCGCGTTGCTCGGGCTCTACATCAGTTTATTACTCTATTAAGAGGAGGACATGAATATGGCGAAACTACTTATCATCGGCTCGGTCGCTGCCGGCACATCAGTTGGGGCGAAGGCACGCCGTAATAGCGAAGACTTAGAGATCACGATCTACGACCGGGACGAGGACATTTCCTATTCCGGTTGTGGGATTCCCTATTTCGTCGGCGGTGAAGTCGCTGAGCTCGATGAATTGACGCCACGCGACGCAGCGTTCTTCAAGAAACGTTACAACATCGACGTTAAGACGCGTCATAACGTCGAAGCGATTGATCACGAGACGAAGACAGCGACGATCCGTCATCTGGATTCGGGTGAGACATTCACGGATACGTACGATACGCTCGTTTTCGCGACTGGTGCCTCTAGCATCATTCCGCCGCTACCGGGCGTCGATCTCGAAAACGTCTTCCCGGTCCGTAACATCCGCAATGCGGAAGCGATTCGTCGGTACGTCGACGCGCAAGCTCCAAAACGTGCTGTCATCGTCGGCGGCGGATTCATCGGACTCGAGATGGCAGAACAGTTGACATATCGCGGAATCGAAGTGACGCTCGTCGAACGGTTGACGCAAGTCATGCCACCGCTAGACGTCGATATGGCAAAACGCGTCAGTGACCATCTCGAAGCGAACGGCGTCATCTTACGTCTCGGTGAGTCCGTCACTTCGTTCGAAGGTGAGAAGACGGCTCGTACAGTCGTTCTTGCAAGTGGTGAGACGATCGAGACGGATCTCGTCATCCTGTCGGTCGGTGTCAAACCAAACACGCAACTCGCACAAGAGATCGGTGTGACGATTGGGCAGACGGGTGCGATCGCCGTCAATCGACAGATGCAGACGAACATCAAAGGCGTTTATGCGGTCGGCGATGTCGCCGAGAGCTTTTCGCTCATCACCGGTCAACCCCTTTACCGCCCGCTTGGTTCGACAGCGAACAAGATGGGGCGGATTGCTGGGATGGTCATCACTGGTGAAGCGATTGAACACCGGGGAATCCTTGGAACGGGAATTTTTAAAGCATTCGATTTGACGGTCGCCCAGACCGGATTGACTGAAAAAGAAGCCCGCGACGCCGGGTATGATATCGAAGTGTTACACAACATCAAGCCGGATCGCCCGGAATATCTCGGCGGGAAAGAAATGGTCATCAAGGCGATTGCAGATCGGAACGATGGTCGTATCCTCGGTGCCCAAATCGTTGGTCCGCAAGGGGTCGATAAACGGATTGATGTCCTTGCGACCGCAATCAGCTTCAAGGCAAAAGCGGAAGACTTATTCCATCTTGATCTGGCCTATGCGCCGCCATTCTCGACGACGAAGGACCCCATTCTTTACACCGGGATGGCCCTCGATAACGCGATCAAACGAACGGCCCGTCTGAAAACACCGAATGCTTTGATGGAAGAGGTCGCTAAGGGTCAGGTCTTCCAAATCATCGATACGCGCTCACGCGCTCAGTTCGAGAAGAGTCATGTCGACGGGGCAATCCATATTCCGCTCGGTGAGTTACGTGAGCGGGCGCAGGAACTTGATCCGACGGTACCGACAATCGTTTACTGCAATAAAGGTGTCACAGGAAACGCGGCACAGAACGTCTTGAAGAATCTCGGGTTCAGGGACGTCTGTAACTTATCCGGTGGCAATCAAAACTATCAACACATCAAGTCATGTCTCTGACGAGGAAAGTCTTCGCGAAAGCGGAGGCTTTTTTTGTTTACTTCGGATTAGAATCAGGAAAGGATTAAGGACGAGGAACATGTCAATTCAAAAGGGGAGGATGAACGGATGGTACGCGCTTTATTTTTGAACTGTACTTTAAAAGCATCACAAGAACCATCGAACACGGAAGCGTTGATTCGCGACGTGATTTCGTACTGGGAGCATGAGGACGTCGATTCAGAAATCGTTCGAGTCGTCGATCATCAAGTCGCATTCGGTGTGACGGAAGATGAAGGGAACGGCGACGAATGGCCGGCACTCTTCGACAAAGTCAAACAGGCAGATATCGTCGTCATCGGGACGCCGCTGTGGCTCGGTGAAAAAAGTAGTGTCGCGACACAAGTCATCGAACGGTTATACGGGGGAAGTGGCTTGACGAACGACGTTGGACAAGCCATCTATTATAACAAGGTCGGTGGTGTCATCGTCACCGGCAACGAGGATGGGGCGAAACACGCGTCCGCGTCGATTTTATACGGTCTGTCGCACATCGGATTCACGATTCCCCCCAATGTCGATGCGTACTGGGTCGGTGAAGCGGGACCTGGACCGTCTTACATCGAAGCCGGACGTGACAATGACTTCACGAAACGGCATGCCCAGTTTTTAGCTGCCAATCTTTTGCATCTTGCTCGGCTATTGAAAGCGCACCCGATTCCAGCAGAAGGGAATGTGATGGAATGAAGAGAGGATATGTTACAGGATACGGTGTTGCGACCTTATTTGCGATGAGTCTAATGGTAGCAGGATGCGGGAACGACGAAACGGCGTCGGACAAGGTCGAGGACGGATCTACAAACTCGAATACGACCGACAATACGATGAAAGATAAGGATGCGGTCACGAAAAATGCAGATACGGATTATGGATTCACCAGTTTATCGATTGAAGCGGACGTCAACGGGGATATGGACGCAATCGACATCAGCTATGACCGAGAGAATGACGGCACGGAAGCCGAATACCAGTATAAAGATGAAAACAAACGCGGGGACGCGGCGATGACGGAACTCGACGCGAAGTTCAAGAACTTAAAAGTAGATGCGGATACATCTGAGAAAGATGTCATCGCGGAAGTGGAGCGTGTATTTGCGATTCAAGATGCGTCCCGCCTCGAGGTAGAGATCGACTTCTCGGACGGAACAGAAAAAGAATATAAAAAATAAACGACGGGGCTGACTCACATGTCGTCCTCTAAAGATAAGGGTGGCAGAATGATGATCTGCCACCCTTAGCTCGTAAAAAAATGACGCGTCACACGCCACTCCTACAGGAAAAAGCGTATTATGCGCTGTCAGAGACAAACAAGACCCGCTTTCCTGCTTGAATGAAGCAGGAAAACTGGCTTGTGTCTCGCCTGAGGAAAGGGCGTAAAAAGACGCGTCATTCTTTTTTGAGTCAGCCTCGTCGTTTTAGTGAATCGTCATATGAGCGAGGACCCCATAATGATCACTTGGTATGACGTGATGGGGCAGTCGTTCATGTCCGATCAATTGAACGCGTTGTAAGGTTACTGGTGCCGGTGAGCGTTGACACAGCAACCAATCGTACCGGATATGCTAGGGAAACGGTGTATCACGAATAGGGTCAACTGACGGACCATCCGGAGCAGGCGCATACTCAATAGTCCTTCGTCAAATGATGTTAGCGGCGAACGTGGACGATCCAAGCGGTCATATAGGTAAGGGTTCCGACCGATAGGACGAGCGCGATCGCATAAAACGGAAACGAAGGATACCGTTCAAGTAGTGGCTGTTCAAACAAAAAGGCAATCATCAGGATAGGAAGACTGATCAAAAAAGCAACGTACGCTGCGCGGGTCGCCTTACCAGTGATGAGGGCCTCTCGTTCGTCCGAGTCAGAGAATTCTGCTGTTGACGTCGACCATTTTGAAAATGACCGGGAGCGATCCGTTCGTGAGAGATAGCCAATGCATGAGACGACAATAGCGATGATGATCAGTGGTAGCATGATGCTGAGATCGAGCTCAAACGACAGACCGGTACCGGATACAGGATCATCTTGAAATAATTGAAGTTTGTCATGAATCGCACTGATGAGAGACGCAGCTAAAAAATAGAGACAACAATTTAAAACAGATTGGGTTATGACGCGGTTCATCAAGACTCCTCCTCTAATTGAAATAATTCCTCTACTGGTCGATCGAAGACGCGAGCAATTTGCATTGCAAGTAATAAGGATGGCGTATAGCTGCCTTTTTCAAGCGAGATGACGGTCTGGCGTGTCACGCCGATCCGTTCAGCGAACTGTTCCTGCGTCCACTTCTGTTGTTGGCGGTAAATCCGGACTTGATTCGTCAGCTTCATCCAGCGACCTCCTTTCCAGTTGTTTATATTGTAAAGTCTGTTTTACATTTTGTAAAGTGAACTTTACTTTTTAAATGGGAAAAAGCCAATGAATCAAGACGATCCATTGGCTTAGTCGTAAGCGATACATTCAAATTGGTTTATATTGCAATGGGAATGAAGCAAGCCATTTGCAAAACATTACATGATGTGCGGCGTTACAATGATGGCTACGAGACACACGAACGTCGTAATGACGTGATGTCGTCGTAAGGACAAGGGAAGCAAAACAAGCCCTGCGATCGTGACACCAGTAACGATCCATCCTAAAAGAAATTCCGTGTCATGGGAAGCGATCGGAATACTCAATAGATACGCTGTCGCGTGCGGAAAGTAGCCCAGTGTTTGAAAAAGGATCCCGCTAAAAACACCAATCAATAGCAAACCAATCGAGAGCTGAAACCGTTTTTTGGATTTAATCATATAGATGCTCCTCATCTGTTTTTTGATGCATGACTTCGTGATCGGTGCGTCTACCTTCTAGTCATTCGTCAAAATGAATCGAATTCCTGTCTGTTATCTTTCTCGGAACTTTATCAAAAATCCTTGCTTCTATGCACAAATCGGAATATTCAGATAATAATCGGGTATCATCATGAAAACACCATCGCCGATTCAGTGGAAAGGAGAAGAGAAGATGATGCCTGAACTGATACCGGATGACCGGGAGCTCGAACGAAGGATTCGAATCGTCCATCTGTTGCGAAAACTGGGTAAGACAGACGAAGCAATTGCAAGGTCCCTCTATGTACCGATCGAATGGGTCCAGTCGATTTATGAAGAAGACGACTGGCAGCAAATGCAATCATCCTAAGGCAAGGGCGTCTCGTCCTTGTTTTTTCATCTGTTCTGTTAGACTTATTTTATAAAAATGAAATCAGGATGTCAGAAATCAAAGATACATAACAACACGGTGCGTGATCTGAAAACTGGACAGGAGGAGACAGATGATTGAAATATTGCACTATGATGTATTTACGACGACACCCGGAACCGGTAATCCAGCCGGAGTCGTGTTATCCGCCGATCGATTGTCGGAGCTTGAGATGCAACGGATTGCTCAGGCGAGTGGATTCACGGAAACGACATTCGTCCTCTCTTGCGAGCAGGCAGATTATCAAATGCGTTTCTTTGCACCGGAACGGGAGATGGACTTGTGTGGACATGGTACGATCGCTGCATTGACGGCGATCGATTCACACATTGGTGTACCTGCAACATGTCACATCAAGACAAAATCAGGTATCTTGCCTGTGATTCGATTAGCGCATGGCAGGTTTCGTTTACGACAAGGGCGACCTTGTCTGCACCCATTTAATGGTGACGTTGAGGCAGTCTTAGCATCGATTGGATTAGAAATGAAACATTTAGATGAACGATTTCCGATCGTTTATGGAAGTACCGGGAATTGGACGCTTGTGTTGCCGATTCGCCGTCTCGTCGATTTTCAACGGATGATGCCAGATCATCAACAATTTGCATCCGTTTTGGTTGACTATCCTCAAGCATCGATTCACCCCATCTGTTTCGATACATATGATGCGCAGACGACTTTACACGGACGTCACTTCTCAGCAACGGGATCAGGCAGCATTGAAGATCCGGTAACAGGAACGGCGAGTGGTGTGATGGGTGTCTACTACCGAAAATTCATGAAGCCATCCGTCTCAGGAACGATGATCACTGTCGAGCAAGGACATGAGATAGGACGATCAGGTCAGGTAAAAATTCATGTCTCCGGTGAAGGACTTAATCACAACGACTGGAAGGTTGAGATGGACGGGCAAGCCGTCTTTGTTGGAGTAAAGAAAGTGGGAGAGGAAGAGGCAGATGTTGAAACACTTCATTTGGGATTTTGACGGCACCTTGTTCGATACATATCCGGTGTTGATCGATGTTTTCGTGGACATGCTCGAGAGCGAGGGGCAATCGGTCGATCGAGAACGTGTCGCTGAGCTGATAGCGATCTCGGCTAAGACGATGTATGAGGCGTTTGCGGTGTCCGAAGCATTCATTACGAACTACAAACAACAAAAGGCGACGATCGAGCGCGAACGGTCCGGTCCGTTTCCGGGAATTCATGAATTGCTTGAGACATTATCGGCAAGTGGTGCGACGCATCATATCGTCACCCATCGTGGAACATCCATTCATGCGTTGCTTGCAAAACACGAATTGACGCATCATTTTCAAGACATCCTGACTGCAGCACATGGCTTCGTCCGTAAGCCGGATCCGGAAGCTGTCACGTGCTTGATTAATCGGCATCAGATGGCTCTAGACGAGACGATCATGATCGGAGACCGGGAACTCGACGTCTTAGCGGGACATCGTGCGGGTATTGCCACATGTCTGATCAACGAACGACCAAATGAGACGGTTGCGACCTATACGGTACCGACGCCTGAACAATTACACGAACGATTGCTGACATAACGACAGCCCCGCTTCCAGTGATGGGAACGGGGCTGTTTTTTAAGAAGACAAACGATCCGTTTCAGTTACTTCAGTGCGTGGTGCATGCCAGAAGTATGTCAGTAAAATACCGACCGCAAGCATCATCGTCGCGAAATAAAACGGATAGTTGAGGTTGACGTCAAACAATAATCCGCCGACGATCGGTCCGAGAATATTTCCGATACTCGTAAACATCGAGTTCATTCCACCGACAAAACCTTGTTCATCCCCGGCAATCTTCGAAAGATAGGTCGTGACGGCTGGTCTCATCAAATCAAAGCCAACGAAGACGACCATCGTCACGAGAATGATCGAGACATAGTTCGTCACGAACGTCATTAAGACGACGAGCAACGTCGAACCAATCAAACTGTATCGGATCAAGCGAATCTCGCCGAACCAACGTGTCAAACGATCGAACAGCCCGACTTGGACGATGACGCCGACAATCGCACCAAGGGAGATCGCAAGCGCGATATCTTTCGCCGTGAAACCGAACTTCCGGTCAACGAAAAGCGCGAACAAGGACTCGAACGAGGCGAGGCCGAACGACGAGATCAATAGGACTAGGAAAGCGATGAAATAGAGTGGACTAAATACTTTCCGAAAACCCGTCTGTTGTTTGATGGTCGTCGCCTCATAATGACGGTTAGGTTCCTTGAGCGTAAAGATAGATAACACCATTGCCGTCAGACCGAACGCGGCAGCAAAGAAGAACGGCGTCCGCGTGCCGAGGTCAGCAAGGAACCCGCCGATCCCGGGTCCGATGATGAAACCGGTCGAGATGGCGGCAGACATATAGCCAAGCGCTTTCGGACGGGTTTCGTTCGTCGTGATGTCAGCGATGAAAGCGGTGACAGCTGGCATGATGAAGGCCGCACTGACACCACCGAGAATCCGCGACGCGAACAGGACTTCGACCTGTTGACCGAGACCGAACAAGAGCTCAGACATGCTAAAGATGAATAAACCGATAATGATCATTGGCTTGCGTCCGTACTTATCGACGGCACGTCCTGCAAGCGGGGACAGAATCAATTGCGCGAAGGCGAAGGCAGATACCATGTAACCGACCGTCGCCCCGGAAATGCTTAACTCATTCATGATCGTTGGTGTGACAGGAATGACGAGTCCGATTCCGAGAAAAGCGATGAATAAGTTGAGCAGGAGTGTACTTAAAATCAATGTATTGTTTTGCATAGGTCACCTCAATTGTTTGGAATCGTTTTCGACATGCCACGCCAGACGATTGGCCATACGGCTTGCTGTCTAGCATGAAAGGCGTCGACGCCGTTATAGACAAGTTCTGTCAGCGTACCTTCAGCGACCGTCAAATAAGCAAGCGCTGCACTTTTATAATCCGTCGAATAGAGGATCTGTTCCGTTCGGTCACGTTCGCGTAACAGACGCGTCAATAAATCATGCAGTGAATCGAAGAACGGGTTGAAGCGATCGGTCATCTCTTGTTCGAGTTTTTCTGGTGGAAAATAGGCTGCCCGAAGGATGAATCGCATCAGGACATCATCCTGCTGCTCTAAAATGAACCAATCGAAGAAGCCGTGCAAGGATTGCTCGAGCGGTTGCTGTCGTGTTTTTGTGAAATACGTAGCGAAACGACGCTTTTGTTCCTGCAAGGCATATGTCGTCGCTTGCAGAAAGAGGTCGTCTTTGCCTTTATAATGCGCGTAGATGGACGGTTTTTTGATACCGACTTCTGTAGCGATCTCTTGTAGCGATGCTCCTTCATAACCATGCGCTGCAAAATGATGGATGCTCGTCTGTAACAATTGTTGCGCTTTCAGATAAATCACCTTCCTAACGGTCGTTAGGTAATAATGTAACAGGAAATTTCATGGGCAGTCAATGAGAGTGTCTTACCATACAAAAAAACTGACTCCGCCATGGCGGAATCAGTTTTAGAAGGAATCATTATTTATTCATGACACGACCGCGTGTTGCGACGCGTGAACCGACAATCCCAGCGAACGACGTGAAGATCAGTGTCAGAAGGAGACCGACGAACGCCCAGATCGAAACTTTCGATGCCGTTTGTGTCGCTTGTTCCGTTTGCTGACGAACATCTTGAACCGTTTTCTTCAAGTCAGCTGATGTCTCGTCAAGTGTTTGTTTCGCATTATTGATTTGTTGCGTTGTTTCTTTTGTTGCCGTGTTTAAACCATCGACAATGTTTTGCGTCGCTTTATCTGCCTCGGCGCCTGTAAGATCCGTGTTCTTCGCAACAGCGTCAGCGATTTTCTTTTCATCGACGGATTTCTCGATTTTCTCAGATCGTGCTGTCAATGAATCACCAAGATCCTGAACGATTTTGTCGAAGTCTTCTGGTTTCGTAATAGCCTCTTTACCGGCAGCCGTAACGTCATCTTTGACAGCATCCAGTTGACCTTGCAGGTAATTAGGTTGTAATTCTTTGATGTCTGTATCCTTAAGAATTTCTTCGACGTTTCCATCGAGTTCCTTCGTATCGATATCTGAGACGTTTTTCGTAACGGAGTCGAACCCTTTCGTCGCAGCGTCTTTTGCAGTCGACGCGACAGACCCGATGCCGCTACCGGCAGCTCCACCGACTGTTCCGAGTAATGAACCGACCGATTGTAACGTATTGACGGTCGTAAACGTCAAGAGAGCGAACAAGAGGATGACGCTCGTCGACCAAGTCAAAAATCCGTGAATGAGACCGGCTCGAGCTGACGTCACACCAGAAACGAATCCGGCAACGAATAACGAAATGAGCAATGACAGAATCGCCCAGATGATCAAGCCTGTTCCGACGCCATCGAACGGGTTATTCGACGTGACGTCCGTGACGCCGAGACCGATCGCCGATCCAATCAGACTGAAAAGAATCAATAAAGATAAGAATGATACCACACCGGCAAAAATTGAACTCCATGAAATGTTACGACCCGCACCGTCCGCTTCCGCTCGGAAGTGGGATGAAAAGCCTTTATTTGTTTTTTCCATAATCAGCACTACCTCTCCCAAAATTAATCTTTCAAGTTTGAGATGTTCATGAATAGCAAAGCTTCATCTCAAGTTTCTTACGCGCATAGCTCTTATATTTCCGGGAAGTAACAATGAGAAACCTAGTATTACAGTTACATGATTAATGATCGTATGAACTTCAAAATATCCGGAATATTCCAACATGCAATTACCATGATATGTAGAAAGAGACTAACGTTTCCCTTTAAAGGTCAATCAACGGTGACGATATAAGAGGTGAAGTGAAATTAAAAACAAGGAGATGAATATATGAATTGGTTTAAGAAATCACCTTCACCTTCCTTTGACGCGCTCATTGAAGTCGAACGCTCTCATGTCATATTGAATGTTCCAGCATCTTTACATGAACAATTACGTCTAATCGGTCTACACGCCATCGATTTACAAATTGCACGAGTCATCCGCGAGGATGTTTCCCGTTGGATGCCGAGCATGGTCGATGCGTTCTACGAGGAGTTAGTCCGGGTTCCGTCTCTCCGTCAGTTGATTGAAAAACATTCGACACTCGAACGATTGAAAGGCACCCTCGCTCGGCACATCTTACAAATGTTCGATGGTCAGGTGACAATGGACTACATCGAAGCCCGGCGCCGGATTGCTGAACGGCATGTTCGGATCGGTTTGCACAATAAATGGTACATCGCTGCCTTCCAGAAAGTCTGGAACGTTCTCAGCGAGAAGATTGACGACAGTGCTTGGCCGGAAGCAGAGCGTGTCCGAATCATGCGGGCAGCGGGAAAACTATTCAACCTCGAACAACAGATTGTCATGACGATGTATGAGGATCAAATCGATGAAGAACGCCAAGCGATCGCGACAGCAAAACAACACGTCGGGGATGGTGTTCAAAAATCGACCGAGGAACTCGCTGCTATGAGTGAGGAGTCGTCAGCGAACTTCCAAGAGATTGAACGGCACGCTAAACACGTCTCAACGACGACAAACGCGATTTCGATCCAGTTGACGGAAGCGGTCAGTGAAGCAGAAGCGGGTGTCGTCCTGGTTGAAGAAGAGACACGGCGCTTTGAGCATGTCGTTGCAGATTTATCACGGACGACCGAACAAGTCGCTGAACTGTCCCGTCTGTCGCAGGAAATCGAACGGATCGCTGGGATGGTGACGACGATTTCTGATCAGACGAATCTACTCAGTTTGAACGCCTCAATCGAAGCGGCACGTGCCGGGGAGATGGGACGCGGGTTCACCGTCGTTGCGCAAGAAATTCGGAAGCTTGCCGAAGAGAGTAAACAGTCGGCAACAGAGACGTCGCGGATCGCCCAAGAGATTACGCAAAAGATGCTCGTCGTCTCAGAGCGGATGGGAACGACGGAGACAGCGGTCGTCCGGACGACGACAGAGATGCAACAAGTCGTCCGTGCCTTTTCACGGATTTCGGAACAGACCGACAATGTCTCGCGGCAAATTCATGAACTATCGACTGATACGAAGGATGTCGCCGGCACGATCGAAGGCATGCGTAAGATTGCAGAAGCGATTGCTGAGACAGCGGATGATTTACAAGAAGTCGCCGCGACCCTCTGATTTAGTCCTCCTTTCCATGTGAAAGGAGGACTTTTTTGACGTTTTATGGAAAAATAAAGCTGGAGGTGTGGAAGGTTTATGGTGCAGAGTCTATTATTGATTGTTTTATGCTTTTTCGCTTTGATCGGACGTTACCTGATGACAGGGGAACTCGCTCCACGTGAGTTGTATGGATTACTTGGTTTAACGGGCGTCGCTTTCTTGATCGGTGGAGTCGAATGGTGGCAAATCAGGCGTGATTTGCGTTATCGTGGACGAGAGGCAGGGGTGTCCGTTCACTTAGCGGACCGGGCGACCCAAAAGACGAATACGGTTTTTCTCGCGCATGAACAATGGCTGACGTTCTCACGACGTTATGCCACGTGGTGGCAGGCGATCCTTGTGCGCTTCAAGAAGTTTGAATCGTTTTTCCTCGATGTAACGTTCGACGGAGAAGGAACCCGTCTTCAAATTAAAGAAACGAGAACGGAATGGCTTCGCAATACGACACATTTCGTGATTCGTAAAGATGGACGTGACGTCGGTACAATCCGTACCGATCCGGCACTTCGTCAGCAATTGCGACTACAAGAAGTCTTACTCGTCTCGTATGCCGGTCAGGAGTATCAAATTCGTTCCTCAACAGTCAAAAGAAAGATCGGCGTTTATCAAAACGGGGACTGCATTGCGACGGGTTCACGACACGGGGCGCAACTTGACTTTGATTGTGAGACGAATATACGTCTATTAGCTGTCGCAAGCATGATCGTCTTTCGACTTGTTTATTCAAAATGATTTTATTTCAAATACCTCATTGCTGTTAAAATAAAATGAATCGGTTTCAAGGGAGTACGGCATTACATACTAAACGGCTCCGATTACGAAAAATCCGACTGGCTGATACGGAAGCGATGTTTAGAACGGATTGTGGAACAATGGAAATGGTAGTGAGGCATTAGCTGCAGTCCTTGTCTTTGGTTTTCAAGAAATGCTCCTTTATAAGGTTTCAGTCGCCCATAATATCGATAAAGCTCCAGGAGGAATCATGCAGAAGGTCGGTATGATTCAAGAAGGAGTGTATGGGTGATGATTCGCAATACGACTGGAAAATATAAGGATTGTGCAATCGATGGGCTGCTTCGTGAAACATATGATCTAAAAAGAACGAATAACGAATGAGGTGTGATACGTTGCAAGAAATGACACTGTATCGGAATTTTAACGAACTGGCAGATGATGTATTGGAATTAGCGAAAGAGATTCTACCTGATCAATTGTTATATTTAACGACGATCGAAGAAAACCAACAGATGATTTTACGACTCTCAAATGATCATCAACGAATCGAGATTCGAGCAGGACAAGTGTTTGAGATGGAAAAGACACTTTGTCGTCACATCAATTTCGAACAGAACGAACCCATCTGGTATGAGTCCATTAGCGATGACGAGCGCTTAGAAGATATGCAGGACGCATTAAAAGCGTTACAGATCGAGTCCTATCTCGGGATTCCAATCAGTTTAACGAATGGTCAAACCTTTGGTACGTTGTGCGCTGTCCATGATGAAGCAAGTCAATTCGAAGAGAAGAGCATTCAACTTCTCCAACGGATCGCGAAACTGTTTTCGTATTACCTTGAGCTCGAACAGTTTGCTTGGAAGGACACGCTAACACAATTGTATAACCGACGTTATTTGACGAGACAGTGGGAAAAGGAACAGCAACATTCCGGTGCGCTGTTTTATCTTGATCTCGACGGATTCAAGCAAGTGAACGACGTGTATGGGCATGAGACCGGCGACAAAGTCTTGATCGACGTCGCGAAACGACTACAGGATAGTACACGTTCTTATGAAGACGCGTTTTCTGTCCGGATCGGGGGAGACGAGTTCTTGATTCGTTTCACCCATCAGAAGACGAAAAAGGAGTACGAACGAATTGCGCAGCAGCTCCTTCAGAAACTTGGAACATGGCAGACGCCATACGCTGTCTCGACCAGCATCGGGATCGTGCTGTTTGATGATGAAACCATTAAGCTAAAAACGATCATTCAACAGGCAGACCGTGCGTTATATGCCGCAAAAAAAGACGGTAAGAATACGTTTCGTTTTGCGGATGCTGTCTCACATCGCGTCCAATAATCAACGAAAAAACGCGATGTTTCCTCACAAGGAGGAGCATCGCGTTTTCAATTAACCGGTCTTTCGAATCGATTCGAACAAGCGTCCCTTATAGACATCAGCGATCGTATTGAGGAACGTCTCGCTCAGTTTTTTCGGGAAGAACGGTTTTGCATAGACATACTGGTAGGCTTTCTTCAAATCATCCCATTGTGTACACGGTTCGGTTTGACGGAACCTTGCGACATCGATGATCCGTGTTCCATTTGCCGTTAACAAAATATTGCGTAGATGAATATCTGATGGATTAAGACCTACGGCGCGTGCCTCTGCTAGTGCTGCATCGACTGTCGTTAAGACGGATTCTGGAATATAGGTCCCGCTGACGAGGCATTCGAATAACGTTTGTCCCTCGATGTATTCGAGCACAAGGTAATCGGGTCCATATTCGAACATCCTCGCATACGTCGAAAACGTCGTCAGTTGTTCATAAATGCCGCCTTCTAACTCAGCGAGAGGACGAAATGACGGATAGAACTTCTTGATGACGCGGTCGGTGCCACGAACCCGGAATACATAGGCGCTACGACCGGTGCCGATCCAGTCGAGCTCTTTTGGGAGATGTTCGATCGTACAGACCGGTCCCGCTTCCTTCAACTGAATCAAATCGGCTAACTCAGCGTCTGTCTTCACTGTTGCCACTTCCTTTCGCTCTGCTTGATCGTATGTTCATTATACGCTCATCTGACGGGAAAAGTTTCAAAAATCATTCGTGTGTGAAAGTTTTGAACATTTTGTGATATGCTAAAAATGCTACACTGTTACATACTTCAAGGGGGTCTCTAATCATGTCAACGACACAACAATGGCGCGACCATTTTGATGGTCTTCGCGCATACGAAGAAGCCGTCGCATTACTATACTGGGATATGCGGACATACATGCCGGATCAAGGTGCAGCGAACCGTTCCGCTTCAATCGGATTCCTCTCAACAGAGAGCTTCCGTCGCCGGACAGGAAAAACGTACCAACAATTACTGGCAGCGATGGAGCAAGAGACGCTGACGGGCATCGAAGCGATCTCGTTCACGAAAGCAAAAGAAGCATTCGATCGCGACTCGAAGATTCCAGAAGCCGAGTATCAAACGTTCATCACGCTGATTTCGGAAGCCGAGAGTGTCTGGGAAAAGGCGAAGGACGCGAATGATTGGTCGATGTTTGAACCATATCTCGAGAAAATCGTCGCGATGGAACGCCAGTTTGTTGAGTATTGGGGTTATGACGCGCATCCATACGACGCATTGTTGCATGACTATGAGCCAGGGATGACGGTCGCAACACTCGATCCATTGTTTGCGGAACTTCGTCAAGCAATCATTGGTTTGCTCAGTCAACTCGAAGGAAAAGACTTCCCGACGCTTGATTGGTCAGCGGACCGCGAGACACAGATTGCCTTGAATCAAGAATGGCTCCGTGATATCGGTTATGACTTCACGTCCGGTCGATTGGATGAGACGGTTCACCCGTTCCAAACGACGATCAACCGGAAAGATGCGCGGATCACGACGAAATATGATGAGAACGACTACCGTAACTCCGTCTTCGGCACGATGCATGAAGCCGGACACGCGACGTATGAGCAAGGTATCGAACCGGAACTCGATTCTCTCGGTCTCGGTGAAGGTGCTTCGATGGGGATCCACGAATCACAATCACTGTTCTTCGAGAATTTCATCGGACGTAATCAAGGCTTCTTATCAGCACGTTATCATGGTCTACAACAAGCAATCCCGTCGCTTGCTGATGTCCCGTTCGAACGCTTCTACGCAGCGGTCAACGAAGTCAAGCCGTCACTCATTCGGATCGAAGCCGATGAATTGACATATGCCCTTCATATCATCATTCGGTATGAGCTTGAAAAGCGCCTGATGACGAAAGAACTCGAAGTGAAGGATCTCCCGCAAGAATGGAACCGTCTCTATAAAGAGTATCTCGGCGTTGATGTCCCGAGTGACGATAAAGGGGTCTTACAAGACGTCCACTGGTCAGGAGGCTCGTTTGGTTACTTCCCAAGTTACGCGCTTGGTCTCGTCTATGCAGCACAATTGAACGAAGCGCTTCGTCGTGACGTCGAAAACGTCGATGGTCTGATTGCAGCTGGTACACTCGCACCGATCAAAAGCTGGCTGAAAGAAAACATTCACCGTCACGGGAAATCGAAGACACCGGCTGAACTGATCGAAGCAGCAACGGGTCAATCGATCTCGGTCGCACCCCTCGTCAACTACTTGACGAAGAAATACACGCGTGTCGTCGAGGCACTCTGATGTTATGGTTTGCACACCGCGGTGTCAGTGACCGTTTTCCTGAGAACACGCTTGAAGCAATCGCCGCTGCGATCGAAGACGAAGTCGATGGTGTCGAGTTCGATGTCCATTTCTCAAAGGATGGTGTTGGTGTCATCATTCATGACGAGACTGTCAACCGGACGACGAACGGGACAGGGCGTGTGATCGACATGACGGTCGCTGAACTGCAAGCACTCGATGCCGGAGCACGTTTCAAAGGGGAAGCGCTCAAGACGAAGATTCCGACGCTTGACGAAGTACTAGCAATCCTCGCACCAGCGACACTGCGGCTCAACATCGAGCTGAAGACGGATACGATTCGCTATGATGGCATTGAAGCGTATGTCCTCGAGCGTTGCGCGGCGCACGGCATTGCGACGGATCGGTTGTTGTTCAGTTCGTTCAACCATTATTCGGTTGCTCTGATTCGCAAGCTTGACCCGAGCGTCGAGACGGCGATTCTGTATCCGTATCCGATCTATCATCCGGAAGAACAAGCCCTCCGGATCGGTGCGACAGGGATTCATCCCGATTACCGACGCGTGACGGAGGCGGATGTCGCGTTCGCTCACGCAAAAGACGTCACGGTTCGGGTCTATACCCCGAAGACGATCGACGATGTCCGTCAGATGCAAACGATCGGTGTTGACGCCGTCATCGTCAATGATCCAAAAGGAATGCGCGACACACTCGAAGGATGAGGAGGAGGAAGGGATGCGCAAGGAATACGTATTCGTCATCAGTTTGTCGCTCGTCGCTTTATTCGTCGGTCTCCAGCTCGGATTTGCCCGCTTGCCGGAACCAAAACCGAAACAAGTGACGACGACACCGATGCGCCCTGCGGATTATGAGGCAGGACTTGCATCAGCGAAACGTGAATTGAAGCAGATTCAGCGCTTCACCTTGAAAAGCACCCTTCCTGCTAATGGAACGACGGTGACTTGGATCTATGAGACCCCATCCGATGAACGGATTGCGGTCGATTGGTACTATGTTGAGAGTTACCCGGAAGCTCAAGTCCAGATGACACGTAATGAGACGTCCCGGATCATCTCGTATGAACGCTACTTGATCGTCATCCGACCAATATACGGGACGGTCGTTGATAGTGAACTAGAACAGTTCGCGCTCCGCTTTACAGGTTATTTCACGACACAACAATAGGGGGAAAACGATGTCAGGTAAAATCATTCTCTTGATTGGTGGATCGGGCAGCGGAAAGTCTTCCCTAATCAAACGTCTGCGGACGGAATACGCACACGTCCGGTTCATCCCGTCCGTGACAACACGACCGAAACGTCCGACGGAAATTGATGGAGCAAGCTATCACTTCGTCGACGTCAAGACGTTCCAGCAACTGATCCAAGAGGACGGGTTCATCGAATACGCCCATGTTCACCGCGCGTGGTACGGAACACCACGGCAAGCGTATGTCGATGTCCTCGAGCAAGATCAAATCGTCATCAAGGACATCGATCCAAAAGGAGCAGCAAACTTTAAACGTCTGTTTGGTGACCAAGTCATCACGATCTTCGTCTCGGTCCCACCCGATTTGATGAAGGAGCGATTGTTAATGCGCGGTGATACACCGGAGTTCGAAGCGCGACTCGTCGATTACGAGGAAGCGTGGAAAGACCGCGATCACTACGATTATATGATCGAAAACATCGATTTCGAAACGGCGTATGCCGATCTGCTTGAGATCATTGCCAGCTATATCCCACAGGCATGACGAAGAGGACGCAAGTAAGCGTCCTCTTTTTGTCTTCAGAGAGGAGTCTTCATGCTACCAGATCATCCATTACTGACTGATATCGATAGCGTTAGACGGCTTACCGGACGCTCGCATCAAGCCGTCTGGTCCGTCAAGACGGCAACAGCACACTACATCGTCAAGGTCGTGACGGACCCATTAAGTCGTCAGTTTGAACGTGAGACGGCTTTAATGATCCCAGAACAAAAGGGAATTTCTCACGCCTTACCGCTAGTGACCGGACGGACTGCGACGACCGCGTACGGCATTTATCCATACCTACCCGGACGAACCGTTCGAAGCGTGCTTCTCGAGTCACCAGAATTAGCCCCTCGACTCGGTCAGGAGGCAGGGCGAGCGTTGAGATGCATTCATGACGTGATAGCACCGAGCGGGACGGCGGCATGGAAAAAACGTTGTCAGGCGAAACATGACCGCTATCGCGCAGCGGTTGATGGGTTGCTTGAGCCAGAGTGGATCGAGCGACTCGATCGGTTCATTCTTTTGAAGCTCTCCCTTTTAGCTGAGCGTCCGAATCAACTGCAACATGACGATGTCCATCTTGATAATCTTCTTGTTAAGAATGGACATCTCTGTGCCTTCCTCGATTACGGGAACCATGATTACGGCGATCCGTGGCATGACTTCGTCAAATGTGGGTTGTTTCAAGTCGAGACGAGTCCCGTCTTTGCCCGTCACATGATCGATGGATACTTTGAGAACGAAGTACCTTCTAACTTTTGGCAAATCTACAGCCTCTATATGGCGATGGTCGTCTTCTCGTCTCTCGTCTGGGCAAAACGGTTCGATGTAGACGGATTGGAGGCAATGCAACGACGTGTTCAGCGGATCATCCGAGACCACGATGGGTTTCAGTGTGAAATACCGCTTTGGTATGAGAGGCAAAGCCATAACTAAAAAATGGATTCGTCTCTCACTTGAAGAGAAACGAATCCATTATTTTTTGAGTGGACCTTTAAATGAAAAGGGAGATTACCATTCGAATCCTTCTTCACTATACTTGCCGTTCGAATTGAAGAACCGTTCTTCTGTTTTACCGTTTACCGTATTCGTATAAATCACGTAGACGTCGAGATGATCGTTTTGATCCGCCATCTTCTTAGCGGCTTTCTTAGCATCCGCTTCAGTCGTATATGTTTCTGACTTACTTGCCTTGCCGTGTTTTTCTTGCCCTTGTTCTTCATAACCTTCTACTGTCCATACTTTTTTTGATGACATCATTAACTTCCTTTCCTGCCAAAAGCGAGTCCGCTTGGCTGTTACATTATGCTGTGCGAACCAATCCATCGTCAACTGTTGCTTTATTCCGTGTCGATCTCGTCCAAATGATCGGCATAATAACGAAGTGCCCGGTTAAATGTCTGGATCGAGGCGTCCGACGACGTCGCAGCAAGACTCTTGAGTAACCGACCGACAGCCTGATTGACTTGACCAAGGTTGTACTCCGTCATCGCGAGGAATGCTTGTAAGGCGTGGGCGTCTGGAAATTCAAGCAACGCGCTTCGGAAAACGCTTGATGCTTGTTTGAACTGACCGATGACGCGGTATGTACTGCCGAGCCCGATATAAGCTTGCAAGCGGTCCTCACCAGCAAGACCGAGCGCAAGTGCTTGTTCATAGTAGGGGACAGCAGCCTGTTCCTCACCAAGACTATCATGACACCAGGCCATCTGATAGAGGACCGTCGGATCGTTAGGGGCTGTTTCGACATACTGACGGACGAGTTCCTTTGCTGCTTCATACTGCCCTGTCTTTCGTAAGTGTTGCACTGATTCGAAATCAAACATCGTGTCTCCTCCTAATCGATTACTAAAAAACGGATCCGATCGCTTTTGACCGGATCCGTTCCATCGAACAGCTTAGACTGTTTTTTCAAGCTTCGTTAAGAGCGAACGGAACAACTCCAGTTCCTGATCCGAGAAGTCCTCAAAGACGTCTGCAAGGTAATCCATCTTCATCGACTCGAGTTTTTCGTAAAGCTCGATGCCTTTCGGTGTTGCCCGCAGTTCGACGACACGACGATCGAGCTCGCTCCGCTCACGTGAGATCAACTCTTTTTTCGTCAATTCGTCTGCCAGAGCCGTAATCATGCTTGCTGAAAACTGGAACTCTTGTGAGAGCGCTGAAGCAATTTGTGGACTGTTCGCACAAAGTGATTTTAAGATGAAGAACTCGTTACGTGTCAAGTAAGTCGTAAACATGCTACGCACGTCCTTTTTGATCGCGCGGTAGTTCATCCGTAATCCTTTTTCCGTATCAACGATCAACTGATCGCGTAGTGCTACTTCTAGTGTAGTTGCCATGTATCCTTCACTCTTTCTATACCGTAGTTTCTTTCACTCGTGATTTAGTATAGTGAAAAATTTTAGTTTAATCAATATTTTTCTCTTGAATCATCTGACTCGACGACACGGGCGACTTGAGCGACGATTTCTTCGACGTTACGTAACTCCGGATAGAAACGGCGGAAGAAGTAGTCAATGCGGTGCGTATCTTCGCCAGCGATCGTCAATGCCATACAGATATAGGCGATCCCGATTCCTTGACGAGGCAAGAATGGGTTCGGCATGACCTTTGCACAACGTAAGGCGAGCGGACTATGTGTCGAGACCGCTTCAATCAGTTCACCGTACGTCCGGATATCGACGTAATGGAACATCCGAATTAGTTCGTTGATCAGTTGTTGATCGGAATCGAGCATCATCTGTGACGTGACGAGTCGTTTATCGAGCTCGTTGATGACCGGGGAATGATCGATGAAATAGTTCAAGTTATCTGCTGTGATCCGGACTTGATGTGGATCAGACAAGATTTGTTGGACCGTCTCATCTTCGAATTGTTTCAATTGCTTCTTGATGTTGACGAACTCCTGATCGGCGATCTCTAGAAGTCCTGCCACTCGACTGAAGCTACGCCGAACTTCTGCCGGGACACTGTTCGGATTTTTATATCCGAGATCATGCTCGATCTCGGCCCACGCATGTTGGAGGATCGAGCGGATCTGAATCTCTGCCGTATAGTCCTTGAAACGTCCATACTCGCTCAAGGCAAGCCGCTGTTCACTGAGTGACGCGACGAAGTGGACCGAGAGGTAACCAAATTCCGTCGTATCAAGCAAGGTCGACTTATCGACCGATTGATCGCGATCGATTGCGAACTCATTCTCGATGATGCGTGCCGCTTCCCGGACATCGTCATGGAAATAAGTGACGATCCGGATCCCGGTCAAGTCATGGACGTCCTTGAGTGAACGGTATTTGTTCGGTTGCCGTAAGACTTTTTGATACAGACTCTCGGAGTCCTTCGTCCGGGCGACGATTGAGTGGTACTTGATACCCGCTGCGTCTAACAGCTCGGACAGAAGCATCTTCAACTTGTCGGCATAGGCATCGTATTCTTCCTTATCGTTGACATATTCGAGCATCATCGTATTTAAATCTTGTGATTGCACCGTTTCGCACCTTCCTCATCCTGTAGTCATCTAGCCATATTGTAGCACTCTGCTTCGTTAAACGCACAGCAAGACCCTGTTTGAAGCAGTACGATTCGTGGGAAAAAGACAAGTAGTACGTGTCCGGGAGGAGATTAATCATGGAAATAGTGGATGCCCGTGCTTTACCCGCCGATCATATGGATGTCTTGCATGTCACACCATCGTCGATCTATTTTCGACGTCGTCTTGATGACGCCCGTTACCACATCAGCCGATATGATCTTGAAGATCAGGAACAGGTCGATCTAACGCCAGAAGCCTTGACGGATCACGGACCGACCCGACCGTTCGTGCGGCACGGAAGAGTCTATTGTTTGAATGAACATACGCAAGAGCAGGGCGGGGAGACGGAAGTGCTCGTCATCGATCTCTTGTCCGGGAAACGCGAGCAGATTGCGTCGTTTTATGTCGAAGGGGATTTGACGCTCTACTGGGTGCTCAATGAGAATTATCTCGTATTCTTACAAACGACCGATACGACGTCCGCGTTTTTGTATGACGTCAAAGATGAATCGCGGCAGACGATTCGCGATCCACGGCTCTACGGGATGACGGAGAATTACCGGGAACTCTATTTCTTTCTCGTCACGCTCGAAGAGAAGGAGTACATCGTCTGTAATGCTCGGCTCGATGAGTTCTCGTTCTATGATGCCCTTGAAAGTGGTGTCATCTCACCAGAAGATCCGATTGATCACTCCGAAAGTCTGTTGATCGCACCACTGTCGACCTTGATTGAGGAGATTGAACAAGGTGTCGAACATTTATCATTTGCGACACTACTGAAATTAGATGGGGAAGGGGATACCGTCCAGTATCTCGGGGAACAAGAAGGGCATCTCATCTTCAGTGCCTATACCGATCGTCTGAACGAAGAAATCTTTTACCGGATCGATACGGAAGCGAGTGTCGAAGAGGTCGCCCGGATCCAGTGGAGTGACTACGAACCGCTCGATTTCACCTACGATGATGTTGAGTCAACGATCTTCATCGTTAATGACCGATCCGAGCACCATCATGAAGTAATCAACTTACGCAACGGTGCCCGATTCCTTGATAAAGAACCGTTCGAACGTGTCTTACGGGGACGCTTCTATCTACACGAAGCGATTGGAGACAACGCGGAACCGATGGTCACCGTCTATGATGCAGAACACAATGAACGCTATCGGTTCGAGGATGCCTATTATGTCACTGTGTCCGGGGAACTTGTCATCTTATCAGTCCATCAATTATAAAAAGGTGGGGCTGACTCAAAAAAAGAATGACGCGTCTTTTCACGCCCTTTCCTCAGGCGAGACACAAGCCAGTTTTCCTGCCTTATTCAAGCAGGAAAGCGGGTCTTGTTTGTCTCTGACAGCGCAAAGATGCGCTTTTTCTGTAGGAGTAGCGTGTGACGCGTCATTCTTTTTGTTACGAGATAAGGTTGGCAGAATGATGATCTGCCAACCTTATCTTTGAAAAAACTGACTTTTGAATCAGTCCCGTCTGTATGAACATATAATTATTTCAGATACCATAATTAATATAAAAAACAAAAAACCAGCCGAGAGTAAACCTCAGACTGGCTAGAAATGCTACACTTATTCTGCGTCAGTCGTACGTGTGTAGACGTCGACTTGAATGTTTCCAGCAGTTGCACGTGAGTAAGGGCAGACCGTATGCGCGACTTTCGCAAGTTCAGCCGCTGCTTCTTCTGAGATCCCGCGGACGAGAACATCAAGTTCGACGGAAAGCATGAATCCGTCAGCTGCTTCGTTTAACGTCACGTGTGCTGTGACTTCACTGCCATCATGTTTGATCCCTTGTTTGCGAGCGACCATGTTTAAAGCAGAGTCGAAGCAAGCAGAGTATCCTGCAGCAAAGAGTTGTTCTGGGTTCGTTGCTTGTTTTTTCGATCCTGGTACTGGCATTGCGAGGGCGACGTCAAGGATTCCGTCCTCCGACACGACGCGTCCGTCGCGACCTCCGACAGCTGTTGCAGATGATGTGAACATTGGTTTCATGTGTGTAACTCCCTTTCGTTGTTAGATTCAAATAAGTAGCTTACAATTAGATTGTATACAATTTAAATCGAAATGCAACTCGTTTGCTCACGATAGGAGGAATTTTTTATGAACCCGTTAGCTTTAGATGAACAACTCTGTTTTCCGTTTTATGCGATTTCGCGTGAGATCACGCGTCGTTATCGTCCGTTACTTGAACCCCTCGGTCTGACGTATCCACAATATCTCGTCATGCTCGTCGTCTGGGAGGAGGAGGGACAATCGCTTAAAGCCATCGGCGAACGGCTCCATCTTGACTCCGGTACGTTGACGCCGTTACTAAAGAAACTCGAAGCAGCAGATTTGTTGCGACGCGTCCGTAAGCCGGAAGACGAACGACACATCCAGATTTTTTTGACAGATGCCGGTCGTGCGTTACGGAAACAAGCAGAGACCGTTCCGCTTGATCTCGTCCAAACACTCGACGTCGATGAAGAAGACTTACGCGTCGTCAAAGCGGCACTGAATCGTCTCGTCATGAAAATGAGCGACCCGGATTAACCGGATCGCTCATTTTCTTATTTACGGCGGAAGCCTTCTTCTTCAAGATAATTCGCTGCTTCCTTATACGAGTTGAATGCACCGTCTAAAAGATCACCGGCGTAGACGAGCCACGTGTCGATGTCTTCATTGAGCAACGTCAATTCGAACTGGTTATCGTTGACCCATGTTTCTTCGAGTGTTTCGACCGATTGGACTGTTGAGAGTGCTTTGATTGCATCTTCTAATAAGAGAATTAAAGCAGGCTCTGAGAATTCACGGATGTTGACGAACCCTTTTTCGTCCGTTTCATAACCTGGTAGACCAGCGGCATAGACGAAGCCGTTACCGTTCGGATGTAAATGATAGACGAGATTCTTCTTCTCGTACTGACTGTCCGGAAATTGGAAATTGACACGCTTCAGTGAGACATCTTTTCGGACGAGTTGCGGGAACGTCTCGATAATTCGTAATTTTTCTTCAAAAGTTAACATGGTTCCTCCTTAGTGTTACAGTTCTTCACTTCTATATATGCGATGAATTCAAACAAAATGTCAACCGCTGTCTGAAACCAAGCGACGTTTTTAACCGTAAATGGAAACGAAAGGAAGTGTTTTTTGATGTCTACTGTACAATGGCATACGCTGCCAGAACGATCGATTCGAGCAGAACGGCTCGGATTGTTGCCGTTACACGGCTTAATCGCCGTCATCTTGATCGGAACGACGATCACCCAAGTCATGTGGCTCGACCTGACACCTTGGTGGATGGGCATCGTCGGTCTGCTTTGGCTGATCTATTTCATTCCCCGTATCGTCTACATACCCGTTCTTCGCTTGAAGTATATGCGTTATCGCATCGATGAGGAATTTCTCGTCGTCCGCAACGGCATCTTCTTCCGCCGCGAAGTCACCGTGCCGCTCGTCAAGGTGCAATTGATCGATAGCCAAACGGGACCGATTCTGCGTCGCTATGATTTGATCACACTGGATATTCGAACGGCATCCGGCTTCGTCACGTTGTCAAGACTCGATCGTGCTCAAGGAGACGCGCTACGCACCCAAGTCGAACGATTCGCGAAACTCGAGGAGCGGGAGGAGGAATCGTTATGACCCGGCGCGTCCACCCGCTGTTCATCGTGATGTCGAGTATCTCGATCATCCGCTCGCTCCTGATTCCGTTCGCCGCCTTGATTTTAAATGCGATCCGAAAAGGCGAGATCAACACCTATACGTGGATCGGGATCAGTGTTGGGATTGTGTTCGTCCTCTTATACGGGATCGCCTCCTGGTATTTCTATACGTTCACGATTGATGCCGAGACGATTCGGGTCCGCAAAGGAATTTTCCAAAAAAGTGAACGGACAACGCAACGTAAACGGATCGAGTCGATCGGCATTCAGCAAAACGTCATCGAACGACTGTTGCGTCTTGCGACGTTGACCGTCGAGACATCGTCTGAGAGCGGAACACCGGAAGTCGAACTAAAAGGGATCCGACTTGATTTTGCGAAAGAACTGAAATCGTCGATCAAAAACGAGGGACAGCTCGTCGTCGAAGAACAACAGGCGGAAGTCGCCTATACGATCCCTGTCCGCGATTTGGCATTAGCTGGTGCCTTGTCGGGACGCGTCGGACTAGCGCTCGTCGGGATCGGGACCGCCTATCAATTCATCGATCAGTTCATTGAACGTTATGTCGATCGACTGTTCTCAGAACTCGCTCATTTATCGTTGTTCGTTTTGACGGGACTTGGCGTACTCGTCTTACTCGTCATCTACATCGGCTCGATCATCGTCTATATCTTGAAATACGGTTCGTACCGTGCCGTTTTGCAACACAACCGATTGTTGATCGGGTACGGGATGTTGAATCGGACCGAGGTCGCGTTTCATGCTGATAAGATTCAAGCCCTCGTCATTCAGGAAAGCTGGATTCAGCGTTTGATCGGACGAGCGAGCCTGTCCTTGCACATCATCTCAGCGACCGGAGAGAAGGAGCGACTGTTGCTCCATCCGTTCATCCGGACGAACGAGATTGATCCGTTTCTGGCGACATATCTGCCGCGCTTTCGACAGTTCAGCCCGCAGCATGAAGTCGCACCGATTGGCTTTCGCTACCGGGTTCGTTGGCCGTTACTCGGTTATGCGCTGTTGTTTACTGCA